>JBBIIK010000033.1:0-45991 GCA_037446555.1 Acidobacteriota bacterium
TCACCAGGAGCTATGGACGCTGGCGGCCCTCCTGGGCCGAGACAGTTCTGCGTCGAAGAAGGAGAAAGTAGCGTAAGATGATTTCAGCCGTTCACCGCCAGCCTTCAACTAAACGCGGGACGCCCCCTGCGGCAGACCCTCGAGGAGTATTTTTCGGGCGCGGGGAAGGATCTGCCGGTCCTACTGAGAGTTCCAAAGGGTGCTTACAGCCTGGAGGCTGTGGCGCGAGACAGCCCGCCGCCGGATCCGTCCACGAAGCCGGGACGGCCGAGCTTTCTCTGGCCGGCACTTTCTCTCGTCATCGTGCTGGCGGGCGTCGCACTCTGGCTTGTGCTTCGCAGCGGAGAGCCGTCCGCCGCTCGGCGCCCTGCCGCGGCGGAGCCACCCGCCGGATCGCCTGCGCTCGACAGTGTCCGAATCCTTGCCGGCAATCTGTCGGGAGGGTTCACCGACAGCGCAGGCAGGCAATGGGGGGTGGACCGCTACTTCGAGGGCGGAATTGCCACGCGGCAGGCCGACACGACGGTCGTGAATGTAGACGAACCGCGCCTGTTCCGGCATCAGCGGGAGGGGCAGTTTCAATATCACATTCCGCTGAAACCCGGACTGTACGAACTGCGGCTCTATTTCGTCGAGACATTGTACGGACAGGGAGCGCCCTCGGGCGGAGGCGAGGTCTCCCGCCTGTTTCGGATCATGATCAACGGTCGGATAGCATACGAGCCTCTCGATGTCTGCGCCGAAGCGCCGGGGCGGGGCGTTGCCATGAGAAAGGTCTTTCTGAACGTCTCCCCGGCGCAAGACGGGAAGCTGCCTCTGGGATTTGAGGTCATGCGTCCCGACAAGCCCTTTGTGAACGCCATCGAGATCGTTCCCGGGGTGAAAGACCGGATGCTGCCGGTCCGGATGGTAGCCGCGCCGCAACCGGCGATCGACGCCAACGGCGATCTGTGGGAGCCGGACTCCTTCGTTCTGGGCGGGCGGCGGGTGCCCCGCGCGCGACAGATTAGCGGTGCGCCAGCGGCGCTGTTCCAGTCCGAACGGTTCGGCCATTTCCAGTACCACTTGCACGCGGTCCGGGGCCACAGTTACCGCCTGACTCTGTGGATGGCCGAACAATACTTCGGCTATCCGGAGTCCTCCACTACGGCTTACCGCCTCTTCGACGTCTGGGCCAACGGGAACACTCTGCTGCGCTCGTTTCATCTGCTGCGCGAGGCCGGCGGATCCGGACGCGCCATGCGCAAAACCTTTTCGGGGCTCCGCACGGATGCATACGGCGCCATCCGGCTGTCGTTCGTGCCGGTGCGGAACTATGCCCTGATCAACGCGCTCGAGCTGATCGACGAGGGGCCGGAATCACCGGCGGCCGGGCTGTTCCGATAGTCAACGCGCGGAGCGGATGAAGACGCCCGCCTTCCTGCCGGGGAAGAAGCGAAGCTCCAGAATACCGCCGGAATCGGAGCGGGCCTCAAACATCTCCTCGCCGTCCACTTCCACTTCGTAGGGCGAGTCCTTTTCGAGCCCCACCACGAACGCCACTTCCTCCACGCTGCGCTCGCCCTCTTCGGGCGGCGGCAGCCAGCCCGTCTCAAACTGCATGCCGGCAGGGGCGAAGAACACTTTGACAGGGCCGAGAGCGAGAGGCCGGGGCTGGGCCTCCGGGCGTACCAGGATGCGCTTGCCCGCATTGAATAGCTGCCCGCGCCCGTCCCACAAGCCGAACCACGAAGCGTCCTCGTCCCAGCCGGAGCGGACCAGCAGCTTGCCGCTGGCGTGGAAGACATCGGGCATGTAGGTGAAGCTCAGCCCCGGCTGGTAAGGGTTGGCCCACAGGAATTCATAAGGGATGCCCAGCTCGCCGCGCATCAGGAAACGGTCGATCATCAGCCAGCCCTGAAGAAACTGGTGCGCTTGCGCATTGGGGTCATAGGAGACGAGGGCGAATTCGGTGGCGCGGGAGAAGACGGCTTCGCGCAAGTCAGGATCGCCGGGAGTCCAGTAGGCAGGAATGCGGTATTCGTTTTCCGGAGCGGGCCACGGTTGCGGGTAGTAGGAAAGCAGCAGCAGGGGCGGCAGTTCCTGGAACCACCCGGCAAGCCCCTCGCGGAGATCGGCGCGCAGGTTGTCGCGGATCACATGCAGGAACTCGGTCATCGCGTAGAGGTCTTCGCGGGTGTGGAAGGGGTTGGCGCCGCGGCGGAGTTCGGGGACGATGCGCGCCTGCCACCAGCTTTCGACGGCAAAGCGCACGGCCGCCTCGCAGGCCCGCGGTTCGGCATCGGCCAGGGCGATTGCGGCGAAGACAAGGGACCGAACCTCGCGCGGGCCGCCGGAACGCGCGGAGAGAGCCGAAGCGAGCTTGCGCGCCATCATCTGCGTGAGCGCCTCGCCCGCCTGATTCTGGCACCAGTCATAGACGAGCGCGATTTGGCGGAGTTCGGCAGGATCGGCCGGATTGGCCATGGCGGCCCATTCGGCCGCCTCCCGGCAGGCGCCGGGCAACCCGGCGACTGTACCCCACAGCGCGAGGGCAAAGCCCGCCTCGCTCATGCGGGCGCGGCCGCGCATCAGGGCGTCGAATTGCTGCCAGCGGATGGACTCCCTCTCCCGTTCGCGCTTGAGAAGGCGCAGCCGGCGCTGGTTGAGCAGGAGCCGCGGGGGGTCTGTATAGACCTGATAGTCGATTTCCTGCGCCTGGACCGGCGGCTGGGCGGCCAGCCACAGGGCGAGCGCCAAAGTGCGTGTCACCATGCCACACCTCGTGGGGCAAGCCTGCCCGGCATGCGCGAAAAGGCGGCCCCGGGCTGATCTGAAATCATGCAGTTAGGGCTGTGCGTGGATGGCAGGCCGTTTGCTACACTCAAAAGCGAATTGATGAAGTCTCTGTAGACCTGCCCTCTGCTGGAACGGGCCGGTGAAAGGACGAAGCGGAGTTTGGATACGCAGTGCTTGCGGGAGCCGGTGTTCAAGATCTCTCCCAATGCGTCTGATCGCTGGCAGGTCCCAGCAGAGGGTTTCTTTTTTTCCGCATTCATCTTGACGGGATTTGCTGACGGCATTACGGAGTTCCAGCCCCGGGTAACGGGAAGCGATTCTCCGGATTCGAGTGGTGAAGAGTAGTCGAAAGCGGCAGCTTCATCAGGAGCGAAAGGGAACGAAGGCTTAGTCGGATCCGGGCGGAATCGCCGCCGTGACCCTCGCCCTGCCAGGGCGGGCCGCATTGGATTGGCTCATTTCGAGTGACCCCCGCCATGAGGCGATCCAATGCGGCTTTTTCTTTTGCTACCAGCAAAGAGTGCCGGTGCGCGGCTCCTCTTCTTCATTGGGAAGGTAGATGGCCTTGCATTTCTCGCAGCGGTAGACTTCGGCGTTGTCTCCCCACTTCAGGCGGATCTCGTCTCCGTAGAAGTACCAGCGTTTCAGATGGCCCGCGCATAGCTTGCCTTTCTCGTCCTTCAGACCGCAGGAGCGGATGCGCGGGGCGCGCCGGAGGATCCTGGTGCCGTCGCTGAGCGTGCCGATTTCGACCGCTTTCGGAATGGGGCGCGTTGCTTCTGCGTACTTCGGGTTGGCCATGGCAAACAGGACCTCGTTGCCCTCATTATGTCACAGCGCCGCTCTCGGGCCGCCCGGGTGGGCGGTTCGCTGTCGCGGGAGACGAACTGCACGGCTGAAGCCTGAAGATCCAGCTCAGGGGCGGCGGAAAGCAGCCGCGGCGTGGGAGAATCAGGGCTGATGGCGCGCCTGACGCTTCTGGTCAACGGCCGGGAACGCACGGCCGATGTGGCTGCAGGCGCAACGCTGCTCGAGTTCCTCCACGACGGCCTCGCACTGAGCGGCGTCCGCGCGGGCTGTGAGCAAGGCACGTGCGGGGCATGCACCGTGCTGGTGGACGGACGCGCTACGCGCGCGTGCATGATCACGGCCGCCGCCTGCCAGGGCAAGGCGATCACAACGCTGGAGGGTCTCTCCGCCGGCGGCCCCCTGCACCCCGTGCAGCAGGCGTTCCTCCACCATGCCAGCCTGCGGTGCGGCTTCTGCACCCCGGGCGCGATTCTGGAGGCGGTGGCGTTGCTCGAAGCCGGCGCCCGCCCCCTGACAAGGCGCCGGATCCGGCAGGCGATGGCAGGCCACGTTTGCCATTGCGGGATGCAGGAACGGATCGTGGCTGCCGTCGAGGGGGCTGCGAAACGGATGGGCAAGCTCAAATGAGCCCGGGCCGGCGCGCCAGCGGGCACTTCAGCGTGCAGGGAGTAGCCGGAACGTTCGTTTCGGTTCGACGCGGGTGAACTCGAGGCGGAACGCGCCGCCCGCCAGATAGGCCTTCCACTGGTCGCCGTAATGGCCGCTGAAGCGGTGGCCGGACTGCCCGGTGGGGATGACGATCAGGCTCTCGTCGAGGTTGGACAGATCGGCAACAAAGCGCATGGAAGGCCCGTAGGCTTCCGTAATGGCGCAAACGGTGGTCGCTGCGCCGTCCATTTCCACCGGTCCGAAATTGAAGTACCGGCCCGCCCAGGGAATGCGCCCCATCACGGGGTGCGGCAGCGAGACGCGGTTGGCCAGCCCGTAGCGCCATTTCTCGGGGTTCCGGCCCTGCATCCGCCGGGCTTCTTCGACGGCTTCGCCTAGCTCGGTGGCAAGCAGAAGGTCGAAGTCCTCGAACCACTCTTTGCGGCGTTCCCGCACGATCCGATCGACGACGCCAGGCGCGAGGAAGGTCCTCCATGCAGCGCCGTGTTTGGGCGACGCGCGCTCCCCGATGGCCCGGCGCAGGTGCTGGTAGAGCAGGTCGGCCAGCAAGGGCGCGGCTTGGCCGGCGCGCATCTGGCCGTCCCAGGACTCCAGCAGGCGCGCCCCGGCCAGCGCGGCTTCGGCGGTCTCGCCGCGGCGCTTCACAGCCTCCACGGCGGCGCGCGCGAGCTGGTGGTGCAGCGCCGAATAGACGTCCTGCTGGATGGAAAGCATGTCCCGCGGGGCAAGCTTCTGCCTGCTCCGCAGGCGCGCTTCAATCTGCCGCGCCCGATAGGGCGCCGAGAAAAATCCGCTCACCTGGTAGCGCGCATTTTCCGGGAAAGGGTTGTGATTGGCCGACACCAGGATCCCCGACTGCGGATTGAAATACGACGGCATTTCCTCAAAAGGCACGAACCCTTTCCAGTCGAATTTGCCGGATGCGCCGTCAGCAGGCTCGCTGCCGTCGAAGCCTTCGCGCACGGGAAGCCGTCCGGCCACCTGCCAGCCCGTATTGCCGTCCGCGTCTGCGTACAGGACGTTGATGTTAGGGCCGGGGAGGCGGCGCAGGGCCGCGCGGAATTCCTCCCAATTGCGCGCGCGGTTCCAGTCGAGCACGGGGAATTCGGCGGAATCCAGCGCCGCCGCAGACCAGGCCAGCGCCAGCGGGCGGCCTTCTTCCTCCGCAATCACAGGACCGTGGATGGTCACCCAGAAGGAGGCTTCGGCAGTCCTCTCGCCCTGGATGCCGATGTGTTCCACGGCTCGTTCCGCCTGCAACTGGCCTCCGGCGTGTTCATAACGCCCGGTGCGCGGATCGAGCTTTTCAAAGTAGAGATCCATGTTGTCGAACTGAAGTGCGGTGATGCCCCACGCGATCCGGCCGTTGTGGCCGATCACGACGCCCGGGATGCCGGGCAGCACCGCCCCGGCCACGTCGAGCCCCGGCGCGCGCAGGTGCACCAGGTGCCATGTCGCCGGCTGCGTCCACGGCAGGTGCGGATCATTGGCGAGAACCGGCCTCCCCGTGGCCGTTCGCGAACCCGCCACAACCCACGCATTCGAGCCGGGCAGCGGCTCCGTTCCCAGCCGGGTCGGGAACAGCTGTTCGACAAGCGAGCGGTCCCCGCTCCGGGCCATGCGGAACTTCAGCAGATCGTGCTCCCAGTTGCCGGAAAGCGTGCGGTTCATCTCCAGGGCGCACAGCAGCGTGTCCGCCACGCGCCACGGTCGCGGGGCGTAGCCGAGCAGTGTGAATTCCGGCGGCAGGCGTCGGAGGTTCTGCTCCAGGAAGTGATTCACTCCGCGGGCATACGCGGCAAGCTGTGCGCGCTGGCTGGCAGGGAGGGAAGCTGCCCAGCGCTCGGCCAGCCAGCGCATGCGGAGCTGCCGCGAGCGGATGTCCAGAGGCAGCACAGCCCTTCCGGCGATTTCAGCCAGCTCGCCTGCCGCGAGCCGCCGCAGGCTGTCCATCTGCCACAGGCGGTCCTGCGCGGTAACATAACCTTGGGCAAAAAGCGCGTCTTCGAGGGAGCGCGCGGTGATGTGGGGGACCCCCAACCGGTCCCGGTCGATCCGGACCTCCGCCCTGACGGGCGCCGGCACATCTCCGGACAATTCCTTCCCGGGGCGGTAGACGATCCACCACGCCGCTCCCGCCAATGCAAGCGAGGCTGCCAAAAGGAGCCAATTGATCGCACGCAGGATCTTTTTCCGCACGTTCCTACCATAGTAACGGCGGCCGGGTGCGGGCATGGGGATGCCTCAGCCCGCGCGCTCGCCGGACCCGGTCGATAAAGGTTAGAATTAACGGCGAAGGCAAGGGCAAAGTGAACGCCGATTCGGAGTCGTCCCCGGTTGTCGGGCCGTCGGCAATCCCGATTCAGTCGGCTTGGCCGTGGTATGCAGTTCGGGTGAAGCCGAAATTCGAAAGGGTGGTGGCACAGAGCCTCGCGTCCAAGAACATTCCGTCTTTTGTTCCCCTTTACAAGGAACGCCGGCGGTGGTCGGACCGCGTGAAGATCGTGGAATTGCCGTTATTCCCCGGCTACGTGTTCTGCAGTCTGGACGTCCGTCGCCGACTGCCGGCACTGCAAACACCCGGCGTGCTCTATTTCGTGTCCTTCGATGGTGAGCCCGCCCCTGTGGATCCCGTGGAGTTGGAGACGCTCCAACAGGCGGTGGCCTCTGGCGCCGGGCTGGCGCCGTGGCCGTTTCTGAAGGAAGGACAGCGCGTCGTCGTGGCGCGCGGGCCGATGAAAGGGAAGGCCGGAGTCTTGCTGAAGATCCGGGATGAATACAGGCTGATCATCAGCATCACGCTGCTGCAACGGTCCGTGGCTGTCGAGATCGACCGCGAGGCCGTGCGACCGGCCTAGTCGGGAAACCTGTGGCCCCCTCAAAAACTCTCAATTCTCCTGAAGGCTCGCCGATACGTTTGTTTCCGCACCACCACTAATTATCGGGAGGTGTTGCAGTGATCTTGTATCACCCCAGCGGCGAGGCCTTCGCACTCTCCCCAACGCTCTGGCGCAGAGCGCTTGGAAGGGCGCGCTCTTGGGGCTGGCATCCGGCGGGCGCCCTGCCTGCCCCGGTATCGCTGGATGGTTCACCCTCCGGGTGGGAGGGTGGATACGATCCGCCTGCCGGCCAGCAAGTTTCGCGCCCCGATGCGGCTGCGCTGGGCGCGGCGCTGGAACGCTCGCTCGCCGAGCAGCCGGATTCGTCTTCCGCTCTTCAGGAGCTGGCAAAATTCTGCAAAGCTGGCGGATTCCTGGTTTGCCCGAGCCCGGGGATCACAGACAGCCTGCTCTCGCTGGCCGAGCACTTCGGCGTGGGCGCCACCGCGCCTCCGCTTACCCCGCTCACACAACCGGCGGGAGCGCCGAAGAAAAACGCCGAATCCGCCACCCGGTAGCGCAGGCTTCGCAGCCAGCCGCCAGTCTACAGCGCCCCGGCCCCTCGCTGCCGTTATAATTCCTCTTTGACGATTCCTTCAGCTGGGACTGCCACCAACCTTGAGCGAGCGCCACTTTCACAGGGCTTGCTCGACGTCCGGGCTCCGGCGCGTCCGCTTTCCCTGCTCGGCTCCGTGAGCCTCCATGTCTCCGTGCTTCTGCTGGCGCTCCATCTGCCTGCCTCCAATCCCAGGGCTTTCCGGATGCAGGACTACCGTGTTCTGCCGCCGCCGTCCCGGGATCGCAAGCTCGTTTGGTACAAGCTCGACACGCGGATGCCGGACGTCAGCGTCGGACGCAAGTATGGACAGCGTCCGCCGAAAGCGCGCGTTCGTTCCCGCAATGTGTCGATTCAGGCGTCCACGCCGGACGCGCCGGCGCGAGACCAGCTGATCTTCCAGCCCGCCGCGCCGGCCGAGATTCCGAAAAGCGTGCCACTGCCCAACATGGCCGCATTCCAGCCTGCGCCGCCCCCGCCGCCGCAGCCGGAGGCGCCCAAGCCGGAACCTCTGATCGCTCCGGCTCCGGCACCCGCCGCCCGCCCCAAACCACGCGCCTTTGCGCCCCCGCCGCCGCCTGCTCCCAGGAAGCCGCGACCCGTGGAACTGACTGAGGCGCCCATCGATGCCCTGCCGTCTCCTGCCGCGCTGGGACAACTCACCGCCGTGGTGGCTGGCGTCAAGCCCATGCCGGATGCCCCACCGGCATTGCCCGAGGGCAACCGCCTGGCCAGCCTGTCGGTGGGACCGAACACGGGCAGCGGCGCGGGGGGCACCCTGAACCCTTCGCCGGCGTCCGGCGTGGAGCTGATCTCAAGCGGCGGCGGCGCCGCCGAAGGCGCAGCAGGAAAGCCGGACTTCACACCGCAGACCGTGATGTTCACACGGGCCGAAATCGAGCAGCGGCGCGAAACCGTGTCTATCCCCGTCCGGCTGTCGATGGTGCCGGAAACGGCGCAGAAATTGTTCGGAAACCGGACCGTATATCTCACGTTTCTCGAAAAGCCGAATCCGCGGAATTATTCGGGCGATATTCTGCTGTGGTTCGCCGAACGCGGCCAGACGGCCGCGGGCGGGCAGGCCATGCATGCGCCGGTGCCTTTTCGGCAGACGGACCCGTTCGGCCCTGCTTCGCGCTCGCCACGCCCGATTCGCGGCACCATCCGGATGGCCGGCGTGATCAGCGCCGATGGGTTCCTTTCTGACTTGCGCGTGCTCGATAGCCCCGACGATGCGCTGGACGCGCCTCTTCTGGGGGCCGCCTCCCGTTGGACGTTCCTTCCGGCGCTGCGCGGCCCGGCGCGAATCGCCGTCGACTGCCTCTTCGAGATTCCGGTGGCAATCGCGGCAGCGCAGCCCCCCGGCTCGCCCGCGCCGGCCGCGGCCCGCTGAGTCCGAAAGCGGGGCATTCTGACGAATCGCCGTCCGGCATCCACCTCGCCCGGATTCAGGCTCTATGCCCTTCCCTCAGACTGTCGGTCGGCCCGATTCGACGCAATGGCAGTGCTCGGCTTTCAAAGGTCAAGGAATCGGACGAGACCGGGAGACTTCCGCGCGACGGCCCCTGGCAAGGTCGGAGATCCGCGGAACTGCGTTCGAAAATCAAGTTTCCCGGCTGCTATATTCGTGGAAATGACGGCAGAGGAGCGGCGCAGGGAGTTGGAGCGGTTGCTGGGTTCCGCGGCTTTCGCGCGGTCTCCGAAGCTGGCCCAGCTCCTGAAATACCTGGTGGAGACGGATGCGGACGGGGTGAAAGAAGTGCTGATTGCCGGAGCGGTGTACGGCAGAGGGGAGACCTACGATCCGGCCGTGGACTCACTGGTGCGGGTGGAGGTTTCGCGGCTCCGGGCCAAACTCAAGGCGCACTACGAGGGGGAGGGACGGGACTGGGCCTGGAGGCTGGAGATCGAGCGCGGCAGTTACGCGCCGGCGTGGCGGCAGGTTCAGCCCGCGGTGAGGCCGCCACAGCGGTGGAGGAGATGGGTCTCCTGGGGAGCGGCGGTGGCGCTGCTGGCGTCGGTGGGGGTGTGGGGATGGCAGGAATGGAGAGTCAGGGAGGAAGTGAGCCGGGCCGAGGCGCTGCTGCCGGAGGGGAAAGACCTGTTTCTGCAAACGGCGCGGGAGAGGGCATCGCGGCCGCTGGCATCGCTGCTGGATGCGGCGGCGCGGTATGAGCGCGCGCTCGAGATCAGGCCGGGCCGGGCGAAGATCTGGGAGGGCCTGGCGCGCACCTACTGGTACGCGGGCGACTACGACCGGCGTCTTCTCGGCAGATGCGAATCGGCGGCGAGGAGAGCCCTGGAGCTCGACCCGAATCGGGCGGAGGCGGAGTTTTACCTGGCGCACGTGGGGTTTTTTGAACGGGGCCATATCGGAGAAGCTTATGCCGGAATCGTCCGGGCGATCCGCTTGTCGCCGGACACGGACTCGTTTTACAGGTATGCCGCCGACTGGGCGGCGATCGCCGGCAAGGCGCCGGAAGGCCTGGAACTGGTGGAAGCGGGGCTGAAGCGGCGGCCTGCGTCGGAGGTGCTGAAGCTGGCAAGACTCGGTCTGTTGGCGAGGATGGAAAGGTGGGGTGATGTAGAAGGCGGGGCCGGACAGCTTCGGCCAGACCGGGCCGTCGGAAGGCGATTGCTGGCCCACGCGTTGATGGAGCAAGGGCGGCTGGTGGAGTCCGAGACCGAATATGGCAGGTGCCTGGAACTGATTGTGTTCGACAAACCCTGCCTGATCGGAATGGGGAGGGTGAAGGCAAGAAAGGGAGACAGTCAGGGCGCCGCGGAGATCGTGGACCGGCTGAGGCGGGTGCCGATGCATGCGGCGTCAGTCGCGGTAGTGAGGGCGGAGTTGGGGGACGTCCGGGGTGCGCTGGAGTGGCTCTGGCGGGCAGAGGCCGAGAAGGACGACGCGTTAAGATACGTTGTTTCCGGAAAGGGGATTGCCGCGCTGGCGGGCGAGCCGGAGTACAAGGCGATCGTGGGGCGGGTCCTAAGCCATTGATTCTTCGTCGTTAGAAATGTTAGTTAACGGCTTCTGACTACAACTGGAGGCCGTGCCGGGGCTACAGTTGCCCGTATGCGAATCGCAACTGGGCTGATTTTCGTTTCGTTGGCGGTCACGACAGGGTCCGAGGCCAGCGTGATCGTTGGAGCCGGCGCGGAACACCCGTATTACGGGACCTCGGCAGGCGCAAACACGGCGATGAATCCGGCGCTGGCCGGCGAGCCGTACGTCTATGCGAGAGCCTCGGCGTTCTCCGAGGGCCAAACCGGCGCCTCGACAGGCACGGGTTCCGGGATTCTCCCGGGGTGGGGATCGACGCCGGGAGGATTGAGTCTCGCCCGTGCGAGCGCAAACGGGCAGACGGGCGTGTTGCGAGGGACTGCGCGAAGCTCGACCACCGGCGTGTGGAGCCAGGACCCGAACAACCCGGGGCTCCTCTTGTACTATGGCAGTGCGCAATTCGTATCAGAGATTCAGGACGTATGGAGGCTCAGCGGACCGGGCGCGACAGGGTTCCTGCTGATCGAAGTGGACATCGGCTACGAGCTGAACGCCGGCAACACCGACGGCAGCGGAGCGATGCTGCGGTTCCAGTCGCTGTTGAGACTGCCGCATGAGCTGGATCCAGACGGACTGAATTCGCCCTACGCCTCGTTGGGAATGGCCGGGCTGTTTTTCAATGAAGAACAGGGAATGACCGAGTTCAACTCCTTGTGGAACGGGCTCCCGGGCGAATACGGACGGATGCAGTCATCGTTTGCCGTGCCGGTTCCGCTGAACGTGGATCTGAACTTCGCCGCTTCCATTGCCGGGGCGTCGATCGGAGACGGGTCTGTGAATGCGGAGAACTCGGCGTACATCAAGGTGACTCCGCTCGATGGGCTGACCTTCGAGTCGTTGAGTGGTTACAACTATCTCGGGAGGCAGGTTGGCGCAGGCGATCCCGGCGACATTGCGGCAGTGCCGGAGCCGGGGACGTGGCCGGCCGGGGGGCTGGGACTCTGCATTGCGTGGTGGGTGCGCAAGCGCAGGGCCCGCTGATGCCTCCCCAGGAAGCAAATTCAATCGGGGCCGCGGAATGAGATCCTTTGGGCCTGAATGCCAGATGGCCGGGCACAGGGACCGAGAGCGCAACCGGCCTGCGGAGTCCGAGGTTCCGGAGAATGGGTTTTTCGCGCCAGGCCATGAGCGCAAGACCTGGCGCCGGTGAAGCCGGCGCTGCTGGCTGGAACCGATTGTAGGGAGCGGGGGTCTGGGCGCGGCCTCCTTCCGTCAAGGGTTCGCAACGCGAACCGGAGGAGGTCATTGACGGAGGGCTGCGCCGACCTGACTCCCCTGCCGGCGGGGAGTGCCCGCGCTGCTTCCGCGGAACGAATCCGGCCACGCTCCGCGCTTGTCCGCAAAGGGTTTGCCCGGGGCTTGACGCTGCTCGCAAGATGGTATAGCGTGCGCCGGGAGCAGCCCATGCCCGCGAATCAAACCCCCGGTCCATCTCCCGGCCAGAAGCTCTGGGAGAAGACGTGGTGGATGTTTGCGATCCTCTTTTTCGGCGCGAATGCGTGGGGCTGGAACCGCTTTGGCATACTGCCGTTGCTCCGCTTTTGGGCGGCGATTTTCGCAGTTCTGGGCGCGGCGGTTCTCCTGTACGCGCGTCGCATGCGCCGCCTGGGCGAGGAGAGTCTTCACTGGCTGCCAGTTGAAGCGACCATCCTGCGCTCGGAAGTCGTCCGCCACGTGCAAAGGCCCTTCGACAATGATCCCACGGAGCCAAGAATCATTTATTATTATCCGGAAATCGAATATGAATATCAGGCAGACGGCAGAGTGTGGAGATCGAACCGGCTGATCGCCGTACGGGTGAACTTCCCGAAATCCGAGGCGGAGGCGTGGGTGAGGCGTTTTCCACCCGGCGCGAAGGTGACGGCTCGCCGCCACCCGCAGAAGCCGGGGCTTGCGGTGCTCGAGTCCGGCTTGGGCGGATTCGAAGGCCGGTACCGGATTCCGTTCTTCGTTGGCGCCGGGTTTCTGGCCGCTGGACTTGCCGGGTGGATTGTGCTGGCGAATCTCGGATAACCCGGGCTGAGCGCGACGGGCGCTTGAACACAGCCGCTCGAGGCGCCTTCACCGCCACGCCGCGTTCCCGCGGCTGTGGCAAGCCCTCTGCTGCGAGGATCGGATCGATCCTCCATCCGAGCCGCCTGTGGAGGTTGTGCCCGTTCGTGTAGACCAGGCATTTCGCGGCTGGCAGATTGCTGCCTGGGGTTTGCCGGCAATCAGCGTAGTGGCCCTTCATGGGACCGCCGGAACGAACCGGGCGGCGCGGCGCCTGCATGCGATACGATGCCTTGCCAGAGCGCATGTTCGAATGCGGGCGCCGCAGGGGCATCGCAGCCGGCCCGGAAACCGGCGTGCGGCTGAATGCTCCGGAGTGGAATTCGGGAGGAATCGAAGTGCTGAAGCTGCCGGCCTCAGGAATCTTGATTTGCGCGCTTTCGTGCTCGGCCCAGGTGAAGACTGAAGTACCGCCCGTGGAGCCCGGTGCGAAGCCCGTGCGCGTGGAAACGGTGCGCATTCATGGATCGCGCCTCGAAGGGAACCTCGAAGGCAACGCCGTGGACCGCGAGGCGCTGGTCTTCCTGCCTCCGAGCTACGATCGGGACCGCAGCCGCCGGTACCCGGTGCTCTACGCGCTGCACGGCTACAGCATCGGCGCCGCGCAGTGGGCCAAGGAGATCCATGTGCCGCAGACCATCGAGGGAGCGTTCGCGCGCGGCGTCCCGGAGATGATTGTCGTATTGCCGGATTCGAAAACAGTGCACAACGGATCGATGTACTCGAGTTCTGTGACAGTCGGCGATTTCGAGCGCTACGTCGCCGAGGATGTCGTACGGTTCATGGATGCGCGCTACCGTACGATCCCGAAACGCTCCAGCCGCGGCCTGGTGGGGCACTCCATGGGCGGCTATGGCGCCACGCGGATCGGCATGAAGCACGCGGATGTGTTCGGGAGCCTCTATATCATGAGCCCGTGCTGCCTGTCGCCGCGCGGGGCTGGCCCGTCCAACCCGGAAGCAGAGAAGACGCTGGCGGAAGTGAAAACGCCGGCCGATTCGGCGCGGCTTTCCTTCTTCCTCCGGGCGCAGCTCGCCACAGCAGCCGCGTGGTCGCCCAACCCGAAGAACCCGCCGCTCTATCTGGATCTGCCAGTGAAAGACGGCAAACCGCAGCCAGACGTGCTGGCGCGGTGGGCGGCGAACGCGCCGCTGGCCTTCGTGGACCAGTACATTTCCGATTTGCGCGGTTACCGCGGCATTGCCCTGGACGTTGGCGACCGGGACGGCTTGCGCGCCGACACAGTCCGGCTGCACGAGGCGCTGGACAACTACGGAATCGCCCATGACTTTGAGATCTACTCCGGCGACCATACAAGCGCTGTGGCCATCCGGTTCCAGAACCACGTGCTTCCGTTTTTCGGCAAGCACCTTTGTACCGGCAAGGCGTGCCAGTAGACTGCAAGAGCAGCAGCGGAGGTTGTATGCCAGTCCCGCATTTCCACCGCGAAGCCCGGCGGGCTCTCGCGACTTTCGCGCTGGGCGTTTGTCTCGCCGCCGCAGGGGCGCAAACGGACACAACGCCGCAGCCAGAGCGCGGAGCGGCGCCGCGGGGCCATGCCGGCGTCCAAATCGTGCCGCGCCTCGAGCGCCCCGCAGGATTTCGCGCGCCGCGGGAAAACGATCTTGCCGGGTACCTGATGGTGTATTTCAAGGACGAAACGCATTGCGCCTATTTCGCCATCAGCCGCGACGGCTACACTTTCACCGATGTCAACCGGGGCGAGCCCGTGCTCGACGGTGCCTTGCTCGCCGGGCAGAAAGGGGTTCGCGATCCGCACATCACGCGTGGCCCCGACGGCGCCTTTTACGTGGCGATGACCGACCTGCACATTTACGCTCAGAAGGCAGGATTCCGCTCCACTCGGTGGGAGCGGCCTGAGGAAGAGTTCGGGTGGGGCAACAACCGCGCGGTCGTCTTGATGAAGTCTTTCGATCTGATTCACTGGACGCACTCCATCGTACGCGTCGACGAGGCGTTTCCCACCTTTGCCGGCCTCAGCGCCGCCTGGGCGCCGCAGAGTATTTACGACGAGGATGCGCGGAAAATGATGGTCTACTTCACCATCCGCTTCGGCCCCAAGGCAGCGAAGCTGTACTACTCATATGCGAACGCCGATTTCACGCGGCTGGAAACGGAGCCCAAGGTCCTGCTGGAGACGGGCGGTATCGACGGCGACATTGTCCGCGCGGGCGGGAAATTCCATCTGCACTTCGTCACCGAAGCAAAGGTGCGCCACGCCGTTTCTTCCAGCATCAACGGCGGATACGTGGTAGAGGACAGGCGAATCGATCCGGAGACCGTGCCGACAGAGGCACCCACGGTGTTCCGGCGGCTGGGATCGGACAAGTACGTGCTGATGTACGACGTTTACGGCGCGCGCCCCAACAACATGGGCTTCAGCGAGACCACGGACTTCATCACCTGGCGCAACCTCGGGCGGTTCAACGAGGGTGTCATGCGGGGAACCAACTTCCAGCGCCCGAAGCATGGCGCAGTCACCTACCTGACGCTCGGCGAGCTTCGCGCCGCTGCCCGCCACTGGAATGTGAACCTGCCGGAGAACTGACCCGGCTCAGCCGCGCCGCCCCGCCGCCAGCGACCAGGCGCGGCGCATCCACCGCGCCCGCTGCTGCGGACTGATCAGAGTCACCCACATCCACGGCGCGCCCCAGGCGGCATGCCGTACCAGCAGCCATGCCACGCGCTCCTGTTCCGGGGCAAGCGGACCGCTCTCCGGCGAAAGGCGCAGCGGCAGCCACCGGAACTCCTCTGCCAGCCGCGCCGCCTGCCCGAGGGCAAGCAACAAATCCGCGTCTTTTTGTTCCACCGCCAGGCGCCACAAGCCTAGCCGGAGCTTCGCGGCGCGCAATTCCGGCCAAAGCTCGAAAGCCACCCACCACAGCAGCACTGCGGCCAGCAGCGTGAAGGAAACCGCCGTGGCGCCGCCCTCGCTCATCCTTGCTGCCGCTCCTTCAGGCACTTCTCCAGTGTCTTTTCCAGTTCTCTCCTGACGGCGCGCTGCTGCAACCCGTAAGCGACGCCCGCCAGCCCGAAGATGACTGCCGAAAGGCGCGTGACGCGCGCCCGTCCCATCCAGGCGATCCACACTTCCAGCATCGAGTCTTTGCCAAGCAGCCCGGACGCCGTTTCGCGAATCAACCACAGGGCGCCGAGCAGCGCCGCCCAGGGAACCGCCTTCCGGATCAGCCACAAGAGAATCCGCTGCGTGTCCAACCGATTCCGCCTCCCTCAGCGGGCATGATACCGAAAAGCAGAGGCCCGCCTTGCGGGAAGACGCTGCAGGCAGAGCAATAACAGTTATTCAGGTCTGTTGGTTTTGTAAAATCGGAAGTTGAGCCGGCAGATCCTCATCCTCGTTTCCCTCACCCTGCCGTGGGCCGCCGCCCAGCAGGTCTCCGAACGGACCATTGCCTCCAGCCGTCCGGCGCGCCGCTGGATGACGGCGCTGCAGACCGGATTCGCCGACACCTTCCAGCTCACGCTGGGAGGCACCTTCGGCAGCGGTCCCGCGTGGCAGAACCGCATCACGACGGGCACCGCCAATCTGTTCCTGGCGGGCGACCTGCTTTCCGTGCACGGGTGGAACACCACCGACGCTCCCTCTGGCGCCAACAGCACCATCGCCGGGCTGAGCTACCGGGCGCCCGTGTGGAAGAAGGGATCGCAAGCGCTCGCCCTCGGTTCCGGCCTTCAGTACTGGAATTTTCCGGCCGTCCTGACAGGCACCACGGACTGGCTGATTCCTGGAACCCTCGTGTACACAGCCCGCGCCGGGCGGCTCCCGGTGACGGTCACAGGCGACTCATGGACCCTGTTGGCCAGCCGGCTGCCCAAAGGATCGCTGGTTCACACCCAAGGCTGGATAGACCACCCCCTGGCGCGCTCGGATGCCTTCCGCCTCACGTTCCGCCATGGCCCCGCGCACACGTACTCGTGGGGTTTTTACGGCACGCACGGCCACCGCGTCATGCGGTATCAAACCGCGCTCGTGCTCGCATGGAAGGAAACTCAACTGGAAGCCGGTTGGCGGCAGCAGTGGGGCTTGCAGCGCGGAATCCCCGACAACCGCTATTGGCACGTCAGTCTGACACGAAGCTTCTCGCGGTAATACGGCAGAGGACGAGAGGGGCGCCGCAGCGCCCCTCCGGCACGGTCAGCGGGACTTGAAGATCAGCGCCCGCGAGATCGAATCGCGGTGCGCCTTTCTGTCAAAGACCTCTTCCTCCATCTGTTCGATCGCCTCGCGCTCGCCCGCGCTCAACTTCTGCATGGATTCCTGGAACGCCGCGCGGACCTTGTCCATCGCCCCCATGTCGGGAGCGATGAGCAGATACCACACCGTCCCCGGTTCAGCCGTGTGCACAGCTTCCACGTCGACGGCATAATCGTAAATCACACCCTCTTTGATCAGCCTGTCCAGAACCGGCTTTTCGTGGTGCTGGAACATCATCCGCGCGATGGGCATCTTGCCCGGCTTCACTTTCTCCTGCTGGAAGAATGTGACCGGCAGCGCGCCCTCGGGAACCTTGCCCTGTCCTCTCTCCAGGCTGCGGACGACGATATCCCTGTGGTCACCGAAGCTCGTGGTCACATAGAAATCCTTCATCTTTTCGGCGTTGGCCCGCAGGGCGCCCTGAACGGCCTTGTCCGACTCGGCGAGTCCCGCGAAGTCCCGGACTGAGATCCAGAGAGCCACATTCGGGCCCGGCTGGTGGAGTACATCCGAATCCAGGCCGTAGCCGAGCACCGTGCCCGACTGCCAGAGCTTCTCAAGCGCGGGCGTCACCATTTGAACCATCTCGACGAACCGCTCCATCTTGTCCGGTTGCACCCGGAACATGGCGACGGAGGTGAGCGGCGTCTGCGCCGGTTGTGCGAACACGCTCCCTGCCGCAAGCAGCAGGCAGAATACGGGCACTGGCGTACGAAACTGCATCACCAGAAGCCTCCTCTGTAAATTGGGGTGGCCCAGTGTGCGCCGAATTCGGCCCCGATACAAGGGGAATCCGCCGGCGCGGCCGATAATTTACAAGTGCGTCATGCCTCTACAACCTGACGCGGCAGGGGCTTTCATCGTGCTCACACGGCCAGGCGCAACAGTTCGCGCTGGATTTCGCCCGTGACTTCGGCCGCAGTTTCGGACCGGTAAACATTCACCTCACTGCGAATTCCGAACGCTTCCAGGTACACGCCTGGTTCGACGGAGAAGCACAGACCGGGCACGATGGGGCGTTCGTCGTGGGTCTCGAAGTTGTCCATGTTGGCGCCGGTTCCGTGAACTTCCTCGCCTATGGAGTGACCGGTGCGGTGGATGAAGTACGCATCCAGCCCGCGCTCGCGAAGATATCCGCGCGCTGCATCGTCGACGTGGAAGCCGCAGATGGCTTCCCCGGCGGCAGCCGCCCGCTGCACGCGTTCGATGGCGGCGTCCCGGGCTCCCGCAACGGCGAAGAACACTTCCGCCATCCGCTCTGGCGGGGCAGCGCCGCAGAACGCCGTCCAGGTGATGTCATAGTAGACCGCCCCCGGCTCGCGCAGCTTTGCCCAAAGGTCGATCAGCAGCAGGTCGCCCCGGCAGACAGGGGCGTGCGACTCGGCCTGCGGCTCGTAGTGGGGATCGGAGGCGTGCGCGTTCACCGCGACGATGGGGCCGTGATCGGTGAACAGCCCTTCTGTTTCAAACGCATTCAGGATGCATTGTTTGATGTCGTATTCGGTCACCGGCTCGCCGCGCGCCAACCGCTCTTCCGCCAGACGGAACGCCGCGGCGCGGATGGAATCCACCTTCGCCTGGGCTCGCTTGTGGCTCTCGTACTGCGCGGGCGTCCAAAGCGCCTCGAACTGCTGCACCAGCGAGGCGGAAGAGGCGACCTCCACCTCGAGGGAGCGCACCATTTCGACGGTGCCGGCGTCCACCATCGCCACATAGGGCACGGCGCAGCGCGGCGAATACTGCATCGCCACTACGCGCGCGCCAGCGAGAATCTCCCGCAGGCGGAGCTCCTGCTCCTGCCAGCCCGCGTAAAGAAGCTTCGCGCCGGGCAGCGCGTCCAGCATGGCAGCTTCGATCCGGTGCGCGAGTTTGCGTGGCTCGCCATGAGCGGGGACGTAGTAATACCAGCGGCGTGTGGGCGTGCGGGGCGACTCGAAGCCAAGGATCCGGTAGGCGAGGGGGTCGCGGCGGTGGTGGTCGAAAAACAGCCAGCCGTCGAGCGCCTGCGCGCGCAAGGCCGCCTGCATCTCATTCAGACGCATGCCCATAGTGTACGGGAACGCCCCCCTGTTAGACTGAAAGCTCACCCCATGACATTGGAGAAAGTCTACGAGCCGCAGCGGTTTGAGCCGCGCTGGGCGGAAGCCTGGATCGCGGGCGGCTATTTCACGCCGCCGGACAAAAAACAGGATGGCAAGGAAGTGTTTTGCCTCGTCATCCCGCCGCCCAACGTCACCGGAAGCCTGCACATCGGGCACATGCTTGAGCACACCGAGATCGATGTCACGGTCCGCTGGCACCGGATGCGCGGCGACCAGACGCTGTGGCTCCCCGGGCAGGACCATGCCGGGATCGCCACGCAGATGGTGGTGGAGCGCGACCTGTGGGAGAAGGAAAAGCTCACGCGCCATGACCTCGGACGGGAGGAGTTCGTCCGCCGCGTCTGGAAGTGGAAAGAGCTCTACGGAGACACGATCATCCGCCAGATGAAGCGCACCGGCGCCAGTTGCGACTGGACGCGCAACCGCTTCACGCTCGATCCGGGCCTCTCGCGCGCCGTGCGCGAGACGTTCGTCCGGCTGTATGAGAAGGGCCTCATTTACCGCGGCGAATACATGGTCCACTGGTGCCCGCGCTGCCACACGGCGCTGAGCGACCTTGAGGTCGTGCACGAGGAGACGCAGGGCAACCTGTGGCACATCCGCTATCCGGTGAAGGACATGCCGGGGCGGTTTGTGACCGTGGCCACCACGCGTCCGGAGACGATGCTGGGCGACACGGCGGTCTGCGTGAATCCGGACGATGAACGCTACCGCGATCTGCACGGCCGCACCGTGGTTCTGCCGCTCATGAACCGTGAGATTCCGGTGATCACCGATCCGCTGGCGGATCCGGAGTTCGGCACCGGCGTGGTGAAGGTGACGCCCGCGCACGATCCGAACGACTTTGAAGCAGGGCGGCGCCACAACTTGCCGCACGTGGTCGTCATCGGGCTGGACGCCCGCATGACGGAGGCGGCAGGCGCATACGCCGGGCTGGACCGGTTCGAGGCGCGCAAGCGCGTGCTGGCCGATCTGGAAGCGCAGGGACTGCTGGAGAAGACGGAGGCCTACACGCTGAGCGCGGGCCGCTGCCAGCGGTGCAAGACGGTGGTGGAGCCGCTCGTGTCGAAGCAGTGGTTCTGCCGGATGAAGCCGCTGGCGGAGCCGGCGATCCGCGCCGTGGAAGACGGGCGCATCCGCATTGTTCCGGAGAGTTACGCGAAGACCTACTTCGAGTGGATGTACAACATCCGTGACTGGTGCGTTTCGCGGCAGCTCTGGTGGGGGCACCGCATTCCCGCCTGGCATTGCGCCGATTGCGGCGAAACCACGGTGGCGCGGCAGGACCCTGCGGCGTGCTCGAATTGCGGCTCGGCGAGGATCGAACAGGATCCGGACGTGCTCGACACGTGGTTCTCCAGCGGGCTGTGGCCGTTCTCGACGCTCGGCTGGCCCGACAAGACCGCGGACCTGGAAACGTACTACCCGACGACGCTTCTCATCACGGGCTTCGACATTCTCTTCTTCTGGGTCGCCCGCATGATCATGCTGGGAATCGAATGCTCGGGCGAGGTTCCGTTCCGCACGGTCTACATCCACGGGCTGGTACGGGACGCGCACCGGCAGAAGATGTCGAAGACGCGCGGCAACACGATCGACCCGCT
The DNA here is from genome assembly GCA_037446555.1 of Acidobacteriota bacterium. Taxonomy (GTDB): domain Bacteria; phylum Acidobacteriota; class Terriglobia; order Bryobacterales; family Bryobacteraceae; genus JANWVO01. The sequence continues at coordinate 20,755 of JBBIIK010000033.1, forward strand.
GGAGGTGATCGAGCAATACGGCACCGACGCGGTGCGCTTCGCGCTGCTGCGCGGCGCCGCGCCGGGCATGGACATCGCGCTCAGCGAGGAGCGCATGGCCAGTTCGCGCGCCTTCGCCAACAAGATCTGGAACGCGGCGCGCTTCCTCTTTCTGCAAATGGAGCGCGTAGGTCTGGAGCGCCTGGCGCTGGAGTCGCCGCCGGAGCGAGTGGAACGCCCGCGGGCGATCGCCGGGGAGGTTCCGCTGGAGGATCGCTGGATCCGCCACAAGCTGGAGGAAGCCGCCGCGCGGATGGAGCAGGTGCAGCTGAACTGCCGCTATCACGAAGCCGCCGACATTGTGTGGACGTTCCTTTGGGACGATTTCTGCGACTGGTATGTGGAGATCAAGAAGCTGCGTGTCCAGCAGGGCGTTGAGCCGCGGGCGCACGTCGAGACGATGGCGGAGACGTTCGAGATGGCGCTCCGGCTGCTGCACCCGCTGATGCCCTTCGTGAGCGAGGAGCTCTGGCAGCGGCTGGTGGAGAAGGGCGCGGGCGCGCCCGCATCCATCTGCATCGCGCCTTACCCGCAGCCCGGCGGCGCGGCGGATGAAGAAGCCGCGCGGCTGTTTTCGCTGCTCGAAGCCATCGTGACCTCCGCGCGCGCCCTGCGCGCAGACAACAAAGTCGATCCGCAGGCGCGGGTGGAGGGCTGGATCGAGTCGCTGTGTTCGGACGTGCAGCGCGTAGCGGAGCGCGAGATGGCCGTGATCAACGCTCTTGCCGGGGGCAGTTTCGAACTCAACCCGGCGGCGCGTCCGGCGGGAGTGCGGCGCGCGGCGGCCGATTTCGCAGTCGGGCTGAAGCTGAGCGGCGCGCAGATCGATGCGATCCGCGAGCGCGTGCAAAAGCGCATGGCGGAGCTGGAGAAGGTGATCGCCTCCAGCCGGCGGCAGCTGTCGAGCGAAAGCTTTGTGGCGAAGGCGCCGCCGCACGTGGTGGAGGGGATCCGGGGAAAGCTGGCTTCCTACGAAAAGGAGCTGGCCGAACAGCAGGCGGTGGAGTCGGAGCTGGGGTCCTGAATCCAAATGGACTGGCGCCATCCTGAGGCTCTGGATCTGATCCGCCGCGCTCTGGCAGAGGACGTCGGGACGGGCGACGTCACCACGGAACTCACCGTGCCTGCCGGCAAGCGGGCTTCGGGCGGCTTCTACGCACGCGAGGCGCTGACCGTGGCGGGCATCGAACTGATGCAGACAGTCTACGAGCTGGCGGGCGGCGATGTGGAAGTGCAAGTCCTGACAGCCAGCGGAAGCGACGTGGAGGCGGGCGCGTGTCTGGCGCGCGTAGAGGGCAGCGCGCGTCGCCTGCTCACCTGCGAGCGCACGGCGCTCAATCTGCTTCAGCGCCTGTGCGGCGTGGCGACGCTGGCGCGCCGGTTCGCACGGGCTGTCGAAGGCACGGGCTGCCTGGTTCTCGACACGCGCAAGACGACGCCCGGCATGCGCCGGCTGGAGAAGATGGCGGCCGCGTGCGGCGGCGTGGTGAACCACCGCATGGGGCTGTTCGACGCCGTCCTGATCAAGAACAACCACATCACAGCCGCCGGCGGCGTGCGCGCAGCGCTGAATGCGGCGCGCGGCACGGCGTTGCCGGTGGAGATCGAGGTTCGCACGCTCGAGGAACTGGACGAGGCGCTGGACTTCGGCGCCTCGCGCTTGCTTCTGGACAACCTGACGCCGGAGGAGGCGCGGGATTGGATTCATAGAATCGGCGGGCGCGCCTCGGTGGAGTTGAGCGGGGGCATCACGCTCGAAAACGCCCGTGCTTACGCGCTGGCAGGCGCGAACTTTATCTCGAGCGGCGCCATCACGCATTCGGCGCGCGCCGTCGACATCCACTTCCGGCTGGACCTCCATGCGTCAGATTGAGTGGCACGGCACGATCGATTCGACTATGCGGCGCGCCGCGGAACTGGCCCGTGCCGGGTGCCCCGCTGGCGCAGCGGTGGCAGCCCGCCAGCAGACCGCCGGGCAAGGGCGGCTGGGCCGCACATGGGACTCGCGCCCCGGCGGGCTGTACTTCACTATCGTGCTGCGGCCACGGCTGGAGCCCGCGCATGTGCCTCTGGCGACGCTGGCGCTGGGCCTCGCGGCTGCCGACACGCTTCAGACATTCTGCGGAGTCACCGCCGACCTCCGCTGGCCGAACGATGTCCTGATCGGGGACCGCAAGCTGGCCGGCATCCTCGCGCAGTTCCAGGAGGGCGCCCTGCTGGCCGGCGTGGGCGTGAACGTGAATCAGAAAGCGTTCCCGCCAGAGATTGCAGGCATAGCCACTTCCCTTGTGCTGGAAACGGGAGCGGAACAGAATCCGGAGTTTTTGTTGTACGCCCTTGCGGGCTCGATCGAATCGCATCTCAGGATTCTGGAGACCAGCGGAGCGGCGGCGATCCTGCGCCTCTTTGAGGCTGCATCCAGCTATGTGTTCGGGCGCCGCGTCACGGTGGAGACGCCGGGGGGGGAGATCCGGGGAACCACGGCAGGGCTCACGCCTGATGGCTTCCTGCTGTTGCGCGGCGACAGCGGCGAACAGACGGTCATCACGGCCGGCGGCGTGCGCCCCGCGGATTGATTCCGGCGTGGCGCCCGTCCCGGCATCTATCATGAAGAGGAACGGGATGAGTTCTCCCTCTGGAAATGGCGGGCGGCGGTTCCCTGCGTGGCTCGGCCCGGCGTTGGCGTACGCGGTCTCGCTCGGCTGCCTGCTGTGGGTCTACCACGACTTCGACTGGCGCACGGAGCTGCCGAAGCTGCGGCAGATTCATCCCTTGTGGATCGTCCTGGCAGTGGCCGCAGACGTGCTGGTCTACGTCTCGCAGGGCTGGCGGTGGAACATCCTTCTGGCGCCCGTGCAGAGGCTGCCGCTGTGGCGCAGCGTGCAGGCGATCTATATCGGCCTGTTCGCGAATGAACTGCTGCCGCTGCGCAGCGGAGAGCTGATCCGCTGCTACCTGGTCTCGGTCTGGAACCGGATTCCGTTCCCGTTGGTGCTCAGCTCCGCACTGATCGAGCGACTCATTGATGGCGCCTGGCTGATCTTCGGATTCGCCGCGGTTTCGCTGTTTGCAGATCTGCCGCAGGATCTGGTCGCTGGCGTGTGGATCCTTGCGGGTGTCGTCGGCGCCATCGGAGCGTTGCTGGTGTTTGCAGTCCTCAACCGGCGCTTCGCGCACCACGTGACGACGCGTCACCGCTGGTCGGAGGTGTTGCGAACCGCCGTGGAGGGGCTGCACGCTATGGGACGGTCTCGCATGTTTCCGATGGCTGTTGCCGCCAGCATCGTGTACCTGGCGCTGCAGGTAGTGCCGATTCACGCCATGCTCGAGGGCTACGGGCTGGACCTTCCCTGGGGAGCCGCGGCAGTGGTGCTGGTGGTGCTTCGCCTGGGCACGGTGCTGCCGTCGGCGCCGGGCAACGTGGGGCTGTTCCACCTTTTCGCGTATCTGGGGCTGCACCGTGTGCTTGGCGTGGATGCGCAGACGGCAAAGTCGGTGGCGGGAGTCATGTTCTTCATCGTGACTGTTCCGCTGCTCGTGGCCGGAGCTGTTGCACTGGCATTCACAGGTTCGGAGATCCGGGAGCTTTATCATCGCGCCCACCGGCATCACGCCGAACAACGGCAAGGCGCGTCACAGCCGCGCGAATCCCTGCGATAGAATTGCTCGGCAGGGTTCCCTATGCCGAGCAATCCAACCAATCCTCTCTCGCGGCGCGCCATGCTTTCCGCCGCAGGCGCTTTCACGATCGTGGCCCCGCAGGCCGTCCGCGGCACGCAGGCCAACTCGCAAGTGTCCATCGGCCTGATCGGAAGCGGTGGCCGCGGCACCTATGACGCACGCATCGCGCACAACGACCCGCGCGGCCGCGTCACGGCGCTTTGCGACCTCTTCGACGACCGCATCGAGCAGGCCAAGACCGCCTTGAAGCTGGAACAGGTGGACGCCTACAAAGACTACCAGAAGCTACTTGCCAACCCGTCCATCGACGCCGTGATCATCGCCACGCCGCCCTACCTGCACCCCGAGCAGTTCGAAGCGGCGGTCGCGGCGAAGAAGCATATCTACTGTGAAAAGCCCGCCGGTGTCGACATCGCCGGCTGCCAGCGGGTGATCCGCGCGGGGCGCAAAGCGGACCCGAAGAGGGTCATCTCGTTCGGGTTCCAGCAGCGTTACGGCCCCGTCTATCTGGAGGCCTGGAAGCGCGTGAAAGAGGACGCCATCGGGCCCCTGGCCGCCGCCCGCGCCTACTGGATCGGCGGCGATCCCTTCACCCGCCGCGAGTACCCGGGCCTCGACCCGAAGATGGCCGAAGTGCGCAACTGGTTCTGCTATGCGAAGTACTCGGGCGACATCATCGTCGAGCAGGACTGCCACAACTTCGACGTGCTGCACTGGTTCCTGGAAGGGCTGCCGGTGCGCGCCGTGGGCTACTCCACGCGCAAGGTGAGGCTCTCGATGGACATCGTCGACAACCTGACGCTCTCGTTCGAGTGGCCCAACAACATGCTGGTGAACTACGAAGCCAACCAGTTGACGCCCAGGGGCTTCTCGAAGGTGGGCGAGGAATTCACCGGCACAAAGGGCACCATCACGGTCTCGCGCGGCGGCATGACGCACTTCAAGGGACCAAAGGAGAGCGAGCGCATCGACTCCAAGCGCGACATCACGTTCGAGGCGCTGGAGCAATTCCTGAACCGGATTCTGACGGGCGACGTGGAGAACGTGGCCGAACGTTCGGCACTTTCGACGATGATCGCGCTGCTTGGCCGCGAGGCCATGTATACGCGGAGGGAACAAACCTGGAAGGGACTCTTCGGGAATATCGCATGAAACGCACAGCCTGCCTCTTCGCTATCGCGTGCGCCGGCGCCCTCCTGTATGGGCAGGGCGCGGCGCAGCCGCCCCGCAAGCTCCGCGTGATCGCCATTGGTGCCCACCCGGACGACTGCGACATCAAGTTCGGCGGCACGGCGGCCAAGTTCGCCCGCGCGGGCCACGCCGTGAAGTTTCTTTCCGTCACCAACGGAGACGCGGGACACCAGACGCTGGGAGGAGCGGCGCTCGCCAAGCGCCGCTTCCTGGAGACGCAGGAGTCCGCCCGCCGGCTCGGGATCGCCGAGTATGAAGTGCTCGACAATCACGACGGTGAGTTGATGCCCACGCTCGAGGTGCGCCGGCAGATTATCCGCGCCATCCGCAAATGGCAGGCGGACATCGTGATTGGGCCTCGCACCAACGACTACCACCCGGACCACCGCTATACCGGCGTGCTGATCCAGGATGCAGCCTACATGGTGGTGGTTCCGAACATCGTCTCCGACACGCCGGCGCTCGAACGGAACCCGGTGTTCCTCTACTACCAGGACGGTTTCCAGAAGCCTGCGCCGTTCCGTCCTGACGTTGTTGTCCCGATCGACGACGTATTCAACATCAAAGTCAGCGCTTTGGACGCCCACGTTTCGCAGTTCTACGAGTGGCTCCCCTGGGTGGACCGGCGGCTGGATCAGGTGCCAAAGGACCCGAAACAGCGCCGCGCCATGCTGGCAAAAATGCGTGTCCAGCCCATCAACGAGGAGGTGCGGAAGGTTCTGGTGGAGGAGTTGGGCGCGGAGGCGGCGGCGAAGGTGCAGCAAGTGGAGTCCTTCGAGCTGTGCGAATACGGGCGGCGCCCGAAGCTCGACGAACTCCGCGCCATGTTTCCGCTGAAGTGACACGCCAGGACCAGCTTCGCGCGTTGCCGGGCGTGGACGAACTCGCCCGTTCGGTGCAATTGCCATTGCCGCATACGCTGGTGGTGGCCGAAGCGCGGGCGCTGCTCGACGGATGCCGCGAACTGATCCGCCGCGGCGAGACGCTGGCGGAAGATCCGCGCACGGCGCTCGAACGGCGCCTCAAGGCGCTGCTCGAGCCGTCGCTGCGCCGCGTCATCAATGCCACTGGCGTGATCCTGCACACGAATCTGGGGCGTGCGCCGCTGCCGGACTTCCCTGCCCCTGCGGGCTACTCGAATCTGGAGTACGATCTGGAGACGGGTCGGCGGGGCAAGCGCGACGTGCACGCGGCGGCGCTGCTGGAGCGGCTGCTGGGCGCGCCCGGGATCGTTGTGAACAACAATGCGGCGGCGGTGTTTCTGGCGCTGCACGAGCTGGCTGCGGGCGGCGAAGTGATCGTCAGCCGCGGCGAGCTGATCGAGATCGGCGACGGCTTCCGCATCCCGGAGATCATGGCGCGCAGCGGCGCGCGGCTGGTGGAAGTCGGCACCACCAACCGCACACGGATCGACGACTACCGCCATGCGATCACTTCCGACACGCGGCTGCTGCTGCGTGTGCATCCCTCCAATTTCGTGATTCAGGGCTTCACCGGACGCCCGTCGATCGAAGAGCTGTGCCTGCTGGGGCGGGAGCGCGGCATTCCAGTCTATGAGGACCTGGGCAGCGGCTGCCTCGCCGACCTCTCGCCCTACGGAGTTCACGAGCCGCTGCCGCAGGCGAGCCTCCGCGCGGGCGCGAGCCTCGTCTCGTTTTCCGCCGACAAGCTGCTGGGAGGCCCGCAGGCCGGGATTCTCGCCGGCAAGCACGAGATTGTGCAGCGGCTCCGCCGCAATCCGATGTTTCGCGCGCTGCGCGCGGGCAAGCTGGTCTACGCGGCTTTGGAGTCGGCGCTGCGGCTGACGCTGCTCGAGAAGTGGGACGAGCTGCCCGTGCTGCGGATGATCCGCCTATCGCCGGACGAGATCGCGGCGCGCGCGCGGGCGCTCGCAGGAGAGATCAATGCCGCAGGCGCGCTGCACGCGGAGATCCTGCACGCAGAGTCCCTGGTCGGCGGCGGGTCCACGCCGGGGCAGGCGCTGCCGACCTGCCTGCTGGCTATCACGCCCGGCGCCGCGCAGCTCGAGCGCAAGCTGCGCGCGCATGAGCCGCCCATCATTGCACGGATCGACGAAGACAGGCTGCTGCTGGATTTGCGCACGGTCGATCCGGCCGACGACGCCGTGCTTCTGGCGGCGTTTTGCGGCGCTGGAGCGTAACCGGCCCGCGGCTATTGGTTCACGTAAGAGAGCAGGCGCTCGTGGACTGCCTTGGCGCGCTGGTTGTCCCAGCAGGCGACGAAGACGGTGTCGTCGCCCGCCACCGTGCCGGCGATCTCCGGCCAGTCTTCCTGATCGAGCGCGACAGCGAGCGAGTTGGCGCTTCCGGTGGACGTCTTGAGGACCACGAGGTGCTGCGCGAGCCGGACGTCGAGCAGGTACTCCGCCATGACCTGCGCGAGGCTGGGACCGGTGGGATCCGGCAGGATCTCGCGGTAGCCGTCGGCGGTCTTGACGATACCCATCTCGCGGAGATCGCGCGACAGCGTCACCTGCGTGACTTCGATACCCTGGGCTCGAAGCTCCTGGGCAAGCTCTTCCTGCGTGATGATCCGCTTGGAGCGGATGAGTTTCAGGATCTGTCCCTGGCGGTAGTTCTTGGTCATGAGATCGACTCCAGGCGGCGCCGGGCTTCCGCGAGCGCGCCTTCGACGGTTTGCGGGGCCGCGCCGCCGGGAGCGCGGCGCGTGGACAGCCCTTTTTCAGGATCGAGCAGTTCGGCCATTTCGGGCAAGAAGCGCGGATCGAAGGCGTGAAGCTCGTCCGCCGTCCAGTCCTTCGGCTGCCGCCCGGTGTGAACGCTTTCCAGCACGAGGCGGCCTACCAGCTGATGAGCGTCGTGAAAGGGCACGCCGGAGCGGGCAAGGGCTTCGGCCAGATCCGTCGCCACCAGCCAGCCCTCCGCGGCGGAGCGGCGCGCGGCTTCAGGGCGGAGCCTGGCCGTTTCCACGACGGCCTGGGCCATCTCCAGGCAGGATTCGATCTGGTCTGCGGCCTCGAAGAGCGGCTCCTTGTCCTCCTGCATGTCCCGATTGTAGGTCAGCGGGAGGCCCTTCATTGTGACGAAGAGCGACGCAAAACAGGCAAAAATACGGCCGCATTTGCCGCGGATCAATTCCAGAGAATCCGGGTTTTTCTTCTGTGGCATCAGCGAGGAACCGCTGGCGACGCCGTCGGATAGCTCCAGCCAGCCGAACTCCTCGGACGAATACAGGATCCAGTCCTCGGCCAGACGCGACAAATGAAGAGAGAGAATGGAGGCGGCGGAGAGGAAGTCGAGCGCCCAGTCGCGGTCGGCGCTGACGTCCATCGAATTGGAGGTGATGCCGTCGAAACCGAGTTCGCGGGCCAGCGCATCCCTGTCGATGGGGAAGCCGCAGCCAGCCAGAGCGCCGGAGCCAAGCGGCATCCAATTGACACGAGCGCGCGCCTGCCGGAGCCGCTCGTGATCGCGCCAGAAGATCTCGAAGTATGCAAGCAGGTAGTGCGACCACGTCACAGGCTGGGCGCGGCGCATATGGGTGTAGCCGGGAATCAGCGTGCCCGTGTGCCCCTCGGCGGCTTGCAGCAGGGCGCCCATCAGCCCGCGCAAGGCGGATGAGCAGCGGTCGATCGTGCCCCGCAGCCACAGGCGCGTGTCCAGGGACACCTGCTCGTTGCGCGAGCGCCCGGTGTGGATCTTCGACGCCAGCTCACCGGTTTTCTCCTTCAGCACCCGAATGACGTAGGTGTGCACGTCCTCGTCGGGCGCGTCCGGCGGAGGCGGCGGGACCCCCGCAAGCGCCTGGCACAGCCTCTCCGCCTCTTCCGGCTGAAGGATGCCGGCGCGCGCCAGCGCGCGGGCCCATGCCTGCGAGCCGAGAATGTCCACATCGAACAGGCGCCGGTCAAAATGCAGCGACCAGGAGAAGCGTCGGAACACTTCCGAAGGCCCTTGTTCGAACCGTCCTCCCCAGAGTTTCACGCCGTGATCGCCTCCTTCCCAGGTCAGTGCGTAGGACCATCGAGCAGCATCAGCAAGAGCGCCTTCTGGGCATGCAGACGGTTCTCCGCCTGCTCGAAGATGAGCGAAACGGGCGACTCGATGACGTCAGTGGTGACTTCCTCCTCGCGGTGCGCCGGCAGGCAATGCATGAAGAACGCGCCGGGCAGCGCCATCGCCATCAGCTCCCGGTTCACCTGGTAGGCGGCGAAGGCGCGCGCGCGTTCGGCGGCTTCATGCTCGAAGCCCATCGACGCCCAGACGTCCGTGTAGACGGCGCCCGCGCCGCGCAAGCCCTCCTCCACGTTGTTGGTGACTTCGATCAGCGCGCCCGTTTCGACAGCAAATTGCCGCGCCTTTTCGACGATGCCCGGGTCCGGTTCGTAGCCGGGAGGCGTGATGCAGACGAAATCCAGGCCAAGGCGCGCGGCGTCCAGCATCAGCGAATGGGCCACGTTGTTGCCGTCGCCGACAAACGCGAGCTTGTGCCCGCGCCATTCGTCCCATTGCTCCTTCAGCGTGAGCATGTCAGCGAGCGCCTGGCAGGGATGAAAACGGTCCGACAGCGCGTTGACGACAGGGATGCGTGCGTGGCGCGCCAAGGCATCCACAGTCTCCTGCGAAAAAGTGCGGGCGACGATGAGATCCGTCCAGCGCTCCAGGTTCCGCGCGACATCCTCGACCGGTTCGCGCCCGCCGATGGGTCCGGTGGTCAGCAGCGCGTCGCCGCCGAGCTGTTTGGCGGCAACCTCGAACGTCATGCGGGTGCGCAGAGAGGGCTTCTCGAACAGCAGGCTGAGAATGCGCCCGCGCAAAGCCAGCCGGAACCTTGCGGACTGGCGCTTGACCTGCGCGGCGAGATCCAGAAGCGTGCGCAGTTCAGCCGCAGTGAGGTCAAGATCCGATGCCAGGTCTCCAGCCCGGATGCGTGGGAATGGAGATGTGGGCGGTCCGGTCATGGCTTCAGGCAAGCGGGCTCCCTCAACTGCGATGAATAACTATTCAGTCAATTGCATAATTACACATTCACGGCCCCAAGGGCAACCGGCGGCTCAGCGCAGCGCCTCTTCGAAGAAGCGGGTTTGTTCGGCCCAACGGTGCTGGCTGGCACGTCCCATCAACCCGTGGCTCTTCTGCGGGTAGATGAGCGTCTCAAAGGACTTGCCCGCCAGTTGGAGAGCGTTCATCATCTGGAGGGCGTTGGCGAACAGCACGTTGTCGTCTTCGATGTTATGAATGAGCAGCAGCTTGCCCTTCAGGTTGGCGGCGGCGTGAACTGGGGAGCTGTCGCGGTATCCCTGTTCGTTTTCGGACGGGAGTCCGAGGTAGCGCTCCGTGTAAATCGTGTCGTAGTTGCGCCAGTCGGTGACGGCGGCGCCGGCGGCGCCGGCTTTGAACACGTCGGGCGCGTGGAGCAGGCAGTAAAGGGTCATGTACCCGCCGTAGCTCCAGCCCTGGACGCCGATACGGTTCTTGTCGATGAAGCCGACGGTTTCCAGATACCGGATCCCCTCGAGCTGGTCGGCGAGCTCCTGTTTTCCAAGCCTGCGGTAGAGAGGCGCTTCGAAGCGATGCCCCCTGCCGCTGGAGCCGCGGTTGTCCATCTGCCAGATGACGAATCCCTTGTGGGCCATCACCTGTTCCCAATTGACGCCTCCGGCCCAGGCGTTGCGGACGCTCTGGGCATGAGGGCCGCCATAGATAGAGACGATGACGGGATACTTGCGCGCTGGATCGAAGCCGGCAGGGCGGATCAGGCGGCCATAGAATTCGGTGCCGTCCGCGCCCTGGAACCAGTGAATTTCCGTTTTGAGAATTTCATATTCTTCAAGGATTTTGCGGTCGGCCTCACGCCAGACGCGGAGCTCTTTTCCGGTGGAATCATGCATCGTGGTGCGGGGGGGCGTGTCGAGACTGGAGAACGTGTCCATGTAGAAGTCACAGGCAGGACTCATCTGCACCGAGTGGGTCCCCGCGCCGGGGCTCAGTAGCCTGGGCGGCGCGGCGTCAAGAGTGGAGACGTAGAGGTGGCGCTCCAGCGGGCTGGCTTGTGAGGAGGTGAAGAATACACGTCCGCCGGCTTCGTCCACGCAGGCAATCGACGAGACCTCCCATTCGCCCCGGGTGAGCTGCCGGAGCTGCTTGCCGCTGCTGTCATGCAGGTAGAGATGGCGGAAGCCGCTCTGTTCACTGGAGCGAAGGATGCGGCCATCGGAAAGGGTGCGGAAGTCGTCGGTGATGTTGATCCAGGCGGGGTCAGTTTCCTCGATCAGAAGCCGGGAGCGGCCGGTGGCGGCATCGGCGGCGAGGATCCAGAGATGGTTCTGGACCCTGTTGAGGCGGTGGACGAGCACTGACTTCGAATCCGGCGTCCAATGGACGCGGGCGATGAGAAAGTCGCGGGTCTCGCCGAAGTCCATCCATCGCGTCTCGCCGCCGGCGGCGGAGACCACGCCCACGCGGACGTCGGCATTGGGCTGCCCGGCTTTGGGGTAGCGCTGTGGTTCTGCCACGGCAGCCATCTTGAGGAAATCGCCGTGCGGGTAGAGCGGCTCGCGGCTGACGTCGAACTGAAGATAGGCGATGCGAGTGGAATCGGGCGACCACCAGTGGGCTGTGCCGAGATCGAGCTCTTCGGGATACACCCAGTCGAGCATGGCGTTCCAGAGGGTGGCGCTGGAGTCGTGGGTCAGGCGTGTCACCTTCTTGCTGCCAATCTCGAGAACGTACAGGTCGCGCTCGCGGCGGAAGCTCACTTTGGCGCCATCGGGGGAAAGCTTCGGGTCCCGCTCGGCCACAGGTGTGGACGTGAGCTGCATGGTGGAGGAGTTCGATTCATCCCAGAGAAAGAGATCACCGCCGGAGAGGATCAGCAATTTCGAGCCATCCGCGGACCACTGAATGCGCTGTTCGCGCACCCGGCGGTTTTCCCATCCCATGGCTTCCGGCTGCGGGATTGGCTGCGCCTGCTTGTTCAGCTCGGCGAGGTTGACGATCTCCTTCTCCTCGCCGGAGGCAGCGTCATGGAGGAACACCTTGTCGGTGCGGATGACCGCGAGGCGGCGTCCGCGCGGAGACCAGAACGCCTGCGCGGAGGGTGCCATCATGCGCGCGCCAGCGGAAGAGAGGGCTTCCAGCGTGACCGGCTTCTTCGCCTGGGCGTTTGCCGGTGCGAACGGGATGAACACCAGGAAGGCGGACGCAAGGGCATGCGCGGATCGCAGAAGGCTCATGCGAATCAGCATGGCACAATCGGGTTGTGGGCAGGATTCTGGGACTCGACGTGGGCAGGCGGCGCATCGGGATGGCGATTGCCCTGGAGGGCGGACACGCGCACGGGCTGGGAGCGATGGCGCGGCGCTCGCTGCGCGAAGATGTGGAGCGGCTGAAACGCATGGCGGCCGAAAGGCAGGTGGAGAGGATCGTCGTGGGGCTGCCGTACAACATGGACGGCACCGAGGGGGGGATGGCGCGCGAGGCGCGCGAGTTCGGCGAGCGGCTGGCGCGGGAGACGGGAATCGAGGTGTCTTACCAGGACGAGCGGCTGACGTCCTTTGAAGCCGAGGAGCGGCTGAAGGCGCGTGGCTTGAGCCTGAAACGGATGCTGGAAGCGAAACGGTGGGGAGCCGTGGACGAGATGGCGGCAGTGATTCTGCTGGAGGATTTTCTGAACAGGACGGGCAGCGCCGCATGAGGCTCAGGTGGAGAGCCATTCTGGCTGTGGCGGCGGCAGCCCTGGCGGCTTCAGTTTATGTGGTGGAAGCCGACCGGTACGCGGGATTCCAGGGGGAAGTGTTCGTGGACATTTCGCTGGGGACGCCATCTGTGCGCATCGCGGGCATGCTGGCGGATGCGGGCGTCGTGAGGCATCCGCTCGTGTTCCTGCTGGCGCGCGCCTGGCATCCGAAGCGAAAGCCGCTGGCGGGCGAATACCGTTTTTCCGAGCCGGCATCTCCGGCGCAGGTGCTGGACAGGCTGGCGCGCGGCGACGTATACCTGCTTGAGTTGCGCGTGCCGGAAGGGACGGACGTGTACGATCTGGCGTCGCTGGTGGAAGCCGCCGGGCTGGGGCGCGCCGGCGAATTCTTGCGGCTGGCTCTGCCGCATGAGGGGTACCTGTTCCCCTCCACGTACCGGTTCCCCAGGAACGCGACTTCGGAGATGATCGTCAGCACGATGCGGCGGACCTTCGAGAGGGTGTGGGAGGAGCTGGGCGGGACGGAAGAGAAAAAGCGGGAGACGGTGATCCTGGCTTCGCTGGTGGAAGCCGAGGCGGTGAGGGACGAGGAGCGGGCTCGGATCGCAGGCGTGTACTTGAACCGGTTGAAGAAGGGGATGCGGCTGGAGTGCGACCCGACGGTGCGCTACGCGGCGAAGCGGCAAGGGCGCTGGCGGGGCGTGATCTACCGCAGCGATCTGGAGAGCCGGGACCGCTACAACACGTACGTGTGGTACGGGCTGCCGCCGGGGCCGGTGACGAACCCCGGGCGCAAGTCGCTGGAGGCGGCGCTGCATCCTGCTGAAACAGATTCCCTGTATTTTGTGGCACGCTCCAACGGCGACGGCGGGCACGTCTTCAGCCGCGACTACGAATCGCACCAGAAGGCGGTGAGAGAATATCGGCGGGAACAGGACCATGCAGCGCAGAAGGGCGGAGATCCTCGCGTGGCTGGAGCGGCAGGGCGCAAGGCGCGTTGACGAGGCGCTGGAGGCAAAGCTGCGGGAGGAGTTCAGCGGGGTTTCGGAAGCAACCCTGCGCCGGGCGCTGCGCGAAAGCGGGCTGGAGCTGGATCCGCTGGTGGAGGGCGTCAGGCAGGACACGCTTGACCACCTGGAGCGCACGCTGACGGCGCTGGCCGCCGAATACGAACGGGGGGACGCGGCGCGGCGCGCACAGGTAAGAGCCGTCGTGCTGACGGCACGGAAGCACACGGAGCTGGCAGCCCGGCGGCGTCCGAAGGAGGAGGAACTCCTGTGGCTGCGGACGTGGCTGGAGAACCCGCTGGCATTCAGCGCCTGGGTGCGGCTGCGGCGGCGCGCTTGCTCTTTGGGCAGCGATGCGGTGTGATAGGCGCATGCGCATGGATCGAAGGACATTTCTGGCGTCGCTGGCTGCCGCGCGCGCCGACGGCGCGGGCAAGCAGGTGTGGCTGTACATCGGCGCCTACACGAACGAGAAGAACCGCGGCATCACCGTAGCCCGGCTGGACCTGGCCACGGGCGCGATCTCGGACATGAGGCTGGCGGCGGAGACGCCGAATCCGACTTTTCTCGAAGTCCATCCAGGCGGACGGTGGCTCTACGCCGTCAATGAAGTGGCCAATTATGAAGGCAGGCGCGAGGGATCGATCACAGCCTATGAGATCGACCGGGACACGGGAATGCTCAAGGAGCTGAACCGCGCCTCCACAAAAGGAGGCGGCCCCTGCCACGTGGGCCTCGACCGCACGGGGCGCATGGCGATGATCGCCAACTACGGCGGCGGCAGCGTGGCGTCCTACCGGATTCTTGCGGACGGCCGGGTGAGCGAGGCAGTCAGCTTTTTCCAGCACGAAGGCAAGAGCGTGAACGAGAAGCGGCAGGAGCGCCCGCATGCGCACTCGATCAACGCGGCGCCCGACAACCGCTTCGCGGTGGCCTGCGATCTGGGCACGGATGAAATCGTCATTTATGCGATCGACCCGGCCTCGGGCGTGATGCGAAAACATGGGGCGGCGAAGCTGGCGCCGGGCAGCGGGCCCAGGCACTTCGCCTTTCATCCCAACGGGCGTCACGGCTATTCCGTCAATGAGCTTCTTTCCACCGTCACGGTTTTCGCTTACAACAATGGCAGCCTGCGGGAGCTGCAGACGGTTTCGACGCTCCCGGACGGATTCGCAGGCGAAAACACGACGGCGGAGATCCGAGTCCATCCTTCAGGACAATGGCTGTATGCCTCCAACCGCGGAGAAGACTCTGTGGCAGCGTTCCGGATCGATGCCGGGACAGGCAAGCTGACGCGGATGAACAACACGCCTACGCAAGGGCGCACGCCGCGCAACTTCTTTGTTGAACCTTCGGGGCGCTGGCTGCTGGCGGCGAACCAGAGGTCGGACACCGTGGCGGTGTTCGAGATCGACGCCAAGACGGGCGCGTTGCTACCTGCAAAGCAGGGGATCACCGTCGGCCAGCCCGTGTGCCTGCGAGTGGCGGGATAACCGGACCGCAAGCGCCCTCAGGCAGCGCCGGCTCCGGCGCGCGGGCGCAGCCCGAGCCCGGGACCCACCGGCAGGATCAGCTTTCCTTTTTCGACGCGAACGCCCTCATAGGGGTCGTTCGAGATGAGAAGGTGGCCGTCGAGGTCGGCGTAATCCACCAGCGGCGACAAGTGAGCGGCAGCGGTGATCGCCACCGACGACGACACCATACACCCAAGCATCACTTTCAACCCCAGGGAGCGGGCCATTTCGATCATGCGCTTCGCCTCCAGCAACCCGCCGCACTTGTCCACCTTCACGTTCACGCCGTCAAAGTGCGGCGCCAGGCGGGGAATGTCGGCGGGGTGAAGGCAGGCCTCGTCAGCGATGACGGGGACGTGGACGCGCTTGCGGATCCAGTTCATGTCCTCCAGGTTGGCCGCTGGCAGCGGCTGTTCGATGAACTCCACACCCTGCTTTTCCAGCCAGAGGATCTTCTCGACAGCCTGCTCTTTGGAACGGAACCCTTCGTTGGCATCGACGCGTAATGGCTTGCTGGTCACCGATCGCACGGCGCCGATCACCTCTTCGTCGTTTTCGAGCCCGACCTTGACTTTCAGCACAGGGAAGTCCGCGGCCTCGCGCACCTTCTGCCGGATCACGTCCGCTTTGTCGATGCCGATGGAAAAGGTTGTCACCGGCGCAGCCGCCGGATCCAGTCCGAACATGCGCCACAGCGGCACTCCAAGGCGCTGCGCATTCCAGTCCAGCACAGCGATGTCGAGCGCCGCCTTGGCCGCGAACTGACCCTCGATGCGCCGGAACACCCCGTCCATGAAAGGAACGAAAGCCTCCGGGTTCCGGGACAACAGCCACTCCCGGATCGATTCGACCGCCTGCCGGCAGCTCTCCGCGCTTTCCTTGTAGCGGACGATGGGCGCGCCCTCGCCGATGCCGGTGATGCCGCCGCGCGAGTACTCGACGAAGAACGTGTCGCGGTACTCGCTGGAGGACATGACGGTGGTCCAGGTGTGGCGGAGGTTCAGGCGGCGGATGCGCGTGACCAGAGACGAGGCGGCAGGAGCGGACATACCCGCGGCGGGCGCCGCGGCCAAAGCGTATGTCGAGAGAAATGTTCTGCGCTTCACTGCTTCCTCCATCTCCGGCAGGCAACGAGCGTGACGGTCCAGGGCTCATCGGCGAGCTGGCTGATCTGAAGCACGGGCTTCGTGTTGGTGGTGGAATGGATGAACTCTCCGCCGCCTAAATAGAAGCCCGTATGGTTGATCTTCCTCCCGCTGGAGCCGAAGAACACGAGATCGCCGGGCTGGAGCTCTTCGCGGGAGATCTTCGCCATGCCATCCCAATCCGCCTGCGGTTGCGCGTCCCGCGGCATGAGGACGCCGCCTCGGCGCACGAGCATTTGCGTGAAGCCGGAGCAGTCGAAGCCGAAACTGGTGGTTCCGCCCCAGGTGTAGGGGAGCCCGAGGAAGCGTTTTGATAGTTCGATGAGCGCCTCCACCGGCAGCACAGGCGGATCGAAGACGACATCTCCCCGCTGGACCCACGCTTCGCGGGCGTCGGGCAGGCGGATGCGGATCCAGCGGCGGTTGTCCTTCTCCGGCTCCTCGATCACTTCGAGCCGCGTTTCATAGGGGACCGTGAGAAGCGGCGCGTGCCGCGTCACGGAAGGTTCGCGGTAAAGGTGCGTGCGCAGGCTGTCCACCTGGGCGACGCGCCCGGATTCGGCGTAGCGCTCCTGTTCAGCAAGAAGACGAAGGGAAGCGCGAAGCGCCCAGCCCGGGTAGTCGTCATGCAGGGTGCGGATGCGCGCCCATTCTCCTTCCGTCTGCTCCACGGCCACGGTCATGCCGTAACGCGCCTGGCTGACGACGTCCGCATCGGCCGAGGGCCGGGAGAACATGTCCAGCACGGGGGCGAGGACGACGGCGCGTTGTTGTGCGGCCGCGGCGTGCATCAGGAGTCCCGCCGCCAGTATGAGGCGGATCATACCGCCAGTATAGGGGAGCGCGGATGGTAAGCTGCGAGACGGTGGCAGGATCGCGCAAATACTGGATCTTGGCGGCGCTGGCGGTGGCTCTGGCGCTGGCGGGCTTTTTGCTGTGGCGTTCCCGGCCGGGACGGGGGAGCGATGCACGCACCATGCTGGTGGAAATGCCCGCGGGCGACGGGCTGACGGTCTATGTAGATGCCCGCGCTTTGCGCCAGTCGGGCATCCTGCAAAGGCTGGCCGGAGAAGCGGGCGCGGAGGACGAGGATTACAAGGCCTTCGTGGCCGCGACGGGGTTCGAGTATCGCCGGGATCTGGAAGCGGTCATGCTGCGCGCAGAGGATGGGCGGCGGTGGATCGTCGCCGATGCGCGGATCGATCTGGCGAAGCTGCGCCGGTACTTTCTGGCGCACGGAGGCCGCTGTGTGAGCGAGCTGTGCTCGATGCAGGGATCGGCCCCGGAACGGCAAATCTCGTGGGTCCGGCTGCGCAGCGGGAGGCTGGGCATCGCCGTAAACCCTGATCCGCTGGCGGCAGCCGCATTCGGCGATCTGGCGCCGGAACCGCAGTGGCGACCACCTGCTGCGCCGCTGTGGATGTTCGTGCCGGCGAAGATGCTCAATTCGGGTCCAGGGGCGCCCGCCTGGCTGGAACTTGCGGTGCAGGGTCTGCGGGGCGCGAAATGGCTGTTGTGGAGCGCCGGGGCGTCAGGAAACCGGCTGCAACTGAGGCTGGAAATCGCCTGCCCGGACGGGGAGAAGGCGCGGGAGATCGCCGGGCGGTGGGACGACGTGCTCGCCTCCTTGCGCGAGGCTGCTGCGGCGCATGGAGACCAGGACTCCCTGCCGGCGCTGCTGGCGGGCGGACGCATCCGTGCGGAGGGCGACCGGGTGGAGGGCGAGTGGAGCTTCGAGTGGGGGCGCCTGAAGAAGCTGCTGCCTTGAACCGGGCCGGTGCGTCATTTGGCGGGCCGCGCCAGAATCAAGCCGGGACCTCACGTTCGAGGCGCAACTACTGAAGGCGGTCCTTCAGGCGCGCCTGATCCACAAGTTCGTCGAACACGGCGAGCACTTGGCGCCTGAAGCGGTAGATGCGGCGGACATTCTCGCGGAACTGCCCGCCATACAGCGGATGCGAGAGCCACTTGCGAATCATCTCCCGCGGAATGGCGATATCGCGCCGCAGATCTTCCGGGGAAGCGCCGCGCAGAAACAGCCCGTAGAACATTGCCGCTTCGCGCTGCACCTCGATCGGATCGAAGCCGTCTGCCGGCGGCTGCGCGAAAGTGTGCGGGTTGTGGGCTTGAGACGCCATTCCGCTTCCCAGTCTGGAAGACAGCAGTATAAACGGATCGGAACCAGCGAGGCAAGGGCCCGGAGGCGCCGTCACCCTTTCTTGCCGAAGTTGCGCTGGATGAAATGGGTGTCAATTTCGCCGGACTGGAATTCGGGGTGGGCGAGAATCTGCTGGTGGAGCGGGATGGAGGTGTGGATGCCCTCTACGACGAACATGTCCAGGGCGCGCTGCATGCGCCGGATGGCCTCGGAGCGGTCGCTCCCGCAGGCGATCAGCTTGGCCACCAGCGAATCGTAATACGGGGGAATGACGCCACCGGCGTACACCGCCGTGTCCACCCGGACGCCAATGGATCCGGGCAGGCACAGGGCCTGAATCCTGCCCGGCGAGGGCACGAAAGTGGCGGGGTGCTCGGCGTTGATCCGGCACTCGATGGCGTGCCCGCGCAGCGTAACGGGGCCGCCCAGGATCGACTCGAGCGGTTCACCCTGGGCGATGCGGAGCTGTGCCTTCACCAGATCAACGCCAGTGATCATCTCCGTCACGGGATGCTCGACCTGGATGCGGGCGTTGACTTCGATGAAGTACAACTCGCCGGATTCGTCCATGAGGAATTCGACGGTACCAGCATTGGCGTAACCGATGGCAGCGAACGCCTCACGGAGCGCCCGGCAGACGCGTTCGCGCCGCTCGGGCGTCATGGCCGGACTGGGCGCCTCCTCGACAAGCTTCTGGTGCCGCCGCTGGATGGAGCATTCGCGCTCGCCGAGCACCTCGACACGGCCGTGCTCGTCGGCAAGAATCTGAAACTCGATGTGGCGCGGCTTCTCAATGAATTTCTCGCAGTACAGATCGCCGTTGGAGAAGGCGTTCTCGGCCTCCTGCCGGGCCTGCGCGTATAGCGAAGGCAACTCCTGCGGGCCGCGAACGACGCGCATGCCGCGCCCGCCGCCGCCGGCCGAGGCTTTCAGCATCACGGGGTATCCAATGGTTTCGGCCGTTTCCAGCGCCTCTTCGGCGGTCTTCAGCACGCCCTTGGAGCCCGGCAATATGGGAACGCCGTGCTCCTGCATCTTTTCGCGCGCCAGCTGCTTGAGGCCCATCATGCGGATCACTTCCGGAGACGGGCCGATGAACTTGATCCCCGATGCGCGGCAGACCTCGGCAAAGTCGGCGTTCTCGCTGAGGAAGCCGTAGCCAGGGTGGATGGCATCGGCGTTGGTGATCTCGGCGGCGCTGATCACGGCCGGAATGTTGAGATAGCTCAGCGTGCTCTTGGCCGGACCGATGCACAGAGCCTCGTCGGCGAAGCGCACGTGTAGCGAGTAGCGGTCCGCCTCCGAGTACACAGCCACCGTGCGAATGCCCAGGTCCTTGCAGGCAGCGATGACGCGAACGGCGATCTCGCCGCGGTTGGCAATGAGAACCTTCTCGAACCCCATGCTCAGCTCGGCTTGACGAGGAACAGCGCCTCGCCATACTCGACTGGCTGGCCGTTTTCCACCAGCCGCTTCACGATGATGCCGGAGATTTCGGCCTCGATTTCGTTCATCAATTTCATTGACTCGATGATGCAGAGCACCTTGCCCGGCTGGATCGTGTCGCCCACCCGGACGAACGGCTCCGCGCCAGGCGCGGGGGCTTCATAGAAAGTGCCGACGATGGGACTTTTGACGGGCTGAAGGGTGGGATCGGTCAGGTCAGGCGACCCCGCTGGAGGCGCTGCCTGTGGCGCCGCGACGGTGACGCTCTCCGGGGGAGGCGTGATGGACGGCGTGACAGGGATGGGGGCGGCGACCGGGGCGCTCGTTTGCGGAACCGTCAGTTCGGCCATGGCCGCGCCTGCCGTGCGCTTGATCCAGACGCGGTTCTCGCCGCGCTGCACTTCCAGTTCGGCGATTCCGCTCGAAC
Organism: Acidobacteriota bacterium; assembly: GCA_037446555.1. GTDB lineage: Bacteria > Acidobacteriota > Terriglobia > Bryobacterales > Bryobacteraceae > JANWVO01. Next base: position 41,043 of record JBBIIK010000033.1, read on the forward strand.
AAACCACATGTATCAACTCTCGGATCTCTTCAATGGTCATGATTCCAGTACCACCAGTTCTTTCGCCGCAGGCGTCAAGATCTCCGCGCCAGCCGTGGTCACCACGACCGTATCTTCGATCCGGACGCCCGCTTCTCCTGCCAGGTATACGCCAGGCTCCACGGTGACAACCATCGCCGCTTCCAGAGTCTCTTTGGAGTTGGCCCCGATCCTTGGCCCCTCGTGGATCTCCAGTCCTACTCCGTGTCCCGTGGAGTGTGTGAAGAAACGGTCCAACCCGTGCTTCTTCAAAGTGCTACGCACCGCGCCGTCCACCCGGCGCGCTTCAACTCCCGGACGGATGGCCTCGAGCGCCGCCTGTTGGGCCTCGAGCACAGCCTGGTAGAGGCGGGAAAACCTTCGCGGCGGCTCGCCCAAATGAACCACGCGCGTCATGTCGCTCATGTATCCGCCGAGGTTGGCGCCCATGTCGATCAGCACCGGCTGGCCCGCCGCCAGTCTCTCCGCGCCGGGGCGCGCGTGGGGCAGGGCTGCCCGGGCGCCTGCGGCGACGATGGTCTCAAACGCGGCGCCTGAAGCGCCAAGGCGGCGCATGCGATAGTCGATTTCGGCGGCGGCCTCGTTTTCCGTCATACCTGCGCGGAAGCGCCGCACGGCCTGGAGAAACGCCTGCACGCAGAGCCGGGCCGAGGCGCGGATCGCATCCACCTCAGCCGGGTCCTTGACCATTCGCATCCGGTCCACAGCTCCGTCCAGGGACACGAGTTTCGCTCCGCGGCCAAGCTTCGCGGCGGCCTCCGTCCATTCCCGGTGGCTCACACGGTCGCCTTCCAGAGCCACGCGTTTCGCGCGCCGCGCCGCGAATTTCCAAAGCGCCTCCCATGTGGATCCGCGTACGATGCGCACCGTGCAGTCCGCTTCCTCATGGGCCTGAAGGTCATATCGGGGGTCGGTGAACAGGGTCGCCCCGTGCTGCTGTACGAAAAGCAGGCCGTTGCTCCCCGAGAAACCCGACAGGTAGCGGACGTTGGGCAGGTGGGAGATGACGGCTGCATCGCACCGGAGCTCTCCGAGGATCTCGACGAGCCTGCGGCGCCTGCCGGCTCGGGCGTCAGTTGCGCGAGTCAAACTCTCTGAATTGTAACATCCGCCTGCCCCTTCCCCGATTGGCTGTGGGGCAGCCGGCGGCTTGTGCTCCACTCCACCGCTTCCGTTCCCAGCACCCCGGCGTCTGGTGGCGTGACAGCTCCGCGGGGCCAGTTTCGAACGGGTGGAACGACATCGCAGCGAACGCAAGACGAACAAAAGACGGATGCCGGGCGGCGAACGTGGGCGGCCTGCCGGCTCGAACCGTGACAGCTCGAGCGAACCCCGTGCGAGAAGGAGAACGAGAGCTTGATGGCAACCAGTGAAATGGCGGAGAGGGCGGGATTCGAACCCGCGATACGGTTTCCCGTATACACGCTTTCCAAGCGTGCGCCTTCAACCACTCGGCCACCTCTCCGGGTCAGTTCAGCAGGGCGGGCGCACTGCGCGGGAATTCCTTTCCAGTGTAGCATTCCCTGGGCCGCAGCTCCCGTTCGTGGGCCTCACCAGTAGACGTGCGGAGACTGCGCGGGCACGCTGAACGCAGCTGCGCCCAGTGCGCCAGAGGATAGGGACGCGCATTGGGGTTGCAGGGCGCGCGGTGGCGAGGCGGAGGCGACGGCACCCAAGGCGGCGGGAGGATGAGAGCCCCGGCGAGCCACTGGCAAACCAAGTTCTGGTGGGCGGCGTGTCACAGGGATCAACGGCGTCCTTCGAGCTCCGGAAGGCGCAAGTCCTGATAAAGATGTCCCCTCGCCCGCAGCCACCACTCCGTCCCGCGGGGAGCGGGCTGGCTGGCGGAGCAGAAGTTCTCCCGGGACGTCCATCCACCCACGAGCGGGAGCAGGGGAAGAACATCGCGGGCGGCGCCGCGCGATTTCTGTCTTGCGATGACGAGGTCCTGAAGCGCGTTACGGAGCAATACGGCTCGCAGGTTGCTCAGAGTAACGGACGGCGGCAGGGACTCCGAACAGAGCGCGCTGTGCAAGGCCGACCTCACCGTCTCGTCGGCGCGCGCTTCGACAGAAGGGAGCGACCCGCGCAGCGGAGGCGCCGCGGGGGCGACAGTTTCCACGGGACGCATTTCCATGGGATAGATCGTCCACCGCCCTCCGGCGTGGAGTTGAATCTCCAACCGGAAGCGCTCAACGGGCGTCGAAGCGGGCAGGAACAGGTCCAGCAGGTAGCCTTGCGCCCGCTGTCCCTCGGACAGGACAGCTTGAACAGGCTGCTCGACGGGCTTCAGCCCATCGGGGATCCACTCACCGCCACAGTCCACATATTCGAGATGGTAGAGATCCGCTTGAGCGGTAGCGTCGGGGTTCTGCGCCACATAAATGGTGTAATTTTCGCCTGGCGGCGCCTCCACGGAGAACAGCAGCGAGACCCAGCCATTGCGGACCAGCGCCGGCGACAAGATCTCACGCCGCGCCGCAACACGGTCTGCCGCCACCACCTCCCCATCGGGACGAGGGCGCTGATACTCGCTGAAGACTGTGATGCGCTGGCCGGGCAGCGTCAGCGCGGCGCCTGCCCAAAGCAGGAGGAGAAACACGGGCAGCCGCAACGCGCCCGGGAACCGCGCGGGCGCCCTCCACGGGCGTCTGCTGCGAAAGAACTGGCAACGAAAACCGGAAACCGGCCTCGAGGCGGCACCCGCCGGAGCCCCAAGGCCAGGAAACCCGATCCGAAGCGGTTCAGGCACGGGCTTCCGTCCCTCTCTTTTTTCGTTCCAAGACTCGTGCTCCTCAAAGGACCGCAAGCGGGCGATCCCGGAGGTGAATCGGGGCCAGAATGCAAAGCTCACGCGAGATCGAATTTCTCCGGATGCAACAGCGGGTCGGGAGTCACGATCACGGGGCGGTCGAGGATTTCTTCGAGTTCCTCGAGATAGTCATTGCCAGTAGACTTCAATTCCCGGGCGACATCCGGGTGCACGCGCAATACCACGTTCGGCGTATCCACAACCTTGGCGTACTTGGAAGCCTCGGTGAGAATCTCCCCGATGACCGTGGTGACGCTCTTGACGTAGCCTGCGCCCTCGCAGGTGGGGCAGGGCGAGCAGAGCGTGCGCTCCAGGGACTGCTTGACGCGCTTCCGGGTTATGGCGACAAGGCCGAAATCGTTGAACTGGAGGATCTTGTAAGGGGCCTTGTCCTGGCGCATGGTCTCCTCGAGCGCCTGCATCACTTTCTGGCGGTTTTTGCGCTCTTCCATGTCGATGAAATCGACCACAACGATGCCGCCGAGATCGCGAAGCCGGATCTGACGCACAATTTCCTTGACAGCCTCCAGATTGGTCTTGACGATTGTGTCTTCCAGGCGGTTGGATTTTCCAACGAATTTTCCGGTATTGACGTCAATGGCCACGAGGGCTTCCGTCTGGTTGATGACAATATATCCGCCGGATTTGAGCCAGACCTTCGGCCGGAGGGCCTTTTCGAGCTCCTGGGTGATGCCGAAGGCGTCGAAGATGGGCTCGGGGCGGGTGTAGAGCTTCACACGGCCGAGCAGGGAAGGCTGGAAGCGTTCCACATTGTGCAAGACCTGCTCGTAGAGATCTTCGCTGTCCACCCAGATGGCCTTGAAGCCCTCGGTCAGCTGGTCGCGGATAATCCGCTGGACGATTTCCACGTCGTGGTGGAGCAGCGCCGGGGCGCGGCGCTTTTCGGCCTTTTGCCTGATGTCGAGCCACAGCGTGGCGAGATGCCGCATATCGGCGGCGATCTCCTCTTCGCTCCGCCCCTCGCCCGCGGTGCGCATGATGAAGCCGCCGGGCATCCCCTCGCGGTGTTTCTGAAGGATGCGGCGCAGGCGCTGGCGCTCCTCGTCGGTGGAGATGCGGCGGCTGACTCCGAGATGGTCCACTGTCGGCATGTAGACGACGTAGCGGCCGGGGAGGGCAATGTGAGACGTGATCCGGGCGCCCTTCTGGCCGAGCGGCTCCTTGGCGATCTGGACGATGATCTCCTGCCCCTCCTTCAGGAGGTCGGAGATGGAAGGCTGCGGCGGGCGTTCGCGCTCGGGGCGCTCCGGTGCGGGCTCCCTCACTTCCGCTGGAGCGGGCGCGGCGGCCGCGGGAAGTTCGGGCGTTTCCGTGGTTGTGGCGCCGCGCTCTCCGCGCCCCCTGTGGCGGGAACGGCGCGTAATGCGGTGGGGCGCCTTGCCACCCTGCGCGCGAAGCGTCGCGGTCAGACTGACAGGCATGCGGGCGGGCTCGGGGCCTGATTCTTCGCCGCCGGCAGACGATTCAGTTTCGGCGGCCTCGGCGCCCTCAGCTCCCGCTTCAAGGGCAGGCTGATCCCCGGCTTCTTCAAACTTGGGCGCAGCGGCTCCATTTTCCTCGCCGGGGGCCTTCTCTGTGAGGACTTCAGCGCCAGCGGATTCCTCTGCTTCGATTACATCCGCTTCGAGCTCTTCCGTTTCGGCTTCGCCTGTTTCGAGTTCCTCTTCCTCCGTTGCCTCATCCGCGGCGGCGGCTTCCGCCTCTTCCTCGGCGGGCGGCTCGCCATTGATCCCGGGTCCCGCAGGTTGGGCGTCCTCAGGCTGGCCGGACCACTCCCCGGCGTGTTCGAGGGCCTCGACGCGGTCGAGGATCTCCTCGGCCGCGTCTTCGGCAGCCTCTTCGAGTTCCTCGTCGGTCAGAGCCACAGTCTCGGGAGCAGGCTCGCCGGACTCCTGACGCCGGCGGTACTTGGCCAGGGATTCGCCGGGCAGGAGTATCAGGTCGTCCGATGGAGCGGCCGGGGCTTCGGGCTCCTCGGCAGAGGGGGCTCCCGCGGGCTCTTCGAGTGTGGCGAACTTGGACTCGGGCAGACCGCGGCCGGGCCGGCGGCGGCGGGTGCGCCGGGAGCGGCGGTCGC
>JBBIIK010000034.1:0-45334 GCA_037446555.1 Acidobacteriota bacterium
ACGAGCACTGGCTGATCGAAAGGCTTCACTTTCAGACCCCGCGGCAGGCTCACCAAGCCTTGCTTGCCCTCGAACCTGCCGCATGACGATAATTCAAAAAACTGTCCAAGAAATCGGGGGCGGTACAACTCGAACAAACTACGGCAGCGCGTTGACAGTGAACAGCGGCTACCGGAGTCCATCCCACAATGCTTCGATTCCCCGTAGTTCGACGAGTAGCAGGCACATGTTCGGTGACGCCGTGGATTTTGCCAGTGACGCAGCCACTTGGCGCAATCTCTGTCTGGCAGGCCGTGCCGCCAAGGCATGCGTGGAGCCGCAAAGCGCAAGCGGAACCGGACACGTGCACCTGCAGTGGGCCGGATCGTGTCCGGCGAAAGAGTGGGAGGAATGTCCCCCGGAGAATGGAGATGAAGTGGCAGACATTCTTTGCGATTGCCGGAACTCCCGGCCTTGCGAACGGAACGGAGCCGCCTTCGCGGGACTGGCAGCCGCGATATCAGGAATTCGCGCGCATTGCGGAACAGCCGCCCTATTCCAACGAGGTCAAGGCGCGGATCGTCGAATTGCTTGCGCTGGAGTCGGAACTGCTGCTGGCGGTAGATGAGGCGGGCGAGGCAGGGTCGCTGGGGGAAGGGTTTTTGGATTACTACTACGAGCTGGTCCGTTTGTCGTGGCGTTTCGCCAAGAAGGGGGTCCGGGCAGCGGCCCTGGCCTTGATTCGCTCCACACATTGTTCCGGGACCGAGACCTTCGAATTCGTGACCCGGAATTACTTAAGGGAGACGTTGGCTTGTGAGCTGAGCATCTCTCCGCGCGCGACGATCCACTACGCGGAATCCATCGCGAAACTGGGAAAGATCCTGGGATCGCGCGGCGCGGAGATTGAGGCGGAGATTCGCCTGCGGATAGAAGAGCGAATCACGGAAGGGCTGAAATCGGCCGACTATCAGACGCGGCTGAGCGCCATTTGGGCGGCGAGGGCGGCAAAGCTCAAGGCGACGCTGCCGCGCCTGAGGGAGATCGAGGGCCGGGTGAGGGCGAACTTCCGGGGCAGCCCGCCGGAGAAGGAAGAACTCCGGATGGTCCTCAGGTTCATCGAGGAACTCGAGAAGCTGCCGTAGGCATTCCGTGAGCCGGATCCTCCTGTATGCCTGCCAGGGCCCGTCCATCCGCACCGGCGCAGCGCCACAGATCGCAGCTTGCAGGCGGCATTTTCCGGCAAGAAGCAGCGCGGAGGCCAATCCGAACGCGCGGGCCGGACACTTCTGGCGGCGGGCATTCCGGCGGATTGTCGCCAGGGGCCAAGATTGCGGCTTGCGAGCGCCGCCGCCTCAGCGAGGTTTGAAGGCGATGCAGTCGATTTCGACTTTCATCAGCGGATCGGCGAAGGCGACGGCGACGGTGGTGCGGGCGGGGCGCTGATCGCCGAAGAATTCGCGGTAGACCTCGTTCATGGCGGTGAAATCGTTGCCGTCGCGCAGATAGACATTGCATTTGACGACATCCGCCCTGGAGGCGCCCGCGGCGGCCAGGATCCGCTGGACGTTGGACAAAGTCAGCCGGGTCTCATGCTGGATATCGCCGTAGGAGAGCTGATTGGTGGCGGGATCGACAGGCCCCTGGCCGGAGACATAGATGAAGTCGCCGGCGACCACGGCGGGGGAATAAGGCCCGCGCGGCGCCGGCGAATCGGGCGGAAAGATGCGCTCGATGGATGCCATGCAGACATCCTATGAGGTTTTCTTGCGGCGCGTGCGGCGGACTTTCTCGCCACCGCCCGAGTCGGCCGCCTTCTTGCGCGTGACACGCTTCTTGGGCTTGGGCGGCTCTTCGGGCGGCGGGATCTCGCCAGTAGCGGTGGGCTGTCCGGCGACGATGGGCTGTACAAAGTCCAGCTCGCTGTACTCCTCTTCTTCCTTCTTCTCCTGCTCCGGCGGCGCCGGCGGATAGAACTCGGCGCCGAGGTTCACCATCAGGCCGCCCTCCTCGCGCGGCTCCAGCCGCACGACGGTCTTGTCCTGGGCGAAGTTCAGGAACTCGGAGAAGCTCTGGAAGCCGTAGTTGGCCGGATCGAACTCGGGAGCTTCCTCTTTCATCCAGGCCAGCAGGTCTTCCGCGCTCTGGCTGCTCTCCTCGAACTCGAGGCGGTGGATTTCGAGCACGTCGCGCAGCATCGTGAGAGCCTCATCGGGCCGCGGCAGAGCCTTTTCCGGAAGGCGGTGCTTGCGCTCGATGAAGTAGCGTCCACCGGAGCCCTTGACGCGGACGAGGTCCGCTCTCTTGAGCTTTTCGACGAAGTCGGAGAAGCTGCGGGCGCCGTAGGCGCTCTCGCTGAAGGTGGAGTCCAGCTGCAGCATGGTGGACTTCAGCAGGCCGAGCTGCGGTTGCACGTTGCGGCGCTCGAGCACTTGCAACGCGCGTTCCACCAGCGGCATGGCGAGCGCGAGATCGAGCGCTTGCGGGCGGCTCTGCTGCTCCTGCTGCCGCTGCGCCTCGCGCTCCTTGCGCCGCTCCTCGCGCTCCTTCATCCGCTTTTCGCGGCGTTCGCGCCAGCTTTCGCGGGGCTGCAGCTCCGGCAGCGGCTGCACCTCCTCCGGCGCCACATTCAGCAGCGATTCGAAGCTGATGAACTCGTGGCAGTTTTGCTGGAGGATGGTGGAGGTGAAGGCGCGGCCGCCGATGACGAACACGGTCTTGCCGTATTCCTTGAGCTTATTGACGAGGGGGATGAAGTCCGAGTCGCCGCTCACGATGGCGAAGGCGTTCACATGGTCGTGCGTGAAGGCCATCTCCAGCGCGTCCAGCGCGAGGTTGATGTCGGCGCCGTTCTTGTCGCCGCGGGGCGACGGGATGCGCTGCACCATCTGCACGGCGTTTTCGGCCATCTGGCGCGTGGCCGACTCCTGGCGGCTCCAGTTGGCGTAGGCGAACTTGGCGACCAGGTCGCCGCGCTCCTTGAGCGCGTTGAGCACCAGCGCCACGTCGAAATCGCGCCGCAGCGTGCTTTTCACTCCGATTTCCGTGTTGTCGTAGTCGATGAACACGGCGATGTTCAGTTTGTCCTGCATGGGGTTGTACAAAATCCTAACAAAATGTTTCGGGCAGGGCGAGCCTTCCGGCCCAGAATCCAGGGCCGTTGCCTGGCGGCCGGCGCATTCGGGCGCGGGCCGAACGGTGATCGCGCGTCCCCCTGCCAGTGCCTCTTCCGGCGGCGCTTGCCCGTCCCGGGCGCGCCGCACGCCTCCTCGGCCGCCGCGCCATCCGCTCGCGCTGTCACGGGCGCCGGCCGCGCGGCGCTTTCACTTCGGAATGCGCAGCCTGGCAGGCAGGACAGTGCGGCGCCGGTGAGGGCCGCAAAGCTTGTTTTTCCTCGCCGCCTCCGGCGGGCAGACGTTGCAACCGATGCAAGGTCCGCGCGACAGGGGCGCCGGGCAGGCCGGTTTCGCTCACTCGAGGATCGGATCCAGACCCGCCACTACCAGTATAGACCCGGCGCACGGCCGCGCGGATTCGGCAAACTCGTCCGCTTATCGGATCTTGAGAAACCGGGCGGTACCGAGGCAGCGGCGCGTTCCGGGCGGCGCGCTTGCTAGATGCGGTGAAAACTGCGGAGGATATCGCGGTTGGAGTAGCGCAGCGCCACGGGGCGGCCGTGCGGGCAGCTCATGGGATAGCGCGTGCGGGCCAGTTGGCGCACCAGCCACTCCATCTTCTCCGGCTCAAGCCGGGTATTGATCTTGATGGCGGCGCGGCAGGCGAGCGACGCGGCCAGGGCGCGGCGGAAGTCCTCCGGCGTCGCGCGGCGCATTTCGGCTTCCGCGATTTCCAGGATCTCGAAAAAGACCTGCTCGACGGCGGCGGGCGGCAGGTCGGCGGGCACGGCCTTGACGGCGATGGTGCGCTGGCCGAAGGGCTCGGATTCGAAGCCTGCACGCTCGAGTTCCGATGCAATCCGCTGGTAGTCGGCCTCCTGGGCGGGTGTGAGCGTCAGGACGAGGGGAAGCAGGAGCCGCTGCTGTTCGCTCCGGCCGCGGGAGAGGCGGTCGAGGAACTGCTCGAAGAGGATGCGCTCATGGGCGACGTGCTGGTCGATGATCCACAGCCCGTCGGCGCCGGCGGCGATGATGAAGCTCTCGTGGAGCTGGCCGAGGATGCGGACGTCGTCGAGGGACGCCATCGACGAGGGCACGTCGAGCGCAAGCCCATCGGGAATCCCGGTGTGCGTGTCCGGGACTCGGAGGCGCAGCGAATCGGCGGATTCCCGGGTCTGCGGCGCCGGGCTCTCATCCCTGGAAGGCGGTGGCGCGGGCTGGAGATAGAGTCGCGGTTCGGGGGCGGGCGGAGGCGCGAGGTCGAGCGCGGGCAGCACGGAGCGGGGCGCATCCGGGCTGATGCCCGTGTAGCGGAAGTCTTCGAGAGCTTGCGTGAATTCGCTGAAGGGCAGGCGGGCGCCGGGCTGGGGAGCGGGAAAGGGCGAGGGCGCCGAAGGAAGCGGGGCGGCGGGCGCGGGGCGGCTGGCGACGAGAGTTTCCCGCAGGGTGTCGCGGACGAAGTCGTGGATGGCGCTGGAGGCGCGGAAGCGCACCTCGGTCTTGGAGGGATGGACGTTAACGTCCACTTCGGCAGGGTCGCAGTCGAGGAAGAGCAGGGCGAAGGGGAACGCCGATGGGGGCATCAGATTGGAATAGGCGGCGGAGATGGCGTGTAGCAGCAGGCGGTCCCGGATGAGGCGGCGGTTGACGAAGAGGAAGATCGAGTTGCGGTTGGACTTCTGCACCTGCGGGCGGGAGATGAATCCGGAGAGCGTGAGCCGCCCCTCCAGCGCGGCGCGCGGCTCGAGTTCGATGAGTTCCTCGAGCGTCTCGCCGCCGAAGACCTGGTAGACGCGCTCGGCGGGGGTGAGCACTGGCGTGGCGTCGAGCAGTTTCCGGCCTTCGTGGGAGAGTTCGAAGCTCTTCGAGGGGTGAGCCAGCGAGTAGTGCGTGACGAGCGAGGCGATGTGGGCGAGCTCGGTTTGCTCGCTGCGGAGGAACTTGCGGCGCGCGGGAACATTGAAGAACAGGTCGCGGACTGTGATCGCGGTGCCGGGCGGGCGAACGCACTCGCCGACGGAGAGGATGCGGCCGCCGGCGGCTTCGACGCGCGCGCCACAGGGCTCCTCGGCGGCGCGAGTCTCGATGATCATGCGTGAGACGGAGGCGATGGAGGGCAGCGCCTCGCCGCGGAAACCGAGAGTGGCGATAGATTCGAGTTCCTCGACCCGGGAGATCTTGGATGTGGCGTGGCGCTCGAGGGCCAGCAGGGCGTCGTCGCGCATCATGCCGCAGCCGTCATCGGCGACACGGATGAGGCGGCGGCCGCCGCCCTCGGCTTCCACGCGGATCGAGACGGCGCCGGCGTCGAGGGAGTTTTCGAGCAGCTCCTTGGCGACGGACGCAGGCCGTTCGACCACTTCGCCGGCGGCGATCTTGTTGGCGACCTGATCGCTGAGGACGTGAATGCGGCCCATGTGAAGAAGGCGGGCCCGCGCAGGCCCGCCTCTCTATCTTAGGGGTTCGGGCAGGTCAGTCGATCACGATGCCGCGGTCGTCGAACAGCGTGCCCAGCCGCTGCTGGAGGATGAGCAGGTTGCGCTTGTAGTTGACGGTCTGGTTGACGAGGTTCGACTGCGCGTTGGCCAGATCGTTCTGGGCCGAGAGAAGGAAGAAGATGTTGATGACGCCCAGGTCGTAGCGCTTCTGGTCCGCCTCGACGCGCTTCTGGGCGTAATCGACGGCGATCTGCGCCAGCCGGACGCCCTCGCGGCTGCTTTCCACGTTGGTGATGGCGTTGAGGACTTCCTGGCGGATCTGCTGTTCGAGCGAGCGCTCGCGGAGGGCGGCGAGTTTCTTGTTGACGACGGCGTCGGCGAGGTTGGCGGCAGCAGCGCGGTCGCGCAAGGGGAGCTGGAGCTGGAGTCCGAACGAGAAGGTGTTGAAGTTGAAGCCGAACATCATGCTCCAGGCGTCGGCGGGGCCGCCGGGGATGAAGACAGGAGTGCCGGAAGCGCGGCTGAAGCCGGGGCCGCCGCGGCCGAAGGTCTGATAAGAGCCGGTCAGGTTGAGAACCGGCTTGATCGAGTTCAGCGCGTTCTGGATCTGGAGGTCGTTGATGTCGAGCGCGGTGCGCTGCGCCTTGAGGTCGGGACGGTTTTCGAGGGCGAGCTTCACCAGCCTCTCGCGGTCGTACTGTTCGGGATCGGGCGGCCGCGTGACATCCTCCGTGAGTTCGATGGGGAGGTCGCGGACGTCCGGATCGAGATCGGCGCCGATCTGGCGGCGCAGGGAGTCTTCAAACTGACGGAGCTGATACTCGGTGCGGGTGACGTTGATGCGCGCGGTGGCGGCGTTCTGTTCGGGCTGGAAGCGCTCGAGTTCGCTGGTGGCGCCGAGTCCGATTTCGCGGTTGGTGCGATCCAGAGCGGCTTCGGCGAGCTTCAGCGCCTGCTGGTTCACCTTGAGGCTCTCGCGCGCGCTGATGACGTCCCAGTAGGCCTGTTCGGCGGTGACGAGGAGGCGGAGCAGGGCGTCGCGGACGTTGAACTCCTGCTGGTTGCGGCTGGCGCGAGCGATGGTGATGGGCAGCTTGGTGATGTAGGGGCCGCGGCCGCGCCACAGGGGCTGGGTGAAGCCCATCTGCAAGGTGGTTGTGTAGGCGGGATTGAAAATGGCGAACTGGTCGTTGGTGGAGAGCTTGGACCAGTTGAACTGTGTGAAGACGGTGGTGGAGGTCGGCAGCAGCTGCTGGAGGCGGGAGTTCAGCGGCTGGTTGAGCTGGCTGACGACGTCAGCGCCCTGAAGCTGGTTGGTTGCCGGGGTCTTGGCGCGGGTGGCGTTGAAGTTGGACGTCAGCAGCGGATCAAAGATGGCGAAGGCACGCTGGATGGCGTTCTTTGGCACTTCGATCGAGAGCCGCTGGATGGCGATATCGGTGTTGTTGGCGACGACGAGATCGAGGTAGCTCTTGAGCGAGAGCACGAGCTTGCCGTCGACGACATAGTCTTTCAGGCGGACGGGCGGTTGAATGGTGACTCGCGTGTCTCCGGGAGAGAAGACGCGGCGCATCCACGCGCCGGAGCCGACCCACGGGGCGGAGGCGTCGTGGACGGCGAAGTTCATGCGGGCCTCGGCGCCGGCGGCGACGGGAGGTTGGGCGGTTGTTGACGGAGCCGGTTGCGCCGGGGCGCCGGGCTGGTGGGCCGGCACCTGGGAGGCCTGGACGGAGAGCGGAGCGGGCGCCTGTTGCGCAGGCACAACAAGAGCGGTGATGAGGAAAACGGCAAGACTGCGCATGGATTTGACCTGAAGATTCTGGCAACTACTCATAACGGATGGCTTCGATCGGGTCGAGTTTGGCGGCCTGGACGGCCGGGTAGATGCCGAACAGCAACCCGATGCCGACGGAGACGCCGAAGGCCACGGCGATGGAGGTGAACGTCACGACCGTGGACCAGCCGGCGGCGGCGGCAATGATCTGAGCCAGAGTGACGCCGAAGAGAATGCCGAGGAGACCGCCGATCATGGAGATCATGACGGCCTCGGTAAGGAACTGGCGGACGATGTCCGACTGCCGCGCTCCGATGGCGCGGCGGATGCCGATCTCGCGGGTTCGTTCGAGCACGGTGGCGAGCATGATGTTCATAATGCCGATGCCGCCGACCAGCAGGCTGATGCCGGCGATGCAGATCATGACCACCTTGAAGATGTCGCTGGTGCGCTTCTTCTGTTCGAGCAGTCCGGCGGGCACGGTGACGCTGTAATCGCCCGCGTCCTTGTGGGTGGCGGCGAGGATGGCGTTGATGACGGCGGCGGTTTCGATGGAATCCACGCCGGGCTTCACCTTGAGATAGATCCCGTCGATCTCGTCCTTGAGGAAGCTGTTCTGATCCTCGAAACGGAACATGACGGCGCGCAGTGGGCTGACGACGAGGTTGTTGCGGGAGAGGATTTCGACGCCCTCGACGTCTGTGTCGCCGCCGGCCTGCTGCGCCATCACGCCGATGACCTGAAGCCAGACATCGTTGATCTTGACGAACTTGCCGACCGCCGGCTCGAAGCCGAGCAGGTTGACCTTGGCCGATTCGCCGAGCACACAGACCGGCGCAGCGGTGGCGTTTTCCTCCTCGGTGAAGAAGCGGCCCTCGACGAGGCGGATGCTCTGGATGTCCATGTAGGAAGGCTCGACGCCGATGAGCATGGGCGGCTCGGCTGAGGTCTTCGGCAGGACCTTGGTGGGTTTGAAGCGCTTGCGCGGGGTGGCCATGTCGATGCCCTGGGTATTTTCGAGGATGGCGCGGTAATCGCGGAAGGTCATGCCCGGGCTGACTTGCCGGCGGGCCTGGAGCTCGGTGCGGTCAGTGGCTTCCTTGGCCTCAATGATGATGTTGTTGACGCCGAGCAGATCGATGTAGGAGAGCATCTCCTTCTCGACGCCGGCGGTGATGGCGAGCATGGCGACCACGGCGCCGACGCCGAAGATCATGCCGAGCATGGTCAGCAGCGTGCGGAGCTTGTGGACCAGGAGGCTGGAAAGCCCCATGTAGATTTCAGGCAGGTAGGCTTCGAGGAGCGCGACCACGGCTTACTGTCCCCCCTTCGTCCCCATGGGCATGACGGCAGCCGCTCCGCCGCCGGACTTCTTCTGCTCCTGTTTCTTCTTCCGCTCCTCAGGCGAGATGGTGGGATCTTGAAGCGCGATGAGATCGCCGGGCTGTAGTCCGGAGGAGATGATGGAGACGGTTTCGGAGCGCTTGGCGATCTGAATCTGGCGCGGTTCGAAGCGGTCCTTCACCTTCACGTAGACGACGGGCTTGCCGTCCTTCTCGAAGATGCTCTGATTCGGCACGTAGATCGCGTTGGAGACTTTCTCCACGATGATCTCCACGTCGGCCAAAAGCCCCGGGCGGAGCAGGATCTCCATGTTCTCGCTGGCTTCCGGCGGAGGCGGAAGCTTGGCGTTTTCAAGATCCTTCTGCGAGTAGGGCCCTGTGGGGGCGGGCGTGCCGCCGCCGTTGCGGCCGCCGCGCTCGCCTGGAGCTGCAGCCTGTACCGCGCTGCCTTGAGGAGCGGCGCCGCCGGGCGCGCTGCCGGACTGGCCTTCGCCGCCTTCGCGGCGCTGGCCGCGCTGCGGCATCTCGATGCCGGCTTTCTTGGCCTCTTCGCGCAGCTTTTCAAACATCGAGCGCCGCTCCTCAGGCGACACTTCCATGAGGCTCTTGCCGCCAAGGACCTTCTTCATAATCTCCTGCATCTTTTTCTGCTGGTCCGGTGTGAGATTGGCGCCGCCGAACATCATGCCGCCACCTGCGCCGCCCATCATCATGCGGCGCTGTCCTTGCGCCTGGTTCTGACCGCCGGCCATGCCCTGGTTGGCGCCTTCAGCGCCCTGCATCTGGCCGCCCGCGAAGGGCAGCGAGATGGAGGCCCCGCCCCCGCCCATGCCCGGCATGCCGCCGCCTGCCGCCAAGGCAGACAGATCCGGCATCCCGCCGAACATGGAAAATGTCGGCTGGGCGATGGGCTTCTTGCGGTTCTCTTCGGCGGTGGCCAGGATGCGGGCGATCTGCTCGGGCCTGGCGCCGAGCTCCGTCAGCAGCTGACGCATATCAATGGAGAACAGCACGTCGAACTTCTTGCCAGGATCAGAGCTGAAGATGTTGGCGCTGGCACTGCCACTCATGGACTTGATCTTGCCGTGGAAGACCTTGCCGGCGAGAGCGTCGAGGCGGATGAGAACGTCCTGGCCCTCGTGCAGGTTGGCGCGGTCCAGCTCGCCGATGCGGGCGATGACTTCCAGCTCGGAGAGGTCGAGGATCTCGGCCACGGGCATTCCGGGCTGCACCTGGTCGCCTTCGCGGATGTCAGGGATCTGCGTGCCGAACATGCCGGAGAAGCCGGCGCGGTTCTGCTTGATGGCGACGAGCCCGCTGATGGGGCTGAGGAGCTTCACCTGAAGCAGGCGCTGCTTTTCGCGGTTGATATCGAGCAGGTTGCGGTTGCGGCGCTCGCGAAGGACGTTCAGTTCGGCCAGCGCCTGCTCCTGCTTGGACTTGATGTCGCTTTCCAACTGCCGCAGGCGGCGCTGGGCCTCCTCAAGGTTCAGCAGGTTCTTTTTCTGGTCGATGGTGGGCAGCAGCGGGTTTTTCTTGACTTCAAGTTCGGCGCGGCGCACGGAATAGCGTGCGCGGAGCAGGTCGACCTGATCCTGGTTGTTGCGGATGGCGAGGTCGGCTTGGGCCTTCTTGATCTGCTCGTCGACTTGTTCGAGTTCGAGTTCGCGCTGCTCGAGGCGCGACAAAACCTCGGAGTCGTCGAATTCGACGATGAGATCCTTCTCGCGGGCGAAGGCGCCCATGGGGGCAAGCTTGGTGACCTGGACCGTTCCGAAGAGGTTGGGGGCGGTGAGAGTGGCGGAGCGCACGGCGCGCAACTCGCCGCGCGCGAAGCTGCGGACGACGACGTCGCCGCGGCGGACGCGGGTGGTGGGCACCGACTCCTGGCGCGATGGTAGCCCCTGGATAAAGCGGTAGATGCCGTAGCCGGCGCCCAGCACAGCGACGACCAGCAGGATTCTGTAAAACGCCTTCTTCATGCTCTTTTCTGTCTCATGCCGCGCCGGGAGCCTTCGGAACGGCGGCTGCACCGGCTGCGTGAATTCTCGCTATAGCTTCTTGGCCCGTTTGGCGACTTCGGCGGGGTTTTCGAGCGCAATGCGCTCGCCCACGCGCAGCCCCTTGAGGACCACGATGTCGTTGTCGTTTCGCTTGCCAACCTCGATGGGCCGCGCTTCCCATGCGCCCGTGCCCTTCTGGATCCAGACGTGCGGCTTGCCGCCTTGCATAAAGCTCGCCTTGGCAGGGATCAGCAGAACATCGGGCTGGCTCTCGAGCAAGACGATGCCGGTTGCGCTCATGCCGGGGCGCAGCCGGGGGTCAGTCTGCTTCAGGGTGGCGCGCGCGGGGAACTGCTTTTCGTTGGCCGAGCCGAAGCCGCGGAAATTCAGGGACGCGATGGGACTGATCCAGTCCAGAGTGGCGTCGAACTCTTTGTCCTGAATGGCGTCGACGCGCACCTTGACGGTTTGCCCGAGCTGGATCTTGCCGCGGTCCACTTCCTCGAATTTCAGCTCGATTCGCATTTCGCCAAGATCGGGGATTTCCGCGATGGGCGCGCCGGTCCACGCGTTGTCGCCTTCCTTGAACGGCGGGGGCGTGGAACCCCAATTGCCTTGGGCGCGGAAATTCGGCAGGACATTGAGAATGCCGTCAGAGGGCGCGCGGATCACCATCATGGACAGGTACTTCTTGACGCGGTCCATGTCGCGCTGGGTCTTGTTCTTCCGCGAATCGAGCCGCTCGAGTTCGGCGCGCTGGGTGACGTCGTGGCTCTTGACGGTGGCCTTGACCTGCTGAAGCGCGCCTTTGGACAGACCCACGTCGATCCGCGTCTTGGCGCCTTCGATCTCGGAGAGGATCTCGGCTTTGGAAGCTTCCAGTGCGGCACGCTCGACGTCATACTCACTGGTCATGAGGCTCATGGCGTCGGCTTCGTCGGTGATCTTGTGGCTGGCCTTGGTCTGGACGATTTCGCTGTCGACCGTGCGGGCGCTGGTGACGAAGTTGAGGTAGTAGTTCTCGTATTGGGCGGTATCGAACTCCACGACGACATCGCCCTTCTTGATGGGCTTGCCGGACTCGGCGAGGCGGACGATCTTGGGGTTGGGCACCTGAGGCGCCATCAGGACGGTGGAGCGGACGGCGCGGATCTCGCCGCGGGCGCGGACGGTGAGGGTGAATTCGCCCTTGCGGACAGCGACCGTGGGAACCTCCACCGGCTTGGCGGCAGTGTAATAGTACGCCGCATAGCCGCCGCCGGCGAGGACCAACAGCAGCGCGACGGTGCCAATAATGCGGCCTTTGCCGTTCTTCTGTCCGAGGCGTTTCGACTTGACTTCCTTCGACATTCCTTACTCCTGCCAGGGAAACAGGCGCCGGCGGGCAAACAGCGCCGGCACGGCCCCCCAGAGAATGACAGTGGGCGCGGCTTGCGCGCTCTCCTGCCGCACCGGCGGGCGCTCGAGGGCGACGAGTTCGCCCTTCTTCAGCCCGGAGGCCACAGCCGCCTGCACGAAGTTGGCCAGCCGGATCTCGACCGGGCGCTTCTCGAAGCCGCCGCCCCGCTTGACGAAGACGAAGCGGGCGTCGTTGTCCGGCTCGCGAAAGACGGACTCGCGAGGAACGAGCAGCGCGTCCTCCGCCTGTTCGATGATGACGTCGGCGCTGACGCTCAGATCCGGGATCACGCGCGGATCCATCTTGTCGATCTTGATCATCACCGGGACTTCCCGGACGTACTCGGCGCGGGCGCGGCCAGGCTGGCTCATGGCGCCGATGCCGACGACGTGGCCGGGCAGTTCGATCTCCGGGAAAGCGTCGAACTTCAACCTCGCCCTGGCGCCAATGCGCAGGGACTCGACGTCGGCCTGATTCACCGTCGCGGAGACCAGCATGGAAGAGGGATCCACGATGCGGCCGAACATCTGGCCGGGGAAGACCTGATCGCCCGCCTGAATTTGGCCAAACTCACTGCCGCGGCGCGTCGTCTCGGTGACGAACATGCCATCCATCGGGGCGCGGATGATCATGCGCTCGACGTTGCGCTCGGCGCGCTCCAGTTCGAGCTTCGCCTGCTGGAGGTCGAGTTCCGCCTGGCGGCGCTGGCTGCGGAGGCTGATCTCGGTCTGCGGGATGGCCGCCTCCACCATGCGGAGGTTGGCCTCGGCCTGCTCGAGGCTGAGCCGCAGGATCTCGGAGTCGATGACCGAGCGTACCGGAATGGTCCTGATGTCAAGCTTCGCCTTCTCGACAGCGGCGCGAGCCTGTTCGAGCGTCTGCTGGTAGGACTTGCGCGCGACGTCGATCTGGGCATCGAGGGAGCGCAGAGTGCGCTCGCTCTGCTCGACGGTGGCCTTGTAGTCGTCCAGGCGCAGCAACTGGAACTGAATGTCGAACTCGGCGACGACGTCGCCCTTCTTCACCAGCGATCCCGGCTGGGTCATGGACTGAATGACCTGCATGAAATCGCTCATGCCGCCGCTGAGGCGGTCACCGCCGCCACCGCCGCCGCCTCCTCCTCCACCCGACGACGAAGACGCAGAAGAAGCGCTGGAAGAAGAGGCGGAAGAGGCTGCCGAGGAGGAAGAGGACGTGCGTGACGAAGTGGTTGTCGAGGAAGAGCCAAAGCGGTTGGTGGCGCCGCGGAAGCCGGAGGAAATCCCGCTGGAACCGCTGCTCATTCCACCCCCCATGCCCGCGACGGAGGCAGTGCTGGCCGAGGTGGCGGACGAGGAAGACGCGCCGCTGGAGCGGCTGCCGCCGCCACCGCCGCCGCCGATACCGCTACTGACATCAATCGTCACGATCATTCCCCCGCCGCCGCGGGAGACGTTCACACTGACGCCGCCGCCCCGCCCGCCGCGCAACTGCGGCGCGATGAGGCTGACGTATTTCTCCGCCTTGGTCGTTCCGGCGAGGCGGATGGTTTTCTGAAGCGTCCCTTGAACCACAGGGGCAGTGCGCACGCCAGCGACCGCCTTCGCGCCGGAGCGCGCGGCAGGGTTCCACTGCCTCCAGGCGAGCCAGCCGAGAACGGCCACCACGGCAAATACGATGAGTATGAGCCAGGGACTGCCGCGGCGCCGGCGCGAGACAGGAATGTGCGCCGGCTCCGGCACCCCTGCCGGCTGCGTGAGCGGATTGGGATTCAGTTGCGGCTGCATACGCGACTCCTCGGTCCGTTGAAAAAGGTGCCGCCCCTCGTGGCCCGAGGGCTGGTTTCAGTTAGCTATGACGACGGGCGTGGCCGAAAGGTTATGCCGGCCACCCTTATATGATCGCGCACAAGGGGTTGGCGACTCAGTTTTCCCCGGCGGCCCGGAGGCGGATCTTCTGGCGGCAGAGAAGGATCCGGGATGAAACAGGCGCCGCGGCGCACGGCCGCCCCCTTTGCGAAAGCCCAAGGTTGTGATATGGTTCCCGTAACTGGACGAAAAGGAGAACGAAGCGATGGCGTGGGTTCCAAACCGCAGAGACTTCCTGAAAAGCTTTGGTTCGCTGGCGGCAGGAGCAGTGCTCCCGGCGCAGGCTGCGCCGGGGAAGCGTTCCGCCACCGACTGGGTGGAGCTGGGCAAGTCCGGCGTGAAGGTGACGCGGCTTGCTTTCGGCACCGGCACATTCGGCGGCAGGGTGCAGCGGGAGCTTGGACAGGAGGCGTTCACGCGGCTGGTCCGTCACGCCTACGACCGGGGCATCCGGTTCTTCGAGACAGCGGATGCCTACCGCGAGATGCCGGGCATGCTGGGCGTGGCGCTGAAGGGGCTCCCGCGTGATTCGTACCGGTTAATGACGAAGATCCGGCTGTCGGGCGCGGGCAACTTCGAGGCAACGTTCGACCGTTTCCGCAAGGAGCTGCAAACCGAGTACCTGGACATTCTGCTGATCCATTGCGTGCGGCGCCCCACGTGGCCGGAAGATCTGGAGAGGCTGCGGGACGCGATGTCGGAGGCGAAGGTAAAGAAGGTGCTGCTGGCGCACGGCGCCTCCTGCCACGGCCTGCTGCCGCTGCGGCGGTTCCCGGGCAACCAGTGGCTGGACGTGGCGCTGCTGCGCGTGAATCACGACGGGACGCGGATGGACAACCTGGAAGGGACTGAGTACGGCACCGGGGATGTGAAGGAAGTGGTGGAGCGGATCGCCGCCGTCAGGCAGCAGGGCACGGGCGTGATCGGGATGAAGATCATCGGCGAGGGAGCGTTCAAGACGCCCGAGCAACGCGATGCCTCAATCCGCTTTGTGGCGAAGCTGGGCACGGTGGATTCGATGACCATCGGCTACAAGAGCCCGGAAGAGATCGACGAGGCCATCGAGCGCCTGAACCGGCACCTGAACAGCTAAGGCGGATCGGACGCGCAATCGGGGGCGGCGGCGGGTGTTGCGCCTCGCTTCGAGGCCGCGCCCGCAGTCCACAATGGAACTGATGTGGAAAAGAGCGGGGCTGCCTGCGCTACTGGCGGCGATGGCTTTGTTTTGCGTGGGCGGAGCGGCGGCTGACGGATTGGCCTCCCAACCGCTCTGGACTGCCGGCGGATGGCGAGGGTTCCTTGCGTTTGCAGCGATTTACGCTGCAACGGCGGGCGCTCTTATTTTCTGGCGGCCGCGGCGGGCGATGGCATGGATGGCAGCCGGGGCGGGCGCGTTCACTGCGTTCGCGGCAGGCCCGTCAGCGGCCTTCGGCGCCGCCTGGGCGGCGGCCGGGGCATGGGCGGCGGGATGGCTGTTGTGGCGGGAGGCCGGGGAGCCCGCAGAGGCGCTGCAAATCACGCTGGGACTGGCGGTCTGGGCGTCGCTGGTCATGTGGACGGCAGCGCTGCCAGTGCATTTCTCGTGGATCTATTGGCTGGCGCCTGGCTTGGTGGCGGCGGCGGCGTGGCGCAAGGGGTGGCGGCCCCGGTTGAAGTTGGAGGGACCGTCCGAGACAGGCGCGGCAGCGGCGTGGTGCGCGGGGCTGTTCCCGGTGTTCGCACACTGGCTGATGGTCCTGAAGCCGGATGTGAGCGCCGACGGGCTGGCCATGCATATGGTGATCCCGGCGCGCATGGCGCAGGCGCATCACTGGCCGTTCGACCCGGCGGAGTTCGCCTGGGCGCTCATGCCAATGGGGGGTGACTGGGTGTGGAGCATCGGATGGCAGCTGGGCGGGGAGGCGGGCGCGCGGTTGATGAACCTGCTGTTGCTGGCTCTGCTCGTGCGGATCGTGGGCGCCAGCGCAGGGCGGGCGTTGCCGCCGTGGCCGGCGGCGCTGTTGACCGGCGCGTTCGTGTCGACGCCGCTGGTGCAGCACGTCACCGGGTCGCTGTTTGTGGAGAACGCCACGGCATTGTGGCTGACGGCGGCGGCTGTGGGAATGGCTGGATCCGGGCTGGCTGGCGGACGGGCGCGGATGGCGTTCGGGCTGCTGCTTGGTTTGGCAGCGGCAACGAAGTTCGGGGCGCTGGCGTTCTTGGTTCCGCTGCTGGCCGGCGCCGCGTGGACCGCCGGCGGGCTGGCTGCCGCTCAGTCGTTCCTCTGGGCTGTCCCGGCAGGTGCGTTCTCTTACGTCAACGCCTGGCTGAGAACCGGCAACCCATTGTTTCCGTTTTTCAACGCGGTCTTCCGTTCTCCCTGGTACGAGGCGGCAAACTTCCGCGACACGCGGTTTGAGACGCCACTGGGGTGGACAACGCTGTACGACCTGACATTCCATTCGCGGCGGTTCATCGAGGGCTGGGACGGCGCGGCCGGATTCCTGCTGCTGGCGCTGCTGCCGTTGTGTGTGGTTGCATGGCGGTCCTCGTGGCCGAAGGCGCGGACGGTGTTGCTGGCCGCTGCGCTCGGGGGTGGGATTCTGAGCTACGCGGCGCAGTCGAACCTGCGGTATTTGTATCCGGTGCTGCCTCTGGCGGCGTTGGTTGCGGCGGAGGCGCTGGGTGAGGCCACCCGGGCGGGGAGCCTCGCGGCGCTGGCGATCGGGGCGGCACTGGCGGTCCTGATGGCCGTCCATCTTCGAATCCTGCCGGCGGCGGGCCACTACCACCGCGATTTCTTCGTTCCGGCCTGGCTGGAGCCTGCGCGCGACGTTTATTGGCGGGAATACAGCCCGGAGCGAAAACTGGTGGAGTGGTTGAACCGACATGCGCCTGGCGCGAATGTGGCGTGGCTCGACGGCAATGCCATCGGTGACTTCCGCGGGCGCGCGTATACGGCCAGCTGGCACAGCCCGTGGTTCTGGAAGCGGCTTCGGGAGACGCAGGACGCCGAGGCTGTGGAGAGGCTGCTGCGCCAACTGGGAGTCGAATTCGTGATCGCTCCGCGCCCCGGCGGCAGGCGGGCGCCACGGAGCGTGCATGAGCGGCAGCTCCTGGACGACTGCATGGAGCGGGTACTGGAATTCGGCGATGTCGAGCTGCGCAAATGGAGCGGCGGAGGTTGCCGCATGAGCGATCCCCCGGCGGCGCCGGCGGGCGTTCATGACGACACGTCGCCTTCGCTGAGGTTCCGGAGCGCCTGGATCCGGGACCTGCAATTCGCGGAGACTTACCGGGGCACGCTGGTTTACGCTTTTGCGCGCGATGCGGAAGCAGTGCTGCGGTTTGAGGGCACGGCGGCGCGGCTGATGTTCACGGCGGCTTTCAACCGCTGCCGGGCGAAGGTGCTGCTGGACGGAAAGGACACAAGCGGGTTCGACCAGCGCAGCCAGCAGACGCGGTGGCAGCAATGGAGCCCCTGGTTCGAAGCCGGGCAGGCAGGCGCGCACACGCTGGTTCTGGGGATTGCCCCAGGCTCGCCCGGGTCCTGCGCCCTGGATCTGGACGCGTTTGAGGTGAGGTGAGCGCGGCCCGGGCGGAAATGGCGCCGGCGCCCGTTTTCGTAACATGGTGGATATGCATCCCGAAGTGCCGCCCGCGCAGCGGGTGATGGAGCTGGAACGCAGATATCTCCTGCAGAATTACGCCCGATACCCGCTGGCGCTGAAGCGGGGGCGCGGCTGCTGGCTGTACGACCTGGATGGAAGGCGCTACCTGGACCTGATCACGGGAATCGGCGTGAACGCGCTGGGCCACGCGCACCCGCGCATCGTCCGCGCGATCCGCGAGCAGGCCGCCCTGCTGATCCACTCGAGCAACCTGTATTACCACGAATATCAGGGCCCGCTGGCGAAAAAGATTTGCGAAACCAGCGGCATGCAGCGCGTATTTTTCTGCAATTCGGGGACGGAGGCCGTAGAAGCCGCCATCAAGATGGCGCGCGCCCACGGAAGGGGCGTCCACCCGGAAAAGATTGAGATCATCGCGTTCGAGAACAGCTTCCACGGGCGCACAATGGGCGCGCTTTCCATCACAGGGCAGCCCAAGTACCGGGAACCGTTCGAGCCGCTGCTGCCAGGGGTGCGCATCCTGAGCCCCTGTGACGACGCGGCGCTCGAGCAAGCCGTCGGGCCGCGCACCGCAGCCATCTTCGTCGAGCCGATCCAGGGCGAGGGCGGTATCTATCCCATGTCGGCCGAGTGGCTGCAGCGGCTGCGGCAGCTGGCCGACCGCCACGAGGCGCTGCTCGTGTTCGACGAGATCCAGTGTGGCATCGGCCGGCCCGGCACCTATCATGCCTACCAGCTCCATGAGCCGCCGGTGATGCCTGATGCCGTCACTCTGGCCAAGCCGATCGCGGCCGGACTGCCCCTGGGAGCAGTGGCCTGCACCGAAAAGGCGGCCGCTTCGATCGGGCCCGGGATGCACGGGACGACTTTCGGCGGAGGAGCGCTAGCCTGCCGGGTAGCCCTGGAATTCTATGAGATCCTGGAGGAATTGCTGCCACAGATGCGCCGCGTGAGCGGCCACCTTTTCTCCGGTTTGCGTGGGTTGCAACAGGAGTTTTCATTCATCCGCGAGGTGCGCGGCGCCGGCCTGATGATCGGAGTGGAGCTGGATTTCCCCTGCAAGCACCTGGTGCAGGCAGGCATGGAGCAGGGCCTGCTGTTCAACGTCACCCACGACACGGTGATCCGCATGCTGCCGCCTTACATCCTGACCGAAAAAGAGGCCGACCGGGCGCTGGCAGGCTTGCGGAAGATCTTTCGTGGCGCGAAGCCTGTTTCAGCCAGCGCCTGAGGCGTACAGCTCCGCCACGCTTTCCAGCGCCTGGCGGCAAGTGTAGAGGTCGGCGGGCTTGCCGAATCAAGAGTCCCTGCCGGCGGCTTGAGCGGCGGCAAGCCTCAAGGCAGGCTGAATCCGCGGGTTTGAGAAGGCAGCCGGGCAGGCGTGGAGAGCCCTCTCGACGCCTTCCTCTCCACGAGCAGTGAAATCCTCGATCAGCGTGGCCGGCGCCGCCACAGATTCATGAGAAAAACGGGGTCCTTCCCGCGGCGGTGGAATGATCCTCCGAGCCGCCCACGGATCCCGATCAAGCGTAGCTGGCGACGGCCCCGCGGTTGCGTTCCGCCCGGTCCTTTTCGGCGCGCGCCGTGTAGCCGCTCTGGCGGAAGGCCTCCAGCGGATCTGCCGGCAGTCCCTTCGACTTCCGCCATTCGGCGATGACCGGGCGGACGTCGGCGAAGAAAGCTTCGCGCAGGCACTCCTCGGCGTCCACCAGATTGCACTTTATCTGGTGCTCGCGGAGCCGGGCGTGGTCGACGATGGCAGCCTTGACGTACAGCTCCTGGGCGTTGTTGGCCGTCTGGATGGTCTCCTCGATCTTGTTCTTGAGGTTATGCGACTGGTCGACCATGTAGGCGATATCGGCGCGCCGGCCGGTCTCCCATTCGAAATAGCAGATTTCATGGAAGATGCGGAAGACCTGGTAGGGATCGATGCAGCCGAGCGTCAGGTCGTCATCGGCGTACCTGCGGTCGTTGAAGTGAAAGCCGCCGAGCATGTCCTCGGCCAGCAGCCAGGCGACGATCTGTTCGATGTTCTGCGCCTGGTAGTGGTGGCCGGTATCGACGAGTACTTTGGCCCGCGGCCCGGCGTGCTTCGAGTAGATGTACGACATGCCCCAGTCGGCGATGTCGGTGGCGTAGAAGGCAGGCTCGAAAGGCTTGTATTCGACCAGCATGCGCTGATCGCCCGAAAGGGCCTCATGCACGGTCTTCAGCCCGTCGATGAACCACTGGCGGCGGGCGCGGATGGAACCGGAACCCGGATAGGAGATGCCGTCGGCGAACCACAGCGAGAGGTCGCGCGAGCCTGTCGCCTTCTGAATCTCGATCGAGTCGAGAATGTGCTGGAGGGCTGCCTTCCGGATCTCCGGATCAGGGTTGCCGAATGACCCGTACTTGTAGCACTGGTCCTGGAAGACATTGGGGTTGATGGCGCCGATGCGGACACCTTCCTTGCGGGCGATGTCCACGACAGCCGGCACGTCGGCAACGCCGCCTGGAAAATCCCAGAGCACGTGAACGGCGACGGAGGGGCAGCAGCCCGTGAAACGGTGGACGGCTGCGGCATCGGCGATCTTTTCCGCCGTCGTGGTGGCGGCGCTCAACTGGATGAACTTTCCGAACCGGGTGCCGGTGTTGGCGAAGCCCCAGGAGGGCAGTTCGATGGCGAAGGAATCGAGCGCGCGCAGCGCGGCATCGGTCTGGGCAGAAGTCAGCGGCATAGAAGGAAAACTCCGCGCGCATTATATCGCAGGGAGGCAGGGGCATTCCGCGCCGCGGCAGGAGCGAATTCTGCCGGGAAACTGCCCGGCTCAGGGCATTCCGGAGGCCGCGCGGAGGCGCAGATGCTCGATCATCATGCAGCGGTCCTCGACCACCAGCAGACCTGCCTGGCGGGCGCGGGCGGCGGCCTGCGGGTGCGTGATGCCCTGCTGCATCCACACGGCGCGCGCGCCTTTGCGGATGGCCTGTTCCACGATCTCCGGGACATGTTCAGGGCGGCGGAAAACGACCACGCAGTCGAACGGCTCCGGTACGTCCAGGAGACTTGGCCAGGCCTTTTCACCAAGCACTTCCGTTTCGTTCGGATTCACCGGAATGATGCGGTAGCCTTCACGCTGGAGATACCGCGAAACGCCGTGGCTGGCGCGGTGCGGATTGGACGACAGCCCCACCACCGCGAGCACTCGGCAGGATTTCAGGATCTCAAATTCCACGTCCATGGAGCGCTGGCTCATTGCCTGGTTTTTCCCGCCGCCGGCGGCGTGCCGGCCTCCAGCCCAGCGGCTCGGCGCAAACGGAGCACTTCCTTTTCATCCAGCATGCGCCACGCGCCCGGCGGCAGGCTGCCGAGCGCAAGCGGCCCGATCTGCACGCGGCGAAGCTTCTCGACAAGGCGCCCGAGATTCTTGAACATCAGCCGGATCTGCTGCTGGCGGCCCTCGGTGAGCTTCACCTCGTACCATGGGTTGACGGCGTCCTTGAGCAGGCGGATGCGGGCCGGCGCGGTGCGCCTGCCGTGGAGGCTGACGCCGGAGCAGAACTGCGCGAGCTGTTCCTGGGTGAGGCGGCCGTTGACCTTCACGTGGTAGACCTTCTCGACATGGCCCGACGGGGAGAGGATGCGGTTGGCGAGTTCGCCGTCGTTGGTCAGAAGAAGGAGCCCCTCGCTGTGGTAGTCGAGGCGGCCGACGGGGAAGACGCGCTCGCGAAGCCCTTTCAGCAGATGCTTGACGGTTGTGCGGCCCTGCGGGTCGCTGAGCGTGGTGACGACCTCGCGGGGCTTGTTCATGGCGATGTAGACGAAGCGGCGTGGGAGCCGCACGAGCGAGCCATCCACTCGGATCTGATCTTTTTCCGGATCGGCCTTGGCCCCGAGTTCGGTGACGGTTTCGCCGTTGACCGAAACGCGGCCTTCGACGATGAGATCTTCGGCCTTGCGCCGGCTGGCGATGCCGGCGCGGGCGAGGATCTTCTGGAGGCGCTCCTCAGCCATTCTTTTCATCCGGCGCGGAAGGCGGCTCTTCCGCGGAGTTCTGCGGCTCCGGAGCAGGCTCGGCTTCGGGCGCGGCAGCGGACGCTTCCGGAGGAGCCTCCGCATCTGCTTCCTCAGCACACGGCTCCTGCGTGGCAGAGGGCTCCACCGCGGCAGGAGCGGATTCGGAAGCATCGCCCGCCTGAGCGGACGGTGCTTCGCCTGCGGCGGGCTCGAACTCCTCGTCGGCCAGCGACTGGCGACGGATCTCCTCGAATTCCTTCAGGCTCGGCAGCTCGCTCAGATCCTTCAGCCCGAACTGCGTCAGAAACTCGCGGGTCGTCTTGTAGAGGATGGGGCGTCCAATGACGTTCTTGCGGCCGGCCGTGGTGACCAGCTTCCGGTCGATGAGGGTCTTGATGACGCCGGCGCCCTGCACGCCGCGGATCTCGAGGATCTCGGGCATGGTGATGGGCTGCTTGTAGGCGATGACGGCGAGTGTTTCCAGAGCCGCTTGCGAGAGCTTGAGGGGTTGCTTGAGATTCCGGACGAAGTTGCGGATCACCTCATGGTGCTCCGGCTTGGTGGCCATCTGGTAGCCACCGGCCACTTCACGGACAAAGACGCCGCGGTCGGACCGGCTGGTGTCCTCCGCGAGTTCACGCAACAGCGGCTCGACGTCTTCGACATTCCGGCCGAGCGCCTGCGCGATCTGCGAAGCGGGCATCGGCTCATTGAGCACGTAGACGATGGCCTCCAGCACCGCCTTGAGCTGCGCGCGTTCGGCGTCGGCAGCGACGGCGGGCTGCTGCTGCGCTCCGAGCAGCTCTTCGGCGGTAACCTCGCCCGGCTGACTGGCGCCCGCTTCGCCGGACGCGGGGACAGGCCCGCTTTCGGCGGAGCCGGCAGCGCCGGCGTCCGGACGCACCTTTTCGTTCGGCTCGGGCTGCTCTGCGGCAGCCTCTCGGAGTTGCTCTTCCATGCTTATGCGTTGTACTCTTCTTCGATTTTCAGGACGGCGTCGGGAGTGATCCTGAGCTCGTCGAAGCCGCGGTCGCGGCGGATCTCGATCTCGCCGAAGCTCTCCTTCTGGGTGAGGCGGATCGCTTGCAGCTTGACCATCTCAAGCACGGCGAGAAAGAGGCAAATCATGGCGCGGCGCGAACGCTGGCGCTCGAACAGCGGCACAAGAGGGATGCTCCGCGAGACCGGCACTTCGGCCAGGGCGCGCTGCAGGAACAGCATCATGTCCGGCACGCTGACGTCCTCGCGCGTCACCTCGTACGCCGGGCGGTTCTTGGCCCGCTCCAGCACCTGTTCGAACGTCTTGACCAGGTCGAAGAGCGTGACGGCAAGGCCGGGCTGCTCATCCTCGGGCAGGAAGTTCTGGATCTGCGGGTTGGTCCAGATGGCCTCCTCGATCATGCGCTTCTCCTTGAGCATGGCGGCGGCGGATTTGTAGCGCTCGTATTCAAGCAGCCGCTCGACCAGCTCGCGGCGCGGATCTTCCTGCGGGTCGATCTTCTCCAGTTCCGGGTCGCGCGGCAGCAGCATGCGCGACTTGATGTGGATGAGCGTGGCCGCCATGTAAACGAACTCGGCGCTGAGCTCGATGTCGAGGTCGGCGGCGCGCTGCATGTACTCCAGATACTGCTGCGTGATGCGCGCGATGGGGATGTCGTAGATGTTGATCTGCTGCCGGCGGATCAGATCGAGCAGCAGATCGAGGGGGCCCTCATACTGTTCCAGATGGACATGGATAGGAGACGACACCTTTCTCAGGATAGCAACAGCAGGCCGGAAGATCCTTTGCGGAGGCCCGGCTCGGGCAGGCGCTAAAGTCCGCCGGAGGAGGCGCCCGAGACGCGGATGATGCCCCGCTGAACGGCGTATTTTACGAGACCCGGCACATCGTGGATGCCGAGCTTCCGCATCAGCTGTACGCGGTGGGTGTCCACCGTCTTCGGGCTGACGCCCAGACGGGCGGCGATCTCCTTGGGGCGGACGCCCTCGACCAGCAGCGTGAAGACCTGGAATTCGCGCGGGCTAAGGCGGTCGAGAGGATCGTCAGGCACACCGCGGCGGTCGGCGGGGAACAGGCTCTGAAGATCGACGCCCGGCGAGACGTAGATGCCGCCGTCGGTCACGCGCTCCAGGCAATCGTGCATGTGCTCGCCGCTGCTGGAGCGGAGGAGGTAGCCCTGCGCGCCGGCGCGCAAGGCCTCAAGAACGGTCTTGCGGTCCGAGCGGCTGGCCAGGATCACGCAGCGCGTGGCAGGCGGGTCCGGCCAAGGGGCCAGCCCAGAAAGGCGACGGGCGATCTCCAGGGCGTCGAGACGGGGGATCTGGAGGTCGATCAGCAGCAGGTCCGGGCGGTGGCTTTCCACCAGCTTCCAGGCCTGCTCGCCGCAATCCGTGGCGGCGAGCACGCGAAACTTGCCTGAAGCGGAACACAGAGAAACCACTCCGTCGCGAAGCAGGCCTGGCTGTTCAGCGACAATGAGCGACTTCTGGCTGCGCGGGAGCATCCTGCCGGCGTCTCCGGCGCGAGGGTTCAGAAACTGGCGAGGGCTTTGGCCTCGTCGTCGAAGACCTCGAAGACGGTGTACAGCTTCGTGATCTGCAACAGGTCGTGGACCCGTTTGGTGAGATTGAGCAGCTTGAGCTTCCCGCCGGCGTTGGAAACGGTGGTGTAGCCGCTGACAAGCTCGCCGATGCCGGAGCTGTCGATGTAGGTTACCTCGCCGAGGTTGACAAGGATCTTTTTCTGGCCCTGGTTGACCAGGCTCTTGATCGTGTCACGGAACGCCGATGAGCCCTCGCCAAGCGTGATGCGTCCAGCGGCGTCGACGACGGTTACATCGCCGACCTGGCGGGTTGTCAAATTGAGACTCACTGCAAATACCTCCTGCCTTTTGGGGAAGACCGAACCTAGAATACCCGAGTCATACGGCGGCGGGCAACGACTTCTTCATGACAATCCGCGTTCCGCCGCCGGGAGCGCGCCCGATGGCCACCTCGTCCATGAATGCACGAATGATGAGGATGCCGCGGCCGGACTGGCTGAGCAGGTTCTCCTCGGCCAGAGGATCGGCTTGGCCGGACTCTTCAAAGCCATGCCCCTCATCCTCCACGACGACCTGAAGCCAATGCCCCCTGCGCTCCATCACCAGATGGACCCGTTTGTTGGCGCTGTAGAGGTTCCCGTGGACGACCGCGTTCACCACCGCCTCTCGCACCGCGTAGCCGATGTGGTAGACCGCCTCCTCGTCGAAGCCGAGCCGTACGGCGATACCTTTGGCGATCTCCTCGCTCGCGTCCACGCTGGCCAGCGTCGATTCGAGGTGCTGATCGTGAAGGATCTCCGGCGTGCTCTCGGCGTTGGGCATCTCTGGCCTGCGCGCTGCCGCGAAACTGTCAAGGTATGCCATCGGCCGCGGCCAAGTCAAGCAAACACCGTGTTGCCGGGGCGCACAGCATTGGTCAAAAGCCGAAGCGCAGCCCGAACTGGAAGACGCGGCCGTCGTTCAGCGTGTTGGTGATCTTGCCGAACGCGGGCGAAGAGAGGTTGCGTTGCGGCTCGTCGAACTGCGGCGTGTTGGACAGGTTATAGGCTTCCGCGCGCCACTCGAGCAGGCGTTCGCCGGGGAGGCGGAAGCGGCGGGAGACCGCGGCGTTCCAGTTCCAGATGGGAGCCTTGCGGAAGGTGCCGCGGCCAAGCGAACCGGCGCGCTGTCCGGGCTCGATGTAGGAGAAGCGGCTGCGCGCGAGGATCAGGGGCGCCGTATCCGGATGGCCAATGGTCTTGCCGAGCATCGAAGGATCGACGATGTTCGGACGGTCCCCGGGTCCTCCGTCGACGTTGCCGAAGCCCGGCGCATCACTGCCGACGTAGAGCGTAAGCGGCGTGCCCTTCTTCCACATATGGGAGCCCGAGATCTGCCATCCGCCGGTGGCGGCGCGAAGCCAGCCGGGCGCGTCGCGGCGAGAAGGCACCTCCAAAGAGTAGTTCCACAAAAGGCTGTGCGTGGAGTCAAAGTTGGAAAGGCCTTTCTTGTCGCCAAAGGAATCATACTGCCATTGCGACCGCATGGAGATGATGTCGCGGGCGGCGGCGGTGGTGGCGAAATCCGGCCCTTGGTCGATGGCCTTGGAGAATGTGTACACGGCTGAAACGAGGAGCCCGCGCCAGAGCGGCAGGTCGTATTGCGCCTGAGCGGCGTCGAACCAGGCCCGGCCGCCGTTGACGACGGTGCGGGTGTCGTAATAGCGCGGATCGGGGCGGCGCTGGTCGAGGTTGCCGGTGGAGAGCGGCAGGCCGGGCACGGGCTCCGCGCGGTTCATCGTGTAAGCGTTCAGCAGTTTGACGGTGCGGCTTCCGATGTAGTTCAGGCGCAGCAGGGAGCCGCCGGCGAGCCGGCGTTCGAGCGAGAGCGAGTAAAGATGCGAATAGGGCGTGCTCAGATCCGGGCTGAGCCACGTGGGGGAGTAGCGCGCGTCGGGGCGCAGGTCGACACCGCGGAGCGGATCGGCCAGGTCGGGCTCGGCCACCATGACGTAGAGCACGTGGGGCGGGTTCAGGCGGATCTGCTGATAAGTGACGGGCGGGATCTGCGAGAAGGCGGCGGTGTAGGCGGCGCGCAGGAGCCAGCCGCGGCCGGCCTGCCACGCGAGGCCGAGCTGCGGGCTGAGGTTGTTGGCGTCCGTGTCATAGGGGATGGTTTCGTAGCGGTGGACTTCCACCGGCCGCGAGTCGGCCATGTAGCGGAGGCCGTAGGTGAGGGTCAGGCGCGGGTGGGCCTTCCACTGGTCCGAGAAGAACAGGTGCGCCGTCCAGTTGCGGTAGCCGCGGTGGATCTGGCCCAGCGCGGTTTCATAGAGCAGCGGCCGCCCTAGACGCAAATTGTCAATAGAAGTGCGCCCGGTGGTGGCTCCGAACTGGAAGTAGCCGCGCCCGTTGTACGTCTCGCGCCCGTTGAGCTGGAACCGGAGCAGGTCCCCGCCTGCGGTGAACTGGTGCCGCCCCCCTGCGACGACCTTTCTCCAGACGCCGCCATAGCGGAAGGAGTTGGTGGCGCGTTCGATGGGGAAGTAGGAGTCGGGGCCCAGCTCTTCGATGGCATAACCGAGGCGCACACGCGGCCCAACGGCGTTCGGCTCGGGCAGCAGGTCGGTCCGGTTGCGGTGGAAGGCTGCGGCGAGAGACCACTCCTGCACAGGCGAAAGGACTCGGCGCCAGGTCAGGCGGGCGCGTTGCGAGTGGATAGTGGTGTCTGGATTCTGCCCGGCGACGAACTGGAAGGCGAGGATGCGCTGGCGGTCGATGGAGTGGGAGAGGAAGAGCTGGTCGCGGGCGCCAAGGTTGCGGTCCAGGCGCACGGTGCCCGTCAGGGCGTCGATCCGCTGCGGCGAGTTGGTGTTGAGCGCGCGCGGATCGAAGTCGGGCCGGTTCGGAGCGGCTTTGGGATAGGCGTCCAGAAAACGCTGCACGATGGCGCGGACGGCTGGATCCGTGGCCAGCGGGGTGCGCTCCTCGGGCAGCGGCACCAGCACGTTGCCGTTTACCATGCCGCGGATATCGCGCTGCGAATAGACAGCGGTAAGCGCCCCCAGCCGCGGTACGGCGCCCGTGAGGCGGCCGCTGTAGAAATTGCGGTGCGACGGCTGCACCGGACCGACCTGGAAAAATGTCCGGGCGTTGAATACGCTGCTTTGATGCTGGAAGCCGGCCTCGCCATGCCAGCCGGAGAGCGGGGATGAGGGGCGCAGCGGCAGAGGCTCGGTAGGCGGCTGGCCGTGTTCGGTGGCGAAGTAGTCCGATTCGGGCGAAAACTGGCTGGCGGCCGTGGGACGCGAGCCGAGCCGGATGTTTGCTTCCTTGATGGCGTTCGTATCGATGAAGTAGACGATGACGTTTTCGTTGCGCTGGGCCGCGGCGCCAAGCCTGCCGGAGGCAAGCTTGGCCGCCGGAACAGGCGCGCGGGCAGGCGCGGCAGGAGCAGAGGAGGGAGATTTGCCGAAGACGGCATCCTGGGCGCCGGCTGCCAGGGAAAGTCCAAAGAGCAGGATCAGAACGGGGGTCAATTCTCTTTCCATCTTACGGGCACGAAGCACGGCAGCGCAGCGCTTTCGCCTCAAGGATTTTTCATCCAGCCCCACGGATCACGGATTCTCGACCAGCGAGCGAAGAGCGAGCCACGCCTCCTCGCGGTACTCCGTCTTGATCCGCTCCCGACCTTCCAGCCTGAGCTCTCCGGGCCGCGGTCCCTGCCGCTGGAGGCAGCGGCCGAGCAGCAGCGTGGCGGTGGAGTCCTCCTTCGCCTGGAGGCTGCGGCGCAGAGCGCTCGCGGCCTCGTCGAAACGGCCGGCGCGCCAGAGGGAGTAGCCGAGATTGAAGGCGATGT
Organism: Acidobacteriota bacterium; assembly: GCA_037446555.1. Taxonomy (GTDB): domain Bacteria; phylum Acidobacteriota; class Terriglobia; order Bryobacterales; family Bryobacteraceae; genus JANWVO01. The sequence continues at coordinate 27,888 of JBBIIK010000034.1, forward strand.
CCGGGTCGGACGGGTTCGCCTCCGCCGCGGCAGCGAGCGTTTCCACAGCCGCGGGGTCGTTCATTCGCAGCAGGACGGCCCCGAGATTGTTGAGGACCTCCGGGAGGGGAGCGATGGCGGCGAGCTTGCGCAGGGCTGCCGCGGCGGCCTCCAACTCCCCTGTCCGGTAGCGGCAGATGCCTAGGTAGAACAGGGAGGGGCGGTGGTGCGGGCTCTGCTCCGGGACCTTCCGGAACCAGGAAGCGGCTCCGGAATCGTTTCGAAACACAAAGAAATTCAGCCAGCCCAGCCGGTAGTTGACGAGAGAAAAATCCGGAGCAATCCGTGCCGCCGCAGCGAGAAATTTATGCTGCATTTCCGGGTTTGCCACCCGCAAACCGAGCGCATAATTTTCGAGAGCCGCGGCAGGAAGCGCCGGCCTGGCGGCCTGGAACTGTTCTTCGGAGACAAGCACCTCCGGGCGAAGGGCGCGAAGCACCTGCCAGGCGAGCGAGGCTTGAGCGGAGGAGAGACGCTCCAGCGGCTGTTCCAGCAGGTAAGCGCCGCGGCGCGACAGGCGCCGCACATCGATCAGGTGGGCGTCGATCTTGACCACGGCCCCGCCCCTCTGCCCGGCACCGCCGGGTCTGAGATCGAAAGCCCCGTAGAGCACCAGCGAAGCGCTGGCCGCGGCGGCCGCTTCCATCGCGGTGGCGCGGGTGATTGGCGCGTAGCGCAGCAGTCCCATCTCCTCCATCGCTTGATCACGGAGTTCCGGGGAGACGACGCTGAGGCCTTCGGCGGCAAGGTACTCTTGCAGGACCTCGCTGATGGCGTCGCCGACCCAGTCCAGCCGCTTGTCCCCTGAGACGTTGGAGAACGGAAGGATGAGAAGCGTATCCGGAGTGGAGGCGGACGCCGCCAGACAGCAAAGCGCCGCCAGCAGTGCGGCGTACGCGGCCGGTCGAGGGAAGGCGTGTCTCATGGAGGTGCGGGCCGGCAGCAAAAAGAAGCGGGCGGGCGCCCCGGAGGGACGGCCCGCCCGCAGATGCCGGAGGAGGCGAGTCTCAGTTGCCGGACTCTTCCTCTTCGCGCCCTTCGCGCATGGCCTTCAGGCGCTCTTCGCGGCGGCGGGCCCTCTCTTCGGCGCGCTTGATCAACTGGGCGCCGGTGAGCTGGAGGACGGCGAGCTCGGCGCCGTCGCCCTTCCGCCAGCCGACGCGGATGATCTGGGAGTAGCCGCCGGCGCGCTGCGCAAAGCGCGGGGCGATCTTGTCGAACAGCTTTTTTACCGAAGACGGCGTCAGCAGGAAGCGCGCCGCCTGGCGGCGGGCATGGAGCGTGTCCTGCTTGCCGAGGGTGATCATTTTGTCGAGGAGCGGCTTGGCGGCCTTCGCTTTCGGGACGGTGGTGATGATGCGTTCGCCTTCGCTCTCGATGACGCTGGTGACGAGGTTGCGCAGCAATGCGCGGCGCGCGCTCATGTCGCGCTTCAGCTTGAATCCTGCTCGTTTGTGCCTCATGATTCCTGTTTCCCTTTGGGCAGCCGCAGCGGCGCGGCGCGCCGCCGGCAAGGCTGGCTCCTTTTATTCGCTCAACTCCTGCGGCTCCGCCCCTCCGGGGACGATCGGGTTGCCCGACGGATCGAGGAGCCTGCCCTGCGAGTCGATCCGCATGCCGAAGGAGAGGCCGAGCTCCTGGAGGATCTCCTTGATCTCGTTCAGGGACTTGCGGCCGAAATTCTTGGTGCGCAGCATCTCGGCCTCGGTCTTCTGGACCAGGTCGCCGATGGTCTGGATATTGGCGTTCTTCAGGCAGTTGTAGGAACGCACGCTGAGTTCGAGCTCCTCCACCGAGCGGTTGAGGATCTCGTAGAGGGCGCCGGCAGGCCGCTCGACGGCCTCTTCAACGGCTTCGGGAGTCTCCTCGAAGTTGATGAAGATGGCCATGTGGTCCTTCAGCAGCTTGGCGGCCATTCCGATGGCGTCCTGCGGGCTGACTGCACCGTTGGTCCAGACTTCGAGATTCAGCTTGTCGAAATCGGTCATCTGGCCGAGGCGGGCCGCCTCGACCGTGTACTTCACCTTCCGGACAGGCGAGTGGACGCTGTCGATGGGGATGTAGCGGAGCGGCAGGTCCTCGTCGAAATTGCGGTCGCGGGAGACATAGCCACGGCCTTTCTTCAGCCGCATTTCAATCTGGAGAGAGCCGCCGGCGGAGACGGTGGCGATGTGAACGTTGCGGTCGAGAACCTCGACATCGGGGCCGGTTTCGATCATGGCCGACGTCACCTCGCCCGCCTGGTCGGCGCGGAGCGTGAGCGTCTTCACCCCGTCGTCCATCATCTTGAACGGCACCTGCTTGAGGTTCAGGATGATGTCGGTGGCGTCCTCAACCACGCCGGGGATGGGGCTGAATTCGTGCTCGACGCCCTCGATCCGCACGGCAGTGATGGCCGCGCCCTCGATGGAGCTGAGCAGGATGCGCCGCAGCGCATTGCCGATGGTGGTCCCGAAACCGCGCTCGTAGGGCTGGGCGGTGAACATCCCGTACCTGTCGGTGAGGGTCTCGGTGTTGGCGGCCAGCCGCTTGGGTTTCTGGAAATTCTTGAACATCAGCACGCTCCTCTTACTTCGAATAGAGCTCGACGATCATCTGCTCTTCGAGCTTGATCTGCACCAGATCCTCGCGGGCGGGCTGCGACAGGATCTTCGCCTTCAGGCCGTCGCGGTCCACTTCGATCCAGTTCGGGGCCGGCAGGTGTGCCGTGGCCTCCAGGGAACCGAGGATGGCGCCGTTGTTCCTGCTTTTCTCACGCACCTCGATCACGTCGCCCGGCCGCAGCAGGTAGGAGGGGATGTTGACCTTGCGGCCGTTGACGGCGATGTGGCCGTGGCGGACCAACTGCCGCGCCATGGCGCGCGACGCTCCGAAGCCGGCGCGGTAAACAGCGTTGTCGAGCCGCCGCTCGAGCAGGTTCAACAGCGTGTCACCGGTCACGCCCTTCATGCGCGAAGCCTTCTCAAACAGGTTGCGGAACTGGACTTCGTTCAGTCCGTAATACCGCTTGGCCTTCTGCTTCTCGCGCAATTGCAGGCCGTAGCCGATGATCTTGGGACGGCGGTCCTTGCCATGCTGTCCCGGGGGGAAATTCCGCTTCTCAATGGCGCACTTTTCGGTGTGGCAGCGCGCACCCTTGAGAAAGAGCTTCATGCCTTCGCGTCTGCACTGGCGGCAGACCGGACCAATGTATCGAGCCAATGTACCTCCTTCGTTCTCTCTGAACCGAGGTGCAGTTTACGGCAGCCCCGGAGGGCCGCTTTCTTCCTGCTTCTGTCACTCGCGGCCAAAGGCCGCGCCCGGACGCCGCGCGTCCGGCGGAACATCAACCAGGGGCGGGCGGCCGACGAGGCGCAGACTCGCCCCGAAAATTGCGTGGGCGCCGCGCCTCAGACGCGCCGCCGCTTGGGCGGGCGGCACCCGTTGTGGGGAATGGGCGTAACGTCTCGGATCGCTTTCACTTCAATGCCGGCAGTGGACAGGCCGCGGATGGCGGACTCGCGGCCCGAACCCGGACCGGCAACCCGGACTTCCACCTGGCGCATTCCCGCTTCCTTGGCCTTGTTGGCGGCGGTGATCGAGGCCTGCTGCGCGGCAAACGGCGTGCCCTTGCGGGAGCCGCGGAAGCCGAGAGAGCCGGCGCTGGACCAGGCCACGGTGTTGCCCGCGGGGTCGGTGAAGGTGACGATCGTGTTGTTGAACGTGGCCTGGATGTGGCAGATGCCCATCGGCACGTTCTTCTTTTCTTTCTTCTTGAAGGACTTCTTCTTGCCAGCCTTGGTCTGCTGCTTCGCCATGTGAGTCGCTCTTGCTCCCTCGGGTTCTTATTTGCCGGCCTTCTTCTTGTTGGCGACGGTGCCGCGGCGCGGCCCTTTGCGCGTGCGCGCGTTGGTGTGGGTGCGCTGCCCGCGGACCGGAAGGCCGCGGCGGTGGCGCAGGCCGCGGTAGGAGCCCATTTCGATGAGCCGCTTGATGCTCATCGAGATCTCCTTGCGCAAGTCGCCCTCTACGGCGCCCTCCTCTTCGATGATCTGACGGAGGCGCGCCACTTCTTCCTCACTGAGGTCGGCGATCTTCTTGTTGAAGTCGATGCCTGCCCGGTACAGGATCGACTGCGCCCGGCTGCGCCCGATGCCGTAGATGTAGGTCAAGCCGATCTCCGCCCGCTTCCGGGCCGGAAGATCCACGCCTGCAATTCGTGCCATAGCTCCTGCCTCCCTGCTAACCCTGCCGCTGCTTGTGTTTCGGATTGCTGCAAATCACCCGGACCACGCCGTGGCGGTGGATGATTTTGCACTTGTCGCAGATTTTCTTTACCGATGCCCGGACTTTCATGACAATCCTCTCGATCCGAATCCGTCTGCCGCCGCGCCTTCACGAGCGCGGCAAAACCCTGACCACGCGGCCCCGGCCGGGGTCGGAAGCGGCCAATTCCACTTCCACGCGGTCCCGCAGCCGCAGCCGCTCAAAACCTCTCTTCACCGCTGGCGCCAGATGGGCGATCACCACGCGGCGGTCCGCCAGCTCGACCCGGTAGGTCAGGGCCGGCAGAATCTCGATCACTTCACCGGCGGCGGCCTGCGCGGGCCGCACGCCCTGCGTGTCTTCCTTCACGGCCGTGTCAGCACCCAGGGGCCATTGGAGGTGACCGCCACGGTGTGCTCGAAATGGGCGGCGTAGCTGCCGTCGCGGGTCACCGCCGTCCAGCGGTCGTCGAGGACTTTCGTCTCCGGCCGCCCGGCGTTCACCATCGGCTCGATCGCCAGCACCATTCCTTCCTTCAGCCGCGGATTCTCGTTCCTGCGGTCCACATAGTTGGGCACCTGCGGCTCTTCGTGGAGCGAGGCCCCGATGCCATGGCCCACAAATTCGCGCACCACCGAGAAGCCATTCTGCGTTACATGCCTCTCGATGGCGCCGCACACATCAAACAGGCGGTTGCCCGCCTTCATCTGCCCGATGGCCAGCTCCAGGCTCTCTTCGGTCACCCGAAGCAGGCGCTCCACCGGTTCGCTGATCCTGCCCACCGGGACTGTGATGGCTGAGTCGCCGTAATAGCCGTCCACAGCCACGCCGGTGTCGATGGAGACGATGTCGCCTTCCTTCAACACCCGCTTCGCCGATGGCATGCCGTGCACCACTTCCTCGTTCACCGACGTGCACAGGACGAACGGATACCGCCCGCCTGCCGCCGGCACGTAATAACCCTTGAAGGCCGGCTTTGCTCCAGCCTCCCTCATGATCCGCTCCGCCTCTGCCTCCAGATCGAGCGTGGTGATGCCGGGCTTCACCATTTCCTTCAGCCGCGTCAGGATCTGATGCACCAGCAATCCCGTTTTCCGCATCTTCTCCAGTTCGACCGGGCTCTTGCGGATGATCATTGCAGTCTCAGCAAACCCCGGATTCTTTCAAAGATCTCCTCCGGACTCCCGTCGCTGCCATTCACCTCGTACAATTCGCTGCCACGGGCCCGGTAGAACTCCAGCAGCGGACGCGTCAGCTGCTCGTAGGCTTCCAGCCGCTCGCGGATCACCGACTCGCGGTCATCGTCGCGGATCACGAGGCGCGCCCCGTCCAGATCGCATACTTCTGGCTGGCGGGGTGGGTTCGAGGTCAGGCTGTACAGAGTCCCGCACACCGGGCAGACTCGACGGCCCGCAATCCGCGCGATAACTTTAGTGTAATCCACCTTCAAGTGAATTACCAAATCCCGGTATCCCCTCGCGGCCAGCAGACGGTCCAGCTCGGCCGCCTGGGGCAGCGTTCTCGGGTAGCCGTCCAGAATGAACCCCTTGCGGCAATCGGGCTGCGCGATCCGGTCGGCAACCAGCTGGTTGACGGCTTCGTCCGGAACCAACCGGCCGGCCTGCATGAGATCCTTGACCCGCAATCCGAGCTCGTCTCCCGAGGCAATGCGCTCCCGCAGCATGTCGCCGGTCGATATGTGAGGAATACCTGCCGCAGCCCGGAGGAACTTGGCCTGCGTGCCTTTGCCCGATCCCGGCGGGCCGAACAGGATGATCGCCGTGGGCGCCTGTCCTGCCCCTCGGGAGGCCAACTGGATTTCCGCTTCTTCCATCTGGGAACCACCGGCGGCTCACCCCGCCGGGGCGGCGCGGCCGCGATCCTCAAACAGGGAGGACCAGCCTCCTGCTGCCAAGAAAAAATCTAGAACGAACTGCGCCTGCCGCGAATCCTGCCGGCACGGGGAGTGAATCCGTCGTAGTGGCGCATGATCAATTGCGCCTCCACCTGGTTCACTGTGTCCATGGCGACGCCGACGACGATCAGCAGCGAAGTGCCGCCGAAGTAGAACGTGACGCCCAGCCCGTCGAGCAGCCATCGCGGGAAATTGGCGTCGATCCAGTTTCCAAGCGCCGCCGGCGGGAGGTGCTGGAGCTTCAGGCCGCCGATCATGATCTCCGGAATCAGCGCCAGCACGGCCAGGTAAAGGCCGCCGACCACGGTAATCCGGGTCAGGATGCGGTTGATGTAGTCCGCCGTGTTGCGCCCCGGCCGGATGCCGGGAATGAAGCCCCCGTACTTGCGCATGTTATCGGCAGCCTCGTTGGGGTTGAAGATGATGCTGACGTAGAAGAACGAAAAGAAGATGATCAGCACGATGAACAGCAGGACATAGAGCGGCTCGCCGCTGCGGATGGAGCCGAAAAAGCCCGACAGCCATTTGCTGTTGGCGACAAAGGGGATGCCCTGCAGCGTGAGCGGGAAGGCCAGCAGCGACGAGGCGAAAATGATGGGGATCACGCCGCCGGCGTTGACTTTCAGGGGCATATGCGTAGACTGCCCGCCCATCACGCGGCGGCCCACCACGCGCTTGGCGTACTGGACAGGAATCCGCCGCTCGCCGCGCTCTACCAGCACGATGAAGGCCACCACGAAAACCATGATGGCCAGAATGATGATGAGCTGGAGGGGATTCCAGACGTTGGTGACGAACGTGTTCTGGTAGACGTTGCCGATCGCCGCCGGCAGGCCGGCCACGATGCCGGCGAAGATGATCAGCGACATGCCGTTGCCGATGCCGCGCTCGGTGATCTGCTCGCCCAGCCACATGATGAATGCGGTGCCGGTGGTCAGCGTCAGCATGGTCATGGCGATGAAGCCGAAGCCCGGATTCAGCACGAAGTCTCCCTGGCGCTGGAGCGCGGTGGCGATGAACATCGACTGCATCAGCGACAGCCCGACCGTCAGGTAACGCGTCCACTGCGTGATCTTGCGCCTGCCGAGCTCACCCTCTTTCTGGAGCTTCTCCAGGGTGGGCACGACGACGGTCAACAACTGGAGCACGATCGACGCGGTGATATAGGGCATGATGCCCAGAGCGAAAATGGTCAGCCGCCGGAACTGGCCTCCCGAAAACAGATCCAGGAACCCGAACAGCGTGCCCTGGTTGCGGCGGAAGAACTCCTCAAAGCGGATGGCGTCCACGCTGGGGATCGGGATGGCGGCGCCCAGGCGGTACACGGCCAGCAGTCCGAGGGTGAACAGCACGCGCTGCCGCAGGTCCGGGATCCGGAACACATTGGCCAGAGCTTCGAAGAATTTCTGCATGGCTCGATCGTCTCTTCCCCGCCCCGCGCGGCGCGCCGGGGCGGCTCGCTGCTACTTCTTCTCTTCCTTCTTCGGGCCGCGCTGAGGCAGACTGAGCGCAGTCGCCGTGCCGCCGAGGGCCTGGATCTTCTTCAGCGCCGACTCGGAGAACAGGTGGGCGGTGACGGAGATCTTCCGCGTCAACTCGCCATGGCCAAGCACCTTGAGCCCGTCACCGAGCTTCTTGATCACGCCGGCGGCTGCCAGCGATTCGGGCGTGAACGTATCGCCCTCGAGTTTGTCGAGCCTGCCGACGTTGATCACGGCGAAGTGCTTGCGGAAGGGCTCGTTGGAGAAGCCGCGCTTGGGCAGGCGGCGGTGCAGCGGCATCTGGCCGCCTTCGAAGCCTCGCATGTGCCCGTAGCCGCTGATCGACTTCTGGCCTTTGGCGCCGCGGCCGGAATACTTGCCGCGGCCGGAGCCCATGCCGCGCCCCACGCGGCGCTGCTGCTTGACTTGTCCCTTGGGAGGCTTGAGGCTGCTGAGGTCCATCACTGATTCCTTTCCGCCGCGCCTTCGGCGACGATCTCCAGAAGGTGAGGCGCCTTGGCCACCATGCCGCGGAAGCCCGGCGTGTCGGGCTTCTCGACCACCTGGTTCAGTTTGCGCAGGCCAAGCGCGCGGACGATCTTCTTGTGATTGGGGTGGGCGCCGATGGGGCTTCCCTTGAGCCGGATCTTGACTGTCGCCTCTGCCATATTACAGGTTCTCCGCCTGGATGCCGCGCAGGGCGGCCACCTCCGCCTTGCTGCGGAGCTGGTCGAGCGCGTTGATGGTCGCCTTGACGACGTTGTGGGGGTTGGTGGTGCCGAGAGACTTGGTGAGGACGTTGCGGATGCCCGCGGCCTCGATGACGGCGCGCACCGGGCCGCCGGCGATGACGCCGGTGCCTTCCGGCGCCGGCTTCAGCAGCACCGCGCCCGAGCCGAAGCGGCCGAGGGCGAGGTGCGGGATGGTGGCGCCGAGCGTGTTCACCTGCCGCAGGTTCTTCTTGGCAGCCTCGATGGCCTTCTTGATGGCCGCAGGCACTTCCTTGGCCTTGCCCTTGCCGTAGCCGACCACCTTCTGCTCGGCGTCGCCGACCACCACGAGCGCGGAGAAGCTGAGGTTCTTGCCGCCCTTCACCACCTTGGTGACGCGGTTGATGCTCACCACCTGCTCTTTGAGGTTGAGCATCTTCGGGTCGATCCGTTTCACGCGATTCGGTGTCATGTCAGAACTCCAGCCCCGCTTCCCGCGCCGCCTCGGCCAGGGCCTTGATGCGCCCGTGGTAGAGGTAGCCGCCGCGGTCGAAGACCACGCGGGTGATTCCTTTCTCGCGGGCGCGCTCGGCGACGAGCCGCCCGATTTCACGGGCGCCAGCGAGGTTGCCGCCGCGCGGCGACGCGCCCTTCTCGTTGCTCGAGGCCGACACGAGGGTGCGGCCCGCGAGGTCGTCGATGATCTGTGCGTAGATGTGCTTCAGGCTGCGGAAGACCGCCAGGCGGGGCCGCTCCGGCGTGCCCTTCACTCTCCGCCGGATGCGAACGTGGATCCGCTGGCGGCGTGCGTCTTTGTCGATTGCGCGCTTCATACTGTCTCCCTCACACCCCGCTTACTTGCCGCCGGCGCCGGTCTTGCCGACCTTCTTGCGCAGCGCCTCGCCCGTGTAGCGGATGCCCTTCTGCTTGTACGGCTCCGGCGGACGCAGGCTGCGGATGTTGGCCGCCACCTGCCCGAGCAGCTGCTTGTCGATGCCGCTGAGGACGATGTGCGTATTCTTGTCGATCTTGCAGTCGACGCCCGGCGGCAGAAGAAACTCGATCGGGTGCGAATAGCCGAGGCTGAACACGATCACGTTGCCCTTCAGCTCGGCGCGGTAGCCGATACCGACGATGTCCAGCTCGCGCGTGAAGCCCTGGCTGACGCCGGTAACGGCATTGGCGGCGAGCGCGCGGGTCAGCCCGTGCAGCGCTGCATACTCGTCGCCGTCGCGCTTCACTTCCAGCGTGCCGTCGTTCTTTTCGATCCGGATGCCCTTCGGCACGGGCACAGCGAGCTTGCCCTTGGGGCCTTCGACCACCATCTCCTCGCCGATCTGCACCTTCACAGCCGGCGGCAGCGGGATCGGTTTCTTTCCAACTCTCGACATTTGTTGACTCCAGTCCGCTTTCCAGGAAACCTGTGGATTTCCAGACCTGAATTCGAATTGCCTCAGTAAACGCGGCAGAGGAGCTCGCCGCCGACGTTCTGCCGCCGCGCCTCCTTGCCGGTCATCACCCCTTTCGGAGTGGTCAAAATGCTGATGCCCAGGCCGCCGAGCACCTTGGGGATCTCGCGGCTGCCGACGTAGACGCGGCAGCCGGGCCGCGAGACGCGCTCCAGGTTCGAAATCACGGGCCCGCCAGTGTCCTGATACTTCAGATAGACGCGGATCGCCTTGTGGCTGCCCTCGTCGACGATCTTGTAGTTGAGAATGTAGCCCTCGTCCTTCAGGATGCGGGCGATCTCCAGCTTCAGCTTCGAGGCCGGCACGTCGACCTTGGGAAACTTGGCCTTCAGCCCGTTGCGGATGCGCGTGAGCATGTCGGCGATGGGATCGGAAACCATATCAGAAACTCTTCCTCGAAATCCTGTCGAATACCCTCGGTTTCGGCGTGCTCAGACGCGGCTGCGGGCCGCGCTGCTGCGCCGGTTGCAAGCCAACCCCTACCAGCTGGCCTTGGTCACGCCGGGAATCTCGCCGGCGAGGGCGAGCTGGCGGAAGCAGATGCGGCACAGCTGGAACTTGCGCAGGAAGCCCCGCGGACGCCCGCAGCGCTTGCAGCGGTTGCGGTGCCGGACGGCGATTTTCGGCGTCTTCTTCCCTTTGCCGCGGTCCTTCTGAATCTTCTCCTGCAGCCTCAGGTCCCGGGCGATCTTTGCTGTCGTGGCCATGTCGAGTCGATGCCTCTTCCTTTGTTCCCTTCCGCTCAGTTTTGACGGAACGGCATGCCAAGCTGCTTCAGCAGCGCCAGGGCTTCGGCGTCGGTCTTCGCCGTCGTCGTGATGCAGATGTTCATGCCCTTCACCTTCTCCACCTTCTCGTAGGAGATCTCGGGGAAAACGAACTGGTCCCGCATGCCGAGCGTATAGTTGCCGCGGCCGTCGAAACTGCGCGTGCTCAGGCCCCGGAAGTCGCGCACTCGCGGCAGCGCGACGTTCATCAGCCGGTCGAGGAACTCGAACATCCGGTCGCCGCGGAGCGTCACCATGCAGCCGATGGACATGCCCTCGCGCAGCTTGAACGCGGCCACAGACTTGCGCGCTTTGGTGACCACCGGCTTCTGTCCCGTGATCTGCGCCAGCTCCTGCAAGGCGCCGTCCATCAACTTGGGATTCTGCGTGGCCTCGCCGAGGCCGATGTTGACGGTGATCTTGTCGAGCTTCGGCACCGACATGACGTTCTTGTAGCCGAACTCCTTCATCAACGCCGGAATCACCGTCTTCTGGTAGTGCTCCCTGAGTCTCGCCTTCATTGCCTGTTCCTCTCCTGCGTTTCCTCGACGCCTCTCACTTCTTGTCGAGGATCTCGCCGGTCTTCACGGCCACGCGCACGCGGCGGGCCTTGCCGCCGACGGTCTCCGTGCGGGTTCCGATGCGCGACGTTTTGCCGTCGCTGGTGACGATCATCACGTTGGAGACGTGGATCGGGCTCTCGCGCTCGGCGATGCCCCCCTTGATGCCGCGGGCCGGGTTGGGACGGACGTGCTTTTTCACCATCATCACGCCCTCCACCAAAATGCGCCCGGTGTCGCGGTTGACCTCGAGCACGCGGCCTACCTTGCCCTTGTCGCGCCCCGAGATCACTTTCACCATGTCGTTCTTGCGGATGCGGATCCGAAGGGGCTTCTTCGCTTCGTTGTGCTTGTTGGCGAGACGGCCGGCCATGTCAGATCACCTCCGGGGCGAGCGATACGATTTTCATGAACCTCTTGTCGCGCAGCTCGCGGGCCACAGGGCCGAACACGCGCGTTCCGATCGGCTCGCCGAGGTCGTTGACCAGCACGGCGGCGTTGGAATCGAAGCGGATGTAGGTGCCGTCCTTGCGGCGGGTCTCCTTGCGCATCCGCACGATGACGCACTTGACCACCTTGCCCTTCTTGATGTTCGAGTCCGGCGCAGCCTCTTTCACACTGGCCGTGACGATGTCCCCCAGGCCCGCCTGCAGCCCCTTGTCGCCCCCGCGGGGCAGGATGCACATGAGCTTCCGGGCGCCGCTGTTGTCGGCGACCTCGAGCATCGTTCTCATTCCGATCATGGCAGTGTCCTCGTCCTTCGCTTGTACTCCCTGCGTCCGGCGGCTATTGCGCGTCGGCGAGCGGCGCCACGCCGACGTCGGCCGCGCGGCGCACCACCTCCGCCAGCGTCCACCGCTTCAACTTGCTGAGCGGGCGGCTCTCGACGATCCGCACGACGTCGCCGAGCCGGGCCGTACCGGCCTCGTCGTGCGCGTAGAACTTCTTCCGCCGGGTAACGATCCTCTTGTAGAGGGGGTGCGGCACGCGGCGCGTCACCTCGACCACGATCGTCTTGGCCATCCTGGTCGAAACGACCTCGCCCACCTTCTCGTTTCTGCGCTTCACGGGTGTTTCCGCCATGGGGTTACTTCGCCTCCGCTGCCTTCAGTTCCCGCTCGCGCCGGACGGTGAGGATACGCGCCTTGCCCTTGCGCAGCTCCCGGTACTTCTTGAGCCCGTCCATCTGTCCCAGCGACATCTGGAGGCGCAGATGGAACATCTGCTCGTCGATTTCGTGGAGCTTCACGTCCAGCTCCTTCTGATCCATCTCGCGAATCTTGTCGGCCTTCATGGTTGCAATCCGATCCTCGCCGGCTCAGATGTCGGTCTCCTGCCGGACGACAAACTTGGTGCGCACGGGCAGCTTCATCGCCGCCAGGCGCATCGCCTCGGCGGCCGTCTCCTGCGGCACGCCTTCCATCTCAAACAAAATCTTGCCGGGGCGCACGACGCAAACCCAGTCCTCCGGCGCGCCCTTGCCCTTGCCCATACGCGTTTCGGCGGGCTTCTTGGTGATGGGCTTGTCGGGGAACAGGCGAATCCAGATTTTGCCGCCGCGCTTCACAAAGCGGGTCATGGCGATACGCGCGGCCTCGATCTGCCGGCCGCTGACCCAAGCCGGGCCCAGCGCCTTCAGGCCGAACTCGCCGAAGGCGATGGTGGAGCCGCGCCAGGCCTTGCCACTGCGGCGCCCGCGCTGCTGCTTGCGGTATTTGACTTTCTTCGGCATCAACATGGGTCAAAGTTCTCCCTGGACTGGATCTCCTGCAACGCGGGTCACTGGCCCCCGGCCGGCTCCTCGGCCGCCGGAGGGGGTGGAGGCGGCTCGGCAACAAAGGACGGAGGAGGAGGCGGCGCCACTTGCGCAGCCCGCTCGGCGCGCGGCTCGCGGCGTTCGCGCCGCTCCGGACGCGGATTCCGCCGCGGCTCATCGCTGCGGCTGCGGCGAGTGAAGCCGTCGGTGGGCACCTCGCCCTTGTACACCCAAACCTTGATCCCGATCACGCCGTAAGTCGTGTAGGCCTCGGCGAAGCCGTAGTCGATATCGGCGCGCAGCGTGTGCAGAGGCAGCTGCCCTTGCAGATACCACTCGCTGCGGGCGATCTCGGCGCCGTTCAGGCGGCCGGAAACTCGAACCTTGATGCCCTTGCAGCCAAAACGCTGGGCGCTCTCGACCGCCTTGCGCATGGCGCGCCGGAAAGCGATGCGCTTCTCCAGCTGAAGCGCGATGGACTCGGCGACCAGCTGCGCGTCCATCTCCGGCTTGTGCACTTCCTGGATATCAATGAAGACTTCGCGCCTGGTCTGCTGGGCCAGCTCCTGCTTCAGCTTCTCGATCTCGGCCCCCTTGCGGCCGATGATGATGCCCGGCCGCGAGGTGTGGATCGTGATGCGCAGCTTGCTGCCGCCGGGACGCTCGACCTCGACCGCGCTCACGCCTGCGGCCTTCAGCCGCTCGCGCAGCATTTCCTTGAGCTCGAGGTCCTCGTGCAGGAGCCTGGCGTAGTCCTGCGTGGCGAACCAGCGCGAGCGCCAGTTCTTGGTGACTCCGAGCCGGAATCCATAAGGGTGGACTTTCTGACCCATGCTATTCGTTCTCCGCCTGCTGGCCGGCCGCGCCCTTCGGAGCGACCTTGACGACGATGTGCGACAACCGCCGCTGGTACCGGTAGGCCCGCCCCATCGGCGCAGGCCGGATCCTCTTCATCCGCGGGCCTTCGTTGACGTACGCCTCGACGACGTACAGCTCGTCGACGTCGACCTCGTTGTCGCGGTTCTCGGCGTTGGCGATAGCCGACCGCAACACCTTTTCGACCACCGGCGCCATGCGCTTGTTGGCCGCGCGCAGGATCGTGATGGCGTCGCCCGCCTTCTGGCCGCGGATCAGGTCAACGACGAGCCGCGCCTTCTGCGGCGACGTCCTCACCATTCTCGCTTCCGCTTTCGCGATCATCTTCCCTGTTCCTTTCGCTAGCCTCGGACAGCCCGCTCTCAGCTCTTGCCCGACTTGTCCGCCTTGTTGGCGTGCCCCTTGAAGGTGCGCGTGGGCGAGAACTCGCCCAGCTTGTGGCCCACCATGTTCTCCGTGATGTAAACGGGGATAAACTTCTTGCCGTTATGGACCGCCAGCGTGTGCCCGACGAACTCCGGAAGGATCGTCGAGCGGCGCGACCACGTGCGGATCACCTTCTTCTCGTTCTTCGCATTCAGCAGCGAGACCTTCTCAACGAGATGATTGTCGGTGAACGGCCCTTTTTTCAGTGAACGGCTCATCGTGCCTCTGCCTCTTTCCCGTTACTTGCCCTTCGACCGCGGGGTAACGATGAAGCGGTCGGTCCTCTTGTTGTTGCGGGTCTTGTAGCCGCGCGTGGGCTGGCCCCACGGCGTCACCGGATGGCGGCCGCCCGAGGTGCGGCCCTCGCCGCCGCCGTGCGGGTGGTCGACGGGGTTCATCGACACGCCCCGGTTGTGGGGCCGGCGGCCCAGCCAGCGCGTGCGGCCCGCCTTGCCGAGCGATTCGTTCTCGTGATCCAGGTTGCCCACCTGGCCCACGGTGGCGTAGCACTTCACCGGCACCCGGCGGACCTCGCCGCTGGGCAGCTTCACCAGCGCCATGTCGCCTTCCTTGGACACCAGCTGCGCGCTGGCGCCGGCCGAGCGCACCATCTGGCCGCCCTTGCCAGGGCGCAACTCGATGTTGTGGATGGTGGTGCCGGCAGGAATGTTTTCGAGCGGCAGCGCATTGCCCGGGCGGATGTCGGCCTCGGGCCCGCTCACGACCATCTGGCCAACGGCCAGGCCCACCGGCGCGAGAATGTAGCGCTTCTCGCCGTCGGCGTAGTTCAGCAGGGCGATGCGCGCCGAGCGGTTGGGATCATACTCGATGGCGGCCACGCGCGCGGGCACGCCCGTCTTGTCGCGCCGGAAGTCGATGATCCGGTACAGGCGCTTGTGCCCGCCGCCGCGGAACCGGATGGTGATCTGGCCCTTGTTGTTGCGCCCGCCGGAGCGCGTCTTGCCCTCGGCGAGACCCTTCTCCGGGCGGTCCTTGGTGATCTCTTCGCGCTGGACGACGGTCATGAACCGCCGCGACGGCGTCACCGGCTTGAAGGATTTGGTCGGCATCTCGGCTCTCCCTTACAGCTCCGCGAACTCGGGCATCTTCTCGCCCGGCTTCAGCCGCACATAGGCTTTCTTCCAGTCCGCCGTGTAGCCGGCATAGCGGCCGCGGCGGCGCAGCTTGCCCTCGAAGGTCGCGGTGCGCACATCGGCCACCTTCACCTTGAAGAGCTTTTCGACGGCGTTGCGGATATCGGTCTTGGTGGCGTCCATCTTCACCTGGAAGCAAAGCGTCCGCTCGCCTTCCTTCTTGCCCACGGCCTTTTCCGTGATGATGGGGCGGAGGATCACGTCATAGAGGTTCATTGCGCCAGCGCCTCCGACAGCTTCTTCGCGGCTGCCTCGCTGATCAAAACGGTCTTGTGAGCCAGCAGGTCGTAGGTGGTCACCTCGGGCGTCGCCACCAGCTTGACCCCCGGCAGGTTCCGGCTGCCGAGCTCCAGATTGCGGTTCGGGTCTTTCGTCTCCACCACGAGCACCGTGCGGTCCACCTGCAGGTTCCGGAGCGCCTCAGCCATGGTGCGCGTCTTGTGGTCGGCCAGCGCCCAGCCGGAGACCACCTTCAGCTCCCCGTCGCGAAGCTTGGCGGTCAGCGCAGAGCGCAGCGCGCCGAGCACCATTTTGCGGTTCAGCCGGTAAGAGTAGTCGCGCGGCACAGGGCCGTGGGTGGTGCCGCCGTGCCTCCAGAGCGGAGAGCGAATGCTGCCCATGCGGGCGCGCCCGGTGCCCTTCTGCCTCCACAGCTTCTTGCCCGATCCGGCTACTTCCCGGCGCACCTTGGTCTTGGCCGTTCCGCGGCGCTGCCCGGCCAGGTAGTGGCGGACGCTCTCGTAGAGCAGGTGCTCGTTGACCGGCGCGTTGAAGACCGCGTCGGCCAGCTCCACCTCGCCCACCTTGTTGTTTTTCAAGTCGAAGACGTCAACCTTTGCCATGGCAGTCTTACCTCTTCGCGCGGCGGACGATCACATAGCCGCCGTTGGGGCCAGGCACCGCGCCCTTCACCATCAACACATGATCCTCGGGATCGACGTCGATCACCTCGAGGTTGCGCACCGTCACCTGGGCGTTGCCCATCTGGCCGCCCATCCGCGTGCCGGGGAAGACCCGCGATGGATAGCTGGAGGCGCCGATGGAGCCGGGAGCGCGGTGGAACATGGAGCCGTGGGTGGCGTCGCCGCCGCCGAAGCCATGCCGCCGCACGACGCCGGCGAAGCCGCGCCCCTTGCTGATGCCGGTAACATCCACCTTCTCGTTCGGCTTGAACTGATCCACCAGAACGCGGTCGCCGGGCTTGAGGTCCGCGCCGCCCTTCAGCCGGAACTCGCGCAGGAACCGCACGCCGCCTTCCAACCCCGCCTTCTTCAGATGTCCCGCCGCGGGCTTGTTCGGCTTCCGACTCTTCTCGACCAGGGCAAGCTGCACGGCGTCATAGCCGTCGCGCGCGGGCGTCTTGCGCTGCACGACGACGCACGGCCCCGCTTTCAGCAGGGTCACGGGCACGACCTGGCCGTCGGGCCGGAACACCTGGGTCATCCCAATCTTCTTGCCGATGATTCCTGGGCTCATATCCCTCAATCCCTTCACTACTCATCCCGCCCCCGGCCCTGCGCCGGGCGGCGTCCTGGAGCGCTGCCCTGCGGCGGGCCGGCTCAGTTCGCTCCCTTGTGGTACGCCTTGATCTCCACGTCGACGCCGGCGGGGAGATCGAGCTGGCTCAGGGCGTCCACGGTGTCCTGCGTGGGGTCCAGAATGTCGATCAGCCGCTTGTGCGTGCGGATCTCGAACTGCTCGCGCGACTTCTTGTCGACGTGCGGCGAGCGGTTCACCGTGTAGACCGACCGCTGCGTGGGCAGCGGAATCGGACCCGCCACACGCGCCCCGGCGCGTTTGGCCGTCTCCACGATCTCCGACGTGCTTTGATCGAGCAGCCGGTGGTCATAAGCCTTGAGCCTGATTCGAATTCGCTTGGTGAGCATCGTAAACCCTGTTTCTGCCGAGACGCGGCCGAGACCGCGCCCCGCCTGCAGGCTATTCGAGAATCTCGGTCACCGTGCCGGCGCCGACCGTGCGGCCGCCCTCGCGGATGGCGAAGCGCAGCCCCTTGTCCATGGCCACCGGCGTGATCAGCTCCACCTCGAT
>JBBIIK010000035.1:0-42044 GCA_037446555.1 Acidobacteriota bacterium
GCCTGATGGCGGCGACTGCGTGAGGGGCGCCCGGAGAGGGCGAAGAAGCCCCGCGAGGGCCCGATGAGGGCCCACCGCGGGGCGTGGGAAGGCTGCGGAAAGCCGATTCAAAAGCCCGAGAAAACGACAGAGAGCATTTCGGGCAAATTCACAGCGCGTATTTCAGCGACCTGCTACATCCCGCACGCGGAAATCGTGAATGGAACCCGCATCGTCGAGCAGCTGCGGCAGCGCAAGACGCAGTTGACGACGTTTATGTATTACGGCAACTTTTTTGTGGGAAAGCTTCTGGAAGCCAAGCACATCGGCCAAGGCACTTTCACCGACGTGGGCACCACCTACAAGCTGTGCCGCAACCAGACTGTGAAGCGGTTGCTGCCGGCGCTGAACCCTGCGGTCAACCTGGAATTCAATGCGCACTTCCTGGACGTGGCGTTGCGGGAGGGCGTACACATGGTGGAGTGCCCGGTGACCTTCCACGAGCGCGTCGGCGCCAGCAAGGGCGGCAACCGCAGCAACTGGACGGCTCTGCTGGTGGGGCTGCGGATGATCCGCGGGCTGGTGTTCGGCTGGAAGCGCAGAGGGACATGAGCTACTTCGAAACCCGATTCCGCTTCGATCCGCGCCGCGATGTGCTCTGGAAGGCGCTGTGCGATTTCTATTTCTCGAAGCTTGTGCCTCCTCAGGGGCATGTGCTGGAGCTCGGAGCGGGCTACTGCCACTTCATCAACCACATCCGCGCCGCGCGCAAGACGGCGGTGGACGTGGCGCCGGCGGCGGCGCAGCACGCCGCGCCGGACGTGGCGGTGCACACGGGCAGCGTCACGGATCTCGGCTTCCTGGCTGACGGCTCGGTGGATCTGGCGTTTGCCAGCAACCTGTTCGAACACCTGACGCAGTCGGAGTTCGCGCAGTGCCTGCTGCAACTGAAGCAAAAGCTGGCCCGGGGCGGACAGCTCGTGATTTTGCAACCGAATTACAAGCTGGCCTACAGGGAATACTTCGACGATTACACGCACATTTCCGTCTATTCCGATGCCAGTTTGTGCGATTTTCTCCAGGCGAACGGATACCGGATCCTGGAATGCCGGCCGGGTTTCCTCCCGTTCTCCTTGGTTTCGCGCCTGCCTGTGAACCGGCACCTGATCCGTCTGTACTTGTGGTCAGCCTGGAAGCCGTTCGCGAAACAAATGCTGGTCCGGGCGGCGCCGTGAGGGAAGGCATCCGCGGGCGGGCGCCTGCTGCGGGGATCAGAGCAGCTTCAGCAGTTCGCGCATGACTTCAAAGGCATCGGCCACGTAGACGACGTCGGCCTTGCCGCGCGTCCAGCCGCAGTTGGGGTCGAGGTTGATGGCGCGCCGCTCCTGGATGAAGCGCCAGCCCACCACATGGGGCTCCTCGCCGTGGCAGCAGGTGGCCAGCCCCTTGCGGTGCCGCGGCGACGAGCCGGTCTGCCCCACCTGGTGAAGATGCGTGAGGAAGGGCAGCACCGCCTGCCCCTCGCTGGAAAGGTCCACCAGCGACTTCGACGAGCCGAGCGAGCACTGCGTGCGGCGGACGAAGTCGAGGATCAGGCTGGCGGCTTCTTCCACGTGCACGGCGCCGTCCTTCTGCTTCTTGGTCCACCCGGCGCCGGCGACGAACAGCAGCGGCGCGTCGGGGCGGATGGTCTGTTCTCCGGCGAGCGGCGCCGACCGCCCTTCCACGGTCGTGCGGGTTTCGCAGCTGACTTCGATCAGCTCCGGCGCCGCGCCCGGCGCGGCCTCGGCGGGGGCTTCCGAGCCCGGCTCGATAAGGAGAATCCACGGGCGCGCCTCGCGCCGGAAGGTGGCTTCGATGCGCTGGCGGTAGAACCACCGTCCCGCAACGCCTTCCGGTGTGAAGGAGACGACGTGCGTGTCGATGGCGGCGCCCAGCCGTTCGGCGACGCCGGGCAGGGCGCGGTGGAACCGCAGGGTGTCCGGCGCCAGCACGACCGGGGCGCCCGAGGCGCGGACCAGCGCCTCGCAGGCGGCGGCATCAGTGGCGTAGCGGGAGACGGCGAAAGCGTCCCCCTGGACGGCAAAGCATCTGGCGGCGCCGCCGGAGAACTGCTGTGCGGCGGAGGCGGCGTCCGCGCCGACAACCGCAAGGTCGAATTCGCCGCCCAGGCGGCGGGCCAGGCCGAGCGCCTCGAGGGCCGCCCGGGGGAGCGCCCCATCCACGGTGTGAAGCAAAACGAGCATCTTTTCCATGGAATTCCCTCTCCTTATTGCCGGATCCATTCGGCGATTTCGCGGGCGATTTCCGCCGCCGGGCAGTCCTTCACGACGCGCGTCTGGCGGATGGCGGAAGGCAGTGCGGCGCTCAGATATTCCGCGGCCGGCTCGATGGCCGCCGGGGCCGCCTTCTGGAGAGCGGGCAGGATGACGCGCATGTTCGCCATTCCCGTCTGCGGGTGGTTGGGCGGCTCGGGCAGGTTCCCGGTGGCCCACGCCAGCATGGCCGGCGGCGAGGAGCAGCGGGAGATCTGATGAAGACCGCCCTCGATGCGCTCCTTGATCAGAAGCGAGCCGTCTTCCTCGACCTTCAGCTCGTCCACGGCAAGGAACTGCTCCCGGATGTCGAGCCGTTCGGCGACGCGCTGCATCACCGCGCCCGCGCCGCGCGTGGCCGACTCCCAGCCGCCGAACAGCAACAGGCGGGAGCGGTCGAGATCCGGCATGGCGGCGATCGCGCCGGCGAGCGCCGCGGCCACGGCGGCGGCGTCGGCGAAGCCTCCGCCGGGGCCGTCCAGAGCCGTCAGCTCGAAGGGGAGCTTCTGGGCCACGGTCATCATCACCTGCTGGAGCTTCGCCTTCGGCGCGAGGCTTACGACGCGCACCACCGAGCCCGGATGCTGCTTGGCCAGATGGCCGGCCTCATAGAGCGCGTGCGCCGCCCACGGGTCGAAGACCGCGGGCAGCATGAGCTCGTTGCGCAGCGAAGGCCGCGCCGGGTCGAAAACGGGTTCCAGCGTCTGAAGCGGGTCCGGCGCAAGGCCGCCGCAAACGATGATCTGAAATGGCATGGAATTTCTCTCAGTTTTCGGCAGAATGGAGGCCGCCCGGGGCGGCGCAAAACTCGATATTCGACACTGGGCAATTCCACAGGCACGCCCCGCAGTGCACGCATTTTTCCCGATCGAACGCGGGCGTGCCGGAGGGGTCGTCCGGCGAAACGCGGATGGCCTCGCCGGAGCAGATCTCCACGCAAAGGTGCGCCTCGCACTCCTGGCACAGCTGCGGGCTGCGGAAGATGACGTGATCGGGGAATTCGGCCGGCGCCTGCACCTTGCCGCCCATCAGCAGCGCATCCTGGTGCGACACGAGCAGCTGCCCGTCGTAAGGGACGGGAGGCCAGCCGCACAGGTCCATCAGCAGGTCGTGCAGCGGGCGCGCTTCGGCTTCGGCACGCGCCTTCGCGCGCTCGATCTCCGCGCGGGACAGCCGCCCGGCATAGTAGTCTGCCAGCTTCTTCGGGCGGCGATCGCCGCCACGCCGCGGCAGGGCGAGGCGCCCGCCGGTCAGTCCTGCCAGCGCCATTCCCAGGAAGCCCGGCAGCAGCCCCCATTGGAAGCCGTTGCGGGCTCGCTCCGCCTCCAGCGATTCGCGTTCCAGCCACGAGGCGCGCCTCCGCGCCACATACGTGCGTTCCAGGTTTTCGCGCGTGAACGGCGCTCCCTCGCGCAGCAGCTCCAGCACGGCTTCGGCCAGTTGCACGCCCGTGAGCCATGCCTCGTCGACGCCCGAGCCCGTCAGCACGTTCGTCGAGCCGGAACACTCCCCGATCCGCGCGTAGCCGTCGCCCGCCAGATACGGCTCGCCGCGCCGCCCGGACTCGAGCAGCGATTTCGCGCCCCAGCTGCGCAGCCTGCCGCCTTCCAGGTGCCGCCACAGGCGGGGGTGCAGGATGAAGTGCTGCAGGTAGCGGTAGGACGTCCGCACCGGGCTGTCCATCCACGAGGGAACAAAGATGCCCGCGCTGGCGATGCGCCCGGGATGGACATACAGGAAACCGAAGATCTCGGGCCCCGGATATCCGATGGTGTGCCAGACAGTGCCCTCTTCGAGCGTGCAGGACTCCGGCAGGTCGATCACCATCTTCATGCCAACGGCCCACTCGTCGCGCTGATGCCCCTCGGGCATTCCGAAGTGCTGGTCGAGTTGCCGCCCCACGGCGCCTACGGGTCCGTCGCCCACTACCGCGAGCGTCGCCCGCACTTCAGAGCCGTCGGCAGCGAGTCGGACGCCGGCGACGCGCCCGTCCTCGATCAGCGGCGAGGCCACCGGCGCCGCGGGCCAGACCTGCGCGAGGCCCGACAGCATCACCTGCTGGCCCACCCACTGGTTGAACTGCCCGAGCGAGAAGATGAACCCGTCGCCCTTGTGGAGGAACGGCGGAATCCACGGCAGCTCCAGCGCCTCGTCCCTCACGCCCAGAACGGCGGACAGCGCGCGGCAAACCTGGTCCGCCAGGCGCATCCACGCCGGCCGGCGCGTCGCGCCGTGCGGATCGAGCAGATAGAGAAGCTTCTCTTCG
Organism: Acidobacteriota bacterium; assembly: GCA_037446555.1. Taxonomy (GTDB): domain Bacteria; phylum Acidobacteriota; class Terriglobia; order Bryobacterales; family Bryobacteraceae; genus JANWVO01. The sequence goes on from JBBIIK010000035.1 coordinate 4,561, forward strand.
CGAACCCGCGCTGCCAGCGGAATGGCCGAAGGATCCAGATCGGGCAGGGAAGCGCGGATGGCGCGGGCGCGGGTCACCACGCCGGAGACGCCGAAGGAAATGTCGTCGGCGCGCTCGTAGCAGACCACCTGCGGCGGCAGCCCCGGGATGGCGCGGGATTCCACCGCCCCCATCTCCGGCTGCTGCAGTCCGCGGGTCAGCGTCAGAAGGAATCCGGCGACCGCCGGGCCGAAGCCGGTGCAAACGATGTCGGCGTCGAGCGGCGCGCTCTGTGCGGGCGGTTGTGCTTCCGGGTTCATGGCGGAGTCCGGCGTCACTGCGGATAGTCGAGCGCGGCCGGAATCATGACCTTCTGAACGGACTCGGCGGCGCGGTCCTTGGCCAGCAGCGCACCCGCCAGGCAGCCGTCCAGCTTGCTGCGCAGGCGCGAGAAGTCCGCCAGCCCGGGGGCGCGCACGCAGGGGCCGGCCTTGGTCTCATGAGTGCCGTCCTCGCGCAGGTAATCTCCGGTGAAACCGCTGGCGCCCGGAACGAGGCTCTCGATCTGGCGCAGTTCGGGCTCTTCAAAGCAGGAGTTGCAGCGGGGATCGTCGTCCCACGAAGGATGGCGCAGGTAGCCGAACACCAGCTCGGTGCAGATGCGGGCGGCTTCGCCCGCGGCGCGCGCCGCCTGCACATGACACAGGTCGGTGAAGAACTGCACCGTGCCCTGGAAGCCCTGCTGGATGGCATCGGCGCCGTGGCGGCGCAGATGTTCAACGTCGAGGATCAGGCACCGGGCGGCCAGCAGCCAGCACAGCGCGTCCGCCATGGGGAAGGTGACGCCCTGCCGGTTGGCCTGGTACAACTTCTGCCCGTTGGAGTCCGCGGCGTGCTGCAGGTGGTTCAGCGTCCACTGCCACAGGTGCATGGCGCTGGCCAGCGTGCAGGCCCCGGTGCCCGGCTCGACCGAGGCGATCTGCCGCATCTCGTGGATCCAGTTGCGGAACAGCGCCTGGAAGACTTCGTTGGTCATGGTCAGCGAAAGCTGGCGGCGCTGCACGGCCTCCGGCCCTTCGTAGGTGGCCTCCAGCTGCGAGTCCATCCACTTGTGTCCGAGGAAGCCGGGGCAGTCTTCCGTGATGCCGTAGCCGCCCATCAGGCTCACCGCCTCGCGCATCATGACGCTGCCGTGCCCGGTGTTCCAAAGCTTGGTGGCGGGGCAGAGCACATTGGCCTGCGCGTCGAGCACGATGTACTGGACCACGGGGTCTTCGCTGAGGGCCTGGTAGCGGGCATCGTCGCGCAGCGCGGCATTGTGCGCCTGCATCTCGACGAACTCCAGCGCCTCGTGCTGGCGCTTGCGCAGCGCCTTGTGCGCGGCCATGCCGCCGTGGATGCCCTGCTCGGCGAGCACGCGGTCCTTGGCGCGCTCCACCGGGTCGAGCTGGTCGAACAGCCGCGCGGCGGCGAAGCCAAGCGAGGCGCTGGCCTCGCCCGCGGCCCAGATGTCGATCAGGCGGTGGGTGACGTCCTCTTTTTGCTGCAGCCCAAGCTCATAGCGCGGCGAGCCGGGTGATACGGCTTCCGATCCGCGGAAACGGTCCCGGTGGTAGCGGATCAGCGGCTCGATCGCGGACAGGAGCTTCGCCGAAGTCATCAGCCCCACGGTGACGCGCGTCCGGCGGAAAACAGCCTCGATGATGGAGCCGTGGTCGTAATTGGGGACGATGACGCCGTTCTGCACCGTGTAGCCGCCGACGATCCGCGAGGCGGGAACGCGGACCTGGAAGACAGGATCATTGGTCGCCGATAGCTGGTGGACCAGCTTGCGCGTTGGCGTGCCGCGGTCGAAGATGCCCGGATCGGTCTCCTCCAGGATGACCATGCAGGAGCCCTTGATGCGCGGGTCGGCCGATTCGACGGCGGCGGTGACAAAGTTGGCGAACGCCATGTTCGTGATGAACCGCCCCCGTTTGTTTACTTCCAGGACCGGCTCGCCGCCCTCGGGCCATTCGGCGATGCGGACCTTGCCGCCGAGCATGCCGGTTTCGACGCCGACATAGGGGATGGGCTCGGTGAGCGCGAAGGCGGCGCGCTTGGGTTCGCGGCCCGGCGCCGGGGCGGCCAATCCCATGTAGTGGAGGCGCTGTTCGGGCGTGCCGCGTTCGTGGATGGGCGCCAGCCCGAGGTGCGTGGCCAGCGACCCGGTGGCCGCGCCGGCGTCGACCCAGGCCAGTTCGAAGGCGATCAGCGCCAGGGCGAGGTTCTTCGGTCCTTCCAGAAAACCGCCCTCCTCCGGCTCCAGATAGGCAGCGGTGATGCCCGCGGCGTCGAATTCGTCGAGCAGGGCGTGTTTGGCAGGCGTCCAGTCATGGATGTGCCGCCCGCCTTCGGCCACCAGCCGGGCGACGGGTCCGCGGGCGACGGCGCGCGTGCTCTGCACCAGCATCTGAAGGTCAAACCGGTCGGCGAAGCGCCACATGACCTGGCGCACATCGTCGCCCGGCAGGGCGAGGAGGCGTTCGCGGGACGAGGCGGAGGTGGATGACGCCATGCAGATGGACTCCTTGTGCCCGGCGGATCTGCAATTCAGCGGCCATGCCGGGCCGCGGCCTGAAAACGCGCGAAAGGAAATAGTTTCAGACCGAAGAGTCCATTTTAGCTGGGCGGAATGCCCCAGTCCAGCCGGGCTAACTGTACGGGCGTGTCAAATCACCCGGCGCAGGGACGTGACCGGAGGGGGGCGCCTGGCCTTCCGGTGTCGAACAGGGCATTGAACCTCCTGCCGCCGTCTGGTAGAGAACAGGGCCGGCAAGCCGTAATTACAGATGGAGTTGCTGCCACCGGCTGCCTCTTCCGCGCCTCCGAGGAGGATACGCGCCCCCGGGGCGGCGGCCCCGCCGGAAGTGCGCCGGCGCCGCGCGATCGTGAAGCAACTGCGGCGCGCTGCCGCTTTCAGGGACGCCTGCGCCACAGTCTTCCCTGGCGGAAGAACCGGGTGATCCCGGGGGCGAGAGGAGGCCGACTCCGGCGCAATCCGGGCAACGGACAGAATCGGTTCTGGTCTTCGTGGCGGGAGGGGCAAAGCTCTGCCGCGAAGCGCTGGCGAAGGCGCCAGGCATGGAGGACGGCTTGCAGACGAAAGTGGCCGAACCGCCGCAGCGGATCAGCATGGGCGGCGGCCGCCGCCGGGCTCGACCGCAGGGTGCCCGCAGCCCGACGGAACGGGCTGCGGGCGCTGCAGTCTCTCATTGGAGCGTGACGGTGGTGCTGGCGCTTGCCGTCTGTCCGTTAAAAGAGGCGGTGGCCGTGATCGTGTAGGAGCCCTTGGGGTCCTTGTTCTGGAAGCGGTAGCTCCATGTGGCGACGCCCGTGGGGTCCGTCTTGACGGCTCGTGACGAGGTGGCGGAACCGTTGGGCTTCCTCACCTCGAATGTCACTGCGGCGCCGGCGGCGGGTTTGTCGCCGCTGAGCACCACGGCGGAGAACTGCACGCTGGAGCGGACGCTCACCGTGGCAGCCGACTGGTTGAACGACACCGTCAGCGGCGGCGGGGGAGGCGGGGGCGGCGGAGGCGCCACGACGGTGAGGCTGGCAGCAGCGCTCGTCTGAATCGAGGACGTCTGCGCGACGGCATCTACTTCATACGTGCCGGGCGCCGCCGAATCGGGCACGGACTTGGTCATGCCGATGTTGACCGGCTGACCCGGCGCCAAGGTGACGGTTGGGCTCGAGAATGCGGTCGCCCAACCCTGCGGCTTGGTGGAGGCGAGATCGAAGCTCCGCGAGGCGCAGTTGGCAGAGTCGTTGTTCTTGAGCGTTACGGTGTAGCCGGCGGACTTGCCCGGCTCCGCGCTCGGGTTGGGCGGGGACAGGGAGAGCGTGGGCGGCGCTTCGGTGCAGGGCGCGGAGCCGTAGGCGACGCTGACCGACAGACCGGACGAGGACGCGCCGGTGATCGAAAGTGACAGGTTCGTGTACGGGTCCTGCCAGGATGCGCCGGCAGGAAGCGATGAGTCGTTGAAGGCGGTTGTCGCGGGCGTGAAGTCCAGCAAGTCGGTGTAGCTGCCGGTGGTGGAGTCCTTGTAGTGGACGAGCGCGCCGCTGAAAATCTGCGAATTCAGCGTCGTGTCGTAATTGCCGAGCGGCTGGCGGAACTCGAGCCACAGCCACGCGTTGTTGCCCGTGCCGCGCTGGATCTGCAGCGCTTGCGGCGAGCCTCCGCCGGGCATCTCCAGCGGCTTCACCGTATAGGCGCCCGCTGACTGCACCGTGACCACATTGCCCGAAGACAGCCATCCGAGTTTCAGCTTCTGCTCCGCAGTGTAATGGCCCAGATTCCAGGAGCCCATGGCGGACTGCACGTCGCCGTACTCGCTGATGGTGCCGGTGGCGCCGAGCGCTCCGAGCGGCCCATCGGCGAAACGCCGCGAGCGGGAATGCATCAGTCCAAGCGCGTGTCCCCCTTCATGCGCGGAGAGCCTGACGCCGTAATCGGCTGAGGTGAAGTAGGTGGCCAGCATCCACGAGCTGGAAGCGCTGATGGTGCCTTCGGCAGAGGAGAACGAACCGCAGCCGACATTTGAGAGCCCTGCCCACGAGCAGCTGCCCGGGTTGGGGAAGATGATGAACAGGCGGTTGTAGTTCCGGAAGTCGATATCAGGGTCTGCGGCGGCGATAGCGGCATTGCGCAAGGCGTAGTAGTCATTGCAGGTGTAGGTCTGGTTGAGCGTGTACCAGCCAAGAACCGTGCCCGTGGCCGAGACATCCCCGTATGAGGTCTCGTTCCAGTAGCCATGCAGGCTGCGGCCGGAGTTTCCGAACAGGATGGAATGCACGCTCTCGGGTGTCACTCCTGCCGGAGGGGCGATGCCGGGGAACGTGACCAGCAGCACAGCGATGTTCTGCTGCCCCCGAGGGCCGCAGGAAGCCGGGGCGAGCGCATCGGCCTGCGCCACGACCTCGCCCTCCATCGCCGCCACCACCTCGCCGATGCGCACGCCGCGGAACCGCGCTCTCTTGCCGCATTCGATGCCCTCGGGCTGCTGCCCGGCCAGGCGCACCTCCAGCGTTTCGCCTTCGGCCTGAAGGAAGTGGATGGTTTCGTGCTCCTCAAGGTTTTCGTCGTCCACCACCAGCGTTTCCACCGGCCCTTCCCATTCTCCGTGCTGCTCGAAAAGGCCGGCCTGCCCGGGGAAATCCTCGCGCAGGGATGCGAGCGCCTCTGTGTCGAACAGCACCCGCAGCGCTTCCGCCGGATCGGTGCGCGCGAGTTCCTTCAACGCGCCGGCGCGCTCGCGGAGTTGTTCTGTAGCCTGCTCTCGCAGGGCGGCGCGCTCATCCTCGCCCGCCTCGCGGAGGCGCGCCTGAAGCTCAAGAATGGCAGTATTCGCCTGGCGCGCCCGCTCGGCGGCGGCGGCGCGGCGCTGCGCGCGCTCCAGCCCCGGCGGCGCCGCCTCCGGCTGCGCCCATGACAGGGCGCACGCGGCCACTGCCAGCGCAGCGATTCCTGCTCGTGCAACCAACCCGTGTGCCATTGTCTTTCTCCCTTGCTTGCGTCCCTCCACCCGACGGTCCGCACCTCTCCATCGGAGGCTCTCTTGACACCAAGTAGTGGATGGGTGTCTTTTCGCATCTCACCCGGTGAATCGGGCGCGGAAAGCCTCCGGAAGCTGCCGGAGTACGGAAGGCGCCGGAGTACCGGTTTGCCCCGGACCCGCGCTTCGAGGCCGGGTTGCGGCCGCGATAGAATGTGAGCCGCCATGAGCGACACGAAACTCGCCCGCAGAAGCTTCCTGAAATCCGCACCCGCCGCCGCGGCGGCGCCGGCGGTGCTCGCGCAGCCGAAGCCCAATGACAGGCTGCGGCTCGCGGTGGTGGGCGTCGGTACCCGCGGCATCTACCTGCTGGAGCGCATGCAGGAGGCGCCGAACACCGACATCGCCGTCATCTGCGATCTTTACGACTCGAACCTCGAGCGCGCGCAGAAGGCGGCGTTCAACAAGAAAGCCGTTACCACCAAAGACTGGGAGAAGGCGGTGGAGTCGAAGGACGTGGACGCCGTGGTGATCGCCACGCCCGACTTCTGGCACGCGCCGATGGCGGTGCGGGCGGCGCAGGCGAAGAAGCACGTCTACGTCGAAAAAGGGCTCTGCCGCACGCTTGAGGAGGCGAAGGCGATCCGCAAGGCCGTGCGCGAAAACAAGGTCGTCCTTCAACTCGGCCATCACCAGAATTCCGAGCCGCCTTTCCTGAAAGCGCGGGAGATTTTCCAGTCCGGGCGCCTGGGAAAAACCTGCCTCGCGCGCACCTATATCGACCGCACCAATCCCTGGCCCGAATGGCAGTTCTATACGCGGTACGACAACCAGCAGTTGCCGCCCGATGCCACTCCCGACCGTATCGACTGGGAGAGATTCCAGGAATATTCGGGCGTGAAGACGAAATTCGACCCGGAACGTTTCTTCCGCTGGCGCTGCTGGTGGGAGTATGGAACGGGAATCGCCGGCGACCTGATGAGCCATCAGTGGGACGGCGTGAACCTGATCCTGGGAATGGGAATCCCCGAAGCCGTGCAGACCATGGGCGGCCTTTATTTCTGGACAAAGGACCGCGAGGTGCCCGACCAGTGGCACGTAATGTTCGAGTACCCGAAGAAGCAGCTCAACGTCACCTTCGCCTGCACGTTCCACAACCGCCACCACGGCACCAACACCTTCATCTTCGGGCGCGACGCCACCATCGAGGTGGCCGAGCGGCATTGCCGGCTTTATACGGCGGAGTGGACGCCGGAAGGCTCGGCCAAGGTGGCGGCGGCGCGGAAGAAGGCCGAGCAGTGGGGGCTCGATCCGGAAATGGCCGTCCTGCTCGCCGAGCCCGAATACCAGTGGAAGCGCGGCGAAAACCAGGTGTCGAGCCACATGCGGAACTGGATCGACTCCATCCGCGGGCTCGACCAGCCGCGCTGCGGCATGGACCGCGCCTGGGAAGAGGCGGTGACGATTGTGATGAGCGTCGAGTCCTACTTCAAGGAGAGAAAGGTGAAGTGGGACCCGGTGAACGAACAGATCGTCTGAGCGGCTACTGCCTCAGCGCGCGCGGCTGAGGCGCCGCAGGGCCAGCAGTCCCAGCGTCAGCCCGGCAGCGGCCAGAGCGAAAGTGCCAGGCTCCGGGACGTGGACCTCTTCGGCCCCCTCCGCAGGCCCGGTAAGGCGCAGTGCCGGCGGGACCTGCTCCAGCCGGGTGAGAAAGGACTGATACTCCCATCCGGTGAAGGTCCCGTCTGGCGCCGCATTGCCGCTGATCACGGCCCATTGCCCGAATCCGAATTCCGGATTCTCGCGGATCACAGCCGCCGCGGTCCACATCCACGCCACGGCTTCGGGTGTCAGCGCAATCGACTGGAATTCGGCGTCGTCTAGGATGCCCCAGATGGCTTGCTGGATGTGCAGGTCGGGGTAGAAGAACGTGCCGCTCCGGTAAGCCTCCATCTGCTCGATCAGCCACGCCGCCGCCTGGTAGCGCTCCACCGCGTTCAATCCCAGATCCGACCAGAAAAAGCCCTCTTTCGGCAAATCGCCCTTCCGCACCAGCTCCGCCTGTTCCGGCGTCCACGTGAACAGCGGCACCACATTCGCCATGTATGTTTGTCCCTTCGAGGCGAACCGCTCGACGTCCACGCACCACAGATCCACGTCGAAGCCGTCCACCGTGCCGTTGTACCGCCCGCCGCTCAGCACCAGCAGCAAACGGTCGTTGGTGATATGAACCGTCTTGCCCGTGCCCAGAGCCGATTCCGGCAACAAAGGGCTCGCCAAGACAGGCCAAGCGAGCAGAAAGGCCGCAAACGTGGCCAGCGCAATTCTCATGAAAGGTCTCCTGCCAGCCGGAAAAATCAGTCTACTGAAATTCCGCTGCAATTGGAACGTTAGCAGAGCCGAATCGCCGGCAAAATGGGCCGGTGGTTCCAGGACGACGCCCCGTTTCCCCGTCCTGCAACGCCAGCCAGCCGGAGCGAGCCAGGGCCTCGCCGCAATTGACTGAAAAACATCGTGATGTCGAAGGGCCTGTGAACTATCCCGCTTCTCTGACGGAGGTAGATGGTATAGGACGAGAGGCTGTTGAAGAGAGATTGTCGGGCAAGGCAGGCGTCACCCAAGCCGGTTGAGGTGGACGGCCAAAGCGGAGCACTCTCCTTCACTGGGGTGATCCCGGACACTTACACACTCCGGCTGGCAAGCAGGCTTCCCGGATACGAGGTCTCCGTGGTGCGGTACAACGGCGGAGATCGCCCTCGCCGAATATTCACTGTGGATTCAAGCGTAGGAGCAAACAGTGGAGGTGACGCTGGAGGCCGCATCCGCCTCGCTGTCGGTGCAGGTTGCAGAGGGGCTGCGGGCATCGCCTCAGGCGGTGGTCTTCGTGGTGCGCGAGCCGGTGCAAATGCAACTGCACCCGGAAGTGCTTTGGCCAGTCGAGGCAGACGAGGCGGGGCAAGGCAAGGCGCAGGGACTGTTGCCGGGCGCTCACCGCGTGGCGGCGGGGGAGCCGTTTCTCGACGACCCGCAGTTTTCAGAGCGGATCAGAGAGGGTGTGCAGGTGCGGTTGGCAACAGGCGAGGCGGCGCGGATTCAGGTACGCCCGCACACGGTGACAGGAGTGCTCAAGTAAAGATTCAAGCAAGCTGCGAAAGCCAAAGCAAAAGCTGTAGATACGCGTAGCCGGTCAGCCCGATGGCCACCGCGGCGGCGGCCGTCCAAAGCTTCTCGGTGAAATTCGGAACCAGCTTCGGCGTGCCCGCGAGGTAGCCCATCACGAACCCTGCCGCGAGACCGCCGAGGTGCGCCGCGTTGTCGATTCGGAAGAACGGCAGCAAGCCCCACAGCAACCCGTAGATCGCCCACCGGATGTAAAAACCCTTTATCATTGCAGCCTCGCCGGACCACTTGTAGCGCACGCCGAGGGCGATCATGGCCCCGATCAGGCCGAACAGCCCGGCCGAGGCGCCCACGGTGAGCATGGTGCCGCGCAACATGCTGAGGGCGAAGCCGCCGATCGTCGAGAAGATGTAGATGGCGACCATCCGCCTGGCGCCATACACCTCTTCGGCGTGCCGGCCCAGATCCATGAACACCCACAGGTTGAAAAAGATGTGCATCAGATTGCCGTGCAGGAAGCCGGCCGTGATCAGCCGCCACCACTGGCCGCCGAAAACGGCCTGCGGCAGGGCGGCGCCGTAGCGGATGAGTGCATTGACCTCGCCAACCTTGGCCGAGGCAAGCAGCGTCACCAGATACATCGCCACGCACAACAGCGAAATCACGATGGTGGCGAATTGCGCCGACGGAACCAGCCCGCCGAGGATGCCGGCGGGGTCGCGGCGGTCAACGGCCCGCGGCCCCACCGGAGTGTCGCAGTAGGGGCAAACCTTGTCGTGAATCGTGATGAACGCCCGGCAGTGCGGGCACATGCGGCGGGTTTCCACTACGGCCATTGTAGCGGCCCCCGGCCGTGGCGGGCTTGCCTCAGACAGTTCCCCCGCGCGCCTCAGGCGAATGACGGATTCTGGCCATGCGGGTTTCCATGATTGACTGATACCAGGCGAATTGCGACTGTCCCATGGGAGGCAAGCCTTGAAGAAGAATCTTTTGCCCCTGTTTGGCATCGCGCTGGTGGCGGCGGCGGCGGCCACCGGCGTGTTTTACGCGCTGTTGCCACAGGGGGTTGCCGGCGAGGCGGCGTCGGCCCACTCGACGGTTGTGGTGGCGGCGCGCGATCTGGAAATGGGGGCGCGGCTGAGAGCGGAGGACGTGCGTGCAGAGCCCTGGAAGCAAGGGGCGGTTCCGGACGGGGCGTTGCGTCTGGCCTCCGAGGCGGTGGGGAAGGTCGCTCTGCGGCCCCTGGCGGCGGGCGAGATGTTGAAGGCCGGCGCGCTGGCGCCCGCGGGTGCGGGGGCCCTGGCGGCGATTCCGCCGGGGATGCGCGCTGTGAGTCTGCATCCGGTGGACTCGCAGGGCGTAGTGGCGATGCTCGAGCCCGGCAGCCGCATCGACGTGCAGGTGGTGAACCTCCGCGGCGAGGTTTATGCCCGGCGAATGTTGGAGGACGTCGAGGTGCTGCGTGTGCAGAAGAGCGACTTGCAGCGGCCGTCGGTAACCGTGTTGGCAAGCCCAGGGGACGCCGACCGGCTGTCGCTGGCCGACGCGCAGCAGCAGATCCGGCTGCTGGCGAGAAATCCGGCGGAGCGGGCTGCGGGCGCAGCGCCGGCGCGGTAAACGGCGATGGACCGTCTTGCCTTGCTGTTGATGATGCTGGCCGCGGGGTGGTTGGCCGCCCTGCTGGCGGTGTCCATTTTCTGGGCCTTTCTGGAGGCGCGTCGCCGCAGGGCGGAGGCCGGCAGCGCGCTTCTGAATGGCAGCGAGCTGAGCACGATCCGGATTTGGGCGGCGCTGCTGGAACGGATCGGGCAAGTGGAGCAGCTCAGACGGCTGATCGCGCAGGCGGGGGTTCCATGGGCAGTGGGCCGCACGACGCTGGTGATGCTGTTCGGCGCGGCGTCGGTGGGGCTCTTCGTGGCCAACACCGGGCTTCTGCCTGTTTGGGCGCGATGGCTGGCAACGCTGGCGGCCGGGGCATCGCCCCTCCTGTATTTGCGGATGGCGCGGGCGCGGCGGTTCCGGCTGTTTGCCGAACAATTCCCCGAGGCTCTGGATTCCCTGGCGCGGGCGTTGAAAGCGGGCTACCCGCTGGCGCAGGCCATCGACCTGCTGGCGATGGAGCAGCCCGAGCCACTGGCGGCCGAGATGCGGCGGACGCGCGACGAGTGGAAGCTGGGCATTCCGTGGGACCAGGCGCTGGACAACCTGGCGGCGCGCGTGCCACTGGCCGAAGTGGCGCTGTTCTGCGCGGCGGTGAAGCTGCAGAACCGGTTCGGCGGGCGCCTGAACGATGTGCTCGGGCGGCTGGGGGAGACCATGCGGGAGCATGCCGCGCTGGAAGGGGAGGTCCGTTCCGTGTCGGCTCACAGCCGTCTGACCGGGACGATCCTGACTGCGGTGCCGGTGGTGATCGCCGTACTTCTTTTCTGGGTGAATCCTGAGCAGATGGCCATCCTGTTACAGCGCAGCGAGGGCCGGGCGATCCTGGCGGGGGCGGTGACGGCCAACATCGCGGCTCATTTCGTGATCCGCAGGATGGCGCAGATCCGGATGTGAAGGGAGAGCCGCATGACCGGGACGCTGCTTCTGTTTTTCGGATTCACGCTGGTGGTGGTGATGGGCGCGCTGGCGCTGGCCGTGCGCCGGCTGCCCGCCGAAGAGGGATCAGCAGAGGCGCCGGGTCTGCCAGATGCGGCGCTCCGGAACTGGTCGGGGAGGATGATGGAGGCGTTGCTGTACCTGGGAGCGCTGGCGGCGCCGTCGGAAGGGCGGGAGCTGAGCCTGCGGGCGAGGCTGGCGGCAGCCGGCTACCGCAACCCGGCGGCGCTGCCCGTTTTTCAGGGAATCCGGGTGTGCCTGGCGGCGCTTCTGGCGGCGGGACTCGCTTGGGCAGCGGCGGCGCAGTCCGCAGGCGCAGCGGCAGCTCTGGCGGCAGCCGTCTGCGGCTTCGGGTTTGGCCTGCTGGCGCCGGAGCGGGCGCTGGAGGGCATGAGACAGGCGCGGATCGCGCGCATTCAGCGGGCGCTGCCAGCGGCGCTGGACCTGATGGTGCTGAGCGTGGAGGCGGGCCAGAGCCTCGATGTGGCGCTGGCGGAAACGAGCCGGGAACTCAGACAGGTGTTTCCGGATCTGGCGTCGGAGTTCGCGCAGGTACAGCTGGAGATGCGCGCCGGGCGGCACCGCAGCGAGGTGCTTCTGGACTTGGGGCGCAGGACCGGATCACCGGAGTTGAAGAAGCTGGCGATGGTGCTGATCGACAGCGACCGCTTCGGGACCAGCCTGGCGCCGGCGTTGCGCACGCACGCGAAGTTCCTGCGGACCAGACGGCGGCAGGCAGCGCAGGAGGCGGCGCGGAAGTTGAGCGTGAAGCTGATTTTCCCGGTGTTCTTCCTGATCATGCCGGCGGTGTTCGTGGTGACGCTGGGACCGGCGGTGCTGTCCTTTCTCGAGGCGATGCAGGCTTTCTTCACGCCCTGACGCCAGGCGGTCACAGCGGGTCCCACACCAGCGCGTCGAATTGGTGGATGGAGCGAAAAGCGAAGCGCTCGTACAGGCGGATGGCGTGCGTGTTGGAGGATGTGACGGTGAGCGACGCCTCGGCTGCGCCGGATGTCTGGAGGGAAGCCAGCGAGCGGCGCAACAGCTCCGCGCCTGCGCCGCGCCCCTGAAAGGCGGGCGCCGCGCAGATCTGAGCGATGTGGCCGGTAAGTGGCGCGATTCGGCTGGCAAAACAGGCGCCCACGACGCCGCCGTCCCGGTCCACAGCCACCCAGGAACAGTCCGGAGCGAAGTAGCCGCAGCCGGGGTAGCGGACGATGTTGTCCAGAAAGCGGCGCGCGCTCGCGGCGGTCTTGTACTGGTTGTTGATGGCGCTGTCGATGTGGCCGTCGTAGGCTTCGGCGATCAGGCGGGCGGCGGCGTCCAGCCAGTAGGCAGACCAGCGCTCGAAGTGCAAGTCAGCGGCAACGGAGGCCGGCTCCGGAATGCGCTCGAGCCGCGCCAACATGAACTGCCGGGCATGGGCCGCAGGCCGTGTGCCGGGCAGGCTGAGTGCCGCGCCTCGCGCGGCGAGATGCATCAGTTGCGCCTCGGCGCGCCGCAGCCACCGCATCGAGCGCAGCCGGTCGATCACGGCGCCCAGCAGCAGGCTCTCGTTGGCAGGGGAGCGCCAGGCGTCTCGGACGAACAGATCTCCCACCAGCCCCTTATCGTTCTCCGCCACAAAGTACGTGTAACCGGCCAGCGTATCGCCGTCCAGCAGGGCGAAGCCGTCCAGAGTGCCCATGGCGGCATACCGCAGAATCAGTTCCGCCAGCGGCGAAAAATCCCAATGAAACAGGGTGAGCCACCGGGACTTTTCCTCCTCGAGCAACGCCGCCAGCCGGGCCGGCGGAAGGGCGGAGAGGTCGGCGAGTGCTGGACGCCCCGAGGGCTGCATGGCGGAGGTCAGGGCTTGCGACTGCGGGCGGCGTCGCGCAGGAACTGGCGGATCGAGCGCAGCGCCTGCCGCGTGCGGTGATGGTTCTCGATCAGCGCAAACCGCACGTGGCCTTCCCCGGCAGGTCCGAATCCGATTCCGGGGCTCACCGCGACCAGCGCCTTTTCGAGCAGGAGTTTCGCGAAATCCAGGCTGCTGATGTCCCTGAAAATCTCGGGTATTTTCGCCCACACAAACATCGAGGCCAGGGGCTTTTCGACGGGCCAGCCCGCGGCCTGCAGGCCTTCCACCAGCAGGTCCCGGCGCTTTTCGTAAACGTGGCAGATCTTGCCCACCTCCTCTTCGCAGTCGCGCAGGCCGATGATGGCGGCGATCTGGATGGGCTGGAAATTCCCGTAATCCAGGTAGCTTTTGATTCGCGCCAGCGCCTTGATCATGCGCGTATTTCCCAGGCAAAATCCCACGCGCCACCCGGCCATGTTGTAGCTCTTGGTCATCGAGAAGATCTCGACAGCCACCTCCCGGGCGCCCTCCACCTGCAGGATGCTCGGCGCGCGGTAGCCGTCGAAGCAAAGGTCGGCGTAGGCGAAATCGTGCAGGATCATCGAACCATGCCGGTGCGCCAGCGCCACCACGTGCCGGAAAAAGTCCAGGTCCACGCAAGCCGTCGTCGGATTGTGCGGATAGTTCAGCAGGATCAGGCGCGGCGGCTTGGCCGCCTTGCGGAAGTGGTCCTCCAGCCGGTTCAAGTATTCGGCGGGGTCGGCCACCGGCAGCGGCACGGCGTGCCCTTCCGCCATGATCACCCCGTATTGGTGGATCGGATAACAGGGCGCCGGCGTCACCACCTCGTCGCCCGGTCCGATCACCGCGAACATCAGATGCGCCAGCGCGTCCTTTGCTCCGATCGTGACGATCGCCTCCGCCTCCGGATCGAGCTGCACGCCGTAATTCCGCTCGTAACGGCGGCAGACTTCCAGCCGCAGGTTCGGGATGCCGCGGGAGACCGAATAGCGGTGGTTGCGCGGGTTGCGTGCTGCTTCGATCAGCTTGTTCACCACCGGCCGCGGCGTAGCGCCGTCCGGGTTGCCCATGCCGAAATCGACAACGTCGTACTGCTGCGCCCGCAGCCGCGCCTTCATCTCGTTGACAACGGCAAAAACATAAGGGGGCAGTTTTGCAATGCGGTAAAACTCTTCCTGAGCCGCGCCCGTCTGCATATACTCTTCATGCTACACTGCCGGTCATGAGAGCATTCTGCTGGGCCTGCGTGCTCGCCTCCGTGCTGGCCTTCGCCTTTGCCTGCGCTCAGCCGGGAGGCGCTGTGAAGGAGTTGACTGTCGAAGAGCTGGCCAAGCTGTTGGAGCAGCCGGACAAGGTCTTCTTCCTCGACGTGCGCGAGCCCGCTGAGATCCAGATGCTCGGCTCGGTGAAGGGATACGTGAACATCCCGATGAGCCAGTTGCCCGGGCGGTTGGCCGAGATCCCGAGGAACAAGGTGATCGTCACCCTTTGAACGCAGGGCGGCCGCGCTGCCCGGGCGGCAGCGTTCCTCCAGCAGAAGGGCTACCGCACCGCGGGTTCGTGCGGCCTCGAATCCGTCAAGCGGCAGAAGGGCGGAGCCGGCATTGCCACAACGGGTGGCAGGCGCTAGCTCCACAGTAAGCCGCGGCGTAGAATTCATTCGTGCGCAAACTCGGCGCTGCGCTTCTGATTCTCGCCGCGTGGTCTGCTCGTGGCCAGACGTTCGAGTTCTCCGGCGAGCTCCGCGCCGGGGAATCTTGCTCCCGCAAGCTGTCCCGCGGGCTGGTGTTCTGCCTCATACCGCATAGCGGGGAGACGGGGTGGGAAATTGTCGTATCGACAGAGTGCCGTCCGGACGCTGCGGATTTCGCCGGCATAGCCACGCCCCCGTACCGGGGCCCGAATCCGTTGCAACTCATGGGATGGCATTTCCTCCCGGACGAGAAACTGTTCAGCCATGTGCGTGAGTTCCGGTTCGTGCTCCAGGAAAAAGATGCGAGCCGGATCCGCGAAATGTTGAACGAGAGGCCGCAGGATGCCCCGCGGATTTTGAATCTGGCTGAGCGGCTCGGGAAGGGCAGGGGAGAACTCGAGATTCTTGAGGCCGATGCCGTCCGCGGCGAACCTCTCTACAACACGAAGCTGCTGCGAATCCGTTTCCGCGTGAAACTCACAATCCCCGGACGCGGCGAGCCGTGATTCCGGATTCCTGCCAACCCCCCGGCCGCCCCGCCACCCCACACTCCCGCTTGCGCTGTTGCCAGTTGCTGCCGGACGCGCTCTTCAAAGCAAGCAGCGGTGAATCATCCGCCACCGGCGCGCGACTCGTACCGGATCTCCACCACGCGCCCGCGCCAATAGGGATGCGGCCCCGAAGGCAGGATCCAGGACACCTCGCCTTCTGTGGGGACCCACATCCCCTGCCGCAACACATAACGGCTGAACCTCCCCTGCCACGGTGCCGGCACTCGCTTCCCCTTCACCATTCGTCCGCGCGATTCCGCCCGGACCGCCAGCACGAGGTCGTCCTCGCCAAACACAAACATTAACGCGGCGCTGACGGTCCCGTGACGAATGGTTGCCCGCGCCGAACGCTCATCCACCTCGCTCCACTCCACCATCCCGCCCGGCAGCAGCGCCACCGGATACCACGGCGCTTCGGCCAGGAACCGCATCAGCTGATCCCCCGCAAGCCCGCCTTCTCCCCGCACCTGCGCCACCGGCCAAAGGCCGAGAACCCGCGCCTCGGTGCTTCCGGCGCCCCCCATATAGGCGTCGCGCACGAACACGGGGATCCCGGGGGCCATGCGCACGCGTGCCTCCCATGCGAAGCCCGGCGCCCGCAGCGTGACCCACTGCTCCGCCGTGAACGGAACCCAACGATCGCCGTCCTCGCTCAGGTTGAATTCCCCCTCCTGCCTCATCCACACCCTTTCCACCGGCGCAGCTTCGCGCGTCACCGCGCGGCGCAAATACCTCTGCACCGGCAGCGGCAGCCCGGCGGCGTCCCACGCGCAGCAAGGGGCCGCCGCCTGTTGTGCCGCCGCCTCCTCCAGAGTTGCACGGGCGGTTCTGGACGACGCGCGCCACCAAAGCGGCCCGCCAAACACGAGCAGCGCTGCCAAAGCCAACAACGCCCCTGCCAGGCTCCACACCTTCACGCCCCCTTTCCGGATGCAAGCCGCCATCTTTGAACGCCTGTGCCGCTGGAGATGATTACGCCGCCGTTTCATGCTCTGCCGGCGCCGAAGTGCCTCTTGGCAAACGCAATGAACTGCTCCCAATCGTAACCGGTCACATCATGCTTTCCGGCGCGGATATGGTAGCCCAGCGTGCCCATCACGGGCTGATGAATCGGCGGCATTTCGCTCGCCGGCATGCCATCTTTTCCGAGCAAGCGGTACACGGGAGTGGCGTGAACAAAAGAGAGGAACTCGCCGCGCGGATCGGCCCACATGTCCTCGGCGGCGCTCGCCGCGTACACCGGCCTCGGCGCGCACAGCGACACCAGCATATGCTGGTCCACAGGGAGGTCGTCTTCCCGGTTGGCGTACTTGAGGAAATTCCCGCAGAACCAGTAGGGAAATGTCTTTGTAATAGAGGCAACCGTCTCCCCGAAACGGCGGCGGCTCAGCGCCGCCCCCATGCAGCCGGAGTCGTTGGAAATCACTAGCGCAAACCGTCCGTCCTGCGCGCCTGCCCAGAGCGCCGTCTTCCCCAGCCGCGAATGCCCCATCACGGCGACGCGCCGCGCGTCGATCAGAGGCTCCTGCTCAAGGTAATCCAGCGCCCGGCTCAACGCCCACGCCCAAGCGCCGATCGTGCCCCATTCCCCGGCAGCGGGCGCAGTCTGCCCGGGGCGGTAAAAGTGTGGAATGACGCCCTTCCGGAAGGCATCCACGCGGTTGTCAGGGGCGATGTCGGCGTAGCAGGCGGTGGCGAGCGCGAAGCCCGCCGAGGTGATCTTTCCCACCTGCCACCGCGACGCCCTCGCTCCGCGGGAGGCTTCCGTGGCGCGGTTTCCCACGATTCCGGACTCCGGGCTGTTGCGCAGCCAGTTGGGATTCAGCAGCACCGCCGGGTCGTTCGCCACGGTGTGGTTTCCCATGAAATTCAGGCCCAGAAATGCCGGGAACTTGCCTCCGGATTTCGGGGGGAAATACAGAAGAAGATCCATTGCCGGGCCGCCGGGCTTGTCCGAAAAATGGATCCGGACCTGCTTCCTCAGCACCGAACCGCCCAATGCCGGTTCCGCGGGCGAGAGGACTTCAAAGCGCAGCCCCGCGGGCCGCCCGGCGGGCGTGCGGCCATAGACCTCGTCCTCGAACAGGCGCAGGATCTCCGCTCTGCGCCGCCGCCAATCTGCGGCGCGGACCGGCGCGCCGTTGAGGAACCGTAGAGGATCAGGCAGGTGGTAAGGCGGGACATTGGATTCGTCGTAGTTCGTCTCCGGCGGCGTCTGAGCCGCCAGGGCGGCAGCAGACGCGGCAACAGCGGCACAAAATTCTCTCCTGTGAACCATGGCGTGATCTCCGGGCGCGGCCCGGGCCTTCCGCCGCCCAGAATATCAGGAGCGCCTGACAGCCGGAAGCACCGCGCTCAGCGCTGCGCGGGCGCCGTCACAGCAGTGGCGGCATCCGCCTGCATAGCGATGCGCACCGCGAATGTGGAGCCCTTCCCTACCCGGCTTGTCACCGAGACCTGCCCTCCATGCGCCCGCGCAATCCACTGCACGAAGGCCAGGCCGAGCCCCACCCCCCGCCCGGCTGTCTTCTCGCCTTCCCGTACCCTGTAGAACTTCTCGAAGATGTGAGGCAGGTGATGTTCGGCGATGCCCGGGCCATTGTCGGAGACTTCGATCACCGCGTCCGGCCCATTGGAGAAGATCCGGACCGCGATCCGCCCGCCTTCTTGCGTGTATTTCACGGCGTTCGACAAGAGGTTGTCGAAAAGGCGCTCCATTTGGAGACGGTCCACCGCGGCGACGCAGGCCGCGTCCGCTTCCAGATCGATCACCTGCCCCTTGGCTTCCGCCAGTGGCAGGAACCGCGCCACCTGCCGGGCTGCAATCTCGGCCAGCACTTCCGGCTCGCGGCTGATCCGGATCTGGCCGGCCTCCGCCTGCGCCAGTTGCAGCAACGACTGCACAATCCGTCCCAGCCGTTCCACGTCTTCCAAAGCCGTGGCGATGGCGCGGCGGAAATCCTCCGTCGTCTTTGCTGTCAACAAGGCCACTTCGAGCTGCCCGCGGATCGCCGTCAAGGGAGTTCGCAGTTCGTGCGATGCGTCCATGGAGAAACGCTTCATCTGTTCGAAATTCGCCTCCAGGCGCTCCATCATGCTGTTGAACGTGGAAATCAACTCATCCAGCTCATCGCCCGTGCCCAGCCGTTCAATCCGCAGGCTCAGGTTGCCTCCCGACACCGTCTGCGCGGTGTGCACCACCCGCTGCAGCGGCGCCAGCGCCCGGCCTGCGGCAAACCATCCAAGAACGCCAATGGCAAGCAGCATCACCGGAGCGCTGACCAGATAGACCGCCAACATGCGCGCGGGCAATCGCTCCATCTCGCTGGTCGGCAATCCGATGGCCGCGAAATACTGTTTTTCCGCTCCTCCGTACGGACCCATGCGCACCATGTAGGTCTCCCCCTTCGTGCCCCGCCGCTGCACGGTTTCTGTGCGCCCCGCCTGGAGCAGCCTGCGGACGGTCGCCGGCGATTCCCGCCCGATCGCGGCATAGCCCACGGACATCTCCACCACCTCGCCTTCGGCGCCGGTGAGCAGAAACACCCGCCGCAACCGCTCCACCGTGAAGGACTCCTCCGGGTGCTCGGGATCGTAGGCCCACACCAGTTCGCCGTCGCGCGCCCTCAGAAAACCCTTCAGCGCGCTCCACTCGCCGTCCAGTAACCGTTCGGTCTGCTGGTGAACGATCACGAGCAGCGCCTGGTGAAACGTGAAGCCGATGGACGTCATCACGACGCCAAACAGCAGGACGTAGCTCAGCGTAAGGCGCGTGCGGAGGCCCAGCGCCGGGCGCGATGACAGTCCCAGGCGTCCGGGTCCGGCTGTCATGGCATTCCTCTTGCGCGGCTGCCGCGGCGCTAACCGCCCATCCCCGCGGCCGGTGCGTCCTCCCGCGTGGCCTCGAGCATATAGCCGGTGCCGCGCACTGTGCGGATCAGTTTCTCCGGAAATGGATCGTCGATTTTCGCGCGAAGGTGGCGGATATACACGTCAACAATATTGGTCAGGCCGTCATATTCCATGTCCCACACGTGTTCCACGATCATCGTGCGTGTGAGAGGTCGGCCCTGGTTGCGCACCAGATATTCCAGAATGCTGAATTCCTTGGGAGCCAGGTCGATGGGCCGCCCGCCGCGCGTCACCTTCCGCCGCAGGCAGTCCACCACGAGGTCCCCGGCCATCAGGCGCTCCGGAACCGGTTGCCCGCGCCTGAGCAGCGCCTTGACCCGGGCCAACAGCTCCTCGAAGGCGAACGGCTTCACCAGGTAATCATCCGCGCCCACTTCCAGCCCGCGCACGCGGTCTTCCACCTCGCTGCGCGCGCTCAGGATCAGAACCGGCGGGCTGACCTTGCGGTTGCGGGTCTTCTCGAGCACGGTGAGCCCGTCCATGTCCGGCAGCATGAGGTCCAGAATCAACAGGTCGTAATCGAGCTCGTGCATCCGCTCCAGGCCTGTTTGCCCGTCGGGCGCGACGTCCACCTCGTATCCGGCCCCCTCCAGCCCACGCTGGATAAAATCGGCGATCCTGTCTTCGTCCTCGATAACCAGAATTCTCATCTCGCTCCGGTTCTTCCCCTGGATTCGATCCCAGATTAGCACCGGGAGCGCCCGGTTCGTGCCGTGCCTTCACCGCGCCAGCACGGTCTCCGTGATCTGCTCGCCCAGGTGTACATGAAACCCGCCCGCAACCGGGTGAACCCACAGTCCGCCGTCCTCCGGCGCGGGAATGTCCTCCACGTGCCGCACCAGCTTGAAGTTGCCGGTTTCCGCGGCGCGCGCGAAACGGCCGATGTGAAGGTGCATGTGGCACTGCGTGCGGACCTGCGAGCCGTTGTAGGCAATGCCCCAGCCGTGGCCGAACTTCTCCTTGGCGGCCTGGATCGCGAACCGCCAAAGCCCGTCCCGCACGGACTTCGGGTAGTCGTGCAGGTGGTGCGCACCCGGGCGGTGCATCCGGGGGAGCGCCAGCCAGCGGTTCGGCTTGCGTGGATTGACGTCTTTCAGCAGGAAGAACTCAGCGTGCGGCGGATGCTTTTCCGCTTCGGCGCACAGCGAGCAGTTCCGCGCCTTCATCGTTTCCGGATGCGCCGGATCGCAGGCGCATTGAGAGACATCGGCCAGTGCGGGCAGCGCGGCCAACCAAAAGGCCGTGACAAGGGCAAGCCGCATGGCCGCCATTATACTGGTGAGTGTCCCCCCGCGGGTTTCGAGATCCCCAACTGTGGCTGCTGGCCGCATTCTGCCTGCTGACTGCGGCGGCCTGCTTCTCAGGGCTTTCCTCTGCGGGGCTGTTGGGGCCGGACGAGCCCCGTTACGCCTTCATCGGGCGCGAAATGGCCCGGAGCGGGGACTGGTTGACGCCCCGCCTGTGGGGCGAGCCCTGGTTCGAAAAACCGCCTCTGCTGTACTGGCTGACTGCGGCCGCTTTCCGGCTGGGACTGGGGCAGGACCTGGCGCCGCGCGCGCCGCTGGCCGCTCTCTCCGTGCTCTTCCTCTCCGTGCAATGGATTCTGCTGCGCCGGCTGCTGGATCTCCGCACCGCGTGGCTGGCCACATTTCTGAATGCTTCCACGGCCGCGTGGGCCGCTTACAGCATGATCGGCGTTACAGATCTTCCCCTCGCCGTATTCTTCCACTCCGCCGTTCTGCTGGCCTGGCTCGAAACGCGCGCCCCAAGCCATTGGCACCGGTATGCCGCCGCCGCCTGCCTGGCTGCCGCGGCGCTGGCCAAGGGGCTTGTGCCGCTGGTGCTGTTTGTCCCCGTATTGTGGTTCCTGCGCAAGCAATGGCGGGCCTGGATGGCCCCCCTTCTGCTGTTCTTGTTGCTGGCGGCGCCGTGGTACGCGGCCATGACGGCCATGCACGGCCGCCCTTTCCTGGATGAGTTTTTCCTGCGCCACCACCTCTCCCGCTTTTCGAGCGACGAGTTGCAGCACGTGCAGCCCTTCTGGTTTTATGTGCCGGTCCTCGCCGGGGGGCTCTTTCCCTGGATTCCCGCGCTCATGACTGCGGGCTCTTTTCTCTGGAAAGACATTCGCCTGCGGATTCCGCTCGTGGTCGTTCTATTCGGATTCGTATTTTTCTCGCTGTCGCGCAACAAATTGCCAGGTTATTTGCTCCCTCTTTGGCCCTCCGTTTGCATCCTGGCCGGAGCGGGTCTCGCAGGCGCGGCACGGGTGGGCCGGCCGCTCTTCTGGACCGTGATGCTGGCCGGCCTGTGCCAGGCGCTCGCCTCCGCGCTTCCCGAGGCGCTCCTTTACGGAATTTCGAAAGCATCGTTCGGCGACATTGCCTGGGAGTACTTTGCGGCGCTGCTTCCCTTGGCTCTGGCCGCCTGGTGGCTGGATCACCGGGGCCTGCGGTTGGCCGCCGCTGCAGCAGCGGCTGTCATCGCCTGCGGCGGCTTTTGGTATGTCAAGCTCAGCGCTGCGCCGGTGCTCGACCAGGTGGTCAGCGCCCGCGGGCTGTGGCGCAGGGTGGCTGCGCGAAAGAACGACGTCTGCATCGAACGCCTCCATCGCGCCTGGCGCTACGGACTGGCCTATTATGCAGGCGCTCCCTTGCCCGATTGCGGGGACCGCCCGCTCCCGCTCAGGATCGATCAGGAGCCGGATGCTCTGCCAAAGATCCTTCCCCGTCTGCCGCGCGATCCTGGCGGGGGCTCCGCCGCGGGCGCCGGGCAGTAGAATAGGGATGCCATGAAACGCGAACCGAGCCGCCGAGCCGTGCTCGCCGCCGCGCCGGCGGCTGCCGCTTTCCGCCTGGACGACCGCCCGGCGCTGTTGGGCGGCACGCCCGTCCGCTCTTCGCCCTTTCCGTCGTGGCCCGTTTTCGGCGAACCGGAGGAGCAGGGGCTGATGGGCGTGCTTCGCTCCGGGCGCTGGTACCGTGGCAATGGAGAGCATGTCCGCCGCTTTGAAGAAGCCTACGCGCGCGCTACCGGGGCGCGCCGCTGCCTGGCCACCTGTAACGGCACCTCGGCGTTGTTCGTGTCCCTGAATGCGCTCGATGTTCAGCCCGGCGACGAGGTGATCCTGCCGCCCTACACCTTTGTCGCCACCGTCAACGTGGTATTGCGCCAGTTCGCGTTGCCCGTTTTCGTCGATACCGACCCTGAGACCTTTCAGATCGACGCGTCGAAAATCGAAAACGCGATCACCCCGGCCACCCGAGCCATTCTGCCCGTTCATCTGGGCGGAAATGTCTGCGATCTGGACAAAATTCTCGACATTGCCCGCCGCCGGAACATCCCCGTCATCGAGGACGCCTGCCAGGCGCACATGGCCGAATGGAAGGGCCGCAAGGCCGGCTCGCTGGGCGCCGCCGGGTGCTTCAGCTTTCAGGCGTCGAAAAACCTCAACTCCGGCGAGGGCGGCGCCGTGATCACCGGCGACGAAGTGTTCTATGAACGCGCCTACGCTTTCCACAACAACGGTAGCGGGCTGAAGGCCATCGGCACGAACTTTACCTACGCTTCCACGGGCCACAACCTTCGGCTGACCGAGTTTCAGGCAGCCCTGCTGCTGGCGCAGATGCAGCGCCTCGACGCGCAGGTGCGCGTTCGGTCCGCCAACGGGGCGCGGCTCAACGGGCTGCTGGAACAGATCCCCGGCATCCGGCCGGCGCGCCAATATGCCGGCTGCACGCTCAACGCGTATCACCTGTACATGTTCCGCTATGGCGCCGAGGCCTTTGCCGGTCTTCCACGCGAGACATTCCTGAAGGCGCTGCGGGCCGAGGGGATCCCTGCCTCGGGCGGATATTCGCCCCTCAATACTCAGCCTTTTCTGAAAAATACGCTGAATTCCCGTGGATACCGGCGGCTGTTTTCGGAAAAAACGCTGAGGGAATGGGCCGAAAGGACCGCCTGCCCGGCCAACGGCCGCCTGTGCGCGCAGGCTGTCTGGCTGACGCAGAACATGCTGCTCGGACCCGCCTCGGACATGGACTCCATCGCCGAGGCGATCCAGCGCATCCGCCGTCACGCCTCCGCGCTCGCCCGCGCGGGCGCCTGAAGCGCGCCCTTCAGGCTCGGAGCGGCGGCGCCGCGCCCGCCTTCATGCATTCTCCGAGAACCCAGCGCATCTGCTCCAGCGTGAACGGAGGCGCCAGCACGGCAAAAGCGCCCAGTTCGAGCACGTCTCCGCACCCGGCATCCAGCGAATCGACGCACACCACCGCCGGCGCCACAGGCCTGCCTCCCGCTCCAGCGTGGCGCGCGAGGTCAGCGAAACTGCCGTCGCTGAAACAGAGGCTGGTGAAGATGGCGCCCACCTCCGGATTCACCGCCAGCGCAGCCTTCGCCTCCTGGCAGGACCCCACGGCATGGACCCTCGCTCCGCACTGCGCCAGCAAGGGGCGGAGCTGCATCTCGATCTCGGGAGCCACCGCCAGCAACACCCCGGGGGCACGGTCGAAGTGGGCCTCGTACTGTAGTGGGGGGGTGGAGGTCCGCCGGTGCGCTTCGCCCACCACGCGGTCGGCGATCTCTCGCAACTGCGTCCAGTGCAGGCTGCTGCCCAGCACGCTGTCGGACCCGGCGGCAAGATTGGAACCGCCCCAGATCTTCTCTTCCGGGTAGTCTTCGGCCGCCTGGAAGGCCTCGATCAATTTGGGGATATCAAAGATATCCTCGTCATACGGCGATCCCCGGATGATGCTGTACGTGTAGCGCCCGTTGGGACGCTTGCAGATCAGGCTGATCAGATTTGTGTAACCCGCCGAGGCGAGCACAAGGCGCGACAACGGGTCGCCCTTCTCGTCGGCGATCACGTAATTGTAAGGGGACTGGTACAGGATGTCCGGACGCGCCGAGATCGGCGCGATGCCCGCTTCGCCGTTCAGCAGGGCCAGCAGCCGGTCGCAGACCAAACGGATGGTGGTGGTCACTAGCCGCTCGTCGCCTTGGACTTTGCCATGAATGCGCTGCTGCCTGTATGGCTCGAACACCCAGGTGAAGTGGTTGCGGACCAGGTCTTCCAGATTCACCGGATACAGCCCGCCGCAGACGTCCAGTTTGTTGTTGTACTGGACGATCCACCGCAGCATGGGCATGCCTTCAGCCCGCTCCAGCATGGTGTGGTACTCGAGCACGAACGCAGCCAGGCACACGTCCTGATCCGCGTTCCACACATAGACTGGCACAGGGCGCCGCTTCTGAAGCCATCGCTGCATGAGGTGCCCCTGACGGACGGCGATATAAGCCTGCATCGCCGCGCTCATGGTGGCTTCGCGCACAACCCCGACGTGATGGTCGAAATTGACGTGGTGTGCTCGATGTCCGGGGACGTCGTCCAACACCTCGAGCGCCACGGAATACTCAGGCGCCTCGCGGAGGAACTCGTCCCAGGATTCGAAGCGCCGCTGCCTCACCCGCAGTTCAATGTTCTGAAACGCGTCGTGTTTCATTCCGTCTTCCAGACGGCGCCATGGGCCCGCGCCCGACGCCCTCTGCTCCCAGCGTAGCCCGAAACCCGGCGATCCGGCATCCGCCACGCTCCTGTTATCATGGTCGCGTGGTGGAGATGTAAACTCCCGTGAACGTGTTAGTGGCTGACGACAGCCTGGTGATGCGGAGGCTCCTCGAAGCCTCCATTTCCAGTTGGGGCTACCAACCAGTGACCGCCGCCGACGGCGATCAGGCTTGGGAGATCCTGACATCCCCAGACCCGCCCCCCATTGCGATTCTGGATTGGATGATGCCCGGCCAGTCCGGCCTCGCCCTGTGCCGGCAGCTCCGTGCGCGGCAGACGACCCCTTACATCTACGTGATTCTTCTCACGTCCCGGGGCCTGCGCGAAGACATCGTCGAAGGCCTCAACGCCGGCGCCGACGATTACGTCGTCAAACCCTTTGACAAGCACGAACTCGAGGTTCGCCTCCGCGCCGGCAAGCGCATCATCGAGCTGCAGTCGGAGCTGATGGCCACCCAGGCGAGGCTCCGCGAGCAGGCGATGCGCGATCCCCTCACCGGAATTTGGAACCGCGCCTACATCCTTGACATGCTGGAGCGTGAACTCGACCGCGCCCGCCGCATCGCCACTCCGCTGGGCCTGCTGATGATCGATCTGGACCATTTCAAGCGCCTGAACGACACGCGCGGGCACCAGTTCGGCGACCACGCCCTGCGCGCCTTCGCCGTGCGGGTCCAGGCCGCCGTCCGGTCCTACGATGCGATGGGCAGGTATGGCGGCGAAGAGTTCCTGATTCTTGCCCCGGGATGCGGCGAGCCCGAACTGCTGGCTCAGGCCGAACGTCTTCGCGCCGGTGTCTCCGCCGCTCCTTTCAACATCGACGGTGTATCGATCCCGCTCACGGTCAGCATCGGCGCCTCTTGCGTGGAGTCAGGCTCCCGCGTCGCTTCGCTCGAGTTGATCCGCGCCGCCGACGACGCCCTGTACGAGGCGAAACGTACCGGTCGGAATCGCGTCGTCTTCCACCCCGTCACAGGCTCTCAACGAGCCGAATGAGCCTCCAGCGCCGGCGTCGCAGCCCTCAGCGCCTGCGTCTGCCCCAGGCTGCCAGCGTAGCCCTCCACGCCTCGGAACAATGCCTCCGCCACCCGCTGGCGGTACTCGGGCTTTTTCAGAAGGCGCTCGTCCCGGGCGTTGCTCAGGAACCCGATCTCCGCCAGCACCGACGGCATCGATGCCCCGATCAGCACGACGAACGGAGCCATCTTGACACCGCGGTCCCTGGACGCGGGGTTCATCTGCTTCCACTCCCGCGACAGCTCGCGCTGAACGAACCGCGCGAACTCCCGCGACTCGTCCAGCTTGTCCGAAAGCGCGATCTTCTGCAACAGCTCCCGCAGCTCGAAGATCGACTTGTTGTGCCCGGCATTCTCTCTCGCCGCCAGATCCAGCGCCTCCTTCGAGTTGGTGAAGTTCAGGAAGAACACCTCCGCCCCGGAGACGCGCTTCACGGGGGACGAGTTGGCGTGGATCGACAAGAACAGATCCGCCCGCTGCTCGTTGGCGATCGCCGTGCGCTCCTCCAGTCCCACGAATTCGTCCGTCTTCCTTGTATAAACTACTTCGCCGCCCAGGCGTTCCTCGATCAGCGCGCCCAGCCGCTGCGCCACATCCAGCACCAGCTCTTTCTCCAGCAGCCCCGTCGGGCCGCGCGTGCCTTCGTCGTGTCCTCCGTGACCAGGGTCGAGCACGACTTTCCCGATCCTCAATCCCAGCGCCCGCGTCATCGACCGCCCGCCCGAGCGCATCGGGCGCGCAGGCTGCGGCGGAGCCCCCTCGTTGGGCTTTTCGGGTTCCTTCGTCGATGTGCCTGTCTGCGTCTCCACGCCTTTGTCCTGTTGCCGGACAGCAGCCACAGTGGCAGGCGCCTTGTTCCCGGCCGCGCTTTCCTCTCGCACACCAGGCCGCTCCCCGGGTCTTGCGTGTTCATTCACGCTTGCCGTACCCGTCACTGCCTCGGCGCCCTTCCTCGATTCGGTAGGCGCCGCCGGACGTGCCTTGGTCTCCTCCTCACGTGCTTCCGGCGCAGCTGGCGGCCTCGGGGAAGCTGCTGGCCCGGCACTCTCGCGCTTCGCGCTGGTCCCGGCCGCCTTCCCCGCGCTCTCCGCGTCTGCCAGGCTGATCGCTTTCGGTGCAGCCACAGGCGCTTCTTCAACAGGCGCAGCGGACTTCGCCGTCTTTGCACCGCGCGTCCGCAACTCGATCACCAGGCGTTCCGGATTAGTCAGGTGGGAAAGTTCATACTCCACGTCCCCGGCCAGGTCCACCACCAGGCGCGTGGTCCGCGGATCTTTCATGGCCGCGCGCACCTGCTTGGCACGGCTGTCGCCCACCTCCGCCGCATACGCGGGCTTCGGCCCAAGCCGTGCGCGCGTCTCTGGGAAATCGATGAACAGGCGCTCCGGATTCGACAGCCGCCCGTACTTCCACTTCGTTTCGCGGCTCAGCTCCACCACCACGCGCGTCGCCTCGGCACTACTCCAGGTGCGGATGCTCCGCAGCTCGCCGAGCGCCTCGGCGCCGGACCTCTGGGCGGAGGCTGCCGCCGCTGCGCACACGGCCAGCGCCAGAGTCAAACACGCCGGTGCTGTAGTTCGCCCGGTCAGATCCGCCTCCTATTGCGTCCGCAGGTACAGGCGTCCTTCCGCGTCTGTCTGAACCAGCAGACGCCGCACGGGCTCGGCTGCTGCGTCTGCGGCTCCGCCGTTCTTCTCTTCGCCACTGCCTCGCGCGCGGCGGTGCCGTTCTTCCACTTTCCGTACATAGTCGAGCGTCTCCGGATAAGGCGGGACGCCCCCATGCCTCTTTACGGCCCCCTCTCCCGCGTTGTACGCCGCCAGCGCCAGGCGATCGTCACCGAACCGCTCCTTCAGCGCCTTGAGATGGCGTACGCCGGCCAGAAGATTCTCGCGCAGGTCGAACCGGTTCCGCGCTCCCAGCTCCCGCGCCGTCGCCGGCATCAACTGCATCAGCCCGGCAGCGCCCTTCGGAGAAACGGCCGCCGGATTGTACCCGCTCTCCACGCGAATCACGGCGTCCACTAGCCCGGGATCCAGGGCATACTCCTTCGCCGCCTGCTCCACCAGCGGGCGCACTGCCTCCGCCGCGGGCACGGGCTTCCCCTTCGCCGTCCGGAACACCGTCGTTCGCACCAGTCGGCCCGTGCGAGGGTCCGCCCGCACGGTGCTGACGGCGCTGACGCCGTCGTGCGCGCGGGACTCGGGCGTGCCCGCGGCCGCGGCCAAGGCCCAACAAAACATCAGCATTTTGTTTAGTACATTATACAGCCGCATGTTTCAAACACAATCGCTCGATTTGCCGCAGCCGGCGGCCGCCCGCGGCTCCGCTGCTACAATTCTCTCATGGCGAGCGCCGCCTTCATCCTCGCCGGAGGCCAGAGCCGCCGCATGGGCGCCGACAAGGCGATGCTCGATTACCGGGGCAGGCCTCTGGCCGCGCATGTAGCGGCGCAGGCCGCCGACGCCGCAGGGCAAGCCTTTCTGGTGGGGCCCGCCGCCCTCTACGGGCATCTGGGATTTCCATGCCTCGACGAGCGCTTCCCGGGCCTCGGGCCGCTGAGCGGCATCGATGCTGCCCTCCGGTCCGGGCTGGCGGAATGGTGCCTCGTGCTCGCCTGCGACATGCCCGGCGCCGACGCCCCCTCGCTCCGTCTTCTGCTCCGCTGCGCCCTCGGCTCGGACCTCGATGCGGTCGTCACTGTGAGCGCAAAGGGCCTCCCGGAGCCGCTCTGCGCCGTTTATCACGCGCGGCTCGCCCCGGCGGTGGAACAGCTGCTGCGGCAGCGCCGCCTTGCCGTTCATGAGCTGCTCTCCTCCATCCGCTGGGCGCCCTTTCCCGCCCCCCACCCCGGCTTCGCCGCCAACATCAACACCCCCACGGAATGGGCACAATGGAATCGTTGAGCGACTCCTTTCCCTACTACATCGAGTTTCGCCACGTCTATAAGACGTTCGACGAACCCGTTTTGGTCGACGTGTCCTTTCATGCCGCCGACGGGGAGACGCTCGCCATCATCGGCCGCAGCGGCGTTGGCAAGAGCGTCAGCCTCAACCACATCATGGGCTTTCTCAAGCCCGACAGCGGCCGCGTCATCGTCGCCCACCGGGACATCACCGGCATGACCGAAAGCGAGCTGCGCGAGATCCGCCGCAAGGTCACCATGGTCTTCCAGAGCGGAGCTCTCTTCGATTCGCTCACCGTCGGCGAAAACGTCCTTTTCTCTCTCGAACTCCGCGAGGACTACGACGAGAGCAACAAGCTGGATGTGATGCGCGGCCTGCTGCACATGGTCGGGCTCGAGGGCCGCGAGGACGACTACCCCTCGGATCTGTCCACTGGCCACCGGCGCGCTGTTGCCATCGCCCGCGCCCTTGCCGCCCAGCCGGAGTGCATCCTTTACGACGAGCCCACCACCATGGTCGATCCGCTCATGTCCGACCTCATGGTGAACCTCATGCTGCGCCTGAAACAGCAGCTCCGCCTCACCAGCGTCGTCGTGACGCACGACCTCGACCTCATGCGCCGCGTTGCCGACCGCGTCGTCGTCCTGTTCGAGGGCCGCGTGATCTACTTCGGGCCGGTCGAGGAAATGGAGAAATGCCCGCACCCGCACGTCCAGGAATTCCTCGCCATGGACCGGGTCGACCTCAACGGCTGAAACGCGCCCGCAGGGCGCCAAGCCAGCCACCCACCCGCTCGCGCCAGCCGCCGGCGGCTGGCGCGGGCGCAGCCTCTTCCGGCCGGGGTGCAGGATCCTCGCTCAGCCACGATGTCCGTCCGCCTGCCGGCGACCGCTTTGTCAGCTTCGCACGAAACGTGCCGGGAGCGATCGTGTAGGTGCGAGTGACCCTTTCCCCACTCCTCTCCTCCACGTCCGCCTCGAACGCTTCCATCCCCGCCCGCCCCTTTCGTAACCGCAGCGGCAGGTATCCTCTTAAACCGCGCTCGATGAACGCCGTCTCGTAACGGTTCCGCCGCGTGCTCCACACGAAGATCCGCAGCGAATCGAAATCTTGTCTGGCATTGCGCTGCGATTGCGTGGCCCACAGCCACACCGGCTTGCCGCCGCCCCGGGTGGCAACGGTTCCGATGGCGAAGTAGGCCATGATCTTCGCCCGCTCGGCGTATTGCGCCACCTCGTCGGGGATCGCCAGAAACAGCATTCTTGCCAGCACCCATCCCGCCGCCCCGTTGTTGCAACGGACCAGCGCCCATTCGTCGGCGGGAAGAGCAGGCGGGGCGGCAGTTTTCGCCGGGGCGGTGTTTGTCTCTTCTCTCGGCGCCGCCGTGCGGCTCAACTCCATCAGGTCCGGCGGCGGCGCCGGGGCGGGCACCGGCGCCAAAGGCGGCGCCTGCGCCTTCTGCTTCCTGTCTTTCTTGCCGCGCGCCGCCTTGGAGCTTGACGCTTTGGCGCGAAGCAGCGGCTGCGGTGCGTAAGGCTTGCGGGGGACGCGTTCATAAGCGATCACCTCCACGCGCTCTCCTTGCTCAATCCGGCGGAAGCTCGGCGCCTGGCGGTATGGGAGGGTATGCACGTTCAACACGTCGAGCACCGTCGCTTCTCCCTGCGGCGGCGCCGCCGCGGCGCGCTGCGCCTGCAGGCGCAGATCCTCCATCTCCTGCGCCGAAAGCAACTGCCGCGCTTCCACCCATCCTTCGCGCCCGCGCGCGGTGCGGACTCTGTAGAAGCTTCGCCGCCTCCCCAGGATTTCCACCCGCTCGCCGTGCTTTACAGTGTCGGCGAGCTTGGCCCGCGCCACCAGCGCCTCCCGCACGTTCAGCTCGTACGGGCCCACAAAGCCCTCGCCCAGCGCCGGAGCGCGCTCCGGCGCCGTACTGCACGCCGGCAACAGGGCCAGCAGGAGAATGGCTCCAGCCTTTGGTCGCATCCGCGGCAGCGCGTCGCCCGCCTCCTCCCAGCTTAGCAGCGCCCTGCCGCCGCGGATCACTGAATCATTTCCGCCAGGAATTGTTCGATCCGCCCGAGGCCCTTCTCCAGGTTCTCCATCGACGTGGCGTAGGAAATCCGCACGTGGTGCTCCGTGCCGAAGGCTTCGCCCGGCACCAGCGCCACATGCGCCTTCTCCAGCAGTTTCTCGGCGAATTGCATGGGCGTATGGATCCCGTTCCGCCCCAATGCAGCGTGGATGTTCGGATAGGCGTAGAACGCGCCGCGCGGCTCGGCGCATCTCACGCCCGGCATCCGCCGCAGCCGCTCCACCACGAACTGCCTCCGCTTCCTGTATTTAGCCAGCATTACGTCCACCGAGCTCTGGTCGCCCAGCAGCGCCTCGATCGCCGCTTTCTGCGCGATCGATGTTGGGTTCGAAGTCGAGTGCGACTGGAGCTTGATGATCGCCGCGCACACCTCGGCTGGCGCCAGCGTGAACCCGATGCGCCAGCCCGTCATGGCGTAGGTCTTCGAAAGCGATCCCGCCACCACCACGTGGTCCTTCATGCCGGGAACCGCCGCCACCGAATATGGCTCGCTGTCGTACAGGAACCGGCAGTAGCACTCGTCCGTCATCAGCCAGAAGCCGTGCTTCTTGGCCAGGTGTGCGATCTTTTCAAACTCGCCCGGATCGATGACGGCGCCGGACGGATTGCAGGGTGAGTTCACGATCAGCAGCCGCGTTTTCGGCGTGATGGCGTGCTCGATCTGCGCCGCCGTCAGCGCGAACCCTTCCTGCTCGCTGGTCTCCACCAGCACCGGACGCCCGCCCGAGTAGCTCACCACGTCGTAGTAGGTCACCCAGTAAGGGACCGGGATGATGACCTCGTCGCCTTCGTTCACCAGCGCCTGCACGGTGTTGAAGATCGCATGCTTCCCGCCGACGCTCACCACGCATTCCGGAACCTTGTACTCCGTCCCGTAATCCAGCCGGTGCCGCTGGCACACCGCGTCGCGCAGCTCCTGCACTCCAGGCATCGCCGTGTATCGCGTGAAGTTCTCTTCCAGCGCGCGTACCGCCGCCTGCTTGATGTTGTCCGGAGTGGGGAAATCAGGCTCGCCCACGCCGAAGTCGACCACGTCGATGCCCGCGCGGCGGAGTTTCTCCGCCTCCGCGGAAACGCGCGCCGTCGAGGACACGCTGATGGACTGGACTCGGTCAGATAGGGATGCAGCTCGTTCAATCATTGCCTTGCAACTCGCTTCAGTTTGGCCGGGATCACCCGGACGGTTCGATGCCGGAGAGCCCCTTCGGCAGCCTCTCCTTCAGTTTCGCCTCGACTTGGGGCGGCACCAAGCCGCTGACGTCGCCGCCCAGTGCGATCACCTCCTTCACCAGCCGTGAGCTCAGGAAGGAGTATGCCTCCCCTGCCATCATAAACATAGTCTCGATCTCCGGCGCCAGCCGCCGGTTCATTAGCGCCATCTGGAGCTCGTATTCGTAGTCGGAGATCGCCCGGATGCCCCGCAGCAACAAGCACGCTCCGCGCCGCCTTGCGTAATCGACCAGCAGCCCGTCGAACGAGTCCACTTCCACGTTCTTCCAATGCTCCGCCGCCGACCGCAGCATCTCCACGCGCTCCTCCGGCGTGAACAGCGGCTGCTTGCCCGCGTTGCGCAACACCGCCACTACCAGCTTGTCCACCAGCGGAGCGCATCGCTCGATCAGGTCCAGATGTCCGAACGTCACCGGATCGAATGAGCCCGGATAGACCGCGATTCGAGGTTTCTGGCTGTTCAATGGAATGCTCCCAAGCCTTCGGAATCGCCCCCATTTTACGACTTTTGGCTGCTGCCGCCATCCATCCCTGCTAGATTGATACGGTGGCCCGAAACGATGACCTGCGCCTGCGCGCATTGCGAGACGCCCTCGGCGCGCTCGGCTACCCCGGCTTCCTCTCCCTGTTCTCGGAGCTGGAAGCGGAGCAGGAGCACCATGACCCCGCCGTGGTCCTGATGGCCGCCCTCGCCTGTGACCGGATCGAGGAGTCCGTCGTGGAAGCCCTCCCCTGGCTGATCCTCCGCTACGGACGCCTCGACTGGGCGTGGCTGGTGGCCGAGGCCCGGCGCCGCGGCGTGCAGAACCGCCTCGGCTTCGTCGTCTCCCTCGCCCTGCGCGCCTCGGCATCGTCGCTCGGCATGGAGCGGCTCACGAGGCTTGCCGCCATCGAGGAAGAGCTGTACGCATGCCGCAGCGCCAGAGAGGAGGCCAAGTGGCTGCGCGTTCCGCCCGCGCGCCGCTCCTGGGTCGATGCCCGCCGCAGCGACGAAGCTGCCCAATGGGGCGTGCCCTGCACGCTCCGTCCGGCTGACCTCCGCTTCCTCGGCGAACTCTAGCCTTCGCGCATCCGTTCGGCTACATTGGAAAGAACCCGCGTGGCCGCGCAGCCCCGGGGGCTGAGCCGGCATGGCTTGCCTGCGCCGGCTCTGGATCCCGATACCACCAAGAGGGTACCCTACGATGAAACTGCTCCCTGTTCTCCTGCTGGGCGTCTGCTCCACGCTCGCCTTTGGCCAGCAGCGCACGCTGATGCACTGCTTTACTTTCACGGAAGTTCCAGAAGCCGCTGCCGCCGATTGGGATGCCTTCAAGAAAGCGACCGATGAGCTGCCGTCCAAAATCGCCGGACTGAAGCGCGTCTGGCACGGCAAGCTCGCCCGCCCGCTCGGGCTACTTCAAACCGCCGCGGCGCTCGACGCCGGGAATCAGAAGAAGCTGCGCGACGGCGAAGCGGTTCCGGCGCAGGTCAAAATGATCCGCCGCCAATACGGCGTGTGCATGGAGTTCGAAGGGCCGGATGCTCTGAAGGCGTACGCCAAGGACCCGGCGCATGAAGCGTGGGGGAAGGCCTACGAAAGAGTGCGCGTTGCCGGCACCACGACCTTCGACATCCTGCCCTAGCTCCGGACGCGCCCTACGGCTCCCGGCTGCTCCGCCGTGACGGCGGGCGTTTGCGGCTGCCATGCCGCTCCTTCACCTGCTCCGCCTCCGCCCGTGCTTCCAGCGTGCGGCGCAGCCGGTAAATTCTCTCCCGCGCCCGTCGTGCCGCCTCGGCGTGATCCACAATCGGAGCCGGGTAGCGCCGTGGGTCGCCGGATTCCGGCACCCACCTCCGCACGAGCTCGCTGTGCGGGTCGTGGTCCCGCCATTGCTTGTCCGGATTGTAGATCCGCAGCGTGTTGATCCCCGTAGTCCCGCTTTGCATCTGGCACTGGCTGTAATGGATCCCCGGCTCGTAATCCGTGAACAGCCGCGCCAGGTGCAGAGCCACGGGGCGCCAGTGCAGCCAGAGGTCGTAGGCGGCGAAGCTCACCAGCATCGCCCGCATCCGGAAGTTGAGCCACCCCGTTTGCCGCAGCATTCGCATGCAGGCATCGACGAAAGGGAAGCCCGTGAAGCCTTCCTTCCATCGTTCGAACCTCTCTGCATCAAATTCCGGTTCGCGCAAACCGTCGTAGGCGCGCGCGAAGTTTTCAAACTCGATTCGCGGCTCGTCCGCCAGCTTCTGAATGAAATGGTCGCGCCAGTGCAAGCGCGCCAGAAACGCCGCCAGCGCTCTTTTCCACTCGCCCTGCGCCGTATCTCGCCGGCGCTGCACAGCCTGATAGACCACGCGCGACGAGATCGTGCCCCACGCCAGGTGGACGCTGAGCCGGCTGCAACTCTGCTCCGCCGTCAGAGGACTCGACATCTCCAGGTGGTAGCGCTCCCCCCGCCGCTCCAGAAACGACTCCAGCACCTCGTGAGCTGCCCTCTCGCCGCCCCGCTGGACTCCAATGGTAGGTTCCGCCGGAGGCAAAGCCCCGGGCGGGAGCCCGTGCGGCTCCAGCCGGTGCGGCGGTTCGATCACAGGGCGCCGCATCCTTTCCTCCCACAGGCGCGACCAGCCGTCACGCGACTTCAGCCGCCGCACAACGCCGTTCGACGGATACTCGAAGAACGGCACTCCGGTCTCCCGCGCCCACTTCCGGACTCTCCTGTCACGCGCATAGGTCGCGCCGTTGCCGGTCTCTTCTTGGGCGAACAACGCTGTCACGGGCAGCGAGCGCAACGCCTCCACGGCTTCGCCCGAGCGCACCACCAGCGGCGCGCCCAGCCGCCTGAGGTTGGAGTCCAGGTTCTCCAGGCACTGCCGGGCGAACGCCCAGTGCCTCGCGTCGTAGTCCTCGCCCTGCCAAATCCCGCGTTCGAAGATGAAGAGCGGGAGCACGCTGCCGCGCCTTGCCGCGTCCGCCAGGGGCTCGTGATCCAGAATTCGCAGGTCTCGTTTAAACCATACGACATTCATGCTGTTTCAAACATCCCTTGAACTTTTTGTCGAGCCTTGCCTCTCGGTGCCTTCCGCCTGCATGCCTCGCTGCAATACCGCACCTGTTCCCAGTTCCGCGCCCAGCGCCTCCTCCAGGCGAAGGGGCGCCCGCATAAGGGGCAAGTCTTCTCAGGCAGGTGCGGCTTCCTGTGTGCGCTCTTCACTTGTTTCCTGATGCCGCTCTCGTCCGCCGCGCCGGAAATTTGCCTGGCGCAGAGTTCAGGATGCGCGTGTCGGTAAAGCAATGTAAAGACCAGTGCCGGGACGCTAACCGCGCCTGGCAAGGCTACGTCATCAAAATCAAGCGCATTCCCCGCCATGCTTGGCGTCAAGAGCCGCTGGCGCGGCTGACAGGTTTGGGCGCGTCTTTCCACCCCTTTCAGCGCGCCCAATGGAGACCCTGGCGTGATCCCACCCCCTGGCGCGCCAGGGTTTTTCCTCATTCTGTGGAGTGCGAGCCCGGAACCGCGGGACGGAGAGGCAGGAAGCGCCTGGCTTGCCCCTCGATGCGCGGATGTAGCCGAGGCCGTGCCGGTGGAGGAAGGGAGGTGGAGCGGGAGACGGGACTCGAACCCGCAACCAACGGCTTGGAAGGCCGTGACTCTACCCTTGAGTTACTCCCGCTCTCGGCGGCTCCATCGCCGCCATCTCGATTCTAGAGAACTGCCGCGCCTCGGGTCAACGCGCCGCCCTACCGCGCTCCCCGCTGGAAGAGCATCACCTTCGCCGTGTGGAACAGGATGTAGAGATCCAGCGAGAAGCCCAGATGCTTCAGGTAATAGAAGTCGTATTCGAGCTTCGTCACCACGTCTTCCAGGCTCTCCCCGTAGCGGTGGTTGATCTGCGCCCAGCCGGTGATGCCAGGCGGGATGGCGTGCCGCTGGTTGTAATAGGGGATTTGACGGCTGAGGACCTCGACGAACTCCGGCCGCTCGGGCCGCGGCCCCACAATCGACATCTCTCCCTTCAGCACGTTGAAAAACTGCGGCAATTCGTCCAGGCGCAACTTCCGCAGCCAGCGCCCCAGAGGCGTGACACGCGGATCGTTCTCGGCCGCCCATACCGCGCCTGTACGCGCTTCGGCGTCCTGGTACATGGAGCGGAACTTCAGCACTTCAAAGATGTGTCCATTCCTCCCCACCCGCCTCTGGCGATAAATCCCTGGCCCCGGCGAAGTCGTCCTCACCAGCAACCAGATCAGCGCCATCAGGGGCAGCGTCAACACCGCTCCTGCAAGCGCGATCACAAGGGAAGACGCCCTTTGCAGCGCCAGCTTCCGCGCGTCGGGCCCGAACCCGTCGGAGAAGATGAGGTCGGAGGGGCGCAAAGCGTCCACGGGTACCCGCCACATCACCCGTTCGTACAGGTCGGCGGCATCCTCTACGTGCGTTCCGGAGAGCCGCAGCCGCATGAGCTCCTGCACGGGGACCTGTCCGCGGCGGTCATCCAGCCCCACCACGATGCGGTCCGGCTTGTGCTGCTCGAAGATTCTCTTCAGATCCGAAAGCGGCCCGAGCCACGGCCCCAGTCCCGGGGAGTCCTGCTCCAGTGGCGCCGGGGCCAGGTATCCCACGGACTCCATCGCAAAGTGCGGCCTCTCGCGGACGGTGCTGGCCACCGTGCGGATCAGCCGGTTGTGCCCGAGGAACAGGATTCGCTGCCGGTGCAGAATCCGCAGCACCCAGGCGTCAAACAGCATCCGCCAGGCAGGGAGCACGACCAGCCCGAGCGCGCTGCCCGCCAGCATCTGCGAGCGCGCCAGCGCCATCCCGGGCGAGACGTAGCTGATCATGCCCTGCATCAGGAAGCCCACCCCGAAGACCAGGCAGAACTGCTGAGCTAGCCGGAGCCGCGAGTAGACCCGCACCTGCGAGTACAGGTCGTTCAGGTAGATGCCCAGCATCAGGCTACCCACCGCGGCCAAAGTCTGCGCCCCCCCGCCCTCGTAGAGGTAGTGCACCACCCAGTCGTCGTCGGAGGTCCAGAGGAAGCCGAGCCAATAACACCCGAAAGCCAGGGCCGCCTCCACCACCATCAGCGCCAGCAGCGAGGCTGGCACCACGACCTGAAACAACCTGATCATCTGGAGTCCGTCATCT
Source organism: Acidobacteriota bacterium (assembly GCA_037446555.1). Taxonomy (GTDB): domain Bacteria; phylum Acidobacteriota; class Terriglobia; order Bryobacterales; family Bryobacteraceae; genus JANWVO01. The sequence goes on from JBBIIK010000035.1 coordinate 41,764, forward strand.
CGTTAAAAAACGCCAGTCTATCATGCGGCGCAGCAAAGCCCTCCACAAGCGGGTTCCGGCCTGTCGGTAGCATGTCAAGATGTCCGGTCTAACTAGCAAGTGAATTGTCCGCTGTTGCCTGGCGGGGTCGAGTTCCGCCAAGCTGCAGCCACCTGGACGGAGGATAGAGCTCTGCGGGGACGCAACTGGAGCGCCGTTCCAGGGCCGGGATTGAGGGAGCAGGTCAACAGCCTGCTCCTGGTCCTCAATCCTGGCCCAAAGCGTGAAATCCCGGAGGTCTG
>JBBIIK010000036.1:0-40273 GCA_037446555.1 Acidobacteriota bacterium
GTCAAAGCACTAGCGCGCTCCCTCCCGCCCCAACCGCCGCCCGCCACGCACGGTTTTCTCCACCAGCCGCAGGACGGATTCGTCGGTATCGAGGCCCGCGATCTCCTCCAGCCTCACCCACCGCACCTCGCGCGACTCGGGACTGACCACCGGCGCCTGCGAAAGCGGCGCCTCCGCCAGGAACCGGATGTCATAGTGGACATGGGCGGGCTCCGGCCCGCGCGCCGGGATGTCGTGGGCGTCGACGTCGAACACCGCCTGCATCACTGGCTCGGCCTCGATCCCCGTCTCCTCCAGCACCTCGCGCAGCGCCGTGGCGAGCACGTCCGGGTCGCCGTCGCAGTGCCCGCCGGGTTGCAGCCATCGCTCCAGCCGCCGGTGATGCACCAGCAGCGCGTGCGTGCGCTCCGGGTTCACCACCCACGCCGAACCGGTGACATGCCCAACCAGCAGGCTGCGCTCGAAGCAGTCATCATGCTTTTCGACAAACGCGATAATCCGGCCGAGCATCTCCGCCTCGCGCACATTCCACGGCCTGTGCGCGCGCAAGAGCCCCAGCAGCGCCTCGCGCCGCATCAGCGGTACAGCCTCACGTTGTCGATCTCGAGAAACGCCTTCTGCCCGGCGGGCCGGGCAATGACAAATTCGAGAGAAATTGCTTCTTTCAGATCCGCGTTGCCCAGCGCGGAGAACGCCACTCGCAGCCTGCGCCATTCGGGGCCGGCTTCGAACGGCGCCTGCGCCGCGCTCCCGCGCCAACGCAGCAGCAGACCGTAAGCGCCGTCGCCCCGCGCCTCGAACTCAAGCCCTTGCCACGCGCTCATGTCCACCGGCAGCACGGCGCCTTTCGATAGCGGCAGCACCATCGCCGCCAACGGGCGGTCTTTGTCGCTCATCTCGGCCATCACCGCCAGCGAATGGTTCGTCGGCGCGCGCCAGATGCGCTGGTAACTCATGCGCGTGAAGTCGAGCCCCGCGTCGGTGCGGTTCACCCACAAAGTGCCGGTCCGCGAGCGCCCGTCGGCCGATTCAAAGTCGTCCAGCAGCTCGGGCGCCGCGCCCCCGGTCAGCGGCAGCGGCGAGGGACCCGGCTTGCGCGCCGCCGCCAGCAAAGCCTCCGGTTGCAGTTCCTTTCCACCCAACCACACGCGCTTCACCCGGCGGATGTCGCCGATCCGCTCCGCCGGGTTGCCCTCCACGAGCACCAGGTCCGCCAGCTTGCCCGGCTCGATCCGCCCCCGGTCCTCCAGCCCCAGCAGCCTCGCGCTCGCCGCTGTCGCCGCCGTGATCGCCTCCAGTGGCGCAAAGCCGCAGCTCACCATCAGCTCCAGCTCGCGCAGCGTGGAGGCCCCGTGCGGCGTGCCCGGCATGCCGGCGTCGGTGCCAACGCCCGCCGTCAGGCCTGCGGCGCGCGCCAGCGCGCAGTTCGCCATCAGATGCGCCCAGCGCCTCTGCCGCGCCGGATGCGGCTTCTGCCCGCGCGGTTCGTAGACAGCCAGCGTCTGCACGTAGCCCGTCTTCGCCGACAGAATCTGCCCCACCGTCTCGGGATCCATCACCGCGTCGCCGATGCCGTGGACGATCACGTCCACGCCCGCGCGCGCCGCCTCCCGCGCCCGCCGTACCGTCACCGTATGCGTCACCACTTTCAGCCCCAGCCCGTGCGCCTCGTCCACCAGTGCCCGCAGCGTGTCCTCGTCCATCGACGTCATGTCCGGATCCACGCCGTAGCGCCATCCGTCGGTGAAGACCTTCAGCAGGTCCGGCTTGTACGGCGCAAAGCGGCGCACGGCGCTGCGCGCCTCGCGGGGCGTCAGCGCGAGCTGCGTGTGGAAGTCGCCGCGCCCACCCTCCATGCCGTGCCCCATCGGCGTAGTGAACCGCGCTGCCATCAGCACGCGCGGCCCCTCCAGCCCTGCTTCCAGCAGCCGGCGCATCGGCTCGAACTGCTCCGGATACGTGCTCAGATCCACCACTGATGTCACCCCGTGCGCCAGATACAGCTTCAGCGCCTTGCCCCAATCGACCCCCGCCTCCCCGCCCGTCGCCAGCAGGTGCGTGTGCAGGTCGATGAGCCCGGGCAGCAGCGTGTGCCCTTCGCCATTCACGACCGGCGTGCCCGGCGGCACGGGGGCGTTCTCCCCGGCAACCGATATGCGCCCGTTTTCCACCACCACGGTCATCCGGCGAGGCGCCGCCCCGCTGCCGTCCACCACAAGCGCTCCGGTCACGGCCAGCCGCTGCGCCTGAAGCGCCGCGGCCAGCAAGAACAAGCCCAGCAACAGTCTCTGCAACATTCCTCTATTTTGTCCGCATTCAGACCAGACGCGTCACCCCGGGAGTGAACACCGGGTAGGAGCCGTCGGCCTGCGGCCACACGGGCGGCTCCGTGTCCTCATGCACGTCTTCCGGCCGCGGCGCGTAGTAGAAGTTCGATTTTTCGACACGCTCCCATGTCATCTCCTGCCCGGTGTAGCAAGCCATCTGTCCCATCACGGCGATCCGTGTCGACCGCACCATATAATCGCCATTGTTCAAAGGCTGGCCTTTGCGGATCGCCTCGAACAATGCCACGTGCTCCAGGTCGTATGCATTGTTTTTCGATGGCGGCTGCGCGCTCGACCAGTTCGTTTCGCCCGTGATGCGCAGGTTCAGCAGGTCGCAGCGTCCCTTGGCGCCCAGGATCAGCGAGGAGTTCTCGTTGTAGCAGTTGTCGATCGTCCGGCAGTATGCATAGACACGCACGCCGCGCGGGAATTCGTAGACCACCGCGTGATGGTCGAACACCGATCCGAACTCCTCGCCTTTCAGCGTCGAGCGCCCGCCCATGCCGCAACAACGAAGCGGCGCCGCGTTGCCGAGCGCCCAGCTCGAGCGGTCGAGATTATGGATCAGCGTCTGCGGCACATCGTCGCCGCAGAGCCAGTGGAAGTGATACTGGTTCGACGCCTGGAACTCCAGCTCTTTCTGCTTCGGTCTTCGCTGCCTCACGACATAGGGCGGGCGCAGCCACGTCTCCTGAATCGCGACAATTTCGCCGATCAGCCCCCCGTGCACCTTCTCCATCGTCTCGATGTAGCCGGGATGGTAGCGCGACTGCAGCCCGCTCACCACGCAGAGCCGCTTCCGGCGCGCCAGCTCGCAAGCCTCTTCCACCATGCGGATTCCCGCCGGGTCGATGGCGTGGGGCTTCTCGACGAACACATGCCGTCCCGCCTCCACCGCCGCCTTCAGGTGCAGCGGGTGGAACTTGGCCGCGTTAGCGATGATCACCACGTCGCTCGCCTCGATCACGTGGCGGTACGCCTGAAAGCCCGTGAAGATGCGCTCGTCGGGCACATCCACCTGGTCAGGAAACTTCAGGCGCAGCGATGTGCGCTTCTCTTCGCAGCGGTCCCGCAGAATGTCGGCGAGCGCGGCGATCCGCACGTCTTTTCCCGCACGCATGGCGTTCATCGCCGCTGCCTCGCCCCTGCCGCCGCAACCGATCACCCCCACCCGGAACATGCCCGCTCCCGCCACATGCGCGCTCAGCCCGGCGGGAAGCCACGCCGCCGGGGCGGCCAGAAACGCGCGCCGGCTTGCGCCTGCCTGCTTTTCGTCCTTCATTGTGTATCCTCCGCGGCCGCATTCTATCCCATGCGCGCGCCGGCTTCCTCCCCCTCCGTGCATCGCGTAGAGTAATGCTTGAAAGGAGCGTGCCATGGCGAAAAAGATCCTGATGCTCGTCGGCGATTACGTCGAAGACTACGAGGCGATGGTCCCCTTTCAGGCGCTGCAGATGCTCGGCTTCACCGTGCACGCCGTCTGCCCCGGCAAGAAACAGGGCGAAAAGGTCCACACCGCCGTGCACGACTTTGAAGGCGACCAGACGTACTCGGAGAAGCGCGGACACGACTTTACGCTGAATCAGGCCTTCGACGTCGTGCTGCCTTCCGCCTACGACGCGCTGGTGATCCCAGGTGGGCGTGCGCCCGAATACTTGCGCCTGAACGCCCGGGTGCTCGATATCGTGCGTCACTTCTTCGACGCCATCAAACCCGTGGCCGCCATCTGCCACGGCGCGCAACTGCTGGCAGGCGCGGGCGTGCTGAAGGGGCGCAAACTGACGGCCTATCCGGCGGTGGGCCCCGAAGTGACGCTGGCAGGCGCCACATACGTGGAAGTGCCCGTGACCGAGGCTGTCGCCGACGGCAACCTCGTCACTGCTCCCGCCTGGCCCGCCCACCCGGCGTGGCTGGCGAAATTCATCCGCCTGCTGGGAGTGCAGACTCCTGTCGCCTCAGCCGCCGGTGCGTGACGCCCGGCTCCAGCGCACGGGTATCCCCGCGCGAAGGCCGCCCGGTTTTTCGTATTCCAGTACGGATGCACTGGGCGTCGCCGGCTGCGCTCCGCCGCCCGGCGCGCTTGGCTGCTCAGGTGTTCGCCCGACTTGTAGTCCGGCACAGCCGGGTGTAGAGTAAGGGCGTTCTCTGGGTTTGTCAGAGGAAGCAAGACTGGGAGATTCACGGAAATGAAGAAGACTCTGATTGCCGCAGTCGGCGTGTTTGCGGTCTTCCTGGCGAGCATCGCGCAAGAACCGGCTGCGCCACAGGCGAGGGAGCCGGAATCGGTTCCCGGAGAACTGCTGGTCCAGTTCAAGGCAGGCGCCACTCCTGCCGATATGGCCCGCGCATTGGGGAGAATCCGGGCTGACGTTCTGGAGACTGTCGCCGAAAGGAGCCGCCGCCCCGACAGCAAGGGCGACCTTGTGCTGGTGCGCTACCAGCCGGATTTCACGCCTGCCGCCGCGCGCCGCATGCTCGCTGTGGATCCAGCCGTCGAATTCGCCGAACCCAACTGGGTCTACACACACCAGGCAACTTCCAACGATCCTTATTACGTGGGCGGCTCCCTGTGGGGCATGTACGGGGACGCCACCTCGCCGGCGAACCAGTACGGCAGCCAGGCGGGCGAGGCTTGGGCGGCAGGCAAAACCGGCTCCGCCACCGTCTACGTCGGTGTGATTGACGAGGGCGTGCAGTGGTCGCACGAAGATCTGGCCCCGAACATCTGGGTGAATCAGTCTGATCCGGCGGACGGGATCGACAATGACGGCAACGGCTACGTGGACGACATCCGCGGCTGGGACTTCGACGGCAACAACAACACGACCTATGACGGCGCGCAGGACGATCACGGCACGCACGTCGCCGGCACCATCGGCGCCGTCGGCGGCAATGGCAAGGGCGTCGCAGGCGTAGTGTGGAACGTGAAGATCATCACCGCGAAGTTCCTTGGCAGGCGCGGGGGCACCACTGCCAACGCGGTGAAGGCCGTCGATTACATCACTGACCTGAAAGCGCGCCACGGGCTGAACATCGTCGCCACGAACAACTCCTGGGGCGGCGGCGGCTATTCGCAGGCCCTGTATGACGCAATTGAGCGGGCCAACAATGCCGGAATCCTGTTCATCGCCGCCGCCGGCAACGGCGGCGCCGACGGCGTGGGGGACAACCTCGACTCGGCTCCGTCCTATCCGGCCAGCTACGCGAACACCAACATCATCGCTGTGGCCGCGATCAACAGCAGCGGCGGCTTGGCCTCCTTTTCCAATTACGGCGCATCTACGGTGGACATCGGCGCGCCCGGCGTAGGAATCTACTCGACGTTGCCGGCCAGCAAGCGAAGTGCGGCATACGGGGCTTACAGCGGCACCTCGATGGCGACGCCGCACGTGACCGGCGCGGCGGCACTGTATGCCGCCAGCCACCCGGGCGCTTCGGCCGCAACCATCAAGAACGCCATCCTGTCGAGCGCCGTTCCGACGCCGTCGCTCGCCGGGAAGTGCGTCACCGGCGGAAGGTTGAATGTCAGCGGGTTCTGATCCGCGTTTCGCGGCGCTGGCGCTGCTCGCCAGTCTGTGCTGGACTGTTTTCAGCGTGGAAGACGTTCCGTTCGAAGTGCTGAAGCAGCGCCCGCGCCGTCAGTCCGTGCAGGCGCAGTATGAAGTGGAGCGCCGCGCGGAAGGCGTGATCGTCACCATCCACGCCGGTCGCAAGCCCACCGGCGGCTATGCGGTGAAGGTTCTCCGAGTGACGCGCGACGGAGCGCGCTGCACCGTTCATCACGCCGTGATCCCGCCGCCCGCGGATGCCATGGTGACGCAGGTGCTCACCTACCCCGCCGTTTCGGTGCGCATCCCTGCCTCCTGCGCGGAGGTTGCCGTGCAGCCACCCGTGCCACGCGCCGCGCCAGGCGGCGCGGGACCGGCAGAGCAGAAAGAATGAGCCGGGCCATGCAGAAGGATCGACGCCTGGCAGAGCCATCCACCCGCTGCCCGAACCGTGCCTTCTGTGCTATCCTTCTGTTTTCGATGAACGCGGCCTTCCACGTCTCCGCCCACCATCATCATCCGATGAGCGGGCGCAGCCTGTTCTGAGCCGCGTGCAGGAACAAGTTCGCGGCGCCCGCCGGTCTCCGGCGGGCCTTTTGTTTTTCTGGAGCGACACTCAGCATGGAACTCGACTTCGACAAGGCAGGCGGGTTGCTGCCCGCCGTCGTGCAAGACTGGCGCGACGGGCGCGTCCTGATGCTCGGATTCATGAACGCCGAGGCGTTCCGCAAGACGCTCGAGACGGGCTTCGTGACGTTCTACAGCCGCTCGCGCAACAAGCTGTGGACCAAAGGCGAGACCTCCGGCCACCGGCTCGTGGTGAAGGCGATCCAGACCGATTGCGATCAGGACGCCGTGCTGGTGCAGGTGGAGGCGCTCGGTCCCGGCGTCTGCCACAACGGATACCGTTCCTGCTTCTACCGCACATGGGAGAGCGGCTCGTGGCGCGTCACCGAGCCGCAGACCTACGATCCCGGGAAGGTGTATTGATCCGATGAAACTCAGACTCGGTATCCCCAAAGGCTCGCTCGAAAACGCCACCATCGACCTGTTCCGCCGCGCGGGCTTCCAGATCACGACGTCCTCGCGCTCCTATTTCCCGTCGATCGACGACCCGGAAATCGAATGCATGATGATCCGCGCGCAGGAAATGGCACGCTACGTGGAAGACGGAGTGCTCGACGCCGGGCTCACCGGCCGCGACTGGGTGATGGAAAACGAGGCCGACGTCGTCACCGTCGCCGACCTGATCTACGCCAAGCAGAGCTTCGGCAAGGTGCGTTGGGCGCTGGCTGTGCCCGAGTCCTCGCCGGTGCGGAGCGTGCAGGACCTGGAGGGCAAGATCATCGCCACCGAACTGGTGGGCGCAACGCGGCGCTACCTCGCCGAGCGCGGCGTGAAAGCCAAAGTGGAGTTCTCCTGGGGCGCCACCGAAGTCAAGCCCCCGCACCTGGCGGACGCCATCGTGGAGGTGACCGAGACGGGCTCCTCGCTGCGCGCCAACAAGTTGCGCATCGTCGAAGTGATCATGGAATCGAACACGCAGCTGGTGGCCAACCGGCAGGCATGGGAAGACCCCTGGAAACGCCGCAAGCTGGAGGACATTCGACTGCTGCTCGAAGGCGCCATCAGCGCGCTCGGCAAAGTGGGACTGATGCTGAACGTGCACCGCGACAACTTGGCCACGGTCCTCGCAGTGCTGCCCGCCCTCAAGAACCCTACGGTCAGCCCGCTGAGCGACGGCGAGTGGCTGGCCGTCAACACGATTCTGGACGAGTCCACCGTGCGCACTATCATCCCGCGTCTGAAGGAAGCCGGCGCGCAGGGCATCGTCGAGTACCCGCTGAACAAGATCGTGATGTAGCCATGCTTCGAATCCTTTCCTCCAAAGACGCGTCGCGGCTGCTCAAACGCCGCGCCGCGCGGCTCGACGAAGCCGAAGTCGTGGTGCGCCCGATTCTGGAAGACGTGCGGCGGCGCGGCGACGCGGCGCTGCTGGAATACGCCCGCCACTTCGACGGCTTCGAGGGGCGCTCGGTTCTCGTTTCGCAGGCGCAGATGGAGGAGTCAGCGCGGCAGCTGACGCCCGCCGTCCGGCGCGCGCTGCGCGCCAGCGAAAAGAACGTGGCCGCCTTCGCTCGCATGCAGCTTCCGCGCTCGCAGCGCATCATGCCCGCGCCGGGGCTGCGGCTTTCGCAGATCGTGCGGCCGCTGGATGCGGCTGCCGCCTACATTCCTTCGGGCCGCTACCCGCTGCCTTCAACAGTCGTGATGACCGTGGTTCCCGCGCGCGTCGCGGGAGTCGGCCGGATCCTGGTGTGCACGCCCAAGCCCGCCCCGGAGATCCTCGGCGCGGCCCGCCTGCTGGGGGCCACGCACGTCTTCCAGATGGGCGGCGCGCACGCCATTGCGGCGTTCGCGTACGGGACGAAGACAGTGCCGCGCGCCGACCGCATTGTGGGGCCGGGCAACATCTACGTGGCGGCCGCCAAGAAGCTGCTCGCCGGCGAAGTTGGCATCGACTTTCTGGCGGGGCCGAGCGAGATCCTGCTGATCGCCGCCGACGGCGATCCGCGCGCCATCGCCGCCGATATGCTGGCGCAGGCCGAGCACGACCCGGACGCCTCGGCCATTCTCCTGACGCCTTCGCGCCAGCTGGCGGAAGCCGTGGCGGCGGAGGTCCTGCGCCAGTTGGAAACCTTGCCCACTGCCGCCACGGCGCGGGAAGCGCTGCGCCGCAACTCCGCGGCGCTCGTGGTTTCGGGCCTCGAGGAAGCCCTGGAACTCTCCAACCGTTTCGCACCGGAGCATCTCTCGATCCCCTCCGCGGACTTGCTGGCGAAGGTGCGCCACGCGGGCAGCGTCTTCGTCGGCCCGTGGAGCCCGGAAGCCGCGGGCGATTACGCCTCGGGGCCGAACCACGTGTTGCCCACTTCCGGTGCGGCCCGGCTGCGAGGAGGCCTTTCGGCGGCGGACTTCGTGAAGGTCATCTCCGTGCAGGAGCTTTCGCAAAAAGCGCTCGAGCGGCTGGCGCCCGCCATCACCACGCTCGCGCGCGCCGAAGGGCTGGAGGCGCACGCACGCAGCGTCAAGGTGCGCTTCGAAAGGAAGGGCGGCGCAAAATGCTGAAGCCAAGGAGGGCGGTCCTCGACATGGCGCCCTACTCGCCGCCGAGCTCCGGGCGCGAAGGGAAGCTGCGGCTCGATTTCAACGAAAACACTTTGGGCTGTTCGCCGCGCGTGCTGGCGGCGCTGATCGAGAAGCTCTCCGCGGAGCAGCTCTCGATCTACCCCGAATACGAAGCCACCCGCGCTGCGCTGAGCCGCTACTTCGATGTGCCGGACTCGCAATTCGTCTTCACCAACGGCACCGACGAAGCCATTCAGGTGCTCGTGCATGCGTTCGTGGGCGAAGGCGACGAGGCACTAGTCCTGCATCCTTCCTATGCGATGTACCGCTTCTACGCGCAGGTGGCCGGGGCGCGCGTGCGCGAACTCCCCTACCGCAGCCCGGACCTGGCGTTTCCCGTGGAGGAGCTGATCGGCGAGGTGACGCCGGCGACGCGAGCCATTCTGATCTCGAATCCGAACAACCCTACGGGAACGGCCATCGGGCTCAGGGAGATCGAACGGATTCTCGAAGCCGCGCCGGACGCTGCGGTGCTGATCGACGAAGCTTACTACGACTTCTACGGCGTGACGGCCCTGCCGCTGATCCGCCGCTATTCGAATCTCTTCGTCAGCCGCACGTTTTCCAAGGCGCACGGGCTGGCTGCCTTGCGCGCGGGAGTGCTGTTTTCGCAGGAGCAGAACGTATCTGTGATGAGAAAGTCCCAATCGCCTTATTCTGTGAACGCCGTGGCAGCCATCGCCGTGCGCGCGGCTGTCGAGGACCGCGAGTACCTGGCCAATTACGTCGCACAGGCCTTGCAGGCGCGAGAGAAGCTCTATGTGGGTTTTGAGCGGCGCGGCATCCGCTACTGGCGGTCGCAGGGCAACTTCGTGCTGTTCGAGGCGGGCGCCCGGCCGATCGGGATCCGCGATGCGCTGCGCGCCCGCGGCGTGCTGGTGCGCGACCGCTCCTACGAGATGCCCGGCACGGTGCGCGTGACCGCCGGCACGCCCGCGCAGGCAGAGCGCTTCTTCGCCGCGCTGGACGAGGTGTGGTCATGAGCCGCCCGGTGCTCGCCTTCGACATGGACGGCGTTCTGGTGGACGTCACTGCCAGCTACCGCGCGGCGATCATCGAAACCATCCACCACTTCACGGGCATCACGGTGACGCCGGAGTCCGTGCAGGAATGGAAGAACCGCGGCGGCTACAACAACGACTGGGTCCTGTGCCACCACTACTGCCGCGAGCTGGGCTTCGAGGTTCCGTATGAGACCGTGGTGGATTATTTCAACGAGATCTTCTTCGGACGAAACAACGACGGGCTGATCCACCGCGAGTGGTGGGTGCCGCGCGATGGGCTGCTGGAGCGGCTCGCCGCCGGCTACCGGCTGGCGATCTTCACGGGGCGGAACCGCCGCGAGCTGGACGCCACGCTGAACCGCTTCCTGCGCAGACCTCTTTTCGATCCCACGATCACCGCTGACGACGTCGCCAATGGCAAGCCTGCGCCCGACGGGCTTTTCGAGATCCGCCGCCGCGCGGGCGCGGAGATCGAGGCGTTTCTGGGCGACACGGTGGACGACGCGGGCAGCGCCCGCGCCGCCGGCGTCCCCTTCATCGGCGTTGCCGCTGCGGGAGTCCCTGGGCGGGAGCAACTCGTGGAAGCGCTGCGCGCGGCTGGCGCCGTGGCGGTGATTGAGAACGTGAACGAAGTGGAGGAGGTGCTGGAGAGGTGAGATCTGCGACGGTGGAGAGAATCACGCGGGAGACGCAGATCCGCGGCTCCTTGAAGATCGAGGGGCGGGGGCGGTACGACATCCGCACGGGGGTCCGTTTCCTCGACCACATGCTGGAGCTGTTCGCCAAGCACGGCGCGTTTGACCTCACGCTGCACGCGCAGGGCGATCTGGACGTCGATCAGCACCACAGCGTGGAAGATGCGGGCATCGTGCTCGGGCAACTGTTTTCGAAAGCCCTGGGCGACCGCAAGGGCATCTGCCGCGCGGGCTACTTCGTGCTGCCCATGGATGAGACGCTGGCCGTCGTGGCCGTGGATCTGAGCGGGCGCCCGTACCTGGTCTATGAGGACAAGGTGCGCGTGCGGCTGGTGGGCGACCTGCAAGCAGAGCTCCTCGAGGACTTCTTCCACGGCTTCACGACGCACGCCGGCGCGAACCTGCATGCTAAGGTCCTCTACGGGCGGTCGAACCATCACAAGGTGGAGGCGGTGTTCAAGTGCTTCGCGCGCGCCATGCGGTATGCGTGCTCGAAGGACGCGCGGCTGAAGGATCAGCTGCCGAGCACGAAGGGGCTGCTATGATCACCGTGGTCAACTACGGCGCGGGCAACCTGCGCTCGGTGACCAACACGCTGGAGGCGCTGGGGGCGAAGTTCGAGGTGACGGCCGAGCCCGGCGCGGTGCACGAGGCGCGGGCGGTGATCCTGCCCGGCGTGGGCCACTTCGGCCAGATGATGGAGGCGCTCGAACGGCTGGGGCTGCGTGGGCCCCTGGTGGAAAAAGCCCGCTCCGGAGCGCCGCTGCTGGGCATCTGCCTGGGCCTGCAGGCGATGTTCGAGGCCAGCGAGGAGGCGCCGGAACACAAGGGGCTGGGATTGTTTCCGGGCACGGTGTGCCGCTTCCCTGCCCCGCTGCGTTGCCCGCACATGGGATGGAACACCGTGTGCGTGGCACGGCCGTGCCGGCTGCTGGAGGGGCTGGGAGGCAGCCCGTATTTCTACTTCGCCCACAGCTACTACTGCCCGCCGGGCGAACACGCCGCGGCGCTGGGCGAGTACGGGACCGGGTTTTGCGCCATTCTCGAGCGCGACAATGTGTACGGGGTGCAATTCCACCCGGAGAAGTCGGGCCCCGCGGGGCTGGCGGTGATGCGGAACTTTCTCCGCGCCGCTGGCGCCGGGGAGTGAGGCCATGCTGGCGAAACGCATCATTCCTTGCCTGGACGTGACGGGCGGGCGGGTCGTGAAGGGGGTCAACTTCGTGGGCCTGCGCGACGCGGGCGATCCCGTGGAGCTGGCCGCGCGCTACAACGAGCAGGGCGCCGACGAGCTGGTGTTTCTCGACATCACGGCGTCGAGCGACGAGCGGGAGATCATGGCGGGCGTGGTGGCCCGCACCGCGCGCGAAGTGTTCATCCCTCTCACCGTTGGCGGCGGCATCCGAAGCGTGGAAGATGCCCGGCGCATCCTGCACAGCGGCGCGGACAAGGTGAGCGTGAACACCGCGGCTGTGCGCCGCCCGGAGCTGATCACCGAGATCAGCCGCGAGTTCGGCTCGCAGGCGTGCGTGCTGGCCATCGACGCGCGGCGCAACGGGCGCGGCGGATGGAACGTGTTCACCCGCGGCGGGCGCGTCGACGAAGGCATCGACGCCGTGGAGTGGGCCGCGCGCGGCGAGGCGCTCGGCGCGGGCGAAATCCTGCTGACCTCGATGGACGCCGACGGCGTGCAGCAGGGCTTCGATTGCGAGCTGACGCGCGCCGTGAGCCGCGCTACGCGCATTCCGGTGATCGCGTCCGGCGGCGGCGGGCGCCCGGAACATTTCATCGAGGTTTTGACGTCGGGCGAAGCGGACGCCGCGCTGGCCGCTTCGATCTTCCACTACGGAACATACACGGTGGAGCAGCTGAAGGAAGAGCTGCGGCGCGCCGGCATTCCCGTGAGGACGCTCTCGTGATCATTCCCTGTATCGACCTGATGGACGGCAAAGTGGTGCAGCTCGTCCAGGGGCGCGAAAAGGCCCTGGAAGGCGCTCCGCCGCTGGAAATGCTGGAGCGCTTCCGGCAGTTCCCCGAGATCCAGGTGATCGACCTTGACGCCGCTCTCGGCCGCGGCGACAACACCCACATCGTCGAGATGCTGGCCGCGCGGGCGCGCATCCGCGCCGGCGGAGGAGTGCGCACGCCGGAGCGGGCGCGCAGGCTGGTGGACGCAGGCGCGGTGAAGGTGATCGTGGGCACAGCCGCCTTCCACCTGCCCACGCTGGCCGCCATTTCTGCCGAGGCCGGGCGCGAGCGTGTCATGGCGGCGATCGACTCCAGGGGCGGACGCATCACCGTCAAGGGCTGGACCGAGCAACTCGACAAGACCGCTGAAGATGTTTTAAACGATCTGGAGCCCTATTGTTCCGGCTTCCTGGCGACCTACGTGGACAAAGAAGGCATGATGCAGGGAACGGATCTCGCATGGTTCGCCCGCCTTCGCGCCGCCACCCGGCTGCCCATTACGGCTGCCGGCGGTATCACCACAATGGAGGAGATCCGCGCGCTGACGGAAATGGGCGTCGACTGCGCGCTGGGGATGGCCATTTACACCGGCAGGCTCGATCTCGGCGAGCTTGCGCGCCTGAACCGCCTATGATGCTTCGCGCCGCCATCCTCGATGTCGAAACCACGGGGCTGGATCCGCGCACCGACGAAGTGGTGGAGCTTGCGGCGGTGCTGTTCTCCTTCGATCCCCACAGCGGCACGGTGGAGCGTGTGCTGGAGGAGTACTCCGGGCTCCGCGATCCCGGGCGCCCCATTCCGGAAGGTGCGCGCCGCATGCACGGCATCTCGGACGAGGAAGTGCGAGGCAAGAAGCTCGACGAGGAGCGGATCCGCGCCATCCTCCGCAGGGCGAACTTCCTCATCGCCCACAATGCGCCCTTTGACCGCGGCTTCGTGGAGAGATTGTTTCCGGAAACAAGGCAGATGAAGTGGCTCTGCTCGATGGACGGAATCGCCTGGCGGCGCAAGGGATTCCTCTCCAAGAGCCTTCAGTCCCTGATCGCGGCGCACAGGCTCGACCCCGGCTCGGCGCACCGCGCCCTCGACGACGCCCGCGCCACGCTGAAGCTGCTTTCGCAGCAGGCGCAGGGCGGCGGAACCTACCTCAAGGAGCTCCTGCCGCCGCTCAGGGCAAGGTGACGCGGGCCGCCGGGCGGGTACACTGATGGCAATGGCCGGCGATCCGCTCTCCCCGAGGCTGCGCACCACACTGCTCGGAATTGAATTCGCCAACCCAGTGATCGCCGCGTCGGGCACCTTCGGATACGGTGCCGAACTGGCGCCCGTGGTGCCGCTTCACAAGCTGGGCGGCTTCGTGGTCAAGGGGCTCTCGCGCGAGCCGATCCGCGGCAATCCGCCGCCGCGGCTGTGGGAGACTCACGGCGGCATGATGAACTCCGTGGGGCTCCAGAACGTGGGCGTGCGGGCGTTCGTGCGGGAGAAACTGCCGGCGCTCCGCGGCTGCGGCACGCGGGTAATCGCCAACGTCTTCGGCTACCAGGTGGACGACTACGTGGAAGTGATCCGCGTGCTCGAGGACGCCGAAGGGCTCGACGCCTACGAGCTGAACGTCTCCTGCCCCAATACAAAACACGGCGGAATGTTTTTCTCCTCCGATCCACTGCTGCTGTCGGAGGTGGTCTCCGCGGCGGTGCGCGCGGCGCAGCGGCCGGTCATCGTGAAGCTCTCGCCGAACGTCGCTTCCATCGCCGAGCCCGCGCGCGCGGCCGAAGACAGCGGCGCCGCGGCCATCTCGCTCGTCAACACTTTCCTCGGACTCGCGGTGGACGCGCGCACGCGCCGCCCGCGGCTCGGTGCGGGCTACGGCGGCGTCTCCGGCCCCGCCATCAAGCCGCTGGCGCTCCGGCTGGTGCGCGAGGCGGCGCGGGCGGTGAAAATTCCGGTGGTCGGCATGGGCGGCATCCTCACCGGCGAGGACGCCGCGGAGTTCCTCATCGCCGGCGCCAGCGCCGTGGAAGTCGGCACGGCGCTGATGGCCGATCCGCGCGCACCTGTGCGCATCGCCGCCGAGCTGGATGCGTTCCTGGAGGAGACCGGCGCTCCCAGCGCCGCATCCCTGGTCGGCACGTTGGATTGGCCCGCGTGAGCCTCCGCGTCAGGCGAGCGTGAACGAATCCCCGCGCGAGGGGACCACCGCCTCGATGCCGTATCGCTCGTGGATGGCGCGCTTCAGCGACGCGGCCTGCGAGGGCTCCCCGTGTACCAGGAAGATCCCCTTCAGGGTGCGCGCGGCGGGGCGGATCCATTCGAGCAACTCGTGCTGGTCGGCATGGCCGGACAGCTCGTTGAGCTTGACCACCTCGGCGCGCAGCCGCACGGGCTCGCCGAAGATCGGCACTTCGGGCCATTTCTCGACGATCTTGCGGCCCAAAGTGTTTTCGGCCATGAAGCCGGTGACGAGCACCATGTTCCGCGGATCCTCGATGTTGTTGCGGAGGTGGTGGAGGACGCGCCCCGCCTCGCACATTCCGGCGGCGGAGATAATCAGCACCGGCCCTTTCAGATCGTTCAGCGCCTTCGATTCGCTGGCCTCGCGCACATAGCGCAGCATGCGGAATCCGAACGGATCCTCCCCGTTGCGCAGGAAGCGCGCGGTCTCCTCGTCGAACAGATACACGTGGCGGCGGAAGGCCTCGGTGACGTCCACGGCAAGCGGGCTGTCGACAAAGACCGGGATCGAGGGGATCTGCTTCTCCTCGATCAGCTCATGCAGCATCAGCACGAGCTGCTGCGTGCGCCCCACGGCGAAAGCCGGGGCGATGATCTTGCCCCCGCGCGCGGCGGCGCGGCGAACGGCATCGCCAAGCTTCTCCTTCACGGCTTCCAGATCCTTGTGCAGCCGGTCGCCGTAAGTGGATTCGAGGATCAGCCAGTCCGCCTCCACAAGCGGCTCCGGGTCGCGGATGATGGGCAGATTGGGCCTGCCAATGTCTCCCGAAAACACGAGCCGCGTCTTTTTGCCGTTGTCGCGAACTTCGATGTCCACCCAGGCCGAGCCGAGGATGTGCCCCGCTTCGACAAAGCGGACCGTGACTCCGGGGGCGATTTCCAGAGACGTGCCGTCCAGCAGCGAGCGGAAGTGCCTCAGCGAACGCTCCGCGTCCTCCTGCGTGTAGAGCGGCTCGACGATCTCGATTTCGTCCTCGACGCCCAGCATCTTCCGCCGGTGTTTGCGCTTGGCCATGAACTGCGCGTCCTTCTCCTGCAGGTGGGCGGAGTCCGGCAGCATGGAATGGCACAGGTCCACCGTGGCGGGAGTGGCGTGAATGGCGCCCTCGAAGCCGCTTTTCACAAGCGTCGGGAGGTTGCCGGAGTGGTCGATGTGCGCGTGCGAGAGCAGCACGGAGTGGATGCGCGAAGCGGGAAACGGGAAGTTGGCGTTGCGTTCGCGCGCCTCCTTGCGCCGCCCTTGATAGAGTCCGCAATCGAGCAGGATGCGCGCGCCGCCGGCGGCCAGTTCATGCATGGAGCCCGTGACCGTCTGTGCGGCGCCGTGGAAGGTGAGTTTCATCAACGCCAGAATCTCACATCGGGCGCCAGAACAGCTTGAAAATCAGGAAACCGTAGACCGCCGCCAGCCCGTACAGCGCCCGCTGCTCGCGGTTCTTGCGGTAAAGCTCGAACGAAAAGGGCTCCGTCGGCATCCGCTGCGGCAGGGTGGGCAGGAAGGCGCGCACGCGCTTGGCGTAATCGCCGAACGATGGGAACAATTCCTCCAAATGTTGTTCTTCCAATTCCACCACAGGCAGGTAGACTAGCAGGAAGTAGGCCCCGGCCACCAGGGCCAGCTCGGCGCGCGCGGCGGCAATGACGCATCCCAGCGCAGCCAGCAGAGACCCAAGGTAAAGCGGATTGCGCACGAACGCGTAGGGGCCGCTCGTCGTGAGCGTCTCATCCTTGCGCAGGTGCCCGGCTGCCCACGCGCGCAGGGCCAGCCCCAGCAGGCAGAGCGGCAGGCCCATCAGCAGCGTCGGCGGCACGGGGTCGGCCAGCAGCGCAAACAGCGCCGCCAGAGCGATGCCGCTCGGCACCCGCCACTTCTGTACGGCCGCGGCGAACGGCTTCGGGAACAGCGCCATCAGAGCACCTCCCGCAGCGCGCCGGCCACCTGTCTGGCGGTGATGGCAAGCATCGACTCATCCGGCGACTCGCCGCGGCGGTAGGTGGTTCGCGCTGCGGTGTCGCGCAGCACGCGGATCGCCGGCGAAAACGGGCCGTTGCGCCGCGGATCGGTGGGGCCGTAGATGGCGACTCCCGGACGGCCCAGCGCGGCGGTCAGATGCATGGGCCCGCTGTCCACGCCGGCAACGGCAGCGGCGCGGCGCGTCGCATGGATCAGTCCGGCAATCGACGACACATGGACCCCGAAATCGCCGGACTTCCCGAGCCGCCCCGCCTGTCCGGGAGCAATGTTGAAGACCAGCGGCAACCCAAGATCGCTCCGGACAAGTGACGCCAGCTCCAGCCACCGCTCCAGCGGCCACTGCTTCGACCCCCAGCCTGCGAATGGAGAGGCCAGCACGAACGCGCCGCGCGGGAGCTCGCCTTCCTCGCGGCCCTCCGGCAGCGGGAACTCAAGCGCTCTCTGCCGCGCCCCTGCTGCGACAGCCAGATCCAGGTTCTGTTCGATCACGTGCTCCGCGGCCGACCGCACCCGCTCATGATAAAACAGCGCCGCGGCAGGTTCGCGCAGCAAGTTGCGGTCAAAGCCAAGGATGCGCGGCGCGCGCGACAGGCGCGCCACCACAGCCGACTGCAACAGCCCCTGAAAGTCCACCGCCAAGTCGAACCGCCGCCTCCGCATCTCGCGGATCGAGGCCACCAAGCCACCCAAGCTGCCCCGCCTCATTTCAACGATCTCCTCGGCGGCGCCGCCTCCGTCGAGCAGCTCCCGGAACTGCGGCTTCACGATCCACGTCATGCGGAAACCCGCCGCGCGCAGCGATGCCACCGCGGGCAGCGCGTGCAGGATATCGCCCATCGCGCCCATGCGGATGACGAGCACTCGCTTCATTCCGTGAGTCCAGCCTCGGCGCCCGCGGCGGCGGCTACGCGCGCCTCCAGTTCCATGCGCCACCGCAGGTGGTCCGCGCTGAGATCCACCGCACCCGCGGGCGGCTCGCCTCCCACCACCACCGCATCCACGCACCGCAGCGCCGCCACCAGCTCCGCGCGCGCCTGCGCGGGCATCAAAGGATCCGGCAGGTCCGTCACATAAACGACCAGCGCGGGCGCCCCGCCCTTTAACTGCTCCAGTTGCCGCGCGTGCGCGGCCAGCAGCGGATCAAAGGGGCCTGCTGCCAGCACCGCCCCCTCCGGCGCCTGCCAGTGGCGTGCGTCGCGTACGATCTTGCGCCGCGTGTCCATCTCTCCTGTTGTAGCATCCGGGCCGCAGTGGCTCACGCGGCCAGGAGCTCCAGCGCGGCGGCCACCACGCGGTCCGCGCTCACGCGCGTCATGCAGCGGTGGT
Organism: Acidobacteriota bacterium; assembly: GCA_037446555.1. GTDB lineage: Bacteria > Acidobacteriota > Terriglobia > Bryobacterales > Bryobacteraceae > JANWVO01. The sequence goes on from JBBIIK010000036.1 coordinate 18,265, forward strand.
CGATGGGGCATTCGCGCAGCAGGCACGGGCTGCATTCCACGGGTTCGCGCACCAGCCGCACGCGCGTGCCGAGAGGCGCGGTGGCCTGCGCGTTCGTGGGGCCGAAGACCGCCACCGTCGGCACGCCCAGCGCCGCCGCCACATGCATCGCGCCGGAGTCGTTCGTCAGAAACAGCATGCACTGCGCCGCCAGACGGATGAACTCGGCCAGCGACGTGCGTCCCGCCAGGCTCTGCGCTTCCACGCCACAGCTGCGGATCTCCTCCGCGACGCGTTCGCACAACGCGCTCTCGCCGGCGGAACCGAACACGGAAACCGAAGCGTGCTTCCCGCGCGCCAGCGCCGCCGCCGCGGCGGCGAACCGCTCCGGCAGCCACCGCTTGGCGGTTCCATGTGCGGCGCCCGGACTGACGCCGATCACCGGCTGCGGCTCGTGGCGGATCCCGCCCAGCCGCGCCACCGGTTCCTCAGGCAACTGCTCCAGCCATCCCGCCCGCCGCAGCAGCTCCAGGTAGTAGTAGCTTTCGTGCTCGGGAATCTCGCCTGCGCGCGGAAGCCGGATGGAGCGCGTTAACAACCATCCGCGCCCGTCGCGGGCGTAACCGATGCGCTCGGGGATGCGCGCCAGCACCGCCAGCAGCGCCGCATCGAATGCGTTTTGCAGCAGCAGAGCGCAATCGAACCGGCGCTTGCGCAACTCGCCGGCAACTCGCAGCCGCTCCCCCAGCGCGTCCATTCCCTGCCCTTTCTCGTAAAGCAGGATCTCATCGGCGAAGTCGCCGAAGCTGTAAATGTCGGCGACCCACGGTCGCGCAAGCACCGCGATGTGCGCCCGCGGAAAACGCGCCCGGACTGCCTCCACAGCGGGTAGGCTCAGGATGGCATCGCCGACCCAGTTGGTGGCCCGGATCAGGATGCGGTCCATCGCGTGAACGCTCCCCCGGTGGCCGCCTCAGTCCTGTGACTTCTGGCCGAGCACTTCCAGCGCCTGCTCCGCCGTGAACTGCTCCACCTTTTGGCTGATGTTGTAAGCGCAGAATTTCGGCCCGCACATCGAGCAGAAATGGGCGTCCTTGAAGCCCGCATCCGGCAGCGTCTCGTCATGATATGCACGGGCGGTCTCCGGATCCAGCGCCAGTTCGAACTGCCGGTTCCAGTCGAAGCGGTAGCGCGCGCGGCTCAATTCGTCGTCCCAGTCGCGTGCGCCCTTGCGCCCGCGCGCCACATCGGCGGCGTGCGCGGCAATCTTGTAGGCGATGATCCCCTGTTTGACGTCCTCCTTGTTGGGCAGCCCCAGGTGCTCCTTGGGCGTCACATAACAGAGCATCGAGGCGCCGTACCAGCCGATCATCGCCGCGCCGATGGCGCTGGTGATGTGGTCGTATCCCGGGGCGATGTCGGTGACCAGCGGGCCCAGCGTGTAAAAGGGCGCCTCGTGGCACCACTTCATCTCTTCTTCCACCTGCCTCTGGATTTGGTCCATCGGCACGTGCCCGGGGCCCTCGATCATCACCTGCACGTCGTAGTTCCAGGCGATGCGGGTCAGCTCGCCCAGCGTGCGCAGCTCGGCGAATTGCGCCTCGTCGCTGGCATCGGCCAGCGCGCCCGGCCTCAGGCCGTCGCCGAGCGAAAATGTGACGTCGTATTTTTGGAAAATCTTGCAGATATCCTCGAACCTTTCGTAGAGGAAATTCTGCTTGTGGTTCTTCACCATCCACTCGGCCAGGATCGATCCGCCCCGGCTCACGATGCCGCAGACGCGCTTCGTGGTCAGCGGGATGTGCTGCACCAGCACGCCCGCGTGAATCGTCATGTAGTCGACGCCCTGCTCCGCCTGCTCCTCGATCACTTCGAGCATAATCTCCGGCGTCAGATCCTCGACGCGCCGTACCCGCGCTACCGCCTCGTAGATCGGAACCGTCCCCACAGGCACTGGCGATTCGGCAATGATCGCCTTCCGGATCGCGGGAATGTCTCCGCCGGTGGAGAGATCCATCACGGTATCGGCGCCGTAGCGCACGGCGTAGTGGAGCTTTTCCAGCTCCTCCGCAATGTTCGACGTGGTAGCAGAGTTGCCGATGTTGGCGTTGATCTTGCACCGGGCTGCGATGCCAATTCCCATCGGCTCCAGCCGGGTATGGCGAATGTTGGCGGGGATCACCATCCGCCCGCGCGCCACCTCGCCGCGCACCAGCTCCTCGTCCAGCCCCTCGCGCCGCGCCACATAGCGCATCTCTTCGGTGACAATCCCTCTGCGGGCGTAGTGCATCTGCGTCCGCACAGGGTCGCCCATCCGCTGTTCGGCCCAGCTCGCTCTGTTCATGACTTCATTATCCCATTGCCCCCTTTCCGCCTTGCACAGGGCGGAGGGATCAGGCGAGGATGCCTTTCACGACGTGCGCCTTCTCCACTCCCGTGAGCCGCTGGTCCAGCCCCTGATAGCGGTAGGTGAAGCGTTCATGATCGATCCCGAACAGGTGCAGCAGCGTCGCCTGAAAGTCGCGCACGTGGACCGGATCACGAACAATGTTGTAGCTGAACTCGTCGGTCTCGCCATACACGGTCCCGCCACGGACGCCGCCGCCCGCCATCCAGAGAGAGAAGCAACGCGGGTGATGGTCGCGCCCATAGTCCTTCGTGGTCAGCTTCCCCTGGCAGTAGACCGTGCGCCCGAATTCGCCGCCCCAGATCACCACCGTGTCATCCAGCAGCCCCCGCTGCTTCAGGTCCTGCACCAGAGCCCAGGAAGCCTGGTCCACGTCGCGGCACTGCGAGGGCAGCACTTCCGGCAGATTCCCGTGCACGTCCCATCCCCGGTGATAGATCTGCACGAACCGTACGCCCCGCTCTACCAGACGCCGCGCCATCAGCGCGCAGTAAGCGAACGTGCCCGGCTTGTCCACTTCGGGACCGTACATCTCCTTCACCGCCGGCGGCTCCTTACCCAGATCGGTCAGCTCCGGTACCGACGTCTGCATGCGGAACGCCATCTCGTATTGCTCCAGCCGCACGCGCGTCTCCGCATCGTTCCACCTCTCCGCCTCAATCTCGTTCAGCGCCTTCACGCCGTCCAGCATCCGCCGCCGGATCTGCGCCGGCACCCCCTCCGGATTGTTGATGAACAGCACAGGATCGCCCGTCGAGCGAAGCGCCACGCCGGAGTACTCGCCCGAAAGGAAGCCGCTCGACCACAGGCGCGCCGAAATCGCCTGCACATTGGCGCGCGGGTGGCTGTGCGAAGCGGTGAGAACGACGAACGTCGGCAGGTCGCGGTTCATCGAACCCAGCCCGTAGGCAAGCCACGATCCGATGCACGGCTTGCCGGCGATCATGAAGCCCGTCTGGATGAACGTGATGGCGGGCTCGTGATTGATCGCCTCGGTGTGCATCGAACGGATGACGCAGATGTCGTCCACCATCCGCGCCGTGTAGGGCAACAGCTCGCTGACCTCGGCGCCGCACTTGCCGTGCCGGTCGAACTTGAAGATGGACGGAGCGATCGGAAAACGGCTTTGCCCGGAGGTCATCGTCGTCAACCGCTGCCCCATGCGGATAGACTCCGGCAGGTCCTGATCGAACAGCTTCTCCATCTTCGGCTTGTAGTCGAAGGTCTCCTGCTGCGGCGGCGCGCCCACCATGTGCAGGTAAATGGCGCGCTTCGCCTTCGGGGCGAAATGCGGCAGCTGCGGGCGCGTCTCGGCATCGAGCAGGCGAGCAAATGCCAGCCCTCCCAGGCTCTGGGCGGAGAGCGACAGCAGGCGGCGGCGGGACACGACCGGAATCATTTGTTGAGCACCTCGTCGAGGTTCATCATCTGGTTGGCCACCATGGTCAGCGCTGCAAGCTCGGCTGGCGAAACATTTTCAGGCGGTCTTGATTCGCCCTGCGAGACCAGCTTCCGCGCATCGTCCAGGTTCGAATCGTAGTGGCGCAGAAACACCCGCCAGGAATCGCGCAGAATCCGCAGTTCTCGCTCCTCGAGCGGCCGGCTCATCAGCCGCATCGCCATGAACTGAAACCGCGCCTCGGGCCCGGGTTCGGTCATGGCCCTCGCCGCCAGCGCCCGCGCCGCCTCCACAAACGTCACGTCGTTCATCGTGGCCAGCGCCTGCAAGGGCGTGTTGGTCCGCTCGCGCCGCACCGTGCAGAACTCGCGCGAGGGCGCGTTGAAGATCTCCAGCAGCGCCGGCGGCGCGGTGCGCTTCCAGAAGGTGTAGAGCGAACGACGGTAGAGCGCGTCTCCGGAGTCCCGCTTGTAGAAACGCGTATCCGAACCCAGCATCGCCACGGCTTCCCAGATCCCCTCCGGCTGATAGGGCTTGACACTCGGCCCTCCCACCTTTTCCACCAGCAGCCCGGAGGCCGCCAGCGCCGTGTCGCGGATCGCCTCACCGTCCAGCCGGAACCGCGGCCCGCGCGATAGCAGCCGGTTGTCGGGATCCTTCTCGAGCTTTCCTGGCGTCGCCAGGGCCGACTGCCGGTAAGCCGCCGACGTCACCAGCAGACGGATCAGCCGCTTCACGTCCCAGCCCGATTCGCGGAACTCCACCGCCAGCCAGTCCAGCAAATCCTGGTTCACCGGCGGCTCGCCCTGCGAGCCGAAGTCCTCGGCGGTTTTCACGAGTCCGGTGCCGAAGATCTCCTGCCAGAATCGGTTCACCGTGACGCGCGCCGTGAGTGGATGATCGGCCGAAACCAGCCATTGCGCCAGCCCCAGACGGTTGCGCGGCAGCGACGACGGCATCGGCGGGAGCACGGCTGGAGTGTTGGCTTCCAGACGCTCGCGCGGAGCGTCATACATGCCGCGGTAGAGCAGGTGCGCGAAGGGCTTCTGATCCTGCCGCTCCTGCATGATGTGCGTGATGGCGCCGCGGCGGCGGATGACGCGCTTCTCCAGATCGAGGCGCGCCAGCTCCTCCTCCTCCGCCGACAGCACGGGACGGAAAATTCTCACCGACGCGAACGCCCCACCATCGGCGCGGCCGCGCGTGCCCACTCTCACCGGCACGGCGGCGCGGAACGGTGCCTCGAAACGCGCGCGGGCGTCGCGCGTGGTCACCGATTCGCGTCCGTTGATCCAGAGCCGCACCCCGAGCGGCTCGCCCGTGCCGTCGTAATGGAACTCCACGCGGTTCCACGTCCCCGGCGTCAGCTGGTCGAGATGCCCGGCTGCAACATCGTACGTTTTGCCGTCCTCGGTGTAGAAGCGCACCTTCGGGATCCGCGCGCTGACGTAAAGTCCCCAGCCGCGGTTCCGCTTTTCGTCCAGCTTTTCGACCTGCTCGACGATCACGAACCCCTCCTCGCCTTGCGGGAACAGGAAGTGCGCGGAAACGGAGAAGGGCTCGTTCTCAGCGAGCGCCCGAGCGGCAGGCACCTCGAGTGCGGTTCCGTTCAGATGCAGCGCCAGCGCGCCGTCTGGCGCTGCGCCCAACGCCATGCCCTTGCCGAACTCGAGCGTCGATTCGCCCTCCGGCGTGACGGCGCGGATCGCGCCCGGGAATTCGACCCGCAGCAGATCGGCGTTCTGCTTCGGACCGGACGGCGAGGAGGCTAGCAGTGCGCGCAGCACTTTCTCGCGCGCCGTGATCTGCTCCCACCGCGCCCTGTCCTCTGCCGCGGGCACGACCGTAATGGGCGGTGGATCGTAAATGTTGCCGTCCATCGCGTGCTGCGTCGTGTTCCGGAAAAAGGCCGTTAGCGAATAGAAATCCCGCTGGCTGATGGGATCGAACTTGTGATCGTGGCAGGTGGCGCAGCCGGCGGTGAGCCCAAGGAAGACCGCGCCCACCGTGTCGGCGCGGTCCTTGGCGTACATCGCCTCGACCTCTTCAATGATGACGCCAGCCTCGTTCGTGGTGACATTGCAGCGCTGGAAGCCTGTGGCAATGATCTGATCGAGCGTCGGATCGGGCAATAGGTCGCCGGCGAGCTGCTCGGTCACGAACCGGTCGAAGGGCATGTTGCTGTTGAAGGCGCGGATCACCCAGTCGCGGTAGGGCCACATCTCGCGGTAGTTGTCGATGTGCAGGCCGTGAGTGTCGCCGTAGCGCGCCGCGTCCAGCCAGTAGCGCGCGCGGTGCTCTCCATAACGCGGCGAGGCGAGATACTTCTCGACCAGTTTGAGGTAGGCGCCTTCCGGATCGGCGGACTCCAAGAAAGCAGCGACATCTGCGGGATCCGGGGGCAGCCCCGTCAGGTCGTAGGCAAGTCGGCGGATCAGCGCGTGCCGCGGCGCCTCAGGAGCAGGCTCCAGCCCCAAAGCCTCCAGCCGCGCCAGCACGAACCGGTCCACCGGGTTGCGCACCCACTCTGCGCGGCGGACCTGTGGCAGCGGCGGCCGTGCGGGCGCCCGAAATGCCCAGTGTTCCTTCCATTCGGCGCCGGACTCAATCCAACGGCGGATCACCACCACTTCCTCGGGCTTTAGCTTCTTGTGCGCCTGCGGCGGCGGCATGCGGCGCGCCGGATCCCGCGCCGTGATCCGCTGATACAGCAGACTCTTCTCCGGCTTGCCGGGCACAATGAGCGGTCCGGAGCGGCGCGCCGAAAACAGGCCTTCCTTGACGTCCAGCCGGAGGCCCACCATTCGCGTCGTGCGGTCGTTGCCGTGGCAATGGAAACAATTGGCCGACAGAATCGGACGCACGTCCTTCTGGAAGTCGGGCCCCGCAACCGAAGCCGGCAGCGCAGACACACAGAGCGCAACGGCAGCGAGAATTCGTTTCATCGTCCCAGATTGGGCTCCATTCTATCCAAGCGCAGGCAAAAAGGAAAGACGGCTCATACCTCGGCGATCCTTGACGATAAGGGCGGCAGCGAAGGATCCGCGCCCCAGGGGTGCGGACCCGAAGGAGGCGATATGCCATTGGAGACCAAGCCGGGCGAGGCAACGCCCTGGGCACTGGAAAACCTTCCGCCCTTTTCGCCGGTGGCGATGCGGCTCGTGGCTCTGCTCTCGGACGATAACGTCCACGTCGACCAGGTCAGCCGCTTCATCTCCGCCGAGCCCGTCTTCGCGGCGCGGGTCCTTCAGTTGGCCAACTCCCCGCTGTTCGCCCTGATGCGGCAGGTGACGTCGATCCCCCAGGCGGTGATCGTCATCGGGCTCGAACGCGTCAAAGCCATCGCCCTGACCCGCGCTATCGGGGATTTTGTCGCCCCCGTGCTGCGGCGCAAGGCGCTGGCCGCATGCTGGCGCAACACGCTGGCCGGCGCCGTGGTGGCCGAAGCCCTGGCGCCGCTCTACCAGCTGGATGCCGGCGCCGCCTACACCGCCGGCTTGCTGAGAGACATCGGGCGCCTCGCATTGCTCGTGAAATACCCCGAAGCTTACGCCAATGCCGTCGAGATCGCCAGTGAAGGCATCGATCTCCGGGAAACCGAACGCAACCTTTTCGACATCGATCACTGCGAGGCCGGCCGCTGGATCGTCGCCCGCCTGTTCCTGCCAGAGGAGCTCTGCCGCGCCGTGGTCCATCACCACGACGCCGAGATCCCCGAACGCTGGGACATCGTCCACTTGGTCCGCACCGCCGACCGCATGGCCGACGCCCTCGGCTATGGCATCCTCCCCGCCGCCCCCCAGCCCGCCCCCGCCGAGGTGCTCGAACAAGTGCCCGGCGCGGGCCGCAGGGCCAGCTTCGACTTGGACGCCCTGGCAGCCGAGGTCGACCGCCGCATCGTCGCCCTGGCCTGAATGCAACTCCGCGCCCCGCCGGGCACGCCGCTTTTATTCTGGACTTTGATATCCTTATATACGAATGCAGCTCCTCCGTACCTCATCCCTCCCCGCTCTCCTGTTCCTGGTTGCCGCTTCCCCTCTTCCCGCCCAGCACGAGCCCCCTGCCGGCGAAGAGATCCACCGGCACCACTTCGCCGTCCTCGGCGGCGGCAGCCACAACACCAAGAAAGACGGCGCGACGATCGGCGCGGACTATGAGTACCGCTTCCACCAGCGGTTCGGCGCTTTGGCCAGCTTCGAATACGTCGGCGGCGACTTCCGCGAGGACGTCTTCGCCTTCACTGCCGCCTGGCATCCCTGGAAAGGGCTCCGCCTGTTCGCCGGACCAGGCTTCGACCGCGAACTCAAGCGCCACGAGGAAACCGCCCACGGCGAAACGCCGGAGCATCATCAGAGCTACCGCGGGCTCTTCCGCACCGGCGCCAGTTGGGAGTTCCACGTCAAGGAGCACTTCACCGTCGGGCCGGAAATCGCCGTGGACGTTCTGAAGGGCGAAAAGGTCTTCGTCTACGGAATCAACTTCGGCTGGGGCTTCGGGCGCCGCTAGCGCACCAGCGCGTCAGCCGCATTGGCCGCCAGGATCCAGTGGCTGGCCGCCGTGATCACATATTCGTGCGTGAACCAGAGGAACCCGAAGTCCTCCATGCACTCCGGAAAGTCCGGCGCAATGATCACATAGCCCGGGATCACTCCACCCGGAATGTAGGATTGGTCGGCGCGGTTGTTGCCATAGGCGATGAGGTGGGACCGCGCTCCCACGCCGGAAACATACGAGCGGCTCGACACCGGATGCGTGCCGAGAATGAAGTTGGCCGCCCGCTGCGTGTAGTCCTTGCTGACGATCTCCGGAAACGCCCTGTGCAGGAAGTACATCCGGATGCCGAGATCCATGACGCCAGCCGAGCCGCCCCAGCCGCCCCGCGTCGGCGGCACTCCGAACGGCATCGCCGAAAGTTCCTTGTCCAGCTGCGTCACGTAATTCCGCACGGCGGACTCGAACTGCTTTCGGAAATCCGCATCCATGTACGGCAGCACATGGACCGCCGCCCAGCCGCCGAAGCCCATCCGCTGAACCATCGAAGGGAACATCTCCCGCACGCGCGCCTTGTACGGCTCGCCGCCGCCCGTCGCCAGCACGAGTTGGATCGCGGCATTCCATTCTTCGCCGGCGCCCGCGCCGGGAGGCCCTCCGCGGCCCGGGCTCGGGTTGGCGTGCTCGTCGTTCCAGATGCGAATCGCCGTCTCCAGGCACTCCTTGGCCATCGCGTCATCGTATCCTCTCAGTGCCACAGCCGCTGCCGCTAGAGTGGCGACCGACCCGTATTGCATGGCGGCGGACTTGGTCGTGAACGCCCAGCGGTCATCGGGACGCCCCGAAAAATCTCCCTTCACTTCATTCGGCCCGAGCTTCTCGGAGTAGATGCGGTTGTCTGTCTTCGAGGCGCCGTCACCGAGGTGCGTGTACTGCCGCAGCGTCGGCTCGTTGATCACCGGGAACGTGTGGCCCACCGCCTTGATCTGCGCCAGCACCTGCATCACGCCGTGCTTGATGTGTTGCAGCACGTCGGGAACGCCGTCAGGACGGTGCATTTCCACGAAGCGCGCGTCCCAGTCCACCGTCAGCTGGTCGTAATCCAGCTTGAACTCGCGGCGGGCGAGCGCCAGGTCCTGGATCACCAGGAACTGGCTCCGTGTCTGGATGTCGAAATCGCCCGCATCGTACCAGCCGCCCACATTCAGCCCGGGAATGTGTTCGCCCGGTTTGTAAGGCGAGTCCAGTTCCGGCCCCATCGACCAGCCATCAAAATGCTGCCGGTTGGGCGGCGCCTGGCGCGCATCGTCCATATGGGAAACGCCGTGCCAGAGCCGGTAGCCTCCGCGTACCGAGACGTGGTCCATCGCAGTTGCCAGGTAACTCGAGAGCGTGAGTTGCCAGGTGTTGCTGTAGACGTCGCGGGCAATCCGGAACACGCCGGTTCGCTCTGCGCCGTACTCGATCGCATACGCGCCCGGCTCCTTCACGCTCGAGAAATCAAATTTCCTGTAGACGTAACGCAACCAGCGCTGCGGCGCGGACACTGGCCCCTCGTAAACAGGCTTGTACTCGCCGTTCTCTGCCAGGCGCAGCACCCTGGCCGTTGCGGGCGCCTTGTAGAGGGGATCCAGCTCGATGACGGCCACCTTCGAGGCATCGGGCGGATAGCCAACCTGGTTGTAAGCCACCATCGGAGGCCGCACCCAGTTCGGGGTCACATCGGGACGGATGTGCCACACCACCACCTCGCCTGTCTTTCCCGCCGGGATCAGCGTGCGCAGCACGAACCAGCCGTTCTGCGCCATCACACGGCCGTCGTAAAGCAACAGCGGCCCCTTTTCCGACGCCACTTTCACGCGGTACTGCGGCTGGTCCACTCCGAGCGTGATACTCGTGCCCGTCGCGAAGGGCAGCGGTTGCCGGTAGCCTTTGTCCCGGTCCCATTCCTCCTGATACGGCAGCTTCCGCGGCTCGCCCGCCGGAGGCGGCACGCTCACCGCCGGATCGCGCGGGCTCACAGGAAACAGCCCCGCCGCTTCCCCGTCCGTCATGTATGTCTTGCCCGCATACACAGCCGGCAGAAACTCCAGATTGAAACCGGCCCGCCCGGCGAGCCTCTCCGGCAGCGGCTTGTCGAGGATCACCGCCACCCGCACGCCGTCCGGCTCGGCACTCACTTCCAGCCGGTAAGAGAAGTCATCCTCCGGATAGCCGGCGTCCGCGGTGAGGCGCCGGTTCTGTTTGTCCGCGTTCTTGGCTTTGAGCCGCGGGATCGGGTCCCACTGCTCGGGCGTGGGCAACAGCCGCACGTCGCCGTTGGTGGCAATGCGCCGCCCGTGGAGGATCATTTCCATCGCCGTGTTCTTCTGGTCGAAGAACATCCGGTTGAACGTACTGTGGTAGAGGATGACGCTGAACCCTTGCGAATCCAGGTAACCGCTCTCAGTCACCTGCATCGTGATGCCGGCGCCGCAGAGGGGCGCCGCGCACAAAAGAATGAGGAAGAAGGCAGGCAGTCTGCTGGCCATGGAGGCATCATAATACTCTGAACACGCTTACACAAGCCGGGGGACAGCATCCGGCAAGCGCGGCAACAGCCGGAACCCGTTGCGGCGCTCCCGGGCGCCGCCAGAGTCTGTTCGGCCCGGTGGCACTCTTGCAGAAAAAGGTGCCTGCACAGCGCGTGGCAGAATCCGCCAAACCGATGATCGCGCCCCCCCGCCGCGGCAGTCCGGCTACAATGACGCCATGACCGCCGCACTCTGCTTGGGATTGTCTCTGCTCGCGCCGCCACCTTCCGGCCTGTGGGACGCCGTGCTCGCTGTCGACGGCAGAAAGGTCGATTTCCGCCTGGAGCTCCATTTGGCGGGCGCCCAAACCCGAGGCGCCATTCTCGACGGCGAGCGCCGCATCTGGTCGACCTCCGGCCAGTTTTCCGAAGAGAAGCTGCAATTGGTCTGGGACTTCTTCGACTCCCGGCTGGAAGCCGCCTGGGACGGGCAGGCGCTTCGCGGCGCCTATCAGCGGCGCACCCGGGCGGGCGTCGTGCGGCGAGAGCTCACGGCACAGCCCTTCCAGCCCAAACCGGAACCTGCGGAATCCGCACCGGCGCAGGTCGCCGGAGAGTGGCGCATCCGGACCGACGCACCTCGAGGCGTGCGCGTCATGAACGGATACTTTGCACAGTCCGGCGCCTCTGTCACCGGCACCATCCAGAGGCTCGACGGCGACTTCGGAACCCTGGAAGGTCGCGTGGAAGGCAAGAGGCTGCGGCTGTCGCACTTCGACGGTATCCGTGCAACATTGATTGAAGCCGAGCTCCAGCCGGACGGAACCCTGCGCGGCGTTCTCGACGGCAAGACCGCGTTTACGGCCGTTCGTGTGGAAAAAGCAGCCGAATTGGGGCTGCCGGAACCGCCCGATCCCTCGCGCTATGTCTCGGTGAAAAACCCGCTGGAACCCGTCCGCTTCCAGGCTGTCGATCTGGACGGCAACCCCGTTTCTTCCACAGATGCCCGCTTCCGCGGCAAGCCCGTAATCCTCACCATCATGGGCTCCTGGTGCCCGAACTGCCACGACGAAGCGGAACTGCTGGCGGATCTCGACCGCCGCTACCGGGACAAGGGTCTCGCAGTCGTCGCGCTCGGCTTCGAATACACCGGCGAATCCCAACGCGACCGGAACCAGCTGCGCGCATTTGCCAGGCGCCACAAGACGGAATACACGATTTTGTACGCCGGAACCACCGAGGAAGGCCAAGTGCAGAAAGTTCTCCCTCTACTGGCAAATTTCGGGGGATTTCCGACGACCATTTTTCTGGACAGGGATCACCGCGTACGTTCGGTCCACGCCGGATTCGCCGGACCTGCAAACAAGGAAGAGCACGCGCGGCTGCGGGAGGAATACGACCGGCTGGCGCGCGAACTGACCGGCGCGAGATAGGTGGAGCCCCGGGTCCCGCGCCGGCGCCGGGCAGTGAGAGAAAGCGGCCGCATGTGCGGCCCGGAAGAAGACGTAGAATATTGCGGAGGAGCTTCGCCATGCCCGTCTTTCGATTCACTGTAAATGGGGGGGCGCGGGAAGTCGACACATTCCCGGACCGTCCTTTGCTGGAAGTGCTGCGGGAGGACTTGCAGCTCACCGGCCCGAAGTTTGGCTGCGGCGAGGGACAATGCCGCGCCTGCACCGTTTTGCTCGACGGCGTCCCGGCGAGCACTTGCGTTCTTCCGGTGCGCTCGGCGGCGGGCAAGCGGATCACGACCATCGAGGGTCTCGCCCGGGGCGGCGCACTGCACCCGGTGCAGCAGGCGTTCGTCGACGAAGGCGCCATGCAGTGCGGCTACTGCACGCCCGGCATGATCCTCCGGACAGTGGCGCTGCTCGAGCGCGCGCCCGCGCCCACGCGGGCGCAGATCCTGGAAGCGCTCAACGGCAGTCTCTGCCGCTGCAATGGATATCCGCGGATTGTCGCCGCCGTCGAATTTGCCGCGCGGCTGAAGCGCGGCGCGGCGCAGAAGCAGGAGGGGATCCATGCCGCGAAATGAAACCTTCGAGCCGGACCGCTTCGAGCTGTTCGAGCCGCCGCTCTACCGCTTCGAGATCACGCGCCGCCACTGGCTGGAATCGCTCGGCGCCGGATGGCTGCTCACCTGCTTCGCGCAGGACTCCTCCGGGCAGGGGCGCGGCGAAAGCGTGGAGGCTCGCATTCATCTCGGCGACGACGGCATCATCACCGTCTTGAGCGGCAAGGTGGAGGAGGGCCAGGGGCCGCGCACCGAACTCGTCATGGCCGCCGCCGAGGAGCTCGGCGTCCCGCTCGATCGCGTGCGCGTGATCCTCTGCGACACAGCCCGCACGCCCGACGACGGCATCACCGCGGGCAGCCGCACCACGCCTCAAACTGTGCCCGCCGTGCGGCGGGCTGCGGCCGCCGCGCGCGGCTGGCTGACCGCCGAGAAGCGGCTGATAGAAAATCCCGGCCTCACCGAACCCGGGCAGTGGAAGATTCTCGGCCGCGGCCACTGGCGCATCGATGCGCGCGAGATCGTCACCGGCGCGCACCGCTTCCCCTCCGACATCGTCCGCGAGGGAATGCTCTATGGTTGCGTTCTCCGGCCGCCCGCATATGGCGCGCGTCTGGAGGGGGTGGACGTGGAGGCCGCGAAAAAGGCCGGCGCCGCGGCTGCCGTGCGCGACGGCGACTTCGCCGGCTGCGCCGCCGCCACCTCTTACGCCGCCCGCAAAGCGATGGAGGCCATGGCCGCCACTGCGAAGTGGTCCGGCGGGCAAAATCACAACAGCGCGAATTTGTTTGAGCACCTCCGTGCCACCGCCAAGGAGAAGGTCGAGCCCCTGCCCGGGCGCACCCATCGCGCCGAATACCGGACCGCTTACATCCAGCACGCGCCCATGGAGCCCCGCGCCGCCGGCGCCGAGTGGCAGGGCGGCAAGCTCACTGTGTGGACGGGAACGAGCAACCCCTTCAGCGTGCGGAACGATCTTGCCCGTGCCTTCGGGCTCCGCCCTGAGGACGTCCGCGTCATCGTCCCCGACTTCGGCGGCGGATTCGGCGGCAAGCACACAGGCGAAGCGGCGCTGGAAGCCGCCCGGCTCGCCAAAGAGGCAGGCCGCCCCGTGAAGATCCGCTGGACGCGCGAGGAGGAGTTCCGCTGGGCCTACTTCCGCCCTGCCGCGCTCATCGACGTGGAGGCGGTCGTCGAAGGCGGCAAGATCCGCGCTTGGCAATTCACCAACTACAACTCCGGCGCCGCCGGACTCCAGACTCCCTACGCGATCCCCAACCGCCGCGAAAAATACGTCCCTGCCGATCCGCCCCTGCGCCAGGGCTCGTACCGCACGCTCGCCGCCACGGCAAACAACTTCGCCCGCGAATCTTTCATGGACGAGCTGGCAGCCGCCGCTGGCGCCGATCCGCTCGACTTCCGAATGGCGCATCTGGACAACGACCGCATCCGCGCCGTGCTCGCCGCCGCCGCGGAGAGATTCGGCTGGAAGCAGCGGCGAGCTGCACGCCGACCGCCCAACCGCGGCATCGGGCTCGCCTGCGGAACGGAGAAAAACTCCGTCGTCGCCGCCTGCGTGGAGGTCGAAGTCGACCCCAAGGCGCGCACCGTGCGCTTGGTGGAGATCGTCGAAGCCTTTGAATGCGGAGCAATTCTGAACCCCTGGAACACGCGCTCACAGGTGGAAGGCTGCATCGTCATGGGCCTCGGTGCCGTGCTGCGCGAAGAGATCCAGTTCGAAAATAGCCGGCTCACCAACGCGCGTTTTTCGCAATATCGAGTCCCGCGTTTCCGCGACTTGCCGGAGAAAATGGACGTGATTTTGCTCGACCGGAAGGACCTGCCGAGCGCCGGCGCGGGCGAAACGCCCATCATCGCACTCGCCCCGGCCATGGCCGGCGCCGTGTTCGACGCCACAGGTTCGCGCCCGCGCTCGCTGCCGTTGCGCTGGTGAGGCAAGAAACAGCCGGGGAAGACTTTTCGCGGCGCACGCGATTGATCGCCGCCGGATCGTCAGGTGTCTAGGCAGGCCGCCGCGGCGTTCTCGGCTCCCGGCGCGGCTGTCAGGGCCGCCAGGATCTCCAGCGCCGCCTCCTTGGCGCGCGCCCCGGTCTCCCCCGCCGGTCCCGTGCAGGCAGGGCAGCCATGCTCGCAGCCGCACCGCCCGATCAGGTCTTTCGCCCCGGCCAGCAGCCGGTCCGCCATCTCGAACAGCGGCGCGCTCTGTCCGATGCCGCCCGGGTAGTTGTCATACAGGTGCAGGTTCGGCTCGAAGCACTCCACCGGCGGCGCAATCTCCTCGGTGATCGCCACGCCCAGATCCCGCGGATCGCACATCAGCAGCAGCGCCGCCACCGTGCGCAGCGCGTGGCTCAGCCCGGTGAGCCCGTTCACCCGCTCTGCCGGCGTCAGGTGCGGAAACGCCTGCCAGAACGCCGCCGGAAAGTGCAGCCAGAAGCTCGCCGTGTGCATCTCCTGCTCGGGCAGCGACAGCGTCCCCGCGCCAACGTTCTCGTTCGTGTAGAACTTGATCTTCTTGAACCCCACAATCTGCCGGTTCACGCGCACCTCGCCGTGAAGCGCTTCGGCTGCCTGCATGCCGCTCTTGGCGAACTCCTCCAACACCTTCACCTGCGTGTAGTCGATCGCATCCGTATAGTAGTCGCACTCCACCTGACGCACATACGCCTTCCGCCCCCCGTAATCCATTCGCTCCACTTGGTACTGCCGCGCCTCATGCAAGTAAATCGCCTTCTCGTGCAGCTCCGTCAGCGCCGCCGGGAACGCCACCTCGCCGATCACGCGCTCCTCGCCCGTGATGTCGATCACCACGAAGTTGTCGCTGGTCACCGAACGCAGGCTGATCGCGTCCGCCGGATACGAGTCTGCCACCCAGTGCCAGGCGCCCGCCGAATGATGCACCACCCCCAGCTCGGCCAGATACTGGCACAGCTCCTCAGTCTCATGCGGGCCGAAGCGCTCCCCGTCCTTCACCGGCAGCTCGAAGGCGGCGCACTTCAGGTGGCTGACCAGAATCTCCAGGTTGTCCGGGTTCACCTGCGCGTGCTCCGGCGGCGTCTCGAAAAAGAACTCGGGGTGCTCCACCACATACTGGTCCAGCGGCGCGCTCGAAGCCACCAGCAGCGCCAGCGACGTCCCCAGCCGCCGCCCCGCGCGCCCGGCGCGCTGCCAGGTGCTGGCGATGTTGCCCGGATACCCGGCCAGCACCACCACGTCCAGCCCTCCAATGTCCACGCCCAGCTCCAGCGCGTTGGTCGCCACCACGCACCGGATCTCGCCCTCCCGCAGCCCCCGCTCGATCTCCCGCCGCTCCCGCGGCAGGTACCCGCCCCGGTAGCCGCGCACGGAATCCGCGTCCGCCGGCGGCCTCGCGCACGAGTCCTTCAGGTACTTGACCAGCACCTCCATCGCCAGCCGGTTGTTGGCGAAAACAAGCGTCTGCTGCCCCCGCCCCACAAACTCCCCCGCCAGCCGCCGCGTCTCGTTCAGATAACTGCGGCGGATGCCCAGCTGCCGGTTCACCACCGGCGGATTGTAGAAGACAAAGTACTTCTCGCCGCTCGGCGCGCCGTTGCGGTCGATCAACGCGAACTCCTCGCCGGTGAGCGCCGATGCCAGCTCCGCCGGGTTGGCGATCGTCGCCGAACAGCAGATGAACTGCGGCTTCGAGCCATAGAACGCGCAGATCCGCTTCAGCCGCCGGATCACGTTCGCCAGGTGGCTGCCGAACACGCCGCGGTGCGTGTGCAGCTCGTCGATCACCACATAGCGCAGGTTCTCGAACAGTTTGCTCCACTTCGTATGGTGCGGCAGGATGCCCGCATGCAGCATGTCGGGGTTCGTCAGCACCACGTTGGCGCGCTCGCGGATCTGCTTCCGCGCGTCCTGTGGCGTGTCGCCGTCGTAGGTGAACGCGCGGATGCCCGAGCCCATCGCCTCGACGATCGAATGAAACTCGTGCTGCTGATCCTCTGCCAGCGCCTTGGTCGGAAAAAGGTAGATCGCCCGCGCCTCCGGATCCGCCGCCAGCCGATCCAGTACTGCCAGGTTGTAGCACAGCGTCTTGCCACTCGCCGTCGGCGTCACCACGGCGATGTTCGAGCCCTGTTTCAGCGCCCGGTAGGACTCCGCCTGATGCGCATACAGTTGCCGGATGCCCCGCTCCTCCAGTACCTTGCGGATTGCTACGGGCACTTCTTCCGGGATGTCCTCGAACTGCCCGGGCTTGGCAGGCTGATGACGGATGGCGCGGATCGGTGAGTTTGCCTCCTCCATCCACGCCGTCAGCCGCGCAATCGCAGCGCCCAGATCCGCGCGCCGTGACAGTCCCAGCTTGTCCTCACGCCGCGGATCGGGGAAGTCCAGACTTAGGTTCATAGCCGCAAATTCGCCTTTTGTTTGCCAACGTAACGCATGGCGGCTCCAGCGTCAAGCGGATTCTTGGGTGGGCCCTAATCGCCAGCCGACGCGGCCTTGGAGAGTACCCGCTCAAACTCGTAACGTTGCAGCGCCGCGGCAGTCGACAGCCTCGTCCGGTCCCTCCGGATCACCGTCCCCTTGCAGTGCAGCCGCACCTGCACCCCCACTTCGGCGCTCGGCAGAGAAACCAGAAACTCGATCAGTTGCCCCTTCTCCAACTGCCCTTCCGGGTCTTCCAACAGAATGCCTCTGCAACTGATGTTCCTGCTTTGGAGCTTGAGCCGCTCGTGCCGATCTCCAATCTTGATCACTTCGACAGGTAAGCGAAGTTCGTACCGCCGGTATCGCCGTTTCTCTGCCACAGGCCTGTCCATCAACCATCTAAGTACTTTTCGCTGCAATGGTCAATGAGAAGCCTGTAGATATCCACAGCAGAGTGGAGATTGGGGTACTAGCCTTTGCGCCCGGAGATTCATAACCGATGACAGTGCCAGGGAAGCGGCGCCGCTGCCGCTTCCCTGATCGGGCACCTTACCGTCGCGGCCCCCGCTGCCCTTTGCCCGTGCCGCCTCCGGTTCCGGGCGCGTGAATCGGTCCCGACCCATCCTGCGGACCACTCCGCTTGCCCTTCTTGCCCGCATAAGAGCCAGCTTTCGGGTTCGGGCAAACCACGGTCTGCGCCGGCATCGCAACCAGTGTGAAAACGGCCAAAGCCGCCAAAGTGATCATCCTCTTCATCTCTTGAGACCTCCTTTTTGTCTCACCTCAAGAGGAAGCATCTCTCTGGCCAACTCGTAGGTTCCTTTATTTTCAGCAAGATAGGAGCAGGGCCTCCGTTGGCGCCCTGCAATCCCTGCACTGGCGTGGCGCACACCCGCGCAACTCTTACCTCTCTGCCTCCACCACCGGCACGCCCGGCGGCGGTTCAAACTGGAAAGCCGAGTTTGGCACCGCCGCGTTCAACTGTTCCCCGGCAAAGCGGAATTCCATCGCCGTAGCATCGATCTGGTGGATCACCAGCCTGCGAATCTCGAACTCCGCTCCCAGCCAGAAGTCCACCCGCGTGAATGGCATGCGGTCATTGCGCGGCCACGCCGACAGCCGCACCCCTTCGTCCTCGCGCTCCACCTCGAATGCGCCAAAAGTCTTCCGCAAATCCAGCCGCCCCAACAGGAACGCCAGCGGCGCCCGGAAATCGTCAGCTTCTTTCAGCCGCGCCCGCTCCACTTGCTGCGCTTCCGGCGACCACAGCCACACCCACTTGCCGTCGCACACGAACAGCTTCCCCGCCGGGTGCTCGTACTCCCACCGCATCCGCCCCGGCTTGCGCAGCTCGAGAATCCCGGACTCGATCCTCCGCGGACGCCCCGCCACCACGTGCCGCTGCTCGAACGCCGCCCTCAGCGTCGTGGCGCGGTTGTAGCGCTGCTCCAGCCCGCGCACCACCGCCGCGACATCCGCCGCCGGCGCCAGCGCCATCCAGCCCGCAAGCACGCCTGCCGAGAACATCATTCCTGTTCCAGATTACCGGCCTCCGCCGCAAGCGCGTCCGCCCACCGGTCGCCCCACGAGACCTTGCGCGCCTGCCGCCACCGCGGGTCGCGGCGCGTCACCACTCGCTCCTGAACTCCCTCCCCCGTGCACAGCCGCAGCCGGATCAGCCCCTGCCTCACTCCCGGGTGCCGCAGCACGCGCGCCTGCGCGGCATCCACCTCCTCGCGCAGCACAGCCAGATAGCAGAACTTCTCGTCCTCGAACCCCAGCGATCCCCCCTTCAACTGCCGGTGCAAACGCGACCGCTCCACCCGCACGGCAAAGTGACACCAGTCGCTTCCTTCGAGCGGACAGGCGCAGCCGTGCGGGCACGGCGCCAGGATCCGCGCGCCCAACTCCATCAGTTGCCGGCGCGCCTCCAGCAGGTGTGCGAACCCCTGCGGCGCGCCCGGCTCTACAATCAGTAACGCCCGCCGCGCCAAACGCCAGCCGTCATCGATCACACGCGCCCGCGCCGCCGGCGGCAGCTCGTTCAACACATAGGCCAGGCTCACAACGTCGTGAGCCTCCAGCTCCGGCAGCCGCTCCAGGCTCGCGCAGATCCGCCTCGCCGGGCGCAGATCCTCCCAGTGCGGATTGGCATCCACCAGCGTAACGGGGCATGGCGCCACCCACGCCGCCGCCCCCGGCCCCGCGCCGAGATCGAGCCACGAATCAGGCGCAAACGGCAGCTCCGCCGCCGCCCTCGTCAGCGCGGCATAGGTCGCCGGCATCCGCACGGCAAGGTAGGCGGCGCGGCTCGCAGCCGAATCAAGCAGCGGCGGCAGCCCTATCCGGTATCCCTCCGAAATGCGCGAAGCCGCCTCTGCCAGCTCCACCGTCGAAAAGGCGGAGACATGCTCCCGGATCGCGTCCTGCAAAGCGGCTGGCAATCGTGCTGTTTGCATGGCGGAGCGGCTGGATGGCTCTTCGAGGATCTTTGACAGACGATAGGGCGCCCGGATGACCGGCGCCCGTCAGCGCAACCTTCCCGGCACTTCGGGCGGGGGGACGGAACCGCGAGGATGGAGGCGCGGGCGGGAATCGAACCCGCGAATAAAGGTTTTGCAGACCTCTGCCTTACCACTTGGCTACCGCGCCATCCGGCGGCTGGTTCCATACCCAATATAGCGCAGCACGCCGCCGCAACGCGCACCGCCCTCACTTCCCTGCCAGCAGCATCCGCAGCGACACCACCAACAGAAACACCGCATAAATGCGGCGGGCGGCATCCGGCGGCAGCCCCAGCGTAATTCGCGCCCCGAAGTAGAATCCTGCGAACAACCCCACGGCCACGAGCGCCGCGTACAACAGGTTCACGTGCCCGTTGCGGTAATACTCGATCGCCCCCAGCAGCCCCACCGGAGGAATCAGCGCCGCCAGCGAAGTCCCCACCGCATCGAAGTGCGGCAGCTTCAACAGCAGGATCAGCGCCGGCACGATCACCAGGCCGCCGCCGATGCCGAACATCCCTCCCAACACGCCGGCCACAAGGCCAATCCCGAGCAGCGGAAGATAGGTAGACATGGCTGACGGTCAGTTTACTTAAACCCGGCCGCCGCCCGCCAACCCGCCGCCTTGCGCGTCCCGCCGCCGCAGCTCATCCTCTTCCACCACACTGCGCGTTCGCTCCGGCAGGTCAGAAGCCTCCGGCCCCAGGCGGCGCGATTCGTCCCCGGATGAAGTGCCCGCCGCCCCCCCCCGACAGACCCTCAAATCAGCGCGCCACCGCTCCCGCCTCTCGGAAACAGCCCGCGTTCTCTGCTATATTGAGGGATGTACGGCGCTATCGTCTAAGGGTTAGGACGGAGCCCTCTCAAGGCTCAAATACGGGTTCGAATCCCGTTAGCGCTACCATCCGCTGGTTTCCCCCCGATCGATCCTGAGAGTTCTTGTGTTGATCCCCTCCCGCCGTAGGCGAAAATCCTGCCGATACCGGATGGCAATGGACGCGTGGAAGGATACTCTGGGGAAGTGAGGGCTTCACTCCCCCTGGCCCTGTTTACCGTCGTGGCCGGCGCATGGCTCGTCCTCGTCTCGAAGCCGCCCGCGAAGCCAGCCGGGCCGGCGGAGACTGCCAGCTCGCCCGCAGAGTCGATCAGGAAGTCGACGCCGCCCGGAAATGCCCCGGAGGCAATCCTCGACCGCGCCAAGTCACTCGGCCCGGAGCAGGTGTCCCGGCTCGAGGAGGATCTCCGAACCGCGCCCTACGACATCGAGATACGCGCGATGTTGATCGCAGCGCTTTGGCATCTGGGCAGTCCCGAAGCCGCCGCCCGGCGCGCGGATCACGTGCTTTGGCTCGTCGAAGACGCAGCGGAATCGGAGTTCCTCGACTGGCAGCCGGCGCGGTTCGAGCCCGGAGACCTGGATCCGGGCCGCTACAACAGCCTCCTCCGCGCCTGGCGCAGCGCGATCTCCCGCCATCCGGACGATCCGCGGATCGGATTCTACGCCGCCCGGCGGGTGCAGGCCCTCGACACGCGCCTCTACGTGGAGTTCCTGCTATCCTCCCTCGAGGCACAGCCCGACTTCGGCCCGTCTTTGGACGCGCTAGGCGCCTGGTGCGCCGATCACTCACTCCGCGAGACCGGGTTCACCGCCGAAGCCCGCCGCATTCTCGAACACACGTTGAACCCGGAGCTGCAGGTCCGCGCGGCGAGGCGGTTCCACGAGCGGTTCCGCAACACGGAACTCCAGGGCAAGCCCGATCCGCGCCTGAAAGATGTCGCCGCTGAATGTCTGCGCCGAGCCCGCATCATCGCCCCATACCTGGACGAAAACCTCGCCTACACTTCCCTTCTCCCGGAGTTCGATTCCAACCGCCCGCGGAGAGGCTCGTATTTTCATCCCTTCCAGCTGATTCTGAATGCCGGATGGAAGCAGATGTAAAGGCTTCCCGTGGAGGCATTCCCGCAGCTGCCGCCCGCGGCCTCAGGGGCGCTTCGCAGGATGGGCTGCAGCATTCCGCAGTCCTACGAGCGAACCCCGGAATCCGCCTCGCAGAACGTGATCCGCGGAGAATTCTACAAGCCCGGACAAGACAGCTGGGCGGCGCTGTGTTCCGTTCAGGGCACCGTGCGGTTGCTCGTCTTCGAGGACGCCGGCGACGAGTCGCCGGAGACGTTGCAAGGAAGCCTGGAAATCCAGCGCATGCAGGGCGTCGGCGAGGGGCGGGCGGGCTTCGATTGGCTCATCACTACAGCCGGAGCTTCCACAATCCGCAGCTATCAC
>JBBIIK010000037.1:0-37061 GCA_037446555.1 Acidobacteriota bacterium
GCCATACTGCCTGGACTCGCTCCGCCGAGGCCTCGGCTTCACCTGCCCGGCTGCCGAGTCCGCCCCCTGCCTCGCCGCCTCAGCCTGGCTGCTGGGCGGTGAACTGGCCTGACAAATCCGATACCATGCTTTCGCGGGAAACGTCCGATAGTATTGGGAGGAGTCACAGATGAAGGAGCAGTCCGCGAAGGCGATCAAGAAGCTCGTGAAGCGCGCCGTTCCGAAGATGTTCCGTCCGCTGGCCGAGTCCGTTGCGGCCGAGATGGAGAGGAAGGAAGAGGAGCGCGAACGGCTGAAAGAACGAGTCAAGGAGACTCTCGCCAATGCAGGACTTCCCAAAACGAGACGATTTCCTTCGTGACTACCTCTACATTGACAGGGAAAAGCTCGCCCTGTTCATCGCCCAGATTCTGCCGGAAGGAGTTCCAGAATCCGCGAAGCGGTTGGCGGCCGGGGAACATTCCTCGAGGAGCTCCATTGGAGGCAGCATAAAAATAGCGGAAGCCGCCACGGAAGCCACAGAGCGCCATGCTGAATCGCTCGAGCAGTTGTTCCGAAGGGAATCTGGTCTTCCGAACCTGCTCCTGGACCTTCTGTTCGACAGGGGATTCATCGTGGAATCCCTCCATGATGCTGACCCTGGTCAGGTGGTGCATGTGCAAGGGAAACTCGAGATCCTTGACCTCGGATGTTTCCGCAATCTCTGGGAAGACTTCATTCCTCTGGCGACACCAGGTGGGAAACAGCAGCACGCAGCAGACAGGAAACGAATGGCGGCCTTCTTCAGAATTCTCGAAAAGCTTCCCCATCAGGTTCAGATGTCCATCGACTCAAAGGAAGGGAAGACATGGGGGGCATTGAGACCTGAGTCGATCTTGGGCGGGGCCAGCGCATTCATCCTGCAGCACGGCGGATCGTCCCTTGGTGAATGGCATGCGATCGGGATGCTGGACGAAATACCAGCCAGCGAAGAGTGGACGCCGGATGGGAGCACTCCGGAAAGTCTCCCGGATGCTGCCAGGCTGTTGCAAAACATCGTGAGGGCTTCCTTAGGCCGCCCCTACCACTATTGGGGGATGACGCCGCTGTTCATTTATCGACAGACGAAACCCAACCGCGCGGCGGATTTGGCGCTGACATGAAATCCTGTCACTTTCGAGGCCATCGAGGCGTCAACGAAACGCTCCGGGTTGCTGCTAGGTGCGCCTGCCGGGCGGCGCGCGCTTCCGGCTCGAGGGCCTCGACTGCCCGGTGCTGGTGGCGCCGCACGCGATGCCATACTGCCTGGACTCGCTCCGCCGAGGCCTCGGCTTCACCTGCCCGGCTGCCGAGTCCGCCCCCTGCCTCGCCGCCTCAGCCTGGCTGCTGGGCGGGGCGTGAAATCTGGTACTACAATACGGCCGGGAAACATCCGATAGGATGGGGTGACGTTGTTGCCACTCAACCGGTCGGCACCAGTGTATGAGGTAAAAGACGCATGGGCAAGAGCAGTCCGAAGGACCGCGCGGAAAAGGAACAGGACCTCAGGTTCAGGAGATTTGTCAAAGTTGTCGACTCCGTGACCGCTCTAGGCTCAGCCCTGATTTGCTACTCGGCCTTCGTGCTCTGCTTTTACTTCATGTATCGGACCGCCGCGACTTTGGCCGGGAAGACAACAACTGCGAACATCGGTCTTGGAATGTTCGGGGCTCTCAGGATTGACGCATTGGTAGGCTACACCGTAGGTGTCCTGGGAACAATTTACGGGCTCCGTCAGCAGAAGCTTCGGCGAGACAAGACGGAGTACCTGCAGGGACGGATCAAGAAGCTTGAGATGCAGTCGGATCCGAAAAGAAGCTCGAGCAAGTTGACACCGAGAGGCACGACGAATCCAAAAGACAGGGAGTGACGCATGGAAGGACTGCTGCCTTTGATCTTCACGACCATCGGATTGTGTCTGCTGGCGATTCAGGCGCTGTTTCTGTGGAGAGAATACAGAATCGACGCCTTCCGGCAACGCATTTTCGAAATCCGCGATGAGCTGTTTGACTTCGCAGCCGAAGGGGGGATCCCGTTCGATCATCCGGCCTACGGCGCGCTTCGCGGCCTGCTGAACGGCTACATTCGCTTCGCTCACAAAATGTCTCTGACTCGTTCGATTGCGATGTACATCCTTCGCCGCCTTGTCCCGAACCCGGTCCTGGACCGATCCGTCAGGGAGCTGTTTCGCCCAATCAATGAAATGCCAGAAGGGGAAGCCAAAGAAAAACTCCTGGGTATACAGTCACGCGCCTCGGATGAGCTCTTCCTGTTTGTAGCGAGGCCAGCGATGATTTTCATGCTTCCTTCGATCCTTGCGTTGTTGGCTGGAACCTCGATTTACCGCTTTCTCCAACACAAGTGCAAACAATTCGCGCAGACCATTGAAATAGAGGCGATCGAAAATGAACGCGAGGACATTCTGGAAGGTCAGGCAGGGCACCTTCATCTGGTGAGGTCGTGATGATCTTCGTAGCGGTGTCGGCCCCTGCATCTGGGATACGCCTGACCAGGCTGCCGAGCCCGAGCCATCCAGGGCCGCCGCTGCCTGGCTGCTGGGCGCGGCGTGAAAGCTGGTCCTACAATGCAGCCGGGGATCGTCCTGTAGTCGTGGACGAATAATGAAGAACCTTCTCCTTTCCGTCGAAACGCCATACAATGGAGACAGTCATGGCTGAGAAGGTGCGCCTTCGCTTCAACGAGCGGCGGGCGACCGAAGCCGCCGCCCGACTGCTCAAGCTTCGGGGAGGGCGGATGAGCTACATGAAGCTCATCAAGCTCCTTTACCTGGCAGACCGGGAGGCCCTGCTGCGCTGGGGAAGGCCGATCACAACCGACCGCTACGTCTCCATGGACAAAGGGCCGGTGACGAGCCGCATCTATTCACTGATCAACGAGGAGCCTCCGCCTGGCGAAGAGTCCTTCTGGCGGCGCCACATCTCAGCCCCGGAAGCCAACTATGAGGTCCGGCTGCTGGGGGAGCCCGAGCCTTGGGAGCTTTCGCGGGCCCAGGAAGCGCTTCTGGATGAGATCTTCAAGAAGTACGGCGGACTCGACCGCTGGAGTCTCGTCAAGCTCACTCATGACCTGCCGGAGTGGCAGGATCCGAACGGGAGCTCCTTGCCGATCGAGTATGGCGACATCCTGCGGGCAGGCGATAAGACAGAGGAGGAGATCGCCGAGATCGAGGCCGAGTTGGCCGCATTGGAAGCCGCCGAGCACTTTCTGGACGCCCGCTGAATGTGCGCCGGCGACACGTTCCTCATGGCCGTGGCGGGCCGCAGCGCGAAGTTGCACCTCTGGTTCGTCCTGACAGATCCCGATCCAGAAACCAATGAGGTGGTCATCGTGAGCCTCACCACGCTGAGGCCGGGCAAGGATCAGACGGTGATCCTGCGCCCGGGGGATCATCCTTTCATCTCGCACGAATCGGTCGTTGCCTACTCGGACGCCCATCACGTAACTGTGGATGAGATCCGGCACGCGATGCGCACCGGTCTGATCACTCCCCATCAACCCTGCTCGCACGGGATCTTGAAGCTTATCCAGGACGGCCTGCTGGCTTCTCCATTCACCAGCCGGAAAATGGCCGCTTACTGCCGGCGGCGGTGGGGCAGGTGAGAATCATGGCGTGAATTCACCTGACAAATCCAATACCATGGTATTGCGGAGACCGTCCGATCGTGGGGGGAGGAGCCACAGATGAAGGAGCCGTCCGCGCAGGCGATCAAGAAGCTCGTGAAGCGCGCCGTTCCGAAGATGCTCCGTCCGCTGGCTGAGTCCGTCGCGGTCTAGGGGGCGGCGGAGATAAGGTGCACTAAAGCACCTCGAGTGAGTTGACGATCGTATTATACTGAGGGTGGACCTGCGCCTCCGCTGCCCGCCAGGGAGCGCTGAGCGACGATAGGCCGCCCGTTGCGCCAGGTGGCCGCCTCCTGAAGGTGCTCAAGTGCTCAAGCAAATCCTCGAAGCGACCCGGCTGGATCCAGCCTTCTGCGCCGAAGCTCTGCGTGTCCCGCTGAGAGACTTTCAGGACTGGCTGGATCAGAAGCAGCCCCTGCCCAGATATGTCGTGCCGGAGCTCTGCAACATTCTAGGAGTCGACCCCTCCAAGCTGGCCAGCCGGGTAGCGGCGAGCAATGCCGCCCTGATCGCGCCCGCTGTCTGGTTCAAGCTCCGCGATGAAAGGCTGAAGGATGCCGATCGCCGCACGGTCGCCCTGATCCGGCGGCTCGGATATGCTGTGAGCCAGTTTGAGCGAATGTCGGAGGGGCAAGGCTCGGCAGCATGGAACGCTCTATCCCAGGCCGTCCTCGGAAGGGTGGATCGGAGCGCTCCTCCTGCCGACCAGGGCCAGAACGCGGCAATCGCATTCCGGGCAGCTCTGGAACTCGACCATGGCCAGAAAGGCATCGGCGAGATTCTTCGGCCTCTTTTGCGCAGGAGAGGGTTGCTGCTGATTGAAAGCCCCGTCTCGAAATCAGGTCTGGAAGGCTGCACGTTCGCCGTCGGGGCCAGAGAGTTCGAGCGGCCATGCGTGTTCGTCAACACTTTCCGGTCGACGTGGTTCCGCCGCAACGAGATCATCCTTCATGAGGTCTGCCACGCAATCTTCGATCTGGCGAATGATCAGGTTTCGTTGGATTTCCGCGGAAGCCCCGATGAAGGGGAGGACTTCGCTGAAGTGCGCGCGCGTTTCTTTGCGCAGAATGTTCTCGTCCCGAAGTCGGTTCTGGTGCATTGCCAAAACAGGTTCGGCTTGAGGTGGCATGAGCTGACTGCTGAGAACATCGCCCAGCTCATTGCCGAGACTCACGCCGAGCAGCGCACCGTGCTGAGGGCCGCACTTGCCGCTGGTTTGATCGACCAGCCGCTGTTCGAGTCCTATCTGAAATTCGATTGTGCGAGCCATCTCAAGGACCTGAGCGAGCGGGCTCTCATGACGCACGAGTTCCTGAGCAAGTTGCCACAGCAGAAGCGGGAGGAGATCGCGTTCTTGAACAAGGCTCGGAAGACGACATTGGGCCGAAGCGATCTCAGGCTGCCCATCAGCCATGTCCAGCGAGTTTTGACTGCGGTGGGAAATCAGGAAATCAGTCCTCGAAAAGGAGCTGAGCTTCTCTTGATGGACCCCTTCGTTTTTGAGGAGCGGTTCCGGGACCTGTTGCCAGAGCGAGCGGCGTGACGACTCCGGCGGAGACATCTCAGGCCCCACGCTTCCTGATTCTCGACACATCGGTTCTTCTCCCACTGATCGCAGCCGAACTCCTCAAGACCATCCTTCAAGGTGTTTCTGACGCTTTCCGGGTGGCCTCCGTAGTGCACCCGGCCGTAAAAGCTGAGGCCGAGTTCCACCTCGCTCGAAACAGGAAATTCCTTGGGCGTCAGGAGCAGCTCAACAAAGCATTCAAAAAGGGCACGGTTTCCGTGCTTGGGAGAAGCTTCCTCGAACAATGGCACTCCAGAACGGCAGCGGATGCCCTGCTTGAGCGGATCGACCAGGAAGGAGAAAGACTGAATGCCTGGGTGGATCGCGGGGAGGCATACAGCCATGCTGCTTCCTTCGTATTAGGGGTGCCAATCGTGACGGGGGATCAGAGGGCCGTTCGGGTCTTGCTCGATGCTGGTGAGCCCGTGCCGCGCCCGGTTCTCCGTTTCTGGGACCTGGTCGTCCTGGGCTTCCAATGCGGTTGGTTGGACGCCAACGCTTGCGACAAGGTCAGGCAGAGGCTCCGGGAGATTGGCGAGAGACTGCCTCCGTGGCTCCAGCATCAGTCCTTCCAGGACGGCTTGTGCGAATTCTACCCGAGGCTGGTGAGCGCCTCCCATCCGGTCGTCGGATCGCGGGATCCGATCGACGCGCTCGATCATGATCTACGGCTCGTGATGAGTCCGTTTGAGGCCGTCAGATGACACAAGATAGAAACCGCTTACATGCTCGATTCGATGTTTATTCGCCTTCTCGTCGACTGCCTGGCCGGATTCTGGCGGAAAGAATCCGGCCAATTGGCCGGATTTTTTGGGCCGTTTTTGAAAATCCGGCCACGGCATCCTATTGACATGAAATGCCCTTATGGCAAATTGGCCGGATTGGCCGGATTTTCTACGGGGGGAGAGAGGGGGCACAGAGCACATCGCAACGCCCATGATTGGGCTTACAGAGGTTTCAGACATGTCCAGACCACCCAGGAAAGCACCGGAACCGCCCTTCCAGAACGTCCTTCCCGGCCAGCCCGTCAAGCCCTGGGCTGACCCGGTCACCGGCCTTCCAGTCCACACCGTCGCCGTCAAACTGACGGACGGCGACTGGCTCGCCTTCATCGCGGAATGGCCCGAAATGCGCGCCACGGCCAAGCGCCAAGCGGCGGCCGAGCGGCGCGTGCTCCGGCAGTACGCCCGCTCCCAGCCCCGCGAATGGCTCCGTCACGCGCGCGTCCAGTGGAAGGCCAGGCACGCCCCGGATTCCGTCACGGAGGACGAGCTCGACCTGATGCTGATCGAACTGGCCAAGCGGGAGAAGGGACCGTGGGTCCCGGCGGAGAAGGTCTTGGAGAGGTTCGGCTACGGCCTGGACGGCAAGCCGCTGCCGAAGGCGGACCGGAAGCGCAAGAGCCGCCGCTGAAACATTTTGCCCGTTTTCCGTTTTCAGGGCATAATGGGTCCAAGCCTCGCTGCATGAGGCGGTTACGGGACTGCCTCAAGGGGCGGGCGGCGGGCCGATGTGAAGTTTTTCGCTCCTGGCGGGTACAGTAGGATAGTTGCGGCGGGTGGCGGCCGCGGCGCGCTGGGCGGCGCGCCGGCGGTCCGGCGCCGGGCGGATGCCGGCCCCTTCCGGGATGGGGCAAGGTCGGACAGGAGCCCGACCGAAAAACAAGCGACTCCCGGCCCTACTCCAGTGCAGCCTTCTTCTACCCTGGCGAGGACTCTTGCCGATCGCGTTGCCTTGCTCGATGAGCAGAACCGGCATCTGCGCTGGCTGACCGAGGACGAGGCCCGCGACCTCGTGCGCGAAGGCCAAGTGGTTGTGCTCGGCACGCGGCGCAAGGTCCATGCCGTGCGACTGCGCTCCGACCGGCCGCCCTCGCTCGCGGAGACGATCGCCATGCACAGGCCCGGCCCGGCCCGGAGGAAGTATTCGCACAACCGGGAGACCCGGGACAATCCGGCCGGTGTCTGGACGCTCGTGCGGATCCCGTCGTGGCAGCGGCGCTTCTTTGTGCCATGACGTGGGCGGACCTGCTCCGAGATCCGGAGGACGGCCCGGAGCAGCGATGCCGCTGCCAGGAACGCGAACGGCTGATCTGGGCGCTGGCCTCATGCATGCTGACCCGCCGGCAACACCAGGTTCTCGAGTTGCGCTACCGCGAGGAGATGACTCTGGAAGAGATCGGCCGGCAGATGGGGATTGGGGTGCCGGCAGTCCATGCCCTGCACGCCAGAGCCATCCAGACCCTGCGCCACGGAATGGACATCCTCGGAATTCACCACTCAGGAGAGATCTGATGGCAAGCGCCGCCATGGTTCCGGCGCCCGCGCGCCGGACAGCGCCGAAGATCTGGAGAACCGCGCCGAGACCTGCACCGAAGCAGACGCAATCCACGATCTGGACCCACGAAATGGTCTTCGGACTCGCCGAGGTCCGCTGCGCGAACTGCCACGGCATGGGCCTCAACGGCCTGGGGCGCCCGTGCCCCTGCGTCTTGCGGGCCATATTCCGGACCTGCGCCCACAAGTATCTGCGGGTGCGGGATGAGGCGGGCCGCTATAGCCAGATCACCTACGGAGTGGTGGCTCTGAATCTGGGCGCGGCCCGGCGGGCCAACGGACGGGTCTACAGCTTCAAGGCAGTCGAGTTCGTTTCCGACTTCGACATCATCGCGCGCCGCACCCTGAGCGAGAGGCAGAGGCGCATCCTGTACGACCACATCCTGGGCGACTGGCGCGCGCGAGAGCTGGCGCCGCGGCTGGGGCTGGACCGCGGCAACTTTTTCCACGAGGTGTACCGGATCATGGCGAATCTCGGGCGGGCATTTGCCGAGACGAAACCTTATCCGCTCTACCCGGTCGGCCAGTACTTTTCCTGAGGAGGACGGAGATGGTGAAATTCAAAGTCAATGCGGTGATTCAGTCGCTCGCGGTCGTGGCGCACATTCTGAACGCATCGGTCGATGTGCTGCCGCCGCGCGGCAGGCTGTGGGTGATGGCGGCGCTATCGGTTGTGCAGGGGGCCGTCGGAGCACTGGCGCACTTCTCGAACCCTGACGGCACGCCAGCGGAGGCGCCCTTCCGGAAGGAGCCATGACCACGGACGTGCTGGCAGTGGCGGCCTCGCTTCTCGCTCTCGTCGGCCAGGTATTCAACGCCTACCTGAAGACGCTGATCCTGAAGGAGCTGGCAGAGCGGGAGGCGGCCTTGCGCAAGGAGATCGACGAGATCTATCTGCGCAAAGAGGTCTGGGAGCAATCTCGGGGACACTGATGCCGGAGGCGCCCAGGAGACCCTGTCCAGTGCCGGGCTGCCCGCACCTGGTCGAGCGCGGCCACTGTCCGGTCCACGAGAAGCTGCTCGGGGCCGACGCGCGCCGCGAGAGTGCTGCCAGGCGCGGATACGGCCGGCGGTGGCGGGAAGCATCGCAGGCGTTCCTGCGGGAGCGCCCGGTGTGCGCCGAATGCGCGCGGCGCGGGGTGACGACGCTGGCTGCGGTGGTGGATCATATCCGGCCGCACCGCGGCGATCAGGATCTGTTCTGGGACCGGGAGAACTGGCAGCCGCTGTGCAAGCCGTGCCACGACAGAAAAACCGCGCGCGAGTCGGGATGGACGGGCCGTGGCGGGCCGAGGGGGGATGGTGGATCCCTGGCCGGTGCGAGCGTAGACCGCGCCGGGCCCCGTGCGCACACACCCGCGAAATGAAACTCGATTTTTGATGCCTCGAACCGCAAAACCGCTGGCCCTCCAGGACCGGCGTGGGAACCCGAACAAGCGCCCCCCGAAGGTGCCTCAGCATCTGCCAGGTGTCCCGGAACCGCCTGCGAGCCTTCCGCCTGCGGCTTTGAATGAATGGGAACGCCTGACCAGATTGCTCTCGGCCAGGGGAGATCTGTCCGAACTCGACCAGGCCGCTCTGGCCGATTACTGCCTCTGCCGGGTGCGTCTGGAAGAGTGCGAACGCCAGATCGCCGAGCAGGGCGTTCTGATCCACGGCCAGCGCGGCCTGGTGAAGAACCCGGCGCTCCAGATCGCCAGACAGTATCGCGCCGCGTTGCAAAAGTGGAGCGACCTGTTCGGGCTCACGCCAGCGTCGCGGGGCAAGATCAACATCCCGAAGCAGGAGATCCACGATGACCCGGACGGGATGTTTTCGTAGGCAATGCCGTTCGATCGGAAGAAGGCCGATCGCGCTGTTGCGTTCTTCGAGCGCTATCTGAAGCATGGAACGGGCAAGTACGCCGGGCGGCCCTTCCTTCTGGCCGAGTGGCAGAAGCGGATCATCCGGGACATCTTCGGGACGGTCAAGGAAGACGGCACCCGGCAGTACTCGACGGTCTACATTGAGATCCCGAAGAAAAACGGCAAGAGCGAGCTGGCTGCCGGCATCGCCCTCTACCTGCTCGCAGCGGACGGGGAAGCCGGCGCCGAAGTCTACGGAGCGGCCAGCGCGCGGGATCAGGCGGCCATCATCTACCGGCTGGCGAGGCGCATGGTGATGCAATGCCCGCCGCTGCGGCGGCGCACGGAAGTGCTCAACTCA
The DNA here is from genome assembly GCA_037446555.1 of Acidobacteriota bacterium. GTDB lineage: Bacteria > Acidobacteriota > Terriglobia > Bryobacterales > Bryobacteraceae > JANWVO01. Next base: position 9,769 of record JBBIIK010000037.1, read on the forward strand.
ACGAAGACGATTTACTACCGGCCGACGGACAGCTTCTACCGGGCCATCTCGGCCGACGCCGGCACGCAGGACGGCATCAACCCGAGCGGTGTGATCTTCGACGAACTGCACCGGCAGAAAAACTCGGACCTCTGGGACATTCTCACCCTCGGCGGCGACACGCGCACACAGCCGCTGACGGTGGCGCTGACCACGGCCGGCGTGCGCGATGAAAGCCCACTGTGCTGGCAGCAGCACGAGTATGCGAGCCAGCTTCTGCGTGGCGTCTTCGAGAACCCGGCTTACTACCCGGTCATCTTCGCCGCTGATGAGAACGATGACTGGGAGGACCCGAAGACCTGGGCCAAGGCGAACCCCGCCCTGGGCGACTTCCTACCGGTGGACAAGGTGGCCGAAGCCGCGCGCCTGGCCAAGCAGAACCCGGCGGAGCTGAACAAGTTTCTACGGTTCAGGCTGAACCGCTGGGTGCAGCAGGAATCGCGCTGGATCCCGCTGGAGAAATGGGACGCCTGTTCAGGCAAGGTCGACCGCGAGGCTCTGCGCGGCAGGCCGTGCTTCGGAGGCCTCGACTTGTCGACCTCGGTGGATCTGACGGCATTCGCGCTCCTGTTCCCGCACGAGGACGGGATGATGGACATCCTGTGCCATTTCTGGATGCCCGCGGCAGCCGTGCGGGAGAGGACGAAGCTCGACGGCTATCCCTATGACAGATGGGTGCAGGCGGGCCTCATCGAGGCCACTGAAGGCAACACGGTCGACTACACGGTGGTCAAGCGCCGCATTCTCGAATACGCCCAGGAGTTCGAACTGCTCGAGGTCGGTTACGACATCTACAACGCCAACCAGACGGCTGTAGAACTGCAGGCCGCCGGCGTGCGGATGGTGCCGATCAGGCAAACCACCATCGGATTGAACGCAGCCTGCCGCGAGCTGGAGCGCCGCTGGGAGGACCGCATGATGAGGCACGGCGGCAATCCGGTCCTGAGATTCATGGCGGACTGCGTCGCTGTGAAGGAAGACTCGAATGGGCTGATGAAGCCGGTAAAGCCGAGCCGGCATTACTCGAGGAAGAGGATTGACGGCATCGTGGCGATACTGAACGCGCTGGCCCGCCTGATTGTTCATGACGGATCGGGTGGCGCCGCGGATCCGGTGGTGCTGGTCGTATGATCGAGACTCTGTTTTCACTCGCAGGCCGCGACAACATCATGCCCCAGGCGCGGGCTGGCGAGTTTGTGAGCGGCCTGGCTTCGCCGGCAGCGTGGCTTTGGGACGCGCTGGGCGCAGTGAAGACGGACGCGGGAGTGGCGGTCAACGAGACCGTTGCCCTGAACTATGCCACCGTGTTCGCCTGCATCCGCGTGCTCAGCGAGACGCTGGCATCCGTGCCGCTGATCGTGTACCGGCAGCTCGAGCGCGGCCGCGAGAAGGCGCCGGAGCACTACGCATACCGGCTGCTGAAAGAAGAACCGAACCCGGAGATCAGCGCCTCGACATTCATCGAGACCTTGATGCAATGGGCGAACCGCTGGGGCAACGCCTACGCGCTCATCGACTGGAACCGTGCCGGCCGGGCCCGGGCGCTGTGGCCGCTGGCGCCGCAGTGGATGCGGGTGCAGCGCGTCAATGGGAGGCTGGTCTACATCTATGAGGACCGGTCGAGCCAGTGGGCCGGCGTCTACCCTGCCGAGGACATCATCCATGTCCGAACGTTGGGCGACGACCTGGTCGGCTGGTCTCCGATCCGGCTGGCGAGGCAGTCCATCGGCACGGGCATGGCGGCCGCCCAGTTCGGAGCGAAGCTGTTCGCCAACGGTGCCAAGATCGGCGGAATCCTCCAGGTGCCCGGCCGGCTCAAGGACAGGCAGAAGTTTACCGAGGACTTCAACAAGGCCTACGGGTCTGTCGAGAATGCCCATAAGACGCTGGTGATCGACGACGGCGCGAAGTGGGTGGCGACGACCATCCCGCCGGATGACGCGCAGTTTCTGGAGACGCGCAAGTTCCAGCGCTCTGAGATTGCCGCCATCTATCGCGTGCCGCCGCACCTGATCGGTGACCTGGAACGGGCCACATTCTCGAACATCGAGCACCAGTCGCTCGAATTCATCCAGTACTCGATGTTGCCCTGGATGACCCGGTTCGAGCAGGAGTTTAACAGGAAGCTGCTCGGGGACGGGTACTTTTGCAGGTTCCTGGTGGCCGCTTTGCTGCGGGGCGACATGAAGAGCCGCTACGAGGCCTACAACACGGGCCTGAGGGCCGGATTCCTGAACCAGGACGAGGTCCGCGAACTGGAGGAAATGAACCCGATCCCCGGCGGGAACGTGTACCGCGTGCAGGCCCAGATGGTGCCTCTGATGCAGCTGGATGGAGGGAAGCAATGATTGTCGAACTGGCTCAGCAGACGCGCGCGGCGCAGATCGCGCCGGCGACTGCGAACGAGGAACAGCGCACGATCGAGATGGTCTGGTCGACGGGGGCGGCTGTCAGGCGAGCGGACTGGATGACGGGCAAGGTGTATGTCGAGGAGTTGTCCATGCAGCCGGGCCATGTGCGCCTGGACCGACTCAACAGCGGCGCTCCCCTGCTCAACACTCATGACCGATTCGATCTGCGCGGCATCATCGGGGTCGTCGAGCGGGCATGGCTTGCAAACGGCGAAGGCCGCGCGCTCGTGCGATTCAGCAGGCGGCCAGAAGTGGATCCGGTATGGCGTGATGTGCTGGACGGCGTCATCCGCAATGTCAGCATCGGCTACCGGGTGTACCGCTACGAGGAATTCCCCGGCGAGAAACCGCCGCGGCTCCTCGCCACGGACTGGGAGCCGGAGGAGGTGAGCCTGGTGCCGGTTGGCGCCGACGCCGGCGCGGGCGTCCGCTCGGCCCAGCCAGCGGCGTGCGAGGTGTCGCTCGCCGCAGAGGAGAAGATTGCCCCGCCCTCAATGCCTGGGCGGCCGTTGAGCCTGGTGCGGCGGCGCCTGGCTCTTGCAGAACGTGAATCCCGATAGGAGGAAGAATGAACACCAAAGAACTGAGGAGACAACGGGCCGCCCTGATCGAACAGGCCCGGGCGATCCTGAACAGCGTGCCGGAAGGCCAGACCATGACGGGAGAACAGGAAGCGCAGTTCGACCGCATGATGGCCGATGCCGACCGCATGCTCAAAACCATCGAGGCCGCCGAAAAGGTAGAGAGCCTTTCGCAGGACCTCGAACAGCCCGTCCGCGGGCAGGCCCGCGAGACGGCGGAACGCAGCGAGCCGGAACTCTACCGCTCGGCCATCGTGCACTGGATCCGTGGCGGCATGGAAGCCCTGAATCCCGAGGAGCGCGAAGTGCTGAGCCAGTACCGCGCCCAGTCCGCCATCACTGGCTCGGGCGGCGGCTACACGGTGGCGCAGGACTTCTACCGTCAGATCGTCGACGCGATGAAGGAATTCGGAGGCGTCGAACAGGCGGGAGCATTCGTCATTCCCACCGGCACCGGCGCCGACATGCCCATTCCGACGTCGAATGACACCGCCAACAAGGGCGCGATTCTGCCGGAGAACCAGACCGCAACAGGGCAGGACATCGCCTTCGGACAGGTCGTCCTGAAGGCGTACAAATACAGCTCGAAAACGGTTCTCGTCCCGTTCGAGCTGCTGCAGGATTCTGCTGTCGACATCGAAGCCTTCGTTGCCCGCAAGCTCGGCGAACGGCTGGGCCGCATCACGAACGAGCATTTCACCGTGGGCGACAATACGGACAAGCCTCAGGGGGTGGTGCCGTTTTCCACTCTGGGCAAGACCGGGGCCAACGGTCAGACCACGTCCGTGACCTATGACGACCTTGTCGACCTCGAGCACGCGCTTGACCCGGCCTACCGCCGGCGCGCGCGCTGGATGTTGCACGACCAGACCCTGAAGGCGATCAAGAAGCTCAAAGACAGCCAGGGCCGGCCTCTGTGGCAGCCCGGCCTGGCAGTGCGGGAGCCGGACACCATCCTGGGCTATCCATTCGTGCCCAACCAGGACATGCCGCAGATGGCCGCCAGCGCCAAGTCGATCCTCTTCGGCGATTTCAGCAACTACTGGATCCGGCGCGTCACGGGCATCGAACTGTTCCGGATCACCGACAAGTACATCGAGTCCGGCCAGGTGGGCTTCATCGCCTTCCATCGCACCGATGGTCGCGGCGTCAACGCGGGAACCAACCCGATCGTTCACTATGCCAACAGCGCGACCTGATCCGCCTGATCAGGTGATTGCTGCCCGCCCTGGGGCGGCCTTCGGGCCGCCCCAGCATATTGGGAGGAAGTCATGCAGGTGCGAATTCTCGTGAGCATCGCCTCGGCCGATTGGTCCTACGTCCCGGGGCAGATCGTCGAGATGGACGATGACACAGCCCGGAAATGGATAGGCAGCAGGCTTGCCGAGCCAACGGATACGGCCGGTGAGTCCGAGCCCGAACCGGAGTCGATTCACGCATCGCGTAAACCGAAACGGAAATGATCCTGCGGGTGCTGGAGCCGCCGCAACAGGAGCCGGTGACACTGGCTGAGATCAAGACGTACCTCCGGGTGGATCACGACCTGGATGACGTGGAGATCCAAGCAATGATCCGTGCGGCCCGCGAGCAGGCCGAGCTCTTCCAGGGCCGGGAGGTCGCGCGGAAGCGGATCGAGATGATCTTGGATTGTTGGCCGTCACAGGGCTACATCCCGACGCCCGCCCCCCTGATCAGCGTGGAGGAGATCAGGTATCGGCTCGCAGACGGAGCGTGGATGACCTGGCAGGCCGACGAGTACCGGGTCGCAGGCGACGCCGAGCCCGGCGAAGTTCATCCGCGCGCGGGGTGGCCTGGCGATCCGCTTTGGCCGGCTGGCGCCGTATCCGTGCGGATGACCTGCGGGTGGCTGCCGGCAGAAGTTCCGGAGTACGTCCGCACTGGCATCAAGATGCTGGTCGCCAGTTTCTACGAGCACAGGACGGGCTACCGCTTCGGCAACATCCTGACGGAGATCCCGGTAGGAATCACAGCGCTGCTCGGCACAAACCGGCTCGTGACATGGTAGATGGCCATTGACCCTGGGGCGCTGCGGCACCGCATCGCTGTCGAAGAAAACCAGCCGGTGCGCACATCTACCGGCGCGCTTGCGCCGAACTGGGTGCAGGTAGCCGAGCGTTGGGCCGCCATTTCTCCCCAGTCGGGCCGAGAGTTCGTCGCCGCCAAGCAGGTACATGCGGAGCTCACCCACATCATCACGGTGCGCGGGCCTCTCGACGTCAGGCCGGACATGAGGCTCCGGCTCGGAAGCCGTGTGTTCGACATTATCGCTGTGATGGACTTCGAGGAGCGGCACATGGAGATCAAGATCCTTTGCAAAGAGGGCAAGGGTCCGTGAAGACTATCGAAGGCCTGGAAGAACTGGGGGCGAAGCTCCGTCAGCTCACCCAGTCTCTGTACACCGAGGAGGCCCTCCAGGTGTACTTGGCGGCTGCCAGGAAGATCCGAGACGAAGCGCGCCGCCAGGCGCCCGTGTCGCGCTGGCCGATCGTCTCGCTGTGGCGCGGTTCCCGCGGCGGCAGCACTGCGCGGCGGGAGCGCGGAGGCCTCCGGAAGGCCATCGTCGCTTACGCCTTCCGCAGTCAGGCAGGCAAGTCTCAAGGGCCCGGAGCAGCGGCACAGGTGAACGTGACATGGGGCGTCCAGCGCGCTCCCCATGCGCACCTGGTGGAGTTTGGTACACGAGCGCGGACGGCGAAGTCGGGCAAAGCGATGATGTTCCCGGCACTCGGTGGCCGCGGCTGGATTGCGGCGAAGCGCGTCGGTCCAACGTCGCCCAATCCGTTCTTCCGCCGCGCTGTCGAGCGCGCCGGTCCCCTGGCCCTCGATGCGGCACGTGACCGCATTGCAAAGATCCTGGAGGGTATGGCCCGTCGATGACGATGGCGGCGAGCCTGTACGCATATCTGACGGCTCACCCGGCAGTCGCCGCTTTGGCTGCCGATCGAGTGTACCCGGTGCTCGCGCCTCAGAGGGACACGAATGCGCCGTTGGAGCCTACGCTCGTCTTCCGTCTGGCAGCGAGGCGTGATGCTCTCGTGATGAACGGGCCCATGACACTGGCCACAACAGAGTGGGAAATCGCCGCCCTTGCGGCCGACTATGACACCGTCCATGAGCTCGCGGAGGCCGTCATCGGGGCGCTGAATTACTTCAAGGGGCAGATGGGCGGGGGAGTGCGTGTCGAGGCCTGCACGCTTCAGGATGCAGCGGACTTCGACGAGATGGACCTCGGATTCTTCGCCGTTCTGCTCAGGTTCGAGATTCAGTTCAAGTGAGAAGGAGGAACCATGCCGTATAGCGCGTTCGCCGTGCAGGGCACGGCGCTGCAGGTGAAAATCAGCGCTGCCTTCGTGACCGTTCCTGGCGTGGAAGGCCTGTCTGGCCCGACCGGCACGAAGCAGCAGATCGAAGTGACGGCCATGAACGACACGGCCGCGAAATTCGTGTCCGGACTCCCGGATTACGGAGAGATCACATTCCGGCTGTTCTGGGATCCCGCAGAAGCTTCTCATCAGCATCTGCTGACGAGCTACCAGACGCCCAACTCGACGGATGAGTTCAAGCTGGTCTGCAGCGACGCCGGCGCGGCCGAAGTGCTGTTCAACGGCCAGGTGACCGGCTGGCAGTGGTCCTTCGAGAAGGGGCAGGCAGCCACTGTCGAAGTCACCATCAAGGTGAGCGGCAACGTGACGGTGACCCCGTAAGCCATGTCGAATCCCATTCGCAAAGAGCATGCTGTCGAGATCGGCGGCCGGCGCCTGCCGCTGCGGTTCGAGCACCGAGATTTCGCCAGAGCCGAGGGCAGACTCGGCATGGCGCTGCTGGGGCCTCCGGCGGCGGAATTCTGGTCGAAGGCCGGCCCGGCCTACCAGACCGGAGTGCTGCTGTTCGTGGGGCTCCTGCACGCCATGCCGACGCTGACGCTCGAGCAGGCGCAGGACATGATCACGTTCGACAATGCGGCCGAGATCGAAAAGGCGGTCTTCGAGGCGTTCTCCGACGCGCTCCGCGTGGCGGACAAGGCCGGCGACAGGGAGGCCGCGGCCGACGGCCCTTTACCAGAGACGAGTACTGGCTCGGGCTCTGGGCCATCGCCAGAATTGACCTTGGCCTGACCGCCGGCGAGTTTTGGCGGCTGACGCCCCGAGAATTCTGGGCGTTGGTCGACAGGGCACAGGCGCGCGAACGCCTGGACGACATCCGCGCTGGGTTGATGCCGTGGATTTACTGGAACGCCCACCGCGGCAAGGCCCCAGAAAAGCCGCTCGAGGAATTCCTGCCGACTTTATGGGGACGGAAGCGCCGCGGCATGAGCGGCGCAGACATTATTGCGCGTTTCCGAGCCTTGAAACATGGCAAGGCTGAGTGAGCTGATCGTCAAGATCACGTCCGATACAGCCGGGTTCACGCGTGGTGTGCGCGACGTGTCGGTCCAGATGCAGCGCCTGAGCTCGGCGAGCGAGAGCGCCGTCCGCGGGATCAATACCGCATTCGAGCGGATCAGCTCTGTCGGGACGAGGCTTTCGATTGGCGTCAGCGCACCGCTCGCGGCCCTGGGGGTGGCGGCGGTGAGGGCGGATGCCGACCTAGAAGCCTTGCGCATGGGGCTGATCGCCGTCAGCGGCAGCGCCGCCGCGGCAGACAAGCAGCTGGTGAGGCTGGCGGAGGTTGCCAAACTCCCAGGGCTTGGGTTCCGCGAGGCCATCCAGGGTTCGGTGAACCTGCAGGCGGCAGGCTTTTCCGCCCAGTTGGCGGAGCGGGCGCTCAAAGCACTAGGCAATGCTTTGGCGACCGTTGGTAGAGGCAAGGCGGAGCTCGATGGCGTGATAGTAGCTCTCACGCAGATCCAGTCCAAGGGCAAGATCTCCGCCGAGGAGATCAACCAGCTTGCGGAACGCCTGCCGCAGATCCGCGCGGCGATGAAGGCTGCATTCGGGACGGCAGACACAGAAGCCCTGCAGAAGATGGGGATCTCGGCGCAGGAGTTTGCCGAGAAGATCATCTCCTACTTTGAGAAGCTCCCGCCTGTCACGGGAGGCGTCAAGAACGCCTTCGAAAACATCCGCGACGCCGCTCTTCGTACGCTCGCCGACATCGGTGCCGCGCTGCGGCCCGGGACTGAGCTGGTGACGAAGTTCGCCGACGATGCGATCTCCAGGCTGGCTGACTTGGCCAAACACTTCCGCGACTTGCCGCCGGCCATCCAGGCTACGGCGATCGCCCTCGGAGGCCTGGCAGCGGCGGCTGGGCCGGCGCTGGCGGCGCTGGGACAGATAGGGCTCGGGATCAGCGGCATAGCAACGGCAGTCCCAGTCATCAAGGCCATGACTGCAGCGGTTGGCGCCGGCATTTTGTCGCTCGGACAGATTGCCGGCGCGCTTGTCGCGCAAGTCGTTCCGGCAGCAGGATCTGCAACGATTGCACTGAAGGCTCTCGGTGGAGCAGCGCTTCTAACGGCCACGGCCCTTGCGGCTTTGGAGGCCGCGACTGGCGTCATCCAGTTGATCTCGGCTACGAAGCAGCTCCGCGAAGCGCAGCAGCAGGCACGCGACGCCGTGGAGCAGCAGAATCACAGCATCGAGATCTTGCGCATCAAGCTCCACCAGGCCGGCATTTCGACCGCCGAACTCGACCAATCCTACCGCCGTGCCGAGATCTCTCTGGGGCAGTACGTGCGCGGCCTGATGCAATTGGCCTCTGCACATAGGTCGGCTCAGGCGGCTGCAGACCAGGTGAAGCAGCAAACCATGGACCTGGCCGAGGCCTTCCGTGTGCTCGGAGTCGACAGCACCGAGACGCTCACCAAGCGCTACCAGCAGTCGCGCGAGGCCCTGCGGGCCGTCGAGCAGGCCTACCGCGAGGGCAAGGCCTCCGCCATGGATCTGGCCCGGGCGCAGGAGGCTGTGCGGCAGGCCTTCGAGGCCGTGCAGAAACCGATCAAAGCGGTCCGTGAAGAGATAGGCAAAATCCAGGGGCCCGAGAATGTCGGCACGGTCCTGCGCGACATGGTCTCCGAAATCGCAAGCGGCACCCAGGCGAAGGAGGCCGAACAGAGGCTTCGGTCAATCGCCGAGATCCTCTCGCTGCGCGGGTTCGAGCCGGACAAGTTCCCCTGGTACGTGGCCAAGGCCGGCGAGGCCGCGGAGCAATCCGGCATCGCGGCGCAGATAACCGGCCGGTACTACGAGCGGATGTGGGAGGAAATCGGCAACCAGCAGGCTGCTGCGCGCGCCGAACAACAGCTGAAGCAGTTGGCCTGGGCGCTGGGGATCAACGTCGAGCAGTACAAGAAGCTGCAGGAGGCGAAGAAGCGGCTCGGGTTTGACGGCGAGAAAGACATCAATCAGATGGCCGCCGATGTAGCCACGCTAAAGTCCAGCAACGCTCCGGTCCACCAGCAGCGTAAGGCCGAGCTCGACCTCCTGCTGGAGAAGCGGCGTCAGAACATCGCCCTAACCCAGGAGGAGGCTGCGCAGTTGCAACGGCTCCAGAAGTGGCAGCGTGATCTCGGAAGCGAGCAGGCCGGTTTCTGGGAGCAGGCCAAGCAGCGGCTCGGGGCGATCTTCCAGGACACGGCCAAGGAGATTACCGATCTGATCTTCAAGGGCGGAAAGTTCAAGGACGTCATGGTGGACAGCCTCGAGCAGATCGGCAAGGCGCTGACGAGGCTCGCCATCGAGAAGACGTTTGCGTCAATCGGCCGCGAACTCGCCGGTATTCTGGCCAAAATCCCGGGGCTGGCCAAGATCGGATCCATTTTCGGTCTGGGCGGCGGTGCCGCCGCTACGGCAGGGACGGTCGCGAGTACCGCAACCTCAACCGCCGCAGCCGCTGGGCAGGTGGCCAGTCAAACCGCAGGCACTGTGGGGAAAGTGATCGGCTCCTCCTTCACCGCTCTGGCTGGCGTGGTCACGGGGGCCATCAGCGCCGTCACTGGAGTGATCTCGGTCTTTCAGAACGCCAGGCAGGAAGGCTCGCTCAACGCGATCGAGTGGAACACGCGCAAGGCCTCGATCCACCTGGAAGATATCCTGCACCGGATCAACGGCGGCATTCCGGGCTTCGGCGATGTGCAGGCGCGCATCGTCGAAGTGCGCGATGTCCTCATAGGGTGGGACCAGTACATCACGGGCGGGCTGAAGCTGGCTGGGGGCGGCGGTAATATCACCATCAACATGGACGGCGCCAACTTCATTGGGTTCCGTGACCTGGATGCGTTCCTGGACGAGTTGGTGCGCCGCCTCAAGCAGCGAGGCTTGTAACGGTGATTCTGCCAGCCGCGTCCATCAGGCCGGAGGCCGGCATGAAGGTGATCACACTGGCTCTGATTTCCATGACGCTGCTGGCTGATGAGTCCATGCGCCTACCGCTCGCATGCGGGCAGGTGGACTGGCCTTCCCACGAGGTGATGAGAGCCCTGGGGTTCGATGTTCAGCCGAGCGGCGGCGGCGCGACGATGATTTATGCCCACGCCTACCGCACCCGTGACTGGAACCAGGTCTGGCGGCAGGTCCAGAAGCCTGCGGAGACACATGTCGGCCTGCTAGGCTATGTCGCCGGTCTGCGGCCGCGGTTTGCCGATCTGACCCTGTCAGACATCAACGTCAACTGGCGCACCGGCGAGCAACACTGCGAGGTGCGGCTGGCGGTGGACTACAACGGCTACCGACGCGGGTTCTTCACTGAGGGACCCGAGCGGTTCCGCAGCACTGGGGAGCTGGAGCGGAAGATCCTCGAATTGATCCGGCTCCAGGTCTGGGCGAAAGGGCTCTTGGCAGAGAAATAGTTCCAGAGTCAGCACGAGTTGAGCAGCCCGCCGGGCTTCGGCCCGCCGCGGGCTTTTTCGTTATGGCGTTCTCACTTCTGATCGGCGGCGCTCCCTATAACTGGAAACAGGGCACACTGAACATCGTTGAAACGCTCGGCGGCAGGTCGACGTGTGAGTTCTCGATCGACAACCCGGACGGATCGATCACGGCCCCTCAGGTTGGGCAGAGCGTGCTCGTGAAGGATGGCGCATACACGATCTTCGCCGGCAGCATTGAAACGGTCGAGGCAGTGCGCTATCCCGGGACCTTCGCCGGGCTCTGGAGGGTATCGTGCGTCGACCACCACCGGATCCTGGACCGCAGAATCACCGGACAGAAGAGCTGGCAATCCACGCGCGCTGGCGACATCGTCACGGAAATCTGTACCACGTACCTGGGAGGCGAGGCAGTCGGCATTGACTTCATTCAGCAGGGGCCGGTCGTTGAGCGATTCGAGATTGACCACGCAACCATCGCCGAAGCGCTCCAGCAACTGGCTGAAGTTGCTGGCATGGTCTGGTACATCGACTATAGTCGGCAGTTGCGCTTTTTCGCGCCCAATGCCTATGCCTGTCCGTTCGAGTTGGAGCCGGCGAGCACGAACTTCGAGGATCTCGTGCTGCGGTCGACTCGCGAGCAGTACGCGAACCGGATCATCGCCAAGATCGGCCAGTTCGTTCGCGACCCGCAAACGGCACGATTCGACGCACAAGGTCGGAGCGGAGATGGCGAGGAGCCGCTCGACTGGATGAAGCCGGACGGATCCCGTAAACGATGGGCGCTCACTTACCCGGTCCACGCGGCGCCGACGGTAAAGGTCAACGGGGCCGCACGGACCGTGGGGACCTACGGCGACGATGCAGCAGAGTTCTATTGGCAGACCGGCAGCAGGGAAATCGGCCAATCGGACAGCTCCGCGGCTCTTGGCCCGGGCGACGTACTGGAGATCACCTACGTCGGCCTCTCGTCGGAAGTGCTCACAGTCGAGAACTCCGGCGAGATCAGCAGGCGCGCCGCTGTCGAGCAGCACACTGGCATATACGAAAAGCTCGTAGACACATCCCAGGAGATGACAAGGGCGGACGCGCGCCAATACGCCCAGGCCGCTCTCGACAAGCTCGACAGCCTGAGTTCGGTCGCTGTAATCGACACCAACACGATCATCGAGCCCTTGGCATCGACGGCCCGGGTGGGGCAGTTCATTCACGTCGATGTGGACGGCTACCGCCTCGAATGGAAGCAGGTGACTGCGGTCGAGTATGGGGCGCCGTCGATCATCACTGTCCCGGGCCACGGACTCATGGACGGCTCGCGCATCCGGCTCCACCAAGTGCCCAGCCTGAATGGTTCCTGGAGCGTCGAGGTGGTGGACCAGGATAGGCTCCGCCTGGTCGGTTCGAGCGCATCCGGGACTTATGCCGGCGGCGGTTACGCCTACCCGTTGACCTACCTGATCCGGCAGATTCGCACCGCGGACGTCGCCGGGCAGCTTGCTGTCCAACTGGAATGCGTCATGGGGCCGGCCACCGACGACGCCGCGAGCTTCTTCCGGGACCTCGCCGCGGCCCAAGGGATTCCTCCGTCGGCGCCAAGGCCGGACAAGGCCATTGCCGATCTGCCGGCTGTGCAGAATCTCACGGCTGAGCATTCGCTGGACGTGGACCGGCAGGTGGTCAGGGTCACGTTGTCGTGCCTGACTCCGATGCTGGCTGAACTGTCAGGGCTGAGAGCCTATGTGGAGATCCCCCAGGAGAACGACCCAGACATCGAGCATCCGACGATGCCGGGCCAGGTGTTCTTCGCGGGCCCGCAGTTTGCTACACCCGGGCAAAACACCACAATGGACCTTGCGCTACCCTTCCCGCCGGCGTCGTGGCTCGAGTCGAAGAAGGTGCCCAATCAGCCCCTGCGGCTCACATGGGTCTTCTACGTGCTGACCGAGAGCTGGGATGCCTGCGCCCCGCTGAAGCGGCTCGACAGCCTCAACCCGCCAGCGCCAGCCGATGCTTCACCCTGGGTGGCGATCACGATGGATTTCACAGAGTGGATCGAGCAGGAGAGCTTGGCCTATGTCCATCCAGCGATCGTCCCGGAGCATTCCACCATAGAGATGGCGGGAGACCAGGTTCGGATTCGGGCGGGATGGCATCCCGTCTTCCCTTCTGTCTCCGTGGCCGGCGTCTCCTGTTTCACCAGTCTGGCCTCCGACCAGCAGAACCGGCCACACGGATACTTCCCATACGAGGCCGACCCGGAAGCTCCGGTACCGCTGAATCTGGGATGGGTGGAGGCGCGCATCGACAAGCCCGCTGAGCTGCCGGCAAAGGTGGCGCTTCAGATCGCCGCCCGCTACAGCGACGGCTACGAGCACTCGCCGGTGAAGATGCTGTGGGATCAGGATGGCAACCCGCTTACCGTCCCGTCGCCGCATGGCATTGCCCTGACCATCACGGCGGAATCCTTGTCATTGGCGGCGCCGTCGATCACGGCCGCGTCCGTCGAATACCGGCAGACCGAGGCCGGCTGGAGCTACCGGTTCGCCGTGACACTTGCCGGCGACGTACTCGCCCAACCACAGTACGGCGGTGCCGATGTATATGTACGGTTTGAAGACGAGCCTGAGCCTCCGGATCCGAGCGGATGGTCGCAATTTCGGCTGATCGCACAGCACCGCCCGGGCGACTCGACTACCGTCTACAGCCAGTGGTGGCCGATCACGCCAGGCACGTCGATTCAGTTCTGGCTGCGACCCTTGGCCCGGGATCGATCCGGCATGGTCAGGGCATGGGGCGACGTTGCGGGGCCGTACTCGCTGACAAGGCCCATCGGCGACTCCATACCTGGCGCTGGGCATACCTGGAACTTCACAGCGCAGCTCAACGGCTATTGGGATGACGGCAACGGTGTGCGGCTCGGCAGGGTGGACTGCTCGTGGACGCCGTTATTACAGCCCGGCGTGGTCTACGGCATCTATGGCGCTCGGGCAACCACTCAGACGCCTCCGCCGCTGGCCTCGTTCGCACCGATCGCCAACACTGCCGAGAACTCAGTGACCCTATGGGAGCGCCCACCCGCGGACGGGCCGGAGTACCTCCACCTCGCACTGGTCGTGCAGCGGCCGTCCGATGGACTGTGGCCCAAACCGGCCGATTATCCGTCAGGCCAACTTCCGCTCGCTTACATCCTGTTGCCGGTCGCCGGCCTGAGCGATCAGGTGACCAACTGGTCTGTCACCGTAGAAACAGACCAGTCGCAGGATATTCCGCGCGGGCGCTTCGTGTTCTCGTTCACGCCGCCGAGCGATCCCGACTTTCACCACGTGCATGTGTACCGCCGTCCAGCGAATGCCCAGGGTAATCCCATCGCGGACTGGCTCCCGGACAAGGTGGCCTCGATCATCACTGGCGGGCCGGGGGGCTGGTGGCCGCTGCCGAGTGCGGCGGAGTACTGGCTCTTCAAGGCGGTAGCCTGCAACTCGCTCGGGCAGGAGAACACCGACAACCCGCCAACAGTGCTCGTCGCCGTCCCGGTCTCATCTGGTGTGACGATGAGCAAGGCGAAACCTGGCGGAGTGACAGGGCCGATTGCGGTAGACGGGCAGGGCCGCATCACAACAGCCTCCGACCGGGATGTGCCAGTGATTGCGGCTTCGCAGCCGGGCTCCACCTGGCTCGGCTCGCGTGTCGTCTATTGGGCCGGACAGATCTGGACTTGGACAGGCAGCGCGTACCAGCCTGACACGAACGCTGCGCAGATCAAGGCGCAGCTTCAGTCAAATGGGCTGACCGCTGCCGAGTTTGCGGCTGGCTACGCCCCGGTGCGGTTGGTCTCCTCCGTGCCGAGCTCCTATGCCGGCGACTTTATCGTGAACACGACCGACCGCAAGCTCTATCGCTGGAACGGCTCAAGCTACGTGCGGCCCATGCCCGGTTCAGACATCAAGCTGGAGCTCGAACTCGACAAGCTCACAGCTGCTCAGATCGCTGCGGGCGCGGTTACCACGACCCAGCTTGCAGGTAACGAAATCCAGGTCGGACCTGTCAGCGGGCTGCCGCCGCGGTTCGTGGTGAAGGATTCGGGTGGCGTGACCATCGGTGCCATCGGCGAGTGGAGTGGGTTCAGTGGCCTTTGGGCAATCAACGGAAAGTTCGGCGGCACCTTCTCCTCCCCAATCATCGATCTGTCCTCCTCAGGGGCCTACATCAAAGGCGCGTCAATAGAGGTCAATGCAGGCTCTCGGGGAACCATCTACATCAATCCGACGGAGGGTGTCAGGGCGTATTCTGCTGGTTCATTCACTCGTCTGCAAGCTGCAGGAATCGAACTTCACACACCGACATCCGACAGCTACCTGACCGAGAGCGAACTCAACCTCCGCAGCTCGAAGGTAGTGATCGCAGCCCTAAACCCGCCATACATAACCCTCAGCACAGGAGGATACGTTTCAGCCTCTGAATTTCGGATTGCGAGCAACGCAATCGTGGATGCCAACCGCTATGCCTCGTTCCAGCGTCTCATGGTGGGCGGGAAGCTCTGGTTCGACGAGACGGGCAAGATCCGGTTCTGGGACATCCAGAACGAGTCGATTTTCCTGGGCGGCATCACGATCACGAAATGGGCTCCGGCGTATTACGCTGACGGTTCGTTTGCAGGCAAGATTCCGCTGATATAGGAGGCCTCATGGCAACAGTCAGTATCGAGATCGCAGACCGCGTGATTGAAGAGCTGGAACAAGTGCTGGCCAGACAGGCAGCCATGGCGGCAGTCCAATTCGGTGGGCAGATCCCATCCGAGCTTGCGCTGACGCCCGAGGCCTGGCTGACCGGCATCCTCGAACACAACATCGCCAATGTGCTGGCTGAGGTTACCCGCACCCCGGAGGCCGAAGAGGCCAGGCAGGCTCTCCATCAGGCGAAGCTTGGGCTGGTCAAGGCTGTATCAGGGGTGCGGAGCGTGCTGATTCAGAAGTGAGGTGAGCAAATGAGAGCCTTGGGCCTGCTCGCCACATTGTTTTGCGCTCACGCGCTCGGGCAGGTACAGATCTCGGACATTCTCCGGGTGGGAGCCGGGAATGGCCTATTCGAGGGACGCGTTATCGTCACCGGGCCGAGCATGGTCTGCGGGGGGCAAACCTATGCGCCGTGGCCGCTTGAAGTTCAGGTGACCGGCGGCCAAGTGAATCTCACTCTTGTCCCCAGCTCTGCTTGCGAGCCTCAAGGTGTGTATGCCGTGCGGTTTCTACCGGCGAGAGGATCTGAATGGACCGAGCGCTGGATCGTGCCCGATGCCAGCGGGCCGCTGACGTTGGCGCAGATCCCGCGTGCCACAGTACCCCTGCCATCCCTATTTCTGCAACCCTCGCAGATCGCCAGAGCTGGCGCCCAAGTGGGCGATGTGCTGACGTGGCTCTCCAGTGGGCGATGGGGGCCTGCGCCGCCGAGCGCCGGCAGCATCACTCTGAGCGGAGATGCTGCTGGGCCTGCGAGTGCCACCACCGTGGTCGCCGTGCGCGGCGTGCCTTTTGCGCCGGCTGTTCCGGTGGACGGGCAGGTCTACGTCTGGGACAGCGCTCAGGGAGCCATGGTGCCGCGCACGATCAACGGGGCCTATTCCGACGGAGAAGTCCCGGCAGGAGTCATTGACGGAGCAAACCGCCAGTTTTCGCTGAGCCAAAGCCCGCAGCCTGCGTCGAGCCTGCTGCTGTACCGCAACGGGATTTTGCAGCGCGCAGGAGTCGACTTCATTCTCAGTGGGCAGCAGATCACGTTCTGCGAGATGTGCACTCCCTTGCCAGGAGACATTCTCCAGGCGTACTACCGATGGGCTCCATCCTTGCCCTTCGGGTCCCAGGTTCTCAGCGTCGCGGGGAAAGCAGGGGACGTCACGCTGGACGTGGGCGACATCGCCAACCTCGAAGCCGCCCTGGACGGCAAGGCGCCGTTGGTGCACGATCATGACAGCCGATATCCGCGCCTCGATGGCGCCTACGTCAACCCAGCTTGGATTTCATCCCTCTCCTGGTCCAAGGTCACTGGCATCTCGGGCACACCAGACGGAACGAAATTCCTGCGGGATGACGGGAGCTGGCAGACCGTCAGTGCTGCCGCAGCCTGGGGCGCCATCACGGGAACGCTGAGCAGTCAGGCGGACCTGCAGGCCGCCCTCGACGGGAAGGCGGCGCTGTCTCATAGCCATGATGCCGCGCAGGTCGCTAGCGGGACTCTCGCCACGGCCCGTCTCGGGGCTGGAACGGCCAGCTCTGGGACGTTCTTGCGTGGCGATCAGCAATGGGCAGTCGTGGATTGGGCGGACGTCGCAAGCAAGCCTTCATCCTTTCCGCCGGCTGCCCATGGCCACAGTGCCGCCGATATCACGAGCGGGACCCTCGACCCAGCGCGCCTGCCGAAGCTGAAGCACGTGGAGGATGTGACGAGCCAGACTTCCGTCAGCGTGACCGCCGCTACCCACCAGCTCGGGGCCGGCCCGATTCAGGTGACGTGCTACACCCAAAACGGCAGCAATTGGGAATGGGTGATCCCGGACCAGGTTGTGGTCAGCGCGGCTGGTGATGTCCAGATCCAGTTTCTGCTCTCATTCACGGGCAAATGCGTGCTCCAGTAGCCCAGGCGCGCGAATTGGTGAAAACAGTGACTTTTGACCGCTCAAAAGCGGCCGTAACCTGTTGAGTTTTCGTTCTGCTGAGCCGATGAATTGGTGAGAATGCCTATTCTCACCAATTCGCGCCCTCCCATGCCCAGGAGATCCCGTCCTGAAATCCACTACCTCTCCGAACAGGAAATCGAACGGCTCTTCTCAGTGATCCGGGATCCGCGCGACCTCGCAATTTTCCGCGTGGCGTATCACCGCGGGCTCCGCGCGCGGGAAATCGGGCTGCTCCAGTTGGCGGATTTTGATCCCCGGTCTGATCGCCTTACTGTGCGGCGCTTGAAGGGAAGCCGCGGCGGGCAATACCACCTGACCAAGAACGAAGTCAAAGCCATCCGCGCATGGCTGCGAATCCGGGGGATCGCCCCAGGGCCCCTGTTCCCTTCACGCCTTGGAAAGCCGATCTCGCAGCAGATGCTGGATGTGTTGATGAAACGCTATGGTGAGGCGGCCGGGATTCCGCCGGAGAAGAGGCACGTCCACGCGCTGAAACACTCGGCTGCGACTCACCTGTTGAACCGAGGAGAGCCGATCGAGGATGTGCAGGATCACCTCGGGCACGTGAACATTCAGAACACGATGATCTACGCGCGGATCACGAACAAGCGGCGCATCGAGCGCGACCGCCGCCTGCGAGACTGGTGATTTACGACAGATCGCCTGCTAGTTAACTGATTGATTCCAGATCACTTATTCGTTTCCCAAGCTGAACGCCGCGGGTTCGAGTCCCGTCTCCCGCTCCAATCCCCTCAATCACTTACAGCGCCTCCTCCAGTTACGACGCTTGCGACAATTCCTGAAAACGGCCGTTCTGGAGGCTTTCTGACGTCCATAACTGTCTGTCTGCATTACAGATAGGCCCGTTACGACATTTACGACGATTCAAGCAACGACGTCGGAATCAGCATCTCAAGCCGTTGAACCGCCTCCCTTTTCGCCTCCAGCCCGCTCACCGTGTAGACTTCCAGGCTCACGCCCAGGCCGTGTCCACGCTGGTCCGCACCCACCTTCGGGTCCACTCCCACGCGCTGCATCAGTGAGGCGTTCGTGCGCCGCATCGCCTGGAACGTCGCCCATCCCAGCCCCAGCGATTTCAGCACCGGTCCCAGGTGCCGCCTCCAGATGTTGTCCCGGCTCACGGGCGTCCTCCCGGACTGCGAGCAGAAGACGAACTCGTCCTCGCTCTGCGGCGCCGCAGCTCTCCTCCACTCCTCCAGCAACTGTTCCGTGCCCCGGCTCAAGGCGCTCGCCCGAGCGCGGTCGTTCTTCGGCGTGTCGATGTCAGTCCTGTAGATCCGCGCCCGCACGTGGACGTGCCCGGGCTGGACATCACGCCAACGAAGCGCCAGTATCTCGCCCGGCCTCAGGCCCTCGAAGACCGCCAGCCTGAATACGAGCCGCTCCCGGAGCTTCAGACGGCCCAGGACGCGTGCGATCTCCTCTGGGGATAGAACATCCCTGCCCCTGCCGTCTCCGGCGGTTTTGCGGGGCACGTGGAGCTTGTCTGCCGGGTTTGTCAGCAGCACCCCGTCGCTGACCGCAAGCGCCAGGATATCGCGCAGGTCCCATCTCAAGTGGTCCACCACGCTCCTCCCGTAGCGGCCGGCCATCTCGAACAGGAAATCCTGTAGCAGCCTCCGGGAGAGGCTCGTGACGGGAAGATGGCCGAGGTTCTCCAGCACGATCCTCCTGATCCTGTGCCCGCTGGTCCATGCCGTCGACTTCTTCCAGATCTCCGCCTTCAGAGGCATCCAGGCCGTCTCCACGTACTCCCGCAGGCTGATTAGCGTCCGCGGCGCCGTCGCCTCGTTCACCGGCCGCAGGATAGCCTCCAGCGCCGACCGCGCCTCGGCCTCGCTCATCTTGCCGTATTCGCCAAGAACCTTCGTTCGGCCCCTGCCCAGCTCGTCCCGCCACTGCGCCACCCACACCCGCCGCGAGCCATGGCGCCGAACCTGAAGGCTCCCCTTCTGGCCTCGTCTCCGTGGCATTCAGAGCCGCCTGGAAGCCGCCCGGAGACCCCGTTTCCGCCCGTGCGTCTCTCGTGTGGGGCCTCTCTCCCCGTAGAAAATCCGGCCAATCCGGCCAATTTCTCGTAACTGGCTTTCTTTGCAATAAGATGCCGTGGCCGGATTTTCAAAAACGGCCCGAAAAATCCGGCCAATTGGCCGGATTTTTTCCGCCAGAATCCGGCCAGGCCCCGATTTCGATGGCAAACAAACGGCGAATGCAAACGAATTGTAACAATTCGCGTGCATGGCCTGCGCGCAGCGCGCGCGGGCACAAAAAGGCCCCTCTGCCGGGGAGGAGAGGATTGCTGGCAGAGGGGCCGCCCAGGACCGGGCAGGGAGGAGAAGGAGATCAGCGAAGCTTGCCATGCCGCCGCGCCTCAATTTTAGCGGCGGTCTCGTAGATGGCCTGATAGTCGATCGTGTAAGTGTCTGATTTCCGGCCTTTGGTCCGGATTACCAGGAAACCCGGCCACAGTTCGACCACCAGCGGATGCCGCCCGCGGAGGCTGACCGCCGTTTCCCGGACCACCGGCCGGCTGGTGGTCAACTTGGTCATGCCCTGGCCTCCCAGAGCGGGCCCGGCTGTGCCGCGGCACGGATCTCTTCATCGAGCCAGGCCTGCCCGGCCTTTTGCGCGCGCGTGCGCCTGGCGTTGGCCAGGTGAAACTGGCGGTCGTGCGCCAGGTGGCAGCGCTGGCACAGCGCCGCGAGGTTCTCATCGCGGTTGTCGCGCCAGTCGTGGTTCAGATGAGCCACGGTCAACACCACTTGGATGTACCGGAACATCTCCGGCGGCCCTTCCGGCTTCTGGCCCCGAGGCCACCACTGCCCGGAGCCGTCGAGCGCCACCCACACGTGCTTACGGTCCGGCTTGCCGCACCACTCGCACACTCCGCCGGCGCGCGCCAGCACACGCGCCCGGATGGCGCGCCACTCGAGGCTCCGGTAGAACGGCCGCAACTCACGACGGATCGGCATGTGGCTGCTCCCGCCCTGCCTCCAGATTCATCACGTCCAGATACCGCCGCCAGCTCGCCGCACGCATCCGCCGCGCCGACTCGACAGTGTCGGCGTGCGTGAGCAGCGCCGCAGCCAGGTAGCGGCACAGGGTCGGCGAGAACGCTGCCGCCACTGGCAGCGCCACTACGAGAGAAGCCACAATCAGGAACACCGTCATCAGAACCCCCTCCCCGCCGGCGCTGGCGGGTAGATCTCATCAATCGCCGCCTGCACTTCCTCCGGGATGTCGACGTCCAGCGACTCGACGAAGCTGGCCACCGCAGCCAGGTTCTCCCGAAGCCGCGCGGCCTCGTTCCGGAAGAGGCAGCTCTCCGCGTAGTTCTCGTTCGCCTCGCGCTCGAAAGCCTCCTGCCGCGCCGCCAGGCGCCGGAACTCGGCGGTCAGGATCGCGCGCAATCTGGCCAGGTCGAAGTGCTCGGCCGTCACCGCGCGGCAGATCTCGTCCGCCCGCCGCTCCGCCCAGTGCGGACTCACGCCGCGCCGGCCGCGGCCGCCCGCCGGGCCCGTGCCCTCTCGCGCAGCACCATCGACTGGATCACCCGCGCCCATCGCTCCACGGCCGTCTGCAACCGGGCGATCTCCGCCGGGTCCGCGCCCTGCCTCTTCCATTCGTCCAGGTAGTTCAACAAATCCAGGCATTCCTCAAACGCCTCCTCTCCGGGATGCCCGCGGAACGGACCGTTGCCGTGCCGCTGCCTCCCCAGGTCCCACTTCTGCCGCTTCGCCTCGTGCAGTTCGAGTTCGACCATCCAGTCACCTTCCTGCCGCCACCGCCTCTTCCGTTTCCTCCACGGCCGCCGCCGGCGGCGGCGAAATCAGCGCCGCGCGCACAGTCAACACCCTGTGCCGCGCGCCCTGGATCATCCGCCGCACCAGAATCTCGCGATCCCGCTGGTTCCACTCCGCCAGCAGCCCGCGGTCCCGCATCCGCTTGTGCAGCGTCTTCACCCCGACCGCCAGGCTCTCGCCCATCTCCCGCAGCACCCGCTTGGCCACGGCGTAGCTCGCCTGCGGCTCCAGGTAGACTTCATCCCCGTCCACCCATCCCACGCATTCCCCCATCGGCCGGTAGCGGGTAACCTCACCCAGCGGATCCGGCCGCCAGCCCCACCGCTCCGGCGCCCGCGGCTCACGGCCCTCCGTGTCCGCCAGGTGCGCCTTGCCGCTCATCAGCGCCGCCCGCAGCGCCTCGACGTATTGCCGGCACGGATCGCTCATGGACTGCTCGCGGTCCTGCTCGCTCAGCACCTCCCCGAGCACGCCGCGCCACTGCTCGCGCAGTGCGTCCGCCCGGCTCTCGCTGATCGCCTTCTTCTCCAGGGCAAACCGGAGAAAGCTCTCCAGGCCGATCGTGAGTTGCGCCATGTTGTCCGGAGCGCGCCGGCTTT
The DNA here is from genome assembly GCA_037446555.1 of Acidobacteriota bacterium. Taxonomy (GTDB): domain Bacteria; phylum Acidobacteriota; class Terriglobia; order Bryobacterales; family Bryobacteraceae; genus JANWVO01. The sequence goes on from JBBIIK010000037.1 coordinate 31,715, forward strand.
CCGTCTCCATCCGCTCTTGCCGCAGCCGCAGCAGCTCCATCCGCAGCCGGTCTTCCATCTCGTCCATCTGCGGCGCCAGCCACTGCACGTAGGCGGCCATGGCCAGGGCGTAGGCCCCCTGCACTCCTGCCTGCTGCGCATTCGTCAGCGGCGCGCCGAACCGCACGTCTCCCGGCGCGACGTCCAGAATCACCATGCGCGCGCGCAGACTGTGCCCGCGCGGCGTGTCCTCGCCGGTGGCCACGATCATTCCCCGCGGCCACTTCGGCGACCGAAGCCGGATATCGCTCGTCAGCCGACCGCGGCCGATCCGGTTGCCCTGGCTCCGGATGATCCGGTCAGCCAGCGCGTGCATGCGCTGGATGTCGGAGTCCGAGCCCTGCGGGTTGAAATCATCCACCACGCAGATGGCGTCCTTGAGCGTGTAGAGTTTCGCCTCCAGGCTGTTGGCCGTGTCAATCCAGCTCGCCGGCAGGCACTCCGCCGTCATCTCCCGCCCGAAGTGCTGCTGCGCCAGAGACGCCAGTTGCGTCTTGCCCACCTGCGTCTGGCCGCTGAGGAACACGCTCACGTTCACCGGACCCATCGGCACCCGCCACACGGCAGCAAACAGCGGCATTGTCACGCGCGCCGGCGCAAGGTGCAGCAACTCGAGGCTCGCCAGGATCGCCTCCCGCACCTCTCCGTTCGCGTTCGGATCCGGCAGATGGAACAGCCGCGTCCGCCCGTCCAGGTCCACTTCGATGTCCGCCGCCAAACCATCCCGTCCGATGGCGCCGCCGCCGTGCAGGTAGATCCACTGCCCGTCCTGGCGTGCCCATCCCGTGTGCGTCCTCACCACCCGCGTCGAGCCGCGCTGGCTCAGATGCTGGATGGCTACCTTCGCCGCAGACTCGCAGCCCGGCATCACGATGGCGTGATGGCTGAACCGGTCGATCGGCCAGTGCATCTGCTGGAACTCCTGGCTCGAAATCACGAACTGCGCCGTGTGCTCCCCCTGCCGGGCCTCGACGCGCAGGAACGGTTCCACCGTCTCGCCGTCGCAGCGGTGGATCGTGCAGAGGATGCGCGCCTGGAAGTTCGTCAGCCGCACGGGCACCATGCCTTCGCTCATCCGGCGGAACCGCCAGATGCCATGCTCGTTCTCCACGAACTCCGCGCCCGCGTACTCCGGTGGCCGCGCCGCCTCCTTCTGCCGTTCCAGCTCCCGCCGCTGCCGCTCCTCCTTCAGCACCCGCTCGAATTCCGCCCGAGAAAACTGGCCTGGAAACGCCTCCTGCAACTGCCGCCGCACCTGGAGCCGCTGCAGCTCGTTCAACTGCGCCATCAGGCCGATGTGCTCGGGCTGGAAGATGATCTGCACGTCTCCCGCTCGCTTGGCAGCCTCGATCACCAGACCCGCGTCATGCACGATGTCGGCGTGCCGCGCCCGGTCGAACAGCTCGAGCACCGCCTCCGGCCCGCGCGCCGCCAGCAGGTCATCCACGCCCTTCTCGCCGCCCGGCGGGATCTCGACGTACAGCACTTGCGCCTTCCTTCCCCGGCCAAGCTCGCGCGACAGCGCCAACCGCGCCCGGGCCACCTCCTTGTTGACCAGGACATCGGAGTCGAAGCAGATGTACGTCTTGCGGCCCTCCCAATGGATCCGCCCCAGATCCTCGATCGGCGCCTTGACCTCCCGGCGCTCCCCGTCGGGTCCCGTCTCGTACAGGGTCCGCCGCCAGTTCCAGACGCCTGAGATTCCCAGCGCCAGCCATCGCGGCCCCTGCTCTTCGCTCCGGCCGTGCAGGGCCAGGCGGTGCAGCGCCAGCGCCTTCTTCTCGCCCTCCACGATCACGGCCGGCAGCCGGACCTCATCCAGCATCTCCGGCGTCACTCCAGGCGGCACGTATAGCATCGAGCCGCGCCCTGGCGGCGCCAGGTATTTCCGCCGCTCCTTCTTCGAGCCGTCTGGTTTGTACTCGTACTCGGGATGGTCGCGCCGCACGCGCCATTCCCGCACGCGCGGATGGCCCGGCCAGAAGTAAGGGAAGCCAATCCCGGAGCAGTCGGTCTTGTTCGGGTCCTGTCCCAGGATCTCGGCCGCCGTCTGCCGGTCGAGACGCCTCAGGCAGGCGGCCTCGGCCAGCTCGGCCGGAATCCAGCTCTTCTCGAGCCAGGCCAGATCGCGCTTGGTGAGCGGTTTGCCGGCCAGCGCCGGCGCAGGCGATGTCAAGCGGCCACCTCCCGCGCGCGCCCGACCAGCTCGCGCGCGATCCGAAGACAGCGCCGCGCCCAGATCAGTTCATTCGGGGCTTCGGCGGGGATCTCTGAGATCCGGGCCGGATCCGAAATCAGTGTTATCGCGCCTGCCGCAATTCTGGGGCTGGGCGTAGCACGGCTCAAACACTCCTCGGCAATCTCAAGCATCTCCACGGCCAGCCGCAGGATCTCGTCTCTGTCCATCGTCACCGCCCTTCCGCCAGCACCTGATGGCCCCGGATGGGCAGCGGCAGCGCCCATTCGGGCCGCGCATCAGCCTGGATTCGTGCCCCGGGCAGGAAGTCCCACCAGTCGGCGTCCTCCAGATAGTTCTCAGGCGACTCCCGCAGCCGCCGGCAGGCCTCCTCGATCGACGGCGCCTCGACCAGCACGTCGATGCGCCCGTCCAGCCGGATCCGCGCCGAGATCAGCCAGATCACTCGTGGTTCAGAACCCATTGCTCGCCTCGCCTTTCGACCTGCCCCATGTCGCGGAGCTGCCCCAGCGTCGTGGAGATCAGGCTCCGCGGCCGCGTGATGCCGCACTCTCTCAGGTGCGCCTCGATGTCGTCCACCGTCGCCGGACCCAGCACCATTAGCGCAGTCCGGATCGTGTCCCGCCAAGTCGCCTGCCGCGGCTCGTCATCGTCGGCTGCGGCGTGCCCGTTGGTCCGCGGGCGCGGCGCCGCCGGCCGACGGTCCTTCTTCCCGGCCGCCTTCTGCGGCTTTACCGCAGGCAGCACTATGGCTGGCCCGTGCGGGCCTCTGAGCGGCATGTTGTCTCCGCTCTCGTCAGCCGCCTTTGCTTTGCGCCTCCGCGTCGGGCATTCGGCTGGCGGATCCGCCTCATCCCCGGAGGCCTCGCTGGCGATGCGCCGCAACTCGCGGCGGACGGCGTCCTCGGCGTCGATGTTCAGCAGCAAGCTCAGCGCCTCCAGGGGCGCTCCCATCATGAACGCAGTCAGAATTGCAGCCTGGTCTGCCATCGGACCCTCCATCTAGCCGCCTGCGACATCCATCCAGAACTCGATGTGCCCCGATCCGTCGCACTCATCACACTCGATCTCCTCTGGCGGCACCTGCCCAAGCCCGAATCCCCGCTCCGCGAACCACGCTGTGGCATCGCCTGCCTCGCCACGCGGCAGGCTGAAAAACTCCAGCCAGAGCGGGTGGTCCACCCACCCGCCGCCATGGCACTTGGTGCACTCGCGCCGTGCGCGGATCTGGCATTTGACCGATGCCATCTCACCACCCTCCCCGGCGCGCCACCGCGGCCAGCAATTGCGCCGCCACGCTCGCGCCGGCGCAGGCCAGACACATCCAGCCCCAGGCGCGCCAGCGGCGCGCCTCGTTCCACGCCCTCCGCTCGCTGTCCAGCGCGTCGCTCAGCCTCCGCGCCAGCGATTCGATGACCTCGCCATCGCTCTTCCCGCGCCGCCGCTCGAGCCACGGCGCCGGCGCGGCGTCAGCCTCCAGCCGCACGCCGAGGCCTTGCAGACGGATCCTGTCTTCCAGGGGCAGTTCCAACATGGCGTCCCTCCAGCATTGCCTTCAGACTCAGGCGGCAGCACTCGCAGCTGCGCTCTCGGCGCCCGGACGCATGGCCGCACAGATCCCGCTCGCCCGCCATCACTTCATCCGCCCGCCGCCGCAACACCGCCTCGCAATCGGCGCAGATGTGGCCGCCGTTGCGCAGTTCCGCTGCCCGCGCGTTGCCGCACAGGTCGCACCGGATCCCCCAGACGCAGGTCCGCTCAGGCTGCATTCCACACCGCCTGCCGCGCCCTCGCCTCTTCGTCCATCGCCCCGGCGATGCCGGTACGCAGCGTGGCCGCCGCCGTCCGGTGCTCCAGCATCAGCCCGGCCAGAATCCAGTCGGCAAGTTCCTCGTCGATGTCGAACTCGCGCGCGATCACCCGCGAGTACTCCTCGCGGCAGTCCTCCGCGTGCAGCTCCAGCACCCGGGCCTCGATCGTGCGCCGCAGAAGCGGGCTCAGGCACGGCCGCCGAGTCTTTTCAGCCGGTTGCGCGGCGGGGCCTTTGCGCCCGCGGGCGGGGGTGGCAGAATGCGGGCTGTGCATCTTCGCGCTCCTATTTGCCGGCCGCCGCCGCCTTGCGCGCCGCGGCGATCTTCTCGCTGCGCGAGCGCGCGGCCGCGAGAATCGCCCGCACCAGCGCCGTCAGCGCCACGCCGTCGCGATTCGCTCTCTCCGTCAGCCAGGCGTGCAGGTCCTCCGGCAGACGGACCTGAAGCACTTTGCCTTCCTGCATGTGTTGTCTCCTTTCGTGGGGGAATCCCGGCGCTCCGGCGGCCGCCAGCGCCGCGGCGATCCTCGCCGAGCGCTTCTCGCCTCGGAGCACCTGGTAGACGAGGCTCTCCGATCTGCTGACCGCCCGGCTGATCCGCGCGATCACGCCAGGATTTTTCAGCAGCCAAACCTTGCGCTCGATTCCGTGCTCTGGTTTCATTGAGTAGGTGCAATGCTGCACCTACAGCGCAGTATGCCTAAATGCCTACAAGCTGTCAAGCGCGTTTTTCTGCGAGGTCCGCGAAGTGTCTGAACGGAAAGAGAAAATAATCTCGATTCGGGTTCCCGTCGACCTCCATCGCCGGGCCTCGATGAAACTCGCCGAGACGGGCCAGAAATTCCAGGGGCTCCTGGAGGGTTTTCTTGAGGAGTGGGTGGAAGGCCGTGCCTCCGAGCCTGCGCAGGCGCCAGCGAGCGGTCACAGGAGCCACAAGCGAGAGTACGAGCTGCTGGACCGAATCCTGTCCGCGGATCCGAAAACGGCAGCCGCCGTCCGGACGAATCTTGAGCTGCTTGCCGAGCTGGCCGCCGCCCGGGCGGCGGCCAAACAAACAAAGGCCGGCTGAGGGAATTCAGAGATGGGCTCGTATCGGCATATCGGCCGCCGCGGGACGGGATTGAGCGCCGGCGCCGGCGCTGCTGGCAGGCATCCCTGCCTGACGGCGCGCGCCTCCGGCTCGAGGGCCTCGACTGCCCGGTGCTGGTGGCGCCGCACGCGATGCCATACTGCCTGGACTCGCTCCGCCGAGGCCTCGGCTTCACCTGCCCGGCTGCCGAGTCCGCCCCCTGCCTCGCCGC
>JBBIIK010000038.1:0-36728 GCA_037446555.1 Acidobacteriota bacterium
CGAGGTCCGCTCCTGGACTCGTCGAGCCAACCGCACCCAGGCCACCATCAAGTGGACCTTTGATCGCAAAGCCGCCCGAAAGACATTCGGCTACAAAAGCAAAAACGTAACGCGGTCAAAGCACTAGGGGGCGCTGCACCCGCAGACTTGCGGGCAGGGCGGCAATCAGGCGCTGGCCGACATCATGAAGTCCACCGACGCGGAGACCTGGATCCTGAGCGCCGCCTGCGCGCCCGAAGCGCAGGACAAGCTGGTCCGGCGGATCATGCGCCAGACCGGCTTTCCTGCAGAGCGTTTCGTGCCCATCGACATCCGCATGACGGACAACGAGGGCGTGTTGCAGAAGGTGCGCGCGAAGGTGGAGGAGTTGCTGCAGCAGGAGTCGCAGAAGGAACTGACGCCGGAAGACCTGATGGGGGCCTGTGACTGCTCGCAGTTGCCTGTGGAGAGCCAGGAATAGGGAGGCGGCCATGGCCAACCTGAAGGTTCCGCGGGAGAAGATCCCCTGGTATCTGGTGATCGACGCCGACCGGTGCATTCACGATCAGGAGTGCATCCAGTTCTGCAAGAACAACGCCTTCGACTGGGACGATGCTCTGGGCGTGCCCGTGGTGGCGCGCCCGTACAACTGCGTGGTGGGCTGCGACGCGTGCGCAAAAATCTGCCCGTCGGAGGCGATCCAGTTTCCGCCGATGGACGAATTCAAGGCCACGCTGCGGCGGCTGATCGCCGAGGCGCAACGCGAGTCTCAGCAGGCTGGCGCCCCGGCGGGGCACTGAACGGCAAGGCGAGAGAATGAGCGCGCCGCCAGGCGGGTGAGAATGGCGAGCAGCGGCGCGCTTCAAGGATCGGAGTCAAAGCCGTCGGTCCTGCTTACGTCGGTAACGGCCAGAACTCGGCAGTTTCCAGAACCACGGGCCCGATCAACCCGGATTCCGACAAGGGCCCCTTGGCGTCCCAGTGCTTCCAGGTAGTGAAGGTCACCCGGCCGCCGGGCGGCTTGGGCTTTCCTTGCAAGAACCACTCGGGCAGCTTCTGAATGGCGTTGCCGAAGCCCGGACGCGCGGCCGAGCCATAGGTCGCTTCCGCCGGCATCTGCTCGTCGCCGATGATCCGGTTCAGCCAGAGGTTGGTGACTCGAACCTCGAGCCGGTTGGTTCCCTGCCGGAGCGCGTCGGTGACATCCATGCGGAAGGGCGGCTTCCAGAGCGCGCCGAGATCGGAACCATTCAACGTGACTTCGGCGATCACTCCGACGCGGCCGAGGCCGAGATGCACGCGACGCTTGCGGTCGGGCGCGGTCTTCCACTCGAAGGTTGCCTCGTAGTGCGCCGTGCCGGAGAAATGGCGGACTCCGACGTCGGGATGCAGGTGCAGCGAGGCGAGCCGCTCCATCCGGATGGAGTCCGGCGCGCCGCGGTCTGGCGGGAATTTGACGGTCCACGGGCCGCTGATGGTGACGGGTTCCGGCAAGGCAGCGACGGCGATCTCCGCCTGCCTTGCGCCTTCCACACGGTAGCGCCCCGGCTGGCAAACCAGCAGGCCGGGCGATGGATGGCAGACCAGCTCCACGGATCTGCGGGGCGTGAAGCGCGGCGGCCCCTGTTTGGCGAGTTCTGCGACCTCGGCTTCACTGAGCGCACGCGGCAGGACCTCTGGCGGGCACTGATCGCCTTCGAAGTAATCCGCGCCGTCGCGCTGCAAGGATTCGCCCACGCCGGGATGCACCTGCCAGGCCGAACGCTTCCCTTGCGCGGCGAGCCGGCCATCGACATAAAGGAACGGCGTGTGATCGCGATAGACCAATGCCACATGGGCCCAGCCGGCCAGACCGGTTTCGGCCACCAGCGACGCTTCCATCCTCGCGCCAGACCGCTCGACGACGCTCAGGCCGTTGCGGCCCGCCACCAGCCCGCAGGCAGCATGCCCCTTTCCGTACAGAGTCTCGCCATCCGGGGGGTAGAAGACATAGCTCGAAACGGCGCCGCCGATGCCGCCTGCTCCGGCGCGCGGCGGCGCGAGCACGGCGAAGGTGTCCGGACGGATCCACACGCTGATGGTGAAGTTGCCGGAGACTTGCGCCTGCCGCCCGCGGGCGGGGCTCGGGAATGAAGCGCACTGGATCAGGGGCCGGGCGGCGCCATCGCGCCGCACGGATTGGATGGACGGGCGCGCCGCGCCGCGTCGGAACACGACGAACACGGATCCGCCGGGATCGAGCTGGAGGGGGACATACGTGCGCCCGCCGCGCACTTCGAATGCCGGTGCGGGCGTGATGCGACCGGTGTCGGGTTGCCAGATTTCCGGTTGCCCGCTGGCGATGCGGAAGCTCGTGACGACATCCTCCGGCTGGCGGCGGCGGCAAGCAACGAAATAGATGTCGGCATCCGACGTGCGCCGGTGGAGGAAGTTCACGGGCGCATCGCCGGAACGGGAGCTGCATTCGAAATCCGGGCCGGCCTGGAGCCGCACCAGGACTTCCGCAGGCGGAACGCCCCAGAAGACGCGCCCCTGCCCGAGCGCATTCTCGCGCACGTTGCGGCCGTCCATCTTTCCCCACAGCTCGCCCGCCAGCCGCTGCCATTCCGCTTCCGAGTTCCGGTCCGCGAGGCTGGGCGAACGCTCGGGCTTTGGACCCAGCATCCACATTCCGGCGCGAACCAGCTCATGGAGCCTGCGGAGCACGCGCAGGGTCATGGTGCGGCGCGGCGGCAGCACGAGCAGACGATATTCGGCGCCGCTGCGAGCCACGATGCGCCCGCCCTGCACGCGCAGATCGCGCAGGATGGCTTCGGCGTGAATGAAGTCGAAGTCGTACGCCGGGGGAACCGGGGGATCGAGATCCTCCGGCGAGGGAGTGTCCACGGGCGCGTCCTCGCCGGTGAAATACAGAAGGTCCGCGGCGGGCAGCCCCTGCTGGAGCAGGAACTGGCAGCGGCTCAGGTAATCGATCCACGGCTTTGCCTTTTCGAACCACGTGTTGGTGCGGTCGAAGTGGAATCCCCACGGGCCCATCGTCATGCCCGGCACCGCGGAAGGATGCGGCTGATGGGCGTAGCGGTGGAAGATGCACAGGGTGAGCCCCTGCGTGAAATAGAAGTCGCCCTGCGCCTTCAGCGCGTATGGGTGCTCCTGCCAGCGGGAGAAGGGCGGCGCGCCGGTGAACGCCTCGGCGCCCACTGCGGCCTGGCCTTTCAGGTGCGCGATGCTGGAGGCGAGCTTCATGCTCCGGTCGAGCGTGTTCTTGCGCCCGTACCAGAACTCACCCATGGTGACGTCCATCCGCGAGCCGATCTGCATCTCGTCGAACGGGCCGCCGTCGTACGGCTCGGTGTAGGACTTGATGCCGTGCTTGTGGCAGAGTTCGGTGAAGCGCCCGTAGTAGTTGTCGGCCATCATGTCGGCCTGCACGCGGCGCAGGTCCCACAGGAAGCGCTCCGACTCATCCACGCTGCCGACGATGCGTCCGGTGAAGACGGGCAGGTAGCGGAGCAGATCGTAACCGGCGCGCTTGCGGAACTCTTCGGCGAATCGGTCCGTCCAGTTCTGCATTCCGACTTCGTAGCTGTCGATAAGCGCGCCGGCGAGGCCGCGCTTGCCCAGCCTTCCCAGCGAAGCGAGCAACGGACCGAAGAAGCCCTGGAAGTGGTGGTCCATCGCTTCCGCGCTGAGCTTGTCGCACTCGAGGCCGGCGCCGCCGTCGGGGCCGGGATGATTGGTGCGCGCCGTGGTGGTGTACCCGAGGCGAAGGATGGTCCACCGGCCCGCGGGCGGGTCCCAATCGAGGCTGCCGTCCGGGCGCATCGAGGCGGTGAGATCCAGGATTCGCGAGGCATCGATCAGCGAGGCGGGAGCGACATCCGGCGTGGGCGCTCCCAACTGATCCGGCCGCCCGCGCGAATGGTGCAGGCAGTTGGTTTTCACGGGCCAGTTGGCGAGCCGCGGCGCGCCCGAGAGGCGCAGCATCGAAATGCGGCGCGTCTGCGGCAGGGCGAGGCGGAAGAAGCGCCCCTGGACGGCAGCGAAGGATGCCGTGGCGGGCGCCAGCGGGAATCCTTCCAGCACTGGCCCCGTAGCCACGCTGACTTCACACACATTTTCGAAGCGGGCTCCATCTTGGGAGACTTCGAGAGTCACCGCGCCGGAAGGGCCTCCGGGGCCGCCGCCGGGAGCGCCCGGCGCCAGAGGCAACGCGTGGAAGGAGACCGAGCGCACCTCGACAAGTTCGGCGAACTCGATCAGCAGATGCCCCGGGCTGGAGCCGGCCGCGTGGACGGTCACGCCCGCGCGCGGATCCTCGCCGAAGAGTGTGTCGAGCTGCGCCGCCGTCAATTCTGTCTCGGCGCCGCCTTGCTGCGACGTGGCGCGCGCGGTGCGCACACGAGGGCGGAAGGGCTCATCGCCCGCTGGCGTGGGGAATGCGATCACCGCGATGTCGCGGTAGAAACTCATGCGCGCCGGCGGCTGCGGCAGGCGGAGAGAGACCTTGCGGCCGCCTTCCACGGTTTGCTCGCTCCAGGTGACGATCTTCATCGAGTGCTCAGGCCCGTTCCATGGACCGCCGCTCGAGGACCACCCGGGGCAATTGTGGAAATCGCACTCCAAGCCGAGGCGTTCCGCCTCTTTCATGGCGTGCTCGAGCAGACGTACGTGTTCGGCGCTGCCGTAATCGACGGGGCCTTTCGGGATGCCTGTGCCCACCTGGAAGATCTGGAAGCCACGGACGCCGATGCGCGCCATGGCTTCCAGGTCGCGCGTGATGCCGCCGGCAGTGATGTTGCCATTCATCCAGTGCCACCAGGTGCGCGGGCGAGCGGAGGCAGGCGGATCGGAAAACTGCTTCGCCGCCGATTCCAGGGTTGCGGCTGGCTGGGGCGTCTGCGCTCCGCCGGGAATGGCCGGGGCCGCGGACGCGGCCGGGATGAGATGAAGAAAAGTGCGTCGTTCCATAAAGACTCCTTGTCAAATTTGGCCAAGGGATTCGCGAAAAAGCTCGCCCCGGGCAAGAGCCCCCGAGGGCGCGGCGCAAGCGGCATGGCCGCGCCGCGCCCGATGGGTGGCCGGAAGGGTTCGATCAGAACTGCAGCCTCAGCGAGAGCTGCACGTTGCGAGGGTCGTTCGCCTGCGACGGCGAGACGACGCCAAAGTTGGCCGAGCCGAGCGTCGTGTTCGGGGCCCCGAACCACGGCGTGTTGGTGAGGTTGAACGACTCGGCGCGGAACTGCATGTAGACGCGCTCAGTGATGGGGAAATTCTTGAACACCGAGAAGTCCGCAATCGGCGCCCGCAGGGTGCGCACATTGGGTTGACGGAAGCTGAGCGTTCGCAGCGCGTAGGGATCCTGGACCAGCCATGCCACCGGCTGGTCCGCGCTGGCGCAGCTCTGGCGCGCTCCGGCGAGGGTGAGCGTGCAGGTGTTGAACCACCGGGCGCTGGTCGGGTTGTCGATCTTCGGACTCACGCCCGTGCTGACGGCATTGCCGGGCGCGTTCACGGGCAAGCCCGTCTGGAAGGTCGCGATCCAGTTGAACTGCCAGCCGCCGATCAGTTGCCGCGTGAGCCCGCGGGAGTTCTTGCCGAACGGCAGCTCATAGCCGCCGCTCAGAGTGGCGCGCTGCGGGGTGTCGAAGGAGGTAAGCACCTTCGCCAGCGCTCCGAACGGATCCTGGTTGTTCAGGTATCCCACGGCCTCCAGCGTCTTCGAGACCGTGTAGCTGAACAGCACGTGCAAGCCCTGGGAGAGGCGCTTTTCGACTTTCAACTGGAACGAGTCGTACCAGCTCTTGCCGAGCGAGCGGCGGTCGTCGGTGATGTTGTCGTACTGGGGGAACGGCCGCAGCAACTGCTGCTGCGGCACAGTGGCGCCGTTGTAGGCGGTGCCGGGCAACAGCCCGGCGAATGGGTTCGGCACCTTGGTCAGCAGCGCGTCCCGCAGCGCCAGCTTGTCGGCCGGCACGGCGTTGATGCCCTTCGAGGTCTGAATGGCGAGCGTGCGCGAACCCACATAGGACGCGTCGATCAGCAGCCTGCCCGGAAGCTCGTGCTGGATGCCGAACGAATACTGGTGCACGTAGGGGATGACGCGCTCCGGCCAGGAGTAGGTGAAGCTGAGCCCGAGCATGGTGGCGGAGCGGCCCAGCGGCGGGATCAGCCCGCTCGGATACGGGTTGCTCCATTGTCCGGCGGGCGTGAGTCCGCCATCGACGGATTCCACATACGGCGTGTCCATGCTGAAGCCGTTGAACTGACCGGTGTCGAACGTAGGCAGATAGCTGATGCCCCAGCCGCCGCGGAACACCGTCTTCGAGGTCCACTGGTAGGCCACGCCGATGCGCGGCTGGAGGTTGTTCAGGTCCCGCTGGAAGGGCAGCCGGTTGTTTTCGTCCGTGAACAGAAGCCGGCCCTTGAGATCCAGGCCCTGAACCTGCAGCGGGCTCTGGGCCTGAGTATCGAAGCCGCGGTTCTGCCGGTTGTAGCGCTCTGAGATCGGCGATTCGTAGTCCCACCGCAGGCCGAGGTTCACGGTGAGCCTGTTTGTGATCCGCCAGTCGTCCTGAAGGAACAGCCCGTAATACCGTGAACCGAGCGCCAGAGCGGGCCGGATGGGCACATACCCGCTGGCCGGAACGCCGAGCAGAAGCGACGCGAAGGCGTTTCCCGCCGCGGCTTCCGCGCGCAGTGGGTCGCGCTGCGTGAAGCCTTTGGTGAAACCGAAGACGCCGAACCAGGAGGCCGGGTTCTGCTGGTTGTCGAATTTGAGCCGCCCTTCAAAACCGAACTTCAACGAGTGGCGGCTGATGACCTTGTTCAGCGTCTCGGAAAGCGACCACTGATCCGAGAAGCTGAAAACGCTTCCCGTGCCCCAGTTGGGCCCGAAGGTCGTGTAGTCGGTATAGGTGATGCGCGGGAAGGACTTCCGCGGCAACTGCGCGCTCAACGAACTGGGGAAACCGAGCTGGGCCGGATCGAAATTGTCGGCATGGTGCGCCACTGCGAAGTTGTGCCGGATATAGCCGAGCCGGAAGCTGGACACCAGCGACGGGCTGAGAGTCGATGTCAGGTCCACGCCGCCGCCCTTGTTGATACGCCAGTGGTTGTACCAGGCGGAAGCGGCTTGCGGGAACAGCGCGGTCGAGTTCGTCTCATAGCGGTCGTTGTAAATCCAGCGCCCGAACAGCCGGTGCTTGGAACCGATCACCTGATCGATGCGCAGGATGTGCTGGTCATACCGATCCGTCCTCGGGTTGGGCGCAACCACCAGGTTGAAGAACCCGCGTGCGTCGCCTGCCGTGTTGGGTTTCGGAATATAGTCCAGCATCTTCCGGGAGACCGCGTCCCATCGATCCTCCGGGACGCGGTTGCCGGGGAACGGATCGCGGACCCATCCAGAGCCGGTTGAGCGAAGCGTCGCCGGGTCGTAGACGATAATCGGCTGGCCGTTGGCCTGCACGGTCTTCGAAAAGTCTCCGGCGCGCTGTTCGAGAGTCGGCACCGTCATTGTCTGCGGGAACGGAATGCTGCTCTTGATGCGCTCCCACGAGTACATGAAGAAGGTGCGGTTGCGGCCGTCGTAGACCTTTGGGACGTAAATCGGGCCGTCGACGCGGAAGCCGGGCTGGTTCCAGCGAAAACTCTGCTTCGGCGAGCCCGCGCGGTTGGCTTCGAAAGTGTTCGCGTTGAGCTTGTCGTGCCGGAAGTAGTGGTAGAAGGCGCCGTGGAAATCGTTGGTGCCGCTGCGGAGGCTGACGTTGATCACGCCGCCGCCGGTGCGGCCGTACTGCGCGTCGTAGACGTTGGTCTGGACCTTGAATTCTTCGGTGGCGTCCGGGCTGGGCACGAAGCTCAGGTTCCCGGGCTGGTTGGTTTCCGTGCCTGTGTTGGGCACGCCGTCGAGCAGAAACTCGTTGGTGAACTGGCGGCCGCCGTTGATCGAGAAGGAATCCATGCCGCCGTTGTCGAACGGGCGGTTGGAGCGGCTGGCGAGGCTGGGCACGTACTGCACTGCAGGGGCGAGCACGGCCAGCATGAAGGGGTTGCGGCCGAGCAGCGGCATTTCGGCGACTTTTTGCGAGTCGATCACCTGCCCGCGCGCGGCGGTGCTGGTTTCCAGAAGCTCAGCGGAAGCGGAGACGACGATCCTCTCCGTGACGCCGCCCAGCTCGAGCTGGAAGTCCAGCCGCAGCCGGTCGCCCACGCGCACCTCCACGTCCTCGCGGACGGCGCGCTTGAAGCCTTCGCGGGCCACAGTCACGGTGTAACGGCCGGGCGGGATGAAGGGCGCCACGTACAGCCCCGCTTCATTGGTTTGGGTTGTAATCAGCGCGTTGGTGGCCAGATTGCGAATTTCGACGGTCACACCGGGGACGGCAGCCCCGGTGGGATCCGTGACTGTTCCATTGATGGTGGCCCGGAATTCTTGCCCGGAAAGCGCGAACGCCGCCAGGCACAGAACCAGGGTGAATCTGAGCAATTGCCGACTCATCAGCTTACCTCCCGAAGCCCTTTTCCCGGGCCGGAACGAAGAAACCTGGAGCTTCGGAGCGGCCCGGCGCGCCGCAAGGAATGCTGCTTCCGGCGGCCCGGCCCTCCCCGCGCCCATTTCGATCCCTTCGCGGCCCGCCAAGAGTCTTCCTGACTCTGGCGGAATTTTATGGCAGGGCCAAACGGGCGTCAATAACTTCGCGATGCCATTGTCTTGGGAGGATGGGCGGGGCGGGATGACAGGAAGGACAGACTTCCTTCCCGCCCCGGAAGCCAGGCTCTATGTGATTGAAATAAAAGCAACTTTTCAAACAAGCCAACCCGCTGACTCATGAATTCGCGATGCTTTGCCGGTTTGCGGTCCAGGGTCTTTGCTCTCCTGCGGCGTTTGGCAGAGTCAAAATTCCCGCGCGGGATTGAGGCTGACCCAGATCGGGAATGCGAGCATGCCTTCCGGGCGCGGTGCGCGAGAAATGGAGCATGACATCGCGTGGCAGACGCAATCTAAAGCGGAAGCGCCTCCGGGCCGATAGAGATTCATGCGGCGCCTGCGGGCGCCTTCTCCGGATCAGAAATGCAAACGGTCATCCAGGTCATCAGCAATCAGCGCGAGTCGCTGCGCGACAGGATCGTCAACGACCCCAGACTGAAATCGTACGAGCTGAAGGTCAGCACAGAGAAGAAAAAAGGCCGGAATCGCGTGTGGGCCAAGATTCACGGCACGGGGAACATCCAGGGCGCATTGAATCTGGAGTGGCACGCCTCCACACGAACCCTGGCAGGACGGATCGCCACCCGCGGGAAAGGCTGCCCTGCCGCGCTGGCAGCGCACTTTCTCCAGTACTTGCTCGGCCATTACCGCGACGAGATGATCGCCATCCAGATCTGGCCGCAAAAGGACACGGCGGTTGACGAGGGAGTGAACGGCGAATAGGGTCCCGCGTGCCGACTGCTGCGCGAGCGGCTGACGTGGCGCCCCAGACGCCTCCCCTGCTCTGGCTACACTGGAGTCAGGCAGATGGCGCTGGTGATCTTCGATCTCGACGGCACGCTGGTGGATTCCGTCGACGATCTGTGCAACTCCGTGAATGCGGCGCGGGCCTACATGGGGCTGCCGCCGCTCGAGCACAGCGTCGTGGCGTCCTATGTGGGCAACGGCGCGCCTGTGCTGATCCGCCGCGCTATGGGGCCGGATGCCACCGAAGCGCAGATCGAAGAAGCGCTGAGCTTCTTCCTCAGTTACTACCGCGAGCACATGCTCGACCACACGCGCCCCTATCCCGGGGTCGTCGAGGCGCTGGAGAGGCTTTCGCCGCGCGGCCACCGCATGGCTGTGCTGACGAACAAGCCGCAGCGCTTCTCGCGCGACATGTGCGCGGGGCTGGGAATCGCGCACTATTTCTTCCAGATATACGGCGGCAACAGCTTCGAGCAGAAGAAGCCCGACCCTGTAGGCATCCGCACCCTGATGGCGGAAGCCGGCGCGCCCGCGCGGGCGACGTGGATGGTGGGCGACTCCGCCACCGATGTGCTGACCGCCCGCAATGCCGGGGTGCGCAGCGTCGGCGTCACCTACGGCATCAGCCCGGAGACGCTGAAGGAAGCGCCGCCGGATTTCCTGATCCACTCCATGACGGAGCTGCCCGCCGTGCTCGAACGCGGGCGCTGACGGACCCGCAGCGCTGATTCCGGCTCATCGCCGCCGGGCAGCGGCCTGCTGCGCGAACGCCTCGGCCACTTTCACCGCGATCGAATGCGTGTCCGCGTGCAGGATGTTCGCGGCAACCGCCACGGTGAGCCCGTAATCGGGAAACGCAATCACGGTCGCCACCTGCCCGCCGTCGAGGCCGCCGTCGAGGCCGATGGCCCGCACGGTCTTTCCCCCGAGCGCCACACTCCAGTTCTGCCACCCGAGTCCGTGGTCGATCACTTCACCCGTGGACAGGCGCTGCGGCATCGTCAGCAGATCCACGGTCTCCGGCCGGAGCAGCTTTCCGCCGATGACAGCCATGGCGAGCCGCACGAGATCCGGCGGCGAGGACCAGTATGCGCCTGCGCCCATGAGGCAGGAGCAGTCCATCAGGCGCATCATGTGCCGCCCATGCCGCGGATTCTTGCGGAACCGCGGGGCATAATAGGCGGTGAGCTTTTCTGAAGACTGCGCCGCGCGGCTGGCGGCGTTGCGCAACTCCGCCTCGGGGTCGCGGATCAGTTCGCGGAACAGGATGGCCGGAGGAGGGTCCTCGCCTTCCACCAGCGCCGGGTCCGGCCCGGAATCCAGGAGCGTTTCGCGCATCTGCAAGGGATCGAGAACCAGTTCGCGGATCAGCTCCGGGAACGGCTTGCCCGCAGCCGCCTCCATGGCGGCGCTGGCGAGCATCCAGCCTGCGAGGGACGGGCGGAATCCGCTGCCCGGTTGAAAGACCTGGCGCGTGGCTTCCATGTGCCGCAGCGCCTCCGATGCGCTCGTGCAATGTGCGCGCCGCGGCAGCTCGCCATCGGCGAGACCCGACGTGTGGCCCATCAACGCGCTCACGGTGACGGGCCACTGCGTGCGCGGGAAAGAGGGCACGTATTTCTGAATCTCGCCGTCGATCCGCAGCCTCCCCTGTTCGATCAGCCGGCCCGCCGCAACGGAAGCCAGCAGCATGGATGCCGTGCCGAGACGGAAGCGGTGCTGCGGCGTGGCGCGCTCGGCGCGCCAGAGATTGGCATAGCCGAACCCTTCCGCCCACGAAATTTCACCCTTCACGCCCACAGCCACCGACACGCCGGGCAGGTTTTGCTCTGCGACGCTTTCCCGCACTGCCTGGCGCCCCAGCGCGGCGGCGCCGGATGGTTCAAGAGCCGCCTGCGGAACGGCGGGTACAAGGCCGGCCGAATCGTAAAGAGGCTTTTCGGTCAGGCTCACGTACACCCAGAGCGACGCCACCACGGCAGCCAGCAGGAGTGGCGCGAGCAGGACCAGAAGCCAGGGAGATCCACGGCGGGACGGCATGGCGTTGTGCGCAACTTCAATGTACAGTCTTTCGCGCAGGGGCTGCCTGCCGCCCGCGGAGCGGCATAATGGCCAAGAGGACGCAACCCGGGGCGCGGGGCCGCTTCCCGGGATGCCAGAAGAGAGCCCGCTCTGGGCTAGCGCTGTCAGCAAGGAGCAGGAGAAGTGCCGGAGCACCGGATCTACAGAATGAAATTCTCGAGCGTCTACCCGCACTATGTGAACAAGGCCGAGCGCAAGGGCCGCACCAAGGCGGAAGTGGATCAAATCCTCTGCTGGCTCACCGGCTACAGTCCGGAGCAGCTGCAGCGGCAGATCGATGACGGCGTCGACTTCCGGACGTTTTTCGAGCAGGCGCTGGCGCTCAATCCGAACCGCATGCTGGTGCGCGGCGTCATCTGCGGAGTCCGGGTGGAGGAGATCGAGGATCCGTTGATGCGGGACATCCGCTGCCTCGACAAGCTGATCGACGAATTGGCCAAGGGACGCCCCATGGAGAAGATTCTCCGCGCGTGAAACCCGCGCCGTCACGGCGTAGCTTCACGCTCGCACCCGGCGCGGGCGCAGGCCTCCCGCCTTTTTATCCGTGCCGGAAGCGCCAGCGATCCCTGGCCGCTGCTCTTGACCCACACGTCCAAGCTCGCCCACCCGGCCGCGCCCGCGGCCCCGTGTTACCTGGCAACCGGCAACAACGTCATCGCTCTTTGGCCGGGCGGCCGGAGGCTCCCTCCTTCGAGTCCGCCATCCTCGAATCTGCGTCTGGAGCCAAGCCATGAGCGCCCCGCTCGCCCGTATCCTTCCCTCCCACAGCCGCCGCCAGTTTCTTCTGGCGGCCGCGCCGCCACTGGCGTTGCTCTGTCCGCACCTCGCGGTGGCTCAGCATGAGCCGGTGGACTTCGTGGAAGCCCGGACCGCCGCGGGCCGCATTCGCGGCTTCCGCCGTGGCGGCGTCTGCCTGTTTCGCGGCGTCCCCTACGCGGGTTCCGTCTCCGGGCCCAACCGCTTCAAGGCTGCGCCACCGCTCCAGCCGTGGCCCGGAGTCCGGGACGCCATCGAATTCGGCCCCCCTTCCTGGCAACCGGGCCAGCGCCGGAACGAGCCGCCGCAAGAGGAGGACTGTCTGGTCCTGAACATCTGGACGCCGGCGCCGGACAGACGCAAGCGGCCCGTGATGTTTTACAGCCACGGCGGCGGCTTTACCACCGGTTCGGCCGCCTCGCCCTATCAGGACGCCACTGGCCTGGCGCGCGCTTATGACGTCGTCGTGGTTTCCACCAACCACCGGCTCGGGCTGTTCGGGTATCGCTATCTCGGCGAACTGGGCGGAGAGGAGTACGCCACGTCGGGCAACCAGGGCTTGCTCGACATCCGTGACGCGCTCAGGTGGGTTCACCACAATATCGAGGAGTTCGGCGGGGATCCTGGCAACGTCATGATCTTCGGTGAAAGCGGCGGCGGAGCGAAAACGTCCTGCCTCTACGCCATGCCCTCCGCCGCCGCCTACTTCCACAAGACCTCCATCGAGAGCGGCCCCGGCATCCGCATGTATCCGCGCGAAGCGGCTGCGGAGACCACCCGGATGGTTCTGGCCCGGCTGAGGCTGGAGAAGACCGAATGGCGGAAGCTGCTCGAGGCTCCGCCGGAACGGCTCCTGGCCGTCCAGCAGGAGCTGGCGAACGAAACAGCCGGGCCGCTTACCATGTCAGGCGGCCGCAGGGGCATCGGCGGCAACCCGCGCCCGGGCGGGTTCGGGCCGGTTGTCGACGGTGTGATCCTTCCGCGGCATCCTTTCGATCCGACTGCGCCGGAGGTGTCCAGGAACAAGCCGCTGATCGTCGGCTACAACCGGGACGAGACCTCCTTCTTTTTCATGCAGCGCAAGGACACGGAAGCCTTCAGCCTCACCGAGGAGAGGCTGAATGAACGCCTCGCCCGCGAACTGGGCGCGCACGCCGCCCCGGTGCTGGAGACCTACCGGAAGTCGCGCCCCGGCGCCTCGCCCTCAGATCTCTACATCGCCATCACGACGGCCCGCATGATCGGGCTTGGCGCTATTACGATTGCGGAACGCAAGTGCGCCCAGCGGGCCGCCCCCGTTTATATGTACACCTTCACGCACGAATCCGAGGCTCTTGTGCCGGGGACGCAACACAAGATCGGCGCCGCCCACGCGCTGGAGATTCCCTTCAAGTTTTTCCGCGTGCAGCAGGACGGCCAGCGGACGGGCGGTTTTCTCGAAATCTCCGGGCCGGAAGCCGTCCAAACTGCAAGAAACATGAGCGAGATGTGGACCACATTCGCCCGCACGGGGCGCCCGGCGGCGAAGGGCCAGCCGCTCTGGCCGCCTTATGACCTGCATTCGCGGGCCACGATGGAGATCGCCGCACAGTGCCGGGTGGTGCGGGATCCCTACAGGGAGGAACGCTTGTTGTGGGAAAAGCTGGAGTCCTGAAGCCTGGCCTCCGGCGGCCGATGTTTTCAGCTGCAAGAAGCGGTTCCGGCGCGCAACATTCCGTTGCCTTCAGGCTTGTTGCCCGAGTCTTTGCCGCCGGATATAGAATGTTCAGAAGCCGCGAGGCGGTTCCGCTGAAGGGCCGGAATCACGCCATATGGATTCTCGGGTTCGATCGCCTGCAAGGCCATGAACAGGACTCGTGACCGCTACTTCATCCACTCGGTCGCCCACGCCGCCGACGTACTGCGTGCATTCGCCTCCCCCCGGGAAGTTCTGCGCCTGAAAGACGTGGTGGCGCGCACCGGCCACTCGAGGAACAGGGCGTTCCGCCTGCTGTACACGCTGGAGAAGGCGGGACTCATCGAAAAGGTCGGCGCGAATGAATACCGGACCACGCTGCACCAGCACAAGGTGCGGAAGTACAAGATCGGCTACGCAGCGCAGGGAAGCGACTATTCTTTTTCCAGCCAGGTGACCCTGGGGCTGAAGCGCGAGGCGGAGCGGCTGGAGAGCATCGAGCTGCTGACGCTGGACAACCGCTACAACCCGCGCGTGGCCATGCGGAACGCCGACGTGTTCATCAGGGAGCATTGCGATCTCGTGATCGAGTTTCAGACCAACGAGGACATCGCTCCGGTGATTTCCGCCAAGTGCCGCGAGGCGGGCATTCCCATGATCGCCGTGGAAATTCCGCACCCGGGGGCCGTCTATTTCGGCGCGAACAATTACGAGGCGGGCCTGATCGGGGGGCGGGCGTTGGGACGATGGGCGCAGCAGCACTGGAACGGGGAAGTGGACTCCATCCTGCTGCTGGAGCTTCCGCGGGCGGGCGACGTGCCGAGGGCGCGCATCACGGGAATCCTCGTGGGCATCCGCGAAGTCCTTCCGCATCTCGAGTCCTGCCCTGTGGTGTACCTGGACGGCGACGGCTGTTTCGAGCCCAGCTTCCGGACGGTGAAAAAATTCCTGCAAAGATCGCCGCGCCAGCGGATTCTGGTGAGCGGGATCAACGATGCCAGCACGCTCGGGGCGCTGCGGGCGTTCGAGGAGTGCGGGCGGCTGCAGGACTGCGCCGTCGCCGGGCAGAACGCATCGCCGGAGGGCCGCGACGAGCTGAGGAGGTCATCCCGGTTCATCGCCTCGGTCGCCTATTTTCCAGAAAAATACGGCTCGGCGCTCATGAAATTGGCCCTGGATATTCTGAATTACAAGGCTACCCCGCCGGCCGTATTCGTGCGCCACCAGCTGGTTACGCCGAAAAACGTGGATCATTATTATCCGAACGACCGCCTGCTGCTGGCCTGAGCGGCCGGCGAAGGCGCGCCCCTCCTCCCTTCCCCCTGCCGGCGTCCGGCAAGGGAAGCCGCGGCGCGGCGAGGATGCGAGGCCGGGCCTGCGCTTCAGCGCGGCCGCAGGCGGGGCCAGGCGATCTCGACGCCCTGGCGGACGAGCGCATCCTGAAATTCCCGGAGCAATTTCTCCGTATTCCGCACCTGGCGAGGGCTGAGATTGCGCGCCACGCAGTGCGCGGCAAGGGCGCCGGCGCTCTCGCCGATGTTCCATTCCACCGGGTGCAGGCGGTAGCAGCCGTTAGTGATGTGCGTCACGCCGAGGTTCTTGCTGGCGGGCAGCAGGTTCTCCATGCGCTTCGGAATGAGCGAGCCCAGCGGGATCTGGAAGGGAAGGCTGCTGACGTCGATGTAGTTGTCGCCGCCGCTCGAAGGGTGAAGGTCGATCCGGTAGCTGCCCACGCCGACCGAGTCCGGGAACGTTTCCGCAGCCACTTCGTCCTGCGGCTTTCCAGTGAGCTTCCTGCGGGCATCCGTGCCCACGTGATGCTCGAGAACTGTGAATTCCGCCTGGATGCGCCGGGACTCGCGGATGTAAGGGTACATCGCGAGTCCGTCGGCAGTGCCGGTGATGTCGGGCCTGAGATAAAGCCCCTTCCAGCCGGCGCCGCCATCGGGGCGCGGCGCTTCAGTCTGGAGCCAGTAGACGAGGGAAAGGCTGAGCTGGCGGGCGCGCTTCAGGTGCCGCGCTGCCTCTTCCGCGGAGACGCCGTAGAGGTTGCCGAGCCAGTAATCGTTCTGCGGCCAGTTGACGAGCGTGACGTCTGAGGAGCAGAAGCCCGGCTCGCTGATCGCCTTCTGCACGATGCGGCGGTAGATCCACAGGTTGAGGCCCGGCACTTTGGCCTGGAGAGTGGGGTCGAAGTACACGCGGCGGGGCTTCAGCGTGATGGGGTCCGACATGGACCAGCTGAGGAGCTTCCCCGGCCAGGGCGGGCGCATCTCCGGGATGTAATCGCGCCAGAAGGCATATTGTTCGGGCTTGTCGATGGTGTGGTCTGCCTCGGGATCGTAGCCGAGCGCAAAGCACACCGTGAATGCCTGGTGGTTGGCAGGCTGGGGCTGCTCCGGCGCGTGGAGTTCGCCGGTTTGCGCGCGCGATTCGGCGCCAGTGACGAACTCTGCGCCGGTCATGGGCAGCAGCTCGCCTGTCTCGGTGGCATCGAGGAAGTAGCGGGCGCGAAGGATGCGCTCGGCGCCGGAGTCGTCGCGGAAGGCGACGGCTTTGAGGGTTGCGCCGTCGACGTCGGCGAGCAGCGGCACGGCGCGGGTGAACAGCGCGAGCCGCCCGGACGAGAGATACGGCTGGAGCAAGGAGTGCAGCTTGGCGAGGGCGACGCGCGGTTCGTGGGTGAGCACGGACACGGAGCCTCCGCCCGGGTTGAGGCGGGGGTTGGCGCGGTGCTGCGGCAACAGTGGATAGTGCTCCCGGTAATACTGGCGGACGCCGTTGCGGAAGGCGCGGTAAGAGGCGGTGCAGCCGAACATTTCGATCCAGGGATGTTCGTCCGGCGGCACCGCCTGCGAGGTGAGCTGCCCGCCGATCCATGCCGTCTCCTCGGTCATGACCGCGCGCATGCCCGCGCGGCAGGCGGCCAGCGCGGCGGCGCAGCCGCCGGTGCCGCCTCCGATGACGGCCACATCGGCGGAAATCTCGCGGCCGGCGGACCAGGCGGGAATCGAAACAACAGGAATCGAAGAAATTGTTTGCACAAAGGAACGCCGCGTGATCTTCATGGAAGCTTCCCCTTACGCTATCATGGGCTTGGGTCCGCCACGCGGGCCTTTCGATGGCGGTTGTCACCGTTTCCGGGCAGCCCGGTTGCCGTACGGGCGAGGTTGCGCGCCTCGCCGCGCAACGGCTTGGCTTCACACACTTGGGGGCCGAACGCCTGGACTCGCTGCTGGCGGAAGAGTTCGGGCCGGTGATCGAGCGCGCGGCGCGCACATGGCCCGACATGGCGGCTTCGATCCTGTTACGGCTGGCAACGACTGAGCATCTGGTGGTGGGCGTGGACGGCGCCGAGGAGCTGTTCCGCGGCTTTCCCGCCCTGCTGCGTGTGCGCGTGGTGGCGCCGGCAAGCCGCCGTACCGGAAACGTGATGCTGGACGACGGGCTGAACCGGGCGGAGGCGCGGCGCGCGCTGGCGGCGCGCGACAAGGAGAACGCAGCCCTGCGCAAGGCGCGCTTCGGACGCGCCACGGCGGCGCCGGAGTCGTTCGACCTTGTGCTGAACGCCGCAACCATCGACAGCTCCCATATGGCGGAGCTGATCGCACAGGCAGTCCAGCAACAGGGGCTGCTCGATCACGGCTGCCTCTCGCCGGCGGCCGAGGCGCAGCTACAGTTCCAGATCCGCTTGCGGCTCGCCAGACACGGCATCCAGCCGCGCGGGCGTGCGGCGCTGCGGAAGGTGCAGTTCGGGCATCCATCCGAAGAGATCTTCGCCAACCTTCTCGACTTCTACCGCATCCCGTGGGAATACGAGCCACGGTCTTTTCCCATCGCTTGGGACGAAAACGGCAACGTGATCGAGTCCTTCACTCCGGATTTCTATTTGCCGGAATCAAACCTGTACGTCGAGCTGACAACAATGAAGCAGTCCCTGGTGACGCGGAAGAACCGGAAAATCCGCCTCCTGCGGGAGATCTACCCGCATGTGAACATCCAGGTGTTCTACCAGAAGGACATCATGGATCTTGTGATGAAGTACGGGCTGGCGCCGCAGGCGCAGCCGCAGCCGTGAACGCCGAGCCATGAAGGTCCCCGCGCTGCCCGTCATCGACCGCGTGCTGTTCACCGAGGAAGAGGTGCAGCGCCGGATCCGCGAGGTGGCCGCCGAAATTTCGGACCGTTACCGCGACGGCAACCTGAAAATGATCGGTGTGCTCAAGGGGTCTGTGTTTTTCCTGACGGCGCTGGCGCGGGAATTGACGATTCCGGTGAAAGTGGATTTCCTCTCGATTTCGCCCTTTTCGAACCACACGCGCGCGCCCGGCGTGGTGCGGATCTCGAAGGACCTGGACGAGTCGATCGAGGGCGAGGACGTGCTGCTGGTGGAGGACATCGTCGATACGGGATTCACCGCCCGCTATCTCCTGCAGACGCTCGCCGGCCGGGGGCCGAACTCGATCGCGCTGTGCACGATGCTGGACCGCCCGGCGCGGCGCATCGTGCCGCTGAAGATCGACTTCAAGTGCTTCGAGATCCCGGACCGTTTCGTGATCGGCTGCGGGCTCGATTACAAGCAGCTGTACCGCAACCTGAACTTCCTTGCGGTGCTGAAGCCGGACTGAGCGCGCGTCAGGATTCGCGCCGCAGCACGAAGTCCTCCTCGAAGAGGTCGTATTCGGTGCGTCTCATGCCGCAGCGAAGGTAGGTCTGTTGGGCACGCTCGTTCGACCTCTCAACATAGAGCCGCAACCCGCAGACGCCAGGGTCCGACTTTGCGAGCGAGCGGACGTGATCATAGAGAGCACGGAAGACGCCCTGCCCGCGGTGCTCTGGCGCCACTCTCACACTCTGGATCCACCAGAACAAGCCGTTGCGCCAGTCCGACCATTCATAGGTGATCATGAGCTGCCCGGCGCGCCGGCCGCCGCGTTCGGCGATGTAGTAGCGACCGCGCGCGGGGTCCTCGAAGAGGGCGTGGACGCCGGCCCGGAGGCGGTCGAGATCGAGGGAGAGGTGCTCGGTTTCGAGCGCCATGGAGGCGTTGCCGCGGACCAGGAACTCGGCGTCTTCGGGCCCCGCCTCGCGGATTACAATTTCATCCCGCATCTGTTTCAAACAATCCGCTGCAGTTTTGTGACGCGCCCCGCCTCCACCCATTCCACCACGAAGATATTGCCCTCGGCATCGAAGCAGGCCGAATGGGGGCAGATGAAGCGCCCGGCGGGGAACCGCTCGCGGGGCTGCTTGCGCAGCTCGCCCCAGACGCCCGAAGCGTCCTCGCCGAGATGCGTGATCAGGCGGTCGGCGCCGTCCAGAAGCGTGACGCGCGCTTCCAGATCCGGCACGAGCAGCGCAGATCCGCGGTGATCGAAGTGGCACGGCAGCTTCACCGATCCCTCGGCGGCGAAGCCGAGGTGGCGTCCGTCCAGAGAGAAGTATTGTAGCCGGCGGTTGGTGCGGTCCGCCACCAGCACGCGCTCTTCGCCGGTGCGGCGGTCGATGGCGATCCCATGCGGGCAGTCGAGCTTGCCGGGCTCCTTGCCTTTGCCGCCGAAGGTGAACTTCCAGCGGGCGCGCGAGTCGTAGACACTGATGAAGGAAGATCCGTAGCCGTCGGCGACGTAGAGGTCGCCGCCCGAGGCGATGGCAAGATTCGTCGGGCTGTAGCGCGGCCGCTTCCCGTCCGCCGAAGGCTGGTAGGCAGGCGGCTCTTCCGGGTAACCGATCTCCCAGACGCGCTCCCCGCGCAGGGAGTATTTCGCCACCACGGCGCGGCGCGTGTCGCAAAAATAGAGAAACTCCTCGCTGCCCTCGCGGTGGATGGCGAGCCCGTGCGCGCCGCCCTTGAATTCGCCGCCCCAGCTGCGCACAAAGCGCCCGCGCGCGTCGAAGACCACCACGGTGTCGTCGCTTTGCGAGGCGGCGTTCACGGTGTGGTGGACATAGACGAAGCCCTGCGTGTCTACGCACACGCCGTGCGTGTTGCCGTAGGAGATACGCGCGGGCAGCTCGCCCCAGTCATGATGAACCAGGAATTGCCATTCGCCATCGCCGGTCACCGGCGGGCGGGAGCCTGCCTTGTCGGATGTCCACACGGCAGGGGCCGCTGCCAGAACGGCCAGTGCAGACCGGCGGTTGCAGGTCGTCATCGGCAATCTCCACTCTGCGCAACACGGCGCGTGTTTCGAATTTTATCCGACCTCCGGGTCGGCGCGGCGCGCAGCTGAGCCCACCAAGGCATGAATCGTTTCCAGCCCTTCTCGCAAAGCGGTGGTTCCGGGCGCGAGAATCAGGTGGGAGCGGACTTCATGGATCTGTCCCGAGCGGACGGCTGCCGTGCCCTCCCAGCCCGGACGCGTGCGGATGGCATTCAGGCTGGCACGCCGCCCGCACCAACTGGCAAGAATCAGCTCGGGGTTGCGACGGGCCACTTCGGCGGCGTCCACCACTCTGTCAGCGGCGCGCCAGGCGAACCGGATCCCGGGGAAAAGGATCTGCCCGCCTGCAATTTCGATGAGATCTTGCACCCAGCCGGCGCCGCTGATGAGCGGATCCATCCATTCCTCGAACCACACACGCGGCCTCGCGGGCAGGCTTTCGCCCAAAGCGCGGATTCTGTCGAGGCCAGCGCGCAGTCCCTCGACAAGCTTCGCTGCCTTTTCTTCCGCCTGCACGATCCGCCCCAGCAGCAGGATCGTGTCCAGGATTTGCGCCACCGTGTGCTGCGTGGTCACCAGCACATTGCACCCGGCGCGCGCGAGCGTTGCGGCGATGTCGGCCTGCACATCCGAATAGGCGAGGACGAGGTCAGGTTCAAGGGCGAGAATCCGCTCCAGCTTGGCGGAGGAGAATCCGGAAACGCGGGGCTTCCCTGCCAAGTCCGGGATGCGGGGCGCGAATCCGGTGATTCCGCAGATGCGCCCGGCCTCGCCGAGGGCGGCAAGGATTTCGGCAGATTCCGCGCTGAGGCAAACAACTCTGCAGGCTGCCATGTTTTCAAGATAAGACGCGGTGGATGAAAGACCGCGCGCCGGGCCAGCAAGCGTCACCGCCTGGCCGAGTGCCGGGCGCATTCGGCGCAAAGGCCTCCGAGAAGGATCTCGTGGCCTTCGATGCGGAAGCCCGCGGGTGCCAGCCTCTCGACTTCAGGAACGCATCCTTCCACTTCAAACACGCGCTGGCAGCGGCGGCAATGGAAATGATGGTGGTGACCGCGCCCGGCAACTTCATACCGCGGGGATTCGCCGGGAATCTCCACCGCAGACAGAAAACCCTCTTCCAGCAGCGTTCCGACGGTGCGGTACACAGTGGCGATGCCGAGCCCAGCGACCTCCTTCTGGGCCAGCTCCAGCGCCTCGGCGATGCTGAGCGGGCGGCACGCCGTTTCGAATGCTGCTCGGATCGCGGCGCGCTGCCGCGTGCGGCGGCGCTGGACGGGTGCGCCCTTCATGAGAACGGCTCCTCAGCAAGATTGTAGCAGCGGGCCGTCCGGCAGGCGCCCGGGAGCTGGAGTCCGAACCTCTATTCTTGCCGCAGCGAAGCCATGTCGATCGAGAAGCGGAAGCGCACGTCGGAGCGGAGCAGGCGCTCGTAGGCTTCATTGATCTTCTGGATGGGGATCACTTCCACATCGGAAGCGATGTTATGTTGCCCGCAGAAGTCGAGCATTCCCTGGGTCTCGCGGATGCCGCCGATCATCGAGCCGGAGAGGCTCCGCCGGCCGATGACCAGCCCGAAGGCAGACACGGACAAGGGGTTGGGAGGCACGCCGACCAGAGTCAGATGGCCGTCGACGGCGAGCAGCTGCAGGAAGGCGCTGATGTCATGGTCGGCGGAGACGGCGTCGAGGATGAAGTCGAAGCTGCCAGCGTGCTTTGACATCTGGTTGGCGTCGGAGGAGATCACCACTTCGTGCGCGCCCAGCCGGAGGGCGTCCTCCTTCTTGCGGGGCGATGTGGTGAAGACCACCACGTGAGCGCCGAGAGCGCGGGCGAACTTCACCGCCATGTGTCCGAGCCCGCCCAGACCGACGACGCCGGCCTTCTTCCCTTCCCCGACGTTCCAGTGCCGCAGCGGCGACCAGGTTGTGATGCCCGCGCAGAGCAGCGGCGCGGCGGCGGCAGGATCCAGATTTTGGGGAATGCGCAGGACGAAATCCTCGTCCACGACGATCCGTTCCGAATAGCCGCCGTAGGTCACGCCGCCGAGGTGGCGGTCGGGGAAGTTGTAGGTACCGACCATCGCCGGGCAGAACTGCTCGAGCCCGCGGCGGCAGTCGGGGCATGCGCGGCAGGAGTCCACCATGCAGCCGACGCCGGCGAGGTCGCCGGGGCGGAACTTCGATGCTTGCGGCCCGGTGCGCGTGACCCGGCCGATGATTTCGTGACCCGGCACACACGGGTAGACCGTGGGCAGCAGGCTGCTCCACTCATTCCGCACCGTGTGCAGGTCACTGTGGCAGACGCCGCAGTAGAGAATCTCGATCTCGACGTCCCGCCCTTGCGGCTCGCGCCGCGGGATGGCGGCGGCAGCCAGCGGCGAGTCAGCACTTCTGGCGGCATAGGCTCTTACGATTGGCATGAGTGATGTCTCCCTTCTCTCTGACGACCCACGCGCCTGAGCGGCATCCGCGGAGCGGGTTTCTTCCGCAGCATCCGGTTCCGGCGGGAACGGTCCGCATGCAGCTCATGCGGCGGCCTCCGCCCCGTCATCGAGCGGGAAGCGGCGCCCGCGCCCCGCGAACCGGCCGGCCCGGCGACCGGATTCTTGCCCGATCCTCTCTCCGGGCGGAGCAGGGCGTTGCAAGGAAGGGGAAGCGTCCGGCGATGACCGGAACAATTTCGAGCCATCCTGTTGCATCGGGCGGCGGGGACCGCCGCGGCGGCCGTGCTAGCATGGATGTTTGTCAGGCTCCGGGCTCCGTGCAACGGGGCGGTCCGAACCCCGCCAGGTCCGGAAGGAAGCAACGGTAGGACCCCACCCCGTGTGCCGCGGATCCCCCGGGGCCTGGCAGCCTTCTCCCGTTCCATGTACCAGGTTCTCGCCCGCAAGTACCGTCCCCGCAGCTTCGCCGAACTGCTCGGGCAGGAGCACGTGCGGGCGACGATCGAAAACGCGATCGCGCAGCGGCGCATTGCGCACGGCTACATCTTCGCCGGGCAGCGCGGCACGGGCAAGACGACGGTGGCGCGCATCCTGGCGCGGTGCCTGAATTGCGTCGAGGGTCCGACCCCTGCGCCTTGCGGCCGGTGCAGCTCCTGCGTGGAGATCGCGCAGGGCAACGCGCCGGACGTGATCGAGATCGACGCCGCCTCCAACCGCGGCATCAACGAAATGCGCGAGCTGCGCGAGAACGTGCGCTACCGCCCCTCGCGGGACCGCTACAAGATCTTCATCATCGACGAGGCGCACCAGATTACCAACGAGGCGTTCAACGCGCTGCTGAAGACGCTGGAAGAGCCGCCCGTATGGGCGGTCTTCGTGCTCTGCACGACCGAGGCGCACAAGATCCCGGCCACCATCGCATCGCGCTGCCAGCAGTTCAGCTTCCGCAGCGTGGACTTCCGGCTGCTGACGGAGCGGATGGGAGAGATCTGCCGCGCCGAAGGCATCGAGGCTGACGACGAGGCTCTGGCCGTGCTGGCGCAGGCGGGCGAGGGCAGCGTGCGCGACTCGCTCTCCGCGCTCGACCAGGCGATCGCCTGCTGCGGCAGGACTCTGGACGGGCCGGCCGTACGGCAGCTGCTGGGAATGTATTCGCTCGAGATGCTGGAGCGGACGGCGGCGGCGCTGGAAAGCGGTTCTGCGGCGGCGATGCTGGAAATCGCGGCGGAGCTCGAAAATGCCGGAAAGAATTTGCAGTATTTTTGCCGGGAATTGTGCCGTTATTTCCGGAACCTGCTGGTGGCGAAGATCGCCGGCAAGGAGACGCGGCTGATTGCAGCTTCAGCGGCGGAGCAGGCCCGGTTGGCGGAGACAGCGGCGCGCTTCCGCGAGGAGGACCTGACGCGCTGGCTCCAGATTTCGCTCGATATTTACTCGCAGCTCCAATATTCTCTCCAGCCTCGGCTGCACCTGGAACTGGGGCTGTTGCGGCTGTTGCACGCGGGAAGACTGAAGCCCATCGAAGAGGTTCTGGCCGCGTTGCCCGGCGGCAGCTCCGCTCCCGCGGCGCCCGCGGGCGGCGCGGGCAGAACGGAAAATGCGCTTGCCCCCCGCGCTACCACCCGTGTCGTCGAGGCGCCCGCCGCGGCGGCGCGGGCGGCTGCGCCTGCCGCGGAGGCAAGCCCGGCGGCGGGAGGGAGCCTGAAGTCGCGCCTGGCGTCCGCTCTGGAGGCGATGGGGGCGGGCTTCAGCGCGCACGCGGTGGAGGAGAGCGAGATTCGCGAATCGGCCGGCACGGTGGAAATCCTCGCGCCGCGTTCGGCGATGCTGGCGCTGAGGAGCCAAGATGTCGGGCGGGCCCTCGAGCAGGTGCTGGGCCGCAAGGTCAAGATCGTGCTCACGGCTGGAAACGGCAATCCTGAAGACGCCACGGCGGCGGCGCCCGCGGCTGCCGCGCCGGCGGATGCGGCTGCCCGGCGCGCGATGGAGCATCCGGCGGTGCAGCGTTTCCGGGAAGTATTCCCGGACAGTCAGGTGCGCGAGGTGCGCAATCTCAGGGAGGACTGAATGAAATTGCCCGGCGGCAGCATGCAACAGATGATGAAGCAGGCGCAGCAAATGCAGCAGCGCTTGCAGGAAGAGATCGCCGCCATTCGCGTCGAGGCCAGCGCCGGCGGCGGCATGGTGACGGTGAAGATGGACGGCAACAAACAGTGCCTGGGCGTCTCGATCGACCCGGAAGCGGCGGGCGACGCGGAGATGCTGGCCGACATGGTGATGGCGGCCTTCAACGAAGCGGCGCGCAAGGTGGACGAGGAGACCCGGAAGAAGACCTCCGCGCTGCTGGGCGGCATGGGGCTGCCCCCGGGCCTGTTCTAGGAGGCGCGGCCGCGGAATGCCTGATTTTGCCGAACCGCTGGCGCGGCTGATCCAGGAAGTGAAGCGGCTTCCGGGGATCGGGCAGAAGTCGGCGCAGCGGATCGCCTTTCACATCCTGCGCGCCCCGCGCGAGGACGTCGAGCGGCTGGCGGCGGCGCTCGTCGACGTCAAGGAGAAGCTCGGGCTGTGCGCCGAGTGCAATAACATCAGCGACGCCGAATTGTGCCCATTCTGCCGGGATCCCCACCGCGACCGGAAGAAGATTTGCGTTGTGGAGGAGCCGCACAATATTCTGCCGGTGGAGACGACGCGCATCTACGACGGGCTGTACCATGTCCTGCACGGCTCCATCAGCCCGCTGCGCGGCGTCGGGCCCGAGCAGTTGCGGATCCGCGAGCTGCTCCAGCGCCTGGAAAAGGGCGAGGTGGAGGAGGTGATCCTGGCCACGAACCCCACCGTGGAGGGCGAAGCCACCGCCGTGTATCTGGCGCGCCTGCTCAAGCCGCTCCTCGTGCGCGTGACGCGGATCGCCATGGGCATCCCCGTCGGCAGCGATCTTGAGTACGCCGACGAGGTGACCATGTCGAAGTCGTTGGAGAACCGCCGGGAGATTTGAGCCCCCGGTAGCTGCCGGGGCCGGAACCGGCCGCGCCTTCACACGGTGCCACCGCCCGGGGCTTTTTCGGATCCAGTGGCTCCGGTCGGGATAAACATGAGCCCAGCCAAGGCGCAAAGAACTGCCAGAATGAACAGAGCGCGCCAGGGAGGACCTGCCAAGTAGAGCAGCCAACCCATGGGCGACAGAAGCAACACCCAAGGCCATAACGGCCATCCAGAGAGCCGCACTGCGCGCAACAGGGCAAACGCGGGCAACAACAGCACCGTGTCAGGCAAGTAGGTGTGGTAGTTCGCCGCGAGTCCGCCTGCAAGGGCGGCAGCCAAGCCTGTTTCAAGCCGGGCGGAGCGAAAGGCAACGACGGCCACGGCGATGGCCGTTAGCACGCATAGGGCCCAATAGAGCCAGGGAGGGCCACCAGCCATGGCTACAAGATTCCGTAACGTAGGCATCACTCCGAGATTCGGGTGGATTCTGGGGTCGCCCAGCGTGTGAATATATTCGACCACCCAACCCGTGCCTTCCGCCAGGAAGCTAACAAACATTAACAGTGTCCCTCCCGCTGCCGCCCCGGCAAAGAATCGCCACCTTCTTTGCACAGCGACCACGAGCGGAACCAGGACGAAAAGATGCGGCTTGATTGCGCACAGTGAAAGAACGGCGCCTGCGGAGAAGTCGCGGCCGCGCCGTTCGAGCAGCATGGCGAGGGCGAACAGCGAAGCGGCGAGCCAGACGTCTTGCCCGTTGGCCAACGCGGCGTAAATGGGGAGGAAGCTGGCGCCCAGCAAAAGGGCCAGAGCGTCATTCCACAACCACTTTCCGAAGAACCAGACGGTGCACAGGATATTCAGTAGAAGAAAGAGCCTCCAGGCGGAAACATAATCCAGCCATGTCAAAGGCTTCAGCAGGACCGCATAAAACGGGAGGCGAGTAAAGACGACTGCAGGCATGAAATAGCCGAATTGCATCTGTTGTGCCTCGTACTGCGGTGCGAAGTCGTAAAGCCTGCCACTGGCGGCTTGCTGGGCGCCGTTGTAAAGTGCAGCAAAGTCATTGGCTCCTGACATCAAACTATGCCTCATGGCGGTGGAGATACCGTGACCATAAAGTGCGGCGATGGTGAACGCGGACAGGATCGCCAGGAGTCTCTTGGATGAACTCGTCATGCTTCCCCCTGTCGGCCAGCCATGTACTCAGGTATTCGGGCCGAGGAATCCCTGCCGCTGGCCAGCGAAGCTCGACCCGGGATGAAAGACATAATCGTTCCTCGCAGCCCACCGTTCATCAGGAGCCTATCCGACCGCAATCTCGGCGGCCGCTCTTGCAGGAGAGCCGGGCCGGCGCTCCCGCCATGCCGGGCAGGCCAGAGCCAAGGCCGCCCACGCAGGAAGCGACGCGGGAGACGGCGTCCCGAGAAGAGCGAGCCATGCGGGCAACGGGCTGCCGGGCCAGTACCCTCCGGCGGCCCGGGCGCCCAGGACAGCCGCCGAAGGCAAGAGAGCGAAGGCGAGCAGGAGCGTGGCGGCATCTTGAGTATTGGCATGATAGCTGACAAGGAAGCTCCCGGCAATTCGGCATCTGGCGCCCGCGTCACGCCACAGGGCGGCTGCTGATCCACGGCGCCATCTTCACAACCTCATCGGACAAGACCACCATCAGCTACGGGACGCCTCCGGAAGGCTGGCACAGCCCCGGCAGATTCGGCATGCCGCCGCTGTCCCTGTGCAGCAACGAATTGGCGAGCACCCGGAGATTGGCTTGCGGCCGGCGCATGCCTTCACCCATGACAGTGTGCACATGCAGGCCGGCTCGGCCGGCGGCTCCGCCGGCCAAAACATGCCATTTCCTGTGAGTCCCAGGCGCCAACGGGAGAAGAGCCAGGAGGCGGGGCTTTATGGGGCAGCGCGACAACAGAGGCACGGCGCGAAAATCGCGGCCGCGCTCCAGCAGCAGGGTCGCACTTCCGCGGAAGGCGGCGCGAATCCAGACGCACTGTCCCCACAGAATTGCCAGCCAGGCGCCCGGATTCAGAAGCAGGAGCGCCGCAGAAGGCGACCGCGGCGCCAGCGGGCGGCTCAGCATCCAGCAGGCTGCCGCCACCGTCAGCCCCACGAACCACCACCGTGCCCACGATCCTGCGGGCAGGCCGGCTGCTTGAGCAGCAGAGAATACAACGGCGGCCCTGTGCCGGGCACGGCGGGAAAGCAGACGCCACGCTGCTTGCGATGCCACATTGGGTTCGCTTCAGGCCCATAGAACCATCAGGAGCCTGACTACTGCGCACCCGCAGGGAGCTGGACAACGTCCGTCTGTCACGCGGAAGAAGTACTCCCGCACGGGCCAGGCGAGCGAGACGGCCATGGCCACAGCCGCAGTCCATTCCGTGCGGAGCAGGTGCAGGACACTCTCCGCCATCCTCTCAGTTCCTCGGCGGATTCCCGCACTGCTTGCATTGCAGTGCGCGGGGGAACTCACACTCCAGTCAAGCAGAGATCACTGGCAGGAGACCGGCTTCAGCCAGGCCGTCTCCTGCAAGGCCACCGACGAGTACGTCGATGATCTCGCCCGCCGGGCGGGGCCGGGCCAACTCCACGGCAAGGTAATTGCCCGTGAGCGCGCGGCCATTGCCCAGCGTCACCGCGCTCAGCGTGCGGCCAGGGAAGCGGCGGCGGAAGGCGAGGTTCTTCTCCGCAGCCAGCTGCCGGAGCCGCCGCGTCCGCTCCTTGCGGACCTCCCACGGGACGCGCCCCTCCATGGAGGCTGCAGGCGTGCCCGGGCGCTCAGAGTAAGTGAAGACGTGCAGGTAGGTAAACGGCATCCGGGAGACGAAGCGAAGCGTCTCTTCGAACTCGGCCTCGGTTTCGCCGGGGAAGCCGGTCATTACGTCGGCGCCGAAGGCGGCTTCCGGCATCAGGCGCGCGGCGCTCAACAGCCTGTCCTCATAGTGCCGCACGCGGTAGCGGCGCTTCATCCGTCTCAGCACCGGGCCCGAGCCCGATTGCAGCGGCATGTGCACGTGCGGCGCGATCCGCTCCGACGACGCCATCAATTCGATCAGCTCGTCCGACCAGTCCATCGGCTCGACGGAGCTGATGCGGATGCGGCGCACAGGCGTCTCATCCAGGATTCGCCGCAACAGGTGGTGCAGCCGCCGCCCGGGCGCGAAGCCGCGTTCCCTGCCCCACCGGCCGAGGTTGATGCCTGTGAGCACGATCTCGGCGTAGCGATCCGAGAGTTGCCGCACCTGCCTGAGCACTTCCTCCTCGGGCATGCTGCGGCTGGGGCCGCGCACTGCGGGGATGATACAAAACGAGCAGGGATTGTTGCAGCCGTCCTGGATCTTGAGGTTCGGCCGCGAGCGGTCGCCGGAGGCGTCCTCCACAGGCGCGGAAAGGAACGCCGCCTGATCCCGGATGTCGCCGGCGACGACTTCGCCGTGGTACTCTTCCCGGCCTTCGATCCGGTCCAGCAGCCGCGCAATCTGGTCCTTGTGCGTGTTTCCTACAACAAGGGCGACGCCGGGGACGCGGGCCAGCTCCTCGGGCGAGCGTTGCGCATAACAGCCGGTGACGATGATGTGCGCGGAGGGGTTCGCGCGGTGCAGACGGTGGATGGCCTTGCGGGCATCTTCGTCCGCCGCCGCGGTAACAGTGCAAGTGTTGACCACCACGACTTCCGCCGCGGCGCCCTCGGCGGCTGCTTCCAGACCTCGCGCGCGGAGCAGCCCTTCGACGGCCGCTCCGTCGGCCTGCGAGGCGCGGCAGCCGAAATTCTGGACGAAAAACCGCCTCACTCCTACAGTTTATCAAGCGCCCGCCGGAGAACCCTCGCCCAGCCGGGATAGTCCCTAAAGCGGGGAGGCTAAGTCTTTTTGCGACTGACGGGAGAGGAGCAAGTTGACGATAGTGGGGCTGTATGGCAGCCGACCGTCTCCTCAGCCAGGAGGAGATCGATAATGTATTCCGAAACGTAAAGGGCGCCAAGGGCAAGGACGACCCGTCGCGGCGGGCGCAGGTCTACGATTTCCGCCGTCCGGACCGGATCGCGAAGGACCAACTGCGGGCCATCCACCTGCTGCACGACAACTTCGCGCGCTCGCTGGCTTCAAGCCTTTCGGCCTACCTTCGCGCCTACGTGATGGTGAACCTGATCAGCGTGGAGCAGTTGTCGTTTCTGGAGTTCTCCCAGTGCCTGCCGGCTCCGACCTGCATCGTCAGCCTGGGGATGAAGCCGTTCGACGGCAACTCGATCCTCGAAATGAACCCGCAGATGGTGTTTCCGATCCTGGAGATGCTGCTGGGCGGGACGGGCAAAACGCCGCTGAAAGAAAACCGCGAGATCACCGAGATCGAGCGTTCCATTCTTACTGGCGTGTTCCGCATCATCCTGCATGACTTGCGGGAGGCGTGGTCGCCGATCTCCAACATCAACTTCAGCATCGAGGCGTTCGAGACGGAGCCGCAGCTTTTGCAGATCCTGGCGCCAAATGAAGCCGTGGTGGCCATCGGCATCGAGATCCGGATCGGCGAGGTCTCGGGGATGATGAACCTGGGCATCCCGTCGATCATTGTGAAGATGCTGCGCCAGAAGTTCGACCAGCAGTGGTCGGTGCGCAAGTCGGAGTCGACCGAAGAAGAGCAGGAGCGAATGTGGAGGCTGCTGCAGCCAGCGAGATTGCGTTTCGACGCAAGAATGACCGGGCCGTCGCTGACCGTGGAGCAGATGCTGGAGCTGAAGGAGGGCGACATCCTGGATCTTGATTATCCTGTGCGGCAGCCGCTCGATTTGTTGGTCAACGGCACCCGGAAATATCTCGGCAGAGTGGGCACCAACGGGCGGAGGCGCGTGTTCCAGATCGAAACGGTGCTGGCGGGCGAGTGACAGCAGCCTCGGCGCTCAGGCGGCGGCCAGCCACCAGAAGGCAAGCGCGGAGCGCAGCGTCCAGGCTGAAGTGCGGAACCAGTGGGACCGCACCAGGCGGCGGTGCAGGCGCTCGTCGAAGTTGCGCGACAGCCTCTCGTGGAGGGGAACCTGCACGGCGAAGGTGGAGATCCAGATGAGCGCCAACAGCGCCGCGCCGGCAGCGGTCCACCGCGGGCCGATGCCGGCGGGCGGGCCCAGCAGCAGCAATGCAGCCAGGGCGGCCTCGGCCAACATCAGTGGCGCCACGATCCAGGTGGTCCGCTGCCGGTGCAGGCGCTCGTAGAGGATGAACGCCTCCGGCGGCACGGCAGCCATTAAGGGATAATGCACGACCTGGACGAACCAGGCCAAGCCCGTCATCCACAGGGTGGCAGCGGCATGGCAGGCGAGCAGCAGGGAAGTCATCGGCAATCTCACGAAAAATGCGAGCGGGTGACGCCGGCTGCGACGGTGCGCGCATGGGCGGCGGCGGGCTGCGGCACGCGGCGTCGAGCCGGGAGTACAAAGGATTGCATGACGGGCCTATCCGTCCGCCGTGGCTGCAACCCGGAGGTCGAGAAGAACCGCATCGGCGGCAAGCCGGCCGCTTTCCAGAGCCCCTTGAATGGAAGGAGTGCCGCGCCAGTCGCCGCATGTGTAAACACCCGGCGCGACAGCCGGCGATCTCGGCGGCTCCACGGGCTGCACGACAGGCAACCCGCGCTCTATGTGGTAATGCCGCAGCAGGCGCCACTCCTCCGCGACGGACCCGAACCACCGCCGCAGCTGGGCGCGCACCGCAGAGACGAGGCTGCCCGTGTCCCGCAGGTCGAATCCGATGACCGTGGCCGAGATCAGATGCTCCCCGGGCGGCGCGTAACCGGGCGCGACGTTGCTCATGACGGCCAGGTTCGTGATCGGCCCCCTGCCGCCTCCGCTCAGAGCCAGCAGCGGCTCATCGTAGGGCGGCTCCTTGGCGGCAAGGTAAAAGCACCAGACGGAATGCCAGGATGGGGTGCGCTCAAGGCGCAGCAACCGGGCGGCCTCGCCGCCGTCGCTGGCCACCACGATGGCGCGCGCCGTCAGCCGCTCGCCTCCTTCCAGCCGCACGGCGCCCGTTTCGACGGACTCGACGCGGACGCCCAGCCGCAGGCAGCCCGGCGGCAGCGCCGCGGCCAGTTGCTGCGGGATGGCGCCCATGCCGGCCGCGGGCACGGCGGCGTCGCCAAGGGCGAACATCTGAAACAGAAACTCGAACATGCGCGACGAACCGGACAGCGTGGTGTCCAGCATCGCACCACCGATCCACGGCCGGAAGAAGTAGTCGATGAAGCGCCGTGAGAAGCCGCGGCGGCGCAGCGCCGCCAGCACCGTGGTCTCCGGCCCGGAGAAGATCTCTTCCAGCGGCTTGGCAACCAGCTCGCGCCGCAACTTCATCAGGCGCCAGGAGTCGCCCCACTGGGGGACAGGCGACAGCAGCGTGGGCCAGAGAGAGGACTTGTCGCGCCAGGGATCGCCGAGCGGATAGAAACGGCCGTGGTAGCGCACCAGCGCGCCGGGAGCGAATGCGTGGAGCCGCAGGGCGGAGTAGTCAAGCACGGCGCGGGCTTCCGGATAGGCGGTCAGCAACACCTGGAAGCCGCGGTCCAGCCGGAAGCCGTCCACCTCGTCGGTGCGGACGCGCCCACCGGGCACGTCGGACGCCTCCAGGATCTGGAAATTCAGGCCCGCCCGGGCCAGTTGCATCGCACAGGCCAACCCGGCCAGCCCGGCGCCTACGATCACCACATCCAGCTCAAACATCGCGCTTCGCTGCTTCCTCCCTGACAGCCGCGCGAGACCCGCGCAGCTTCTTCAAGACAAGATACTCGGAGAGATTTTCGGCCGTCAGCATGCCCACCAGCCGGCTGTCCTCAAACACAAGCGCGCAGTTGGTTCCTCCGCTGAGCGCGCCTGCGGCTTCGGCCAGATCCATGTCCGGCTCGAGCCGCGGAAACTCACGGTCCATGGCGGAGGCCACATAGCCGTCCGGCCCCTCCGCGGCCAGCGCGCGCAGCAGGTGGCTTCGGCTGAGCAGGCCCGTCACCCGGGGCCCGGCCAGCACGGGGAAGTCCTGCTGAGACGTGGCCAGCAGAAGCTCGGCGGCGTCGCGGATGGTGTCGCCGTGGCTGAGCGTGCGGAAATCGGTCACCATCGCCTCGCGCACTTTGGCGCCTTGCATCAGCGCCTGGGCCGAAGCGGCCATGGATTCCTGCATCGCTCC
Organism: Acidobacteriota bacterium; assembly: GCA_037446555.1. Taxonomy (GTDB): domain Bacteria; phylum Acidobacteriota; class Terriglobia; order Bryobacterales; family Bryobacteraceae; genus JANWVO01. Next base: position 32,723 of record JBBIIK010000038.1, read on the forward strand.
CACGTAAATGAACAGGGCCACGAACAGCAGGAGGAAATTGGCCTGCAACAGCCCGGTGAGCGCCAGCAGCGCGGCAATGCCTGTGCCGATCCGGGCTGTGATCCGCGTCGCGTCCTCGTAGGGCCGCCTTTCGGCCAGCAGCGAGCGCAACACGCGGCCCCCATCCATTGGAAAAGCCGGAAGCAGGTTGAACAGCGCCAGAACGAGATTGGCGACTGCCAGGCGGCTGAGCAGATTGGCGTCGGTCGACTCCCGCCAGTGCGCGGCGGAGACGCCGGCCCCGGTCCAGAAGGCCGCGCCCGACAGCAACGCGCCCAACAGGAAGTTCACCAGGGGCCCGGCGAAGGCCACCCAGAACTCCTCGCCCGCCTTCGGCTGCCGTTCGAGCCGCGCCAGCCCGCCCATGGGAAGCATGACAATCTCATGCGTTCCGATGCCGAAGCGCCGCGCCATCAGGGCGTGGCCCGCTTCGTGAAGGAGGATGGACAGGAACAGCCCGGCCACGGACAGCACAGCTCCAGCCAGAGACTGTTTGCCTCCGGCGCTGAGCACGACCAGCCAGATCACCACCAGCCAGAAGGTGAAGTGGAAACGCACCGGCACGCCGAAGACGGTGACGGACCCGGCTATGCCGGGCACGCGGCCCGCGGGCCCCGGGTGTTCGGGTGTCGTGCTCATCCTGCTGTCATGATAGCTGCACGCCGGTCCCGGGACTCAGCCGCAGGGGCGGCGTTCAGAGGTCGCTCAACTCGGGCGCTGCGTAGTTCTTGCCTGTCACCAGGGCCAGATAGTCCGGCCGGTCGGCCGCACTCTGATGGCGGTAGCTGCGCAAGATCTCTCCATGGAAGAGAAGGAAGACGCCGGGCATCTGGAAGCCGTCGCCCATCAGAGGGCCCACGCCATGGCGGCCCAAAACACCCGCCTGAAATCCGCGCCACCAGACCTTCGGCCCCAGGACGTCGCCGAACCGCCCCCGCGGGAGGCCGAAGGCGCGGTAGAGGGTCCGCTCCGGATCGCTGATCCGCTGCACATCCTCAAGCCCGTAGCGCGAGAAAAACCGCGCGGCCGTCTCCTCCGGGCTCATGTGCACGAGCACCAGTCGCGCCCCCTCTTTCTCGATCTGCGTCCTCATGGCGGCCAGATCGGCCAGAGCCTCGCGGCAGAAGGTGCAGCCCATGTGGCGCAGGAAGACGAGCAGCGTCGGCGAGAGGCGGCTGAGTTCGTCAAGCGAGACGCCCAGGTTGGTCTTGCGGCGAAGGGCGAAACGAAGGACTTCGGGCGCCACCGTCCTGCGGCGCGCCAGGCCCGCCTCGTACGCGCTCTGAAGAATGGCCAGCAACGGGATGCACCAGGCGGCGGTCTCCACCGCCACCCACCACCACATCAGACCGGGAGCGCGGCCGTGGAGAATGTCCCAGCCGATCCAGGCGCTGGTGCCCAGCTTGCTGAGAACGCCCATCAAGATCACCGGCCAGTGCCGGTAAGCGTCGCGCGCCGCCAGCAGGAATCCCAGCCCCATCACCGCCAGCCACACGGCCACTGCGTGCCAGCCCTCCACCATCAGCGGGCTGGGAGGACCAGAGGCGCCCAGACGCGCGTCCAGCCACTCCGCCATCACGACAACGCCGGCGGCGGCGAATGCATGGTAGATGCCCGCCCAGAGCAGAACTCGGCGTGTCCAGGCGGGCGGATGGGTGGCGAAACTGCTCATGCCTGATGTATGGATGACGCAGCCAGCCGCGGGAGTCAGAAAGATGCGCCGCAGGGGCGCTCATTCTTCTTCCAGGATGGCCACGTCCCAGGGGGCCAGTTTCAGTGTAGCGCCGGTGGCAACCTTGCGGCCCGCCAGCAGATCCTCGGCCGAACCATAACTGTATGAAATTGTTTGCTCCGCTGGCGAGTAGTTGAAATAGAAGTGCAGGCGCTTGCCTCGTGCCTCTCCATGCTTGACGCGAACCGGGGCGGGGAGTTTCTGGTCCGGCCCGGTCAGCCCCGCGCGCGTGAGAGCGTCGAGCACTACGGCGCGCTGCAGGGCGTCGCTGAGCACCGTCCCTTCGTAGGTGAAGGTCCCCTTGCCAAAGGCGTTGCGCGTGATGGCGGGGTACCGCCCGAAGAAGGGATGGTCGTAGAACGCGAGCGGCTGCGCCGATTCCGGGATCAGGAATTCGGCCCACTCCGAGACGCGGTTCTCCGCCCCGGCGCGGAAGGGATCGCCGCGCAGGGCGAGCGGCTCGCGCAGGGTGGAGAACTCCTGGTAGCGGAAGCCGGCCGCGGGGCGCAGCGGACCGGGCATCATGGTGTGCCGCACGGTGTTGAACTCGTTGGTGAAGCCGCTCTTGAGCGAGGCCACGACGTGGCCGCCGTTGCGCACAAACTCCACGATCTTCTGAAGCACCGCGTCCGGGGCCACATACAACGGCGGCACCAGGAGCACCTGATAGCGCGACCAGTCCGATTCGGGCGTGACGAAATCGACGCCGACGTTGAGCAGATACAGCGTGCGGTGGAACTGCCGCACGAAGGTCTGGTAGTTCACCCGGTCGCTGAAGGGCATGAACTGGATGCCGTGGTGGCTGTCGATGCTGAACAGCAGCGCCACCCGGTTGCGGCGCTCGAGGTTGGCCAGCCGTGGCCCGAGCCGCCCAAGTTCCTTCGCAGTGCGCGCGAACTCCTCGTAGACGCGGTTCGGCTCCAGGTCGTGCGAGAGGATGCCCTTCCAGTAGGTCTCCTGCCCGTAATGGAGCGAGTGCCAGTGCCAGTAGGAGACCATGTTGGCGCCGTCGGCGATGTGCCCGTAGACGTTCATGCGGAGCTGCCCGTCGTAGGGCGGGAACTGCCCCTTGGAATCCCAGCCGATGGTCTGCGCGTTGGTCTCCGTGACGAGGAAGTTGCCCATCTTCAGCGAGCGGGCGACATCGCCGGTGAAGGTGGCCGAATGGCCGTCGAGCTTGTCCTGAACGTCGTAGTAGGGGTTCACCGCGGCAATGTCGAGATGGCGGGCGATGTCCCACTGGTCGATGTCGGTGTGGGCCCCGCCGGAAAAATCGTGCGTGATAAACTGGTCTTTTCGTTTGTATTCATTCACAATTTTCGCCTGCCAGCCAAGAAAATCGGTCCCCCTGTCACGCTGGAACCGCTCCCATTCCAGCTTGTAGCCCGGATTGAGTATGCCGTCCCGGGGCGGGAGCTCGTCCCAATCCTGCACGAGCTGCCCCCAGTAAACGAAGCCCCAGGCGCGGTTCAGCACATCCACGCTGCGGTATTTCTTCTTCAGATACTCGACAAAATTCTTTTGCACCAGTGGACCGGCGGCGTTATAGGGAGAAGTTTCGTTGTCGATCTGATAGCCGATCACGGCAGGATGATCCTTGTACCGCGCCAGAATCTTCCGGATGATCCGCTCGCAGTAGAAGCGGTATGTGGGATGAGTGATGTCCATGTTCTGGCGGATTCCGTAGGTTGCCTTGCGCCCGTCGAGGTGCGTAACGAGGATCTCGGGGTGCTTGTAGAAAAGCCATGGCGGAATGGAGTAGGTGGGCGTGCCGAGAATCACCTTGATCCCCGCCTTGTGCATCGCCTCCACCACACGGTCGATGTAGGCGGATTCAAACTGCCCGTCGCGGGGCTCCCAGCTCGACCAGGTGGACTCGCCGATGCGCACCACGGTGACACCGGCCTTCTTCATGAGTTCGACGTCTTTCGCCAGCCTCTCCTCGGGCATGTACTCGTGGTAGTAGGCGGCGCCGTAGTAGACCGTGGGAAACCGCGGCACTTGCGCCAGTGCCGGAAGGAAGACAGCAAGCCAGAGGATGTGCAAGCGCATACCGCGGCCGATTCTATCACCGCCTCGCCTCTAGAGCAGCAGGGCGACCAGGGTCGTGTCGGTAGCATGTGAGTTGTCCGGTTGAATTAGCAAGTGAATTGTCCGGTCGAACGGCGGCTGGGGAAGGCTAGAGGATGTGGAAGCGATCCAAGAGCATTTCCCGGCCGCGGAGATGGAACGGGC
>JBBIIK010000039.1:0-33459 GCA_037446555.1 Acidobacteriota bacterium
ATGGCGCCGTCGCGGGTGTAGATCTCGCACTTGGTCATGAGGAGGACCTTCTGGCGGTCCGCGCCGGCGAAGGCCTTGCCGAGGATCTCGTCGCTTGCGCCGCGGTGGTAGCCGTTGGCGCTGTCATAGAAGTTGAGGCCGATATCGAAGGCGCGGCGGAGGATGCGCAGCGCCTCCTGCTCGCCCCGGACGTTCATGTGATAGCCGCCGACGGCGATGCGGACCACGCGTAATCCGGTCTTGCCCAGGGTGGCCATGGGCAGCGGCGGCTGCGCGAAAGCAGGCAGCGCGGGCGCGAGCGCGGCGGCGGTGAGAAATGCGCGGCGTTTCATGGCGTGACAGCCTCCTGCGTGGAATGGTACGGCCTAAGGCTAGAATAAGTCAGACTGGGGGTCATTGCATGTCATGGACGACGCGGATTCTGGCAGCCGGCGCGGCGTGCGTTCTGGCGGCAGCGCAGACGGCGCCGGCGCGGCTCAGCGAATTGAGCGCGGGCTTTAAGCAGTTGAGCCGGCGGGTGCACGCGTCGGTGGTGAAAGTGAGCACGGTCGGCTACCGTCAGTTGGATCCCGAGGAGAGCGAGGAGCCCGGCGTGGCAGCGCGGCAGCAGAGCGCGGGCTCTGGCGTGATCATCGACTCCGCAGGGCTCATCGTAACCAATGCGCACGTGGTGGTGGGCGCGCAACGGGTGCAGGTAACGCTGCCGCCTTCCACCGGAGAGGGTGCGGCGCGCGGCAGAGCCCGCACAGTGCGGGCAGAGATCGTCGGGCTCGATCTGGAGACCGACGTGGCCCTGGTGCGTGTGGCCGAAAAGGGGCTTCCGGCGCTGGAGCTGGCCGATTCCGACCACGTGGAGCAGGGGCAGCTCGTGTTCGCCTTCGGCAGCCCGCTGGGGCTGGACAACACAGTAACGATGGGCGTGGTGAGCGCTCCGGCGCGGCAACTGCGCGCGGACGATCCGATGATCTACATTCAGACCGACGCGCCGATCAACCCGGGCAATTCGGGCGGTCCGCTGGTAGACACGGAAGGGCGGGTGATCGGAATCAACACGATGATCCTGTCGCAATCCGGCGGCAACGAAGGGATCGGATTCGCGGTGCCGTCCAACGTGGTGGCCAATGTGGTGGAGCAACTGAGGCGCACGGGACGTGTGATCCGGGGCGAGATCGGCGTGGGCGTGCAGACCATCACGCCGGCGCTGGCCGAGGGCTGGAGGCTGCCGCAGGCGTGGGGCGTGGTGATCGCCGATGTGGAGCCGGAAGGCGAAGGCGAGCGGGCGGGACTGCGGGTGGGAGACGTGATCCTGACGCTGAACGGGCGCGCGCTGGAAGACGCGCGGCAGTTCAACGTCAGCCTGTACCGTCCGGCAGTGGGCGAGACGATTGCGCTGGAAGTGCTGCGGGGATCGAGGCGGCTGAAGCTGGCGGTGCAAGTGGCCGAGCGGCACGACGAGGCGTCCACCTACGCCGAGCTGGCAAGCCGGGAGGAGAACCTGATCGCCGAGCTGGGCATCTTTGCCGTGGACCTGACGCCCGCGTTGCGGGAACAGTTGGCGCCTGCGAGAAGCGAGACAGGCGGCGTGCTGGTGGCGGCGCGGCATGCCGACAGCGCGGTGCTCGACGAGGGCTTCCGCGCAGGGGATCTGATTTATGCGGTGAACCGGACGGCGGTGCGCACCACGGCTGAACTGCGCGAGTTTCTGAGGAAGCAGAAGCTCGGCGCGCCGCTGGCGTTCCAGGTGGAGCGCAGCGGGCGGCTGCGGTTTGTGAGCCTGGAGCTGCCCTGACAGGGATCAGCCGGCCGCCTGTTCGGCGGCCTGAACCGGATTCTCGTTGAAAGAGTAACCAAAGCCGCGCACGCTGCGGATGAAGCAGAGGGACGGGCTGTCGCCCTCGAGTTTCTGGCGGAGCCGGAGGATATAGACGTCGACGGTGCGGTCCGTGACGGCGCGGTCGTGGCCCCACACGGCGTCGAGGAGCTGTTCGCGGCTGAAGACGACTCCGGGCCGCGACATGAGGAACTCAAGCAGGCGGAACTCGGTGGCGGTGAGCGAGACGGGCTTGCCGTCCAGGGTGACACGGCAGGACGCGCGGTCGAGCAGGAGCGGGCCGCACTGGATGGGCCGCGCCGGAGGCTGCGCCTGGCGGAACTGGATCTTGACCCGGGCGATCAGCTCGCGCACGAAGAACGGCTTGACGATGTAGTCGCTGGCGCCGAGCTCGAGGCCGAGAATGCGGTCGGTCTCCGAGGCGCGGGCGGTGAGGAAAATGATGGGGGTGTGGGCCAGCTCCTGGCGGCTGCGGACGGCCTTGCAAATGTCGAGGCCGTCGGAGTCCGGCAGCATGATATCGAGGATGATCAGATCGGGCCGCTCGCGGCGGACCAGCTCGACGGCGCCGCGGCCGGTCTGGGCGCCAACCAGGAGGTAGCCTTCCTTTTCCAGGTTGTACTTCAGGAGCGCGAAGAGATCGGTATCGTCTTCGATGAGAAGAATTTTCTTCATCAGCCGTTGTCCCTACTGTGACAGATATACTACCGATGTTTCATTTCAATTACAATTTCATGACAATGCAGCAAAGCGGCGTGATTTGCCGCCGCGAGGTCAGACTGTCTTCGGATCCGGGTGGACCCACGGGGCCCGATAGGGGCGTGCAAGTAGGCGGACGGCCTCACGGTCGCCGCGGACAGTGCCGGCGGCGGCATCCCACTGCAAGGTGCGGTCGATCTGCGCCGAGAGGTTGGCAAGGATGCAGGAGGCGGTGGAGATGTGGCCCTGTTCGATGTCGGCGACGGGGCGGCGGTTGTTGTCGATGGCGGAGAGCAGGTCCATCATGTGATACCGGATGGCAGGAGCGACGTGCCGCTCAAGGCGCTCCTCGGTCTTGTCTTCGGGGAACTGCTCGAGTTCGTAGGTCACGTCCTTGTGGACGGGCTCGCCCTTGTTGGGGATGAAATCGTAGGAGAAGACGCTCGCCTTCAGCACGCCGTGTTCGCCATAGAAGAACGCCGCCCAGGTGTACTTGGGATCGGGGGGCGGGCCCCAGGTGCGATGGGTCCACACGATGTCGAGATCGTCGTGGCGGAAGATGGCAGTCTGCGTGTCCGAGATGTTGCCCTTGCCACCCTTGGTGACGTAGATGCCGCCGGAGGAGGAGACTGACTTCGGCCAGCCGAGATCAAGCATCCAGCGGACCATATCGTACATGTGGATGCACATGTCGCCGATGATGCCGTTGGAGTACTCCATGAATTGCCGCCAGCGGCCGGGATGCAGCATCGGGTTGTAAGGGCGCATGGGCGCGGGGCCGACCCACATTTCGTAGTCGAGCCAGGCGGGCGGCTGCGTGTCCGGCGGATTCTCGCGGGAGCGCATGGCGTAGTAGCAGCAGATCTCGACGTGACCGATGCGGCCCAGCTTGCCGGAGCGGATGAACTCGTCGCGCGCCTCGATGAGGTGCGGGGTGGAGCGGCGCTGGGTGCCGACTTGCACGACGCGGTTGTACTTGCGGGCAGCGGCGAGAATCGCCTGGCCCTCGACGACGTCGACGCTGATCGGCTTTTGCAGGTAGAGATGGCAGCCGGCGCGGAGGGCTTCAATGGCGGGGAGCGCATGCCAGTGATCGGGCGTGGCGATGAGGACGATGTCGAGGTCGCGCTCTTTCAGCATTTCGCGGTAGTCGCGGTAAAGCCGGGGTTTCTTTTTCGAGCGCTGGCGCGAGGCGGTGCGTTCGGCCGCCTGTTCGAGCATCCGCTGATCGACGTCGCAGAGGCTGACGACCTCGACATTGGCGACCTGAATGAGGCGGAAGAGGTCGGCCTTGCCGTACCAGCCGGGGCCGATGACACCGACGCGGCGGAGCTTGTCGCGGTCGTAGGGCGGGTTGGGAACCGGCGTGGCGGAGCGTGCGCCGGCAAGCAGGGCGGGCACGGATCTGACGAACGATCTGCGGTTCATGGGCATGGAAAAAGTATATCCGCGCACCCCGGCGCGATGGAGTAGGATGATGCGGCGGAGCGCAGGCAATGAAAGAGGGCAGGCTTTGCGGAAGAGCCGCCGTGGTGACCGGCGGAGCACAGGGCATCGGGCGCGCAATCGCGGAGGAGATGGCGCGGGAAGGGGCGCGAGTGGGGATGATCGACGTCCACGCCGCGGCGGGAGAGGCAGCAGCCCGGGAGATGCGCGAACAGAGCCTGGATGTTCTGTTCGTGCACGCCGATGTGACGGGGGAGGCAGAAGTGGCGCGGGCGTTCGAAAGGCTGGAGCGGGAGACGGGGGCGGCAGAGATCCTGGTGAACAACGCCGGAGGAAACACATATTACGATCCGGTGCGGATGACAGCCGCAGAGTGGGACGCGGCGATGGCGCTGAATCTGAAATCGGCGTGGCTGTGCGCGCGGGCGGCGCTGCCGGGCATGCTCGCGCGCGGCTCGGGAGTGATCGTGTACATCAGCTCGCTTCATGCGAGGATGACGGCGCGGGGCATGTTTCCCTATGCGGCGGCGAAGGCGGGGCTCGCGGGGCTGACGCGAAGCCTGGCGCTCGAATACGGACCGGCGGGAATCCGTGTGAACACGATCCTTCCCGGGTGGACCCGGACGCCGCCGGTGGAGAAGTGGCTGGCGCGGAAGGGGGACGCAGAGGAAGAAGAGCGGCGCCTGGGGCGCGTGCACCCTCTGGGGCGGATTGCGGAGCCGCGCGAAGTGGCGCGGGTGGCGGTGTTTCTCTCGTCGGACGACGCCTCGGCCATCACGGGAGCGGAGATCGTGGTGGATTGCGGATTGAGCGCGAAGTATGCCGGGCAGGAGGATTGAAACAATGAAGGCCGATCTTGTTCTGGATGTCCGCTGCCGGTTGGGCGAGGGTCCGGTATGGGACGAGCGCGCCGGAAGGCTGTATTGGGTGGACATCATGGCCGGGCGGGTGCGCCGCTGGGCTCCGGGCACTGAGCGGGTGGAGACCATGGAAACCGGCGAGCCCGTTGGCGCGGCGGCGCTGCGCGAGGACGGGGGGCTGGTGTTGGCGCTGAAGAGCGGGTTCGCTCTGGCGGAGACATTCGGCGGCGCGATGGACCGGCGGGCTTCCTATGAAGGGGCGTCGCCGGATCTCCGGATGAACGACGGCAAGTGCGATGCGGCGGGGCGGTTCTGGGCGGGGACGATGGCGATGAATTTCCGCGAGGGCGCAGGCGGGCTGTTCCGGCTGGATGCGGACGGCAGCGTGACGCGCCTGCTGGAGGGGGTGACGATCTCCAACGGGATGGACTGGACGGATGACGGCTCACGGATGTACTACATCGACAGCCCGCGGCGGACGATCGACGTATTCGACTTCGACGCGGAGCGCGGGCGGATCTCCGGAAGGCGGACAGCGGTGACAATTCCCGAGGAGGCGGGGCTGCCGGACGGGATGACACTCGATGAGGAGGACCGCATCTGGGTGGCGCTCTGGGGCGGCAGCGCGGTGAGGTGCTATTCGGCGGAGGGCAAGCTGCTGGAGGTGGTGGAAGTGCCGGCGTCGCAGACGACGTCGTGCTGTTTTGGCGGCGAGGACCTCGGCGTGCTTTACATCACGAGCGCGCGTGACGGGCTGAGCCCGAAGCAATTGGAGCGCGAGCCCGGAGCGGGCGGCGTTTTCGCCGTGCGCTGCGGTGCGAGGGGCCGTGCGGCGCGGCGTTTCGCAGGCTGAGCCGCAGTCCGGAACGGCTATTCTGGTGGTGACGTGGGGGCGATGACGGAAGATTCGCGCCTGGATGCGAGCCGGCTGGAAAGCCTGCTGGAATCGGCGCGGATTCTTGGTTCGTCTCTGGATCTGCGCGAGCAGTTGAACCACCTGATGCGGACGGTGATGGGCCGTCTGCTGGTGACGCGGGCGTTGGTGGCGCTGCGGGACGGAGACGGATGGCGGGTGGCTGCGGCGCGCGGAGTGCGCGGCGTGGCCGAGGGCGATCCGGTGACGGAAGAGCGGCTGGAAGAGCTGGGACTGCCGCTGCGGATTCGCATCGGGGAGGGCGCGCGCGAAGTGGGCGTGCTGGCCACGCCTGCGCCGCGACGTCCGGGCTGGGAGCAGGACGCCGGAGAGAGCGAATTTCTGGAAGCACTGGTCTCGCTGGCGGCGGCGACGATCGAGAACGCGCAGGCGCACGAGGAGATCGTGGAGGCGAACCGCGCGCTGGCGCAGAAGATCCACGAACTGAACACGCTGGTGGACCTGGCGCAGGCGTTTTCGGCAAGCATCGATCCGGAGGAGATCGGGCGTCTGCTGATGCTGACGCTGAGCGGGCGCTGGACGGTGCGGCAGCACGCGCTGCTGGCCTGGGCGCCGGGCCAAACGCCTCTCCGGCTGTTGCGCAACGTTATCCCGGAACAGGCGGAACGATGGCGGCAGGCAGCGCCGCAGGACGGACGTCCGGCGCGTGACGGCGAGTTCCTGTTGTTGCCGTTGCGCAGCGGCGAGGCGACTGTGGGCGTGGCGGTACTGGGTCCGCCGGCTGCGGGCGGCGGCTATTGGCCCGAGGACGAAGAGTTCTGCGCGGCGCTTGTGGCGCAGGCTTCCGTGGCGCTGGACAATGCCTGGCGGATCCAGGACACGCTGTACCGCAGGCAGATGGAGCGGGAGCTGGAACTGGCGTCCGCCATCCAGCGGGACCTGTTCCCAAAGGAGCTGCCGCGCGTGCAGGGGCTGGAGCTGGCGGCGGCGAACCAGCAGGCGCGCCTGGTCGGCGGCGACTACTACGACGTGATGGGCAGTGCCGAAGCGCCGCTGTTGTGCGTGGCGGACGTGGCGGGCAAGGGGCTTCCCGCAGCGCTACTGATGGCGACGATCCAGGCGACGTTGCGGACGCTGCTGGAATTTCCACTGGAGCTGGAAGAGCTGGCCAACCGCGCCAACCGGCTGCTGTGCGGCTCGATGCCCGGCAACCGCTATGCGACGCTGATGCTGGCGCGGTGCGACGCGGCCAGCGGCATGTGCGAGTACGTGAATGCCGCGCAGTGCCAGGCGATTCTGCTCCGGAGGACGGGGCAGATGGAGCTGCTCGACGCGACGGGGCTTCCGGTGGGGATGTTTCCTGGGGTAAAGTATGAATCCCGGAGATTGATGCTCGCGCCGGGCGACGTTCTGGTGATCTACTCCGACGGAGTGACTGACGCCCAGGCGCCGGGCTGGGAGGAGTTCGGGCTGGATCGCCTGATGAAGTGCGTGGGCGGTCTGGCAGGCGAAACGGCGCAACGGATCTGCGAGGGAGTGCTGGAGGAAGTGAGCCGCTTCGTGGAGGAGACGCCGCAGTACGACGACATTACGGTGATGGTGGTGCGGAGGTCGGCGGAGGCATGAGCGACTTCGACGCCTTGATGCGGCCGTTTGAGCCGTTCCTGGACGCGAGGTGGAAAAGGCGCCTTTGGGGCGTGCTGCTGGCGGGCGCGCCGCTGGTGCTGGCGGCGGGGTTCTGGATGCATGAGCAGCAGTTGCGGCAGCCGGGCTTCCGGATGCTGGTGGATCGCGAAAGGGCGGTGGAGATTGCGCGGGACACGGCGCGGGCGCACGGAGTGGAGACGGCGGGCTGGCGGGAGCGGGTGCGTTTCGAGATCCGCCCGGCAACGATGGCCTACTTCCGTGCGCACGACGTAGGCGAGCAGTTCCGCGTACGGCGCTTCCTGCCGGAGGCTGTGGCGCAAGTGTTGCTGGTGCAGCCGGGGCAGCGGCTGTGGGTGCGCGCGGATGTGGGGCCGCGAGGGTTCGTCACCGATTTCCGCGCCGGGGGCCAGGGAATCCGCGCACCAGCCGAGGCGCCTCCGGAAGAGGTTTCGCGAGCAGCAGCGGAGCGGGAGATCCGCGAGTGGCTGGGCGGCATGGCGGTGCGGTTCCTGCGGGAGCCGGAGTCCAGCGTGGCAGCCGACGGCGAGGTGGCGGGCGTGCGGCGTTACACGTGGAGGCTGGAGCCGCGCAACGCGCCGAATGTGGAGCTGGTGCTGCGGGTAGACGTACTGGGCGACCGGGTGGTGGGCAGAAGCGTGGAGCCGATGTTCGCTCCCGCATTTCTGGAGCAATGGATCTCGAAGCCCTCTGCGGCGGCAGACACGCTGGATGCGCTGCGGCTGCTGCTGATGGTGTTCCTGGTGGTCTACGCAAGCTACCGGTACGCGCGGCGCAGCATGGAACGGGAGGCGCCGCACGGGCGCGCGCTGCTGTTGCTGGCCGTGTTCGTGGCGGCAAGGCTGGCGCTGGGGCTGGCCGATCCTGACAATCTGGGCGTGCGGTTCGACGCCCCGCAGTTGACGGCGGTGGCCACGGCGCTCGGCTGGGCCGTACTGGCGGTGTCATCCATGCTGATCGGGGCGGTGCTGGGGATGGCTTACGGCGCGGGAGAAGGGGAACTGAGGGAGGGCTGGCCGGGCAAGATCACATCGCTGGATGCGGCGCTCACCGGGCGCATCTTTTCGTCGAATATCGGCGTGGCGGTGGTGGCGGGGGTGGTGTGGTCCGCGTGGTGGTTCTTCGCGGTGGTAGCGGCTCGTGCTGCGCTGGACCTGCCGGTGACGGAGCAGTCGCTGAAGGCGATTGGATTCACGCTGGCGCGGTGGCCGCTGGCGGTGCTTTATATTGAGACGCCTCTAGAGGCAGTGGCGCTGAGTGTGTTTGTCCTGCTGGCGCCGCTTGTGTTCCTGCGCCGGCACGTGAAGTGGCCCGCCGTTCGCGTGGCGGGTCTGGCGGCGGTGGCGCTGTTGCTGGCGCACGAAAGCAAGGGGGCGGACGCTCTGACGGCAGCGGCGTGGGTGGAAGCGGCAGCGGTGGCGGGCGCGGTGGCGTTGGCGTTCCTGACCTTCGATTACCTGGCGGCCGTGATGGCAGCGGCGACGCTGAACCTGCTGCTGGAAATCTGCGCTCTGATGGCGGTGCCTTACTGGAGAGAACGGCTTGACGTGGTTTCCGTGGTGGCGGTGGCGCTGATGTTGCCGCTGGCGGCAGCCGCCTGGGCGGGACGCCGTTTGCGGGACGCCGAAGTGCAGCCCGCGCATGCGGCGCGGCTGGCCGAAAGGCTCGAGATGGAGGCGGAACTGGCGGCGGCGCACGAAGCACAGAGGATGTTGCTGCCGGCGGCGCCGCCGGACGTGCCGGGAGTGGCGCTGGCGGCGGTGTGCCGGCCGGCGCAGGAAGCGAGCGGCGACTTCTACGATTTCTACCGCCGGGCTGACGGGAAGCTGTGCGTGGTGGTGGGCGGCGGCAGCGGCGGGCTGGCGTCAGCACTGGCGATCGGGCTGGCCAAGGGATTCCTGCTGCACGAGAACGCGGCAGGCGCCTCCCTGGCGGACGCCCTGCTGCGTATGGAGAAGCATCTGGGCGGAGTGCTGCGGCGGTGCCCGGTGAACCTCAGCTTCGGCATGGCATTGCTGGATCCTCGCAGCGGAGCGCTGGAGATGGCTCGGGCGGGCGCGTGGCCGAGGATCTTCGTCAGGAAACGCGAGCAGATTGCGTTCGAACCGGCGCTGCCCCTCTGGACGGCAGGAATCGCCATAGACGTATACCGGGCGAAGCTGGACAGGGGCGACGCGATCCTGATCTGCACACAGGGTCTGTGCGGGCTGGGGGGAAGCGAGGAGTGGAGCGCGCCGGAAGCCCTGCTTTCCGCCCTGCCGACGGACGAGCCGCCGCCTTTGCAGGGGTGGCTGGAGAGGACGGTCGAAACAATGCACGCGAGCCGGGGCGCATCCGCGAAGGGCGATCTCACCGCCGTGCTGCTGTGCATCTGCAGCAGCGCAGCCGAGCGCGAGGAAGCAGCATGAGACGCACGGTGGCGGCCGCCTGCGCCGCGGCCGGCCTGATCTCTTTGTGGACGCTGATGCCCCGCCACGATGCGGCGCTGGGCGACGGGCAGCCGGAGCTGGGCCGGGAAGAGGCGATCCGGCGGGCGGTCGAATGGGCGCGAAAACACGGGGTGGAGATTGCGGGATGGAGGTTTGCGACCGGCGCCGAGATCGATCCGGCGCTGGCGCGTGTCCGCAGGCAGCATCCGGGCAGCGCCGTGGCGCGGGCGTTCACGCCGGTGCGGATCCGCGTGCTGGCTTTCCACAGCACGGGCGATGCGGTGGAAGTGACGATGACGGCCACGGGGCGCCCGCTGTCGTTCCTGGACCGCCGGCTGGCGGTCTCCGGCGGGAGGGCGGCCGATGCCGCGGGAGAAGAGATGGCACGGCTGGCGGGCGCGGACGCCGGGTTGTTCCAGCGCACGGCTGACAACGTCCGGACGCTGGAAGGCAGCCGGAGCGCCTGGGAGTGGCCTGATCCGGCGCTGAAGGGAGTGGTGGCGCGCATCGTTGTGGTGACGCGCAACGGCCGGGTGGTGAACAGCAGCTATGAGTTCGCCGCGACGAGCGACGCCACCGGGCCGCCTCCCGGCGCGGGTGGCCCGCGCGCAGCTTGGGCGGTGGCGCCGCTGGCGAGCGTGGCGGTGATCGGCGGACTTGTGGTGTGGACGCTGTTCGTGACGCTGCAGAAAAGGACCGATCCGTTCGGGTTCGCCGCGCGCTTTTTGTGGATCCCGGCGGCCGCGATGGGGGCGGCGTTTCTCTCCGGCAATTACCAGAACGACGCGCTGCTGCGCTCGTTCGAGGAAGGAGTCACCGGGGACAGCCGTCTGGTGCTGGGCGTGACGGTGGCTGCGCTTCAACTGCTGGGGCTTTTTCTGATCCTCGCGGCCGCCTATGGCGCGGCGCCGCTCTCGCAGTTGAGGCGCTGGGCCGCAGCGGCGCTGTTGGTGCGGGGCGTGTGGAGGAACCGCGAGGCGGCAATTCAGGCATGGACGGGGCTGGCGGCGGGTGCGCTGATCGGCGCGGTTCCTTATTGGGTGGCCTCAGCCATCGACGCGCCACGGTTGCGGTTCCTGGAAGGCACAAACCTGCTGATGGCGCCCATACCCGCGCTGGAAGCTCTGGAGGGGCTGGCAGCAGGCTGGGAAGTATACCTGGCCGTACTGTTCCTATACCCGTGGCTGTCGGGGCGGTGGAAGCGCGGGTGGGCGGCATGGTTGGCAATGCTGGCCGCCGGCACGGCTTTCACGGCGGCTTACCGCGGGGCGTTTCCTCCCCCGCATCTTGCCAACCTGGCCACGGGAGCGCTGATGACGGCGGGCTACTGGCTGGTCTACCGCTACGGCGGGGCGCTGGCGGCGTGGCTGGCGCCGCTGGGAATGTACGGCGCGGTGCAGGGCGTGCGGCTGGCGCAACTGCCGGCACCGTCGCTTTCGATAGCCGGCTGGCAGATGCTGGCCCTGGTTGGGGGAACCGCCATCGCAGCCCTGGGAGCTTCTTTCCTGCTGCCGGAGGCCGATACGCGGGCCATGGAGGCGGAGATGGCGGAGGCAGCCGCGGCGTTGCCGCGTTCACAGCGGGAAAGGCTGCGAGCGGAGCTGGAAGTGGCGCGGCGGGCGCAAGAGGATTTGTTGCCGGCGGCGCCGCCGCAGATCGAAGGTTTCGAAGTGGCTGCCGCATGCCATCCGGCGCGGGAGGTGGGCGGGGATCTCTACGACTGCCTCCCCTGCCCGCACGGAAGCTGGCTGCTGTGCGTGGCCGACGTTTCCGGCAAGGGGCTGGGCGCAGCGCTTCACATGACGCTGGTGAAGGGCATGCTGGCCTCGGCGGCGCACCACGCGCCGCCGCCGAGGACTCTGGCCGCGCGGTTGAATCAGGCAGTGGGTGATGCGGGGCGGGGGCGGATGTTCACGACGATGTCGCTGCTCGTGCTGGACCCCCGCGCGCGCCGGGGCGAACACGTTCGAGCAGGTCACAACCCGCCGCTGCTGTGGCGCGCCGTCACCGGCGAATGCGAGTGGCGCAAGCCCCGGGGCATCGGGCTGGGGCTGGCGGGCGCCGCCACGTTCGAGGCCAACCTCGAAACGGAAATGATCGAACTGCAGGCGGGCGACACCCTGGTGCTGTACTCGGACGGCGTGACCGAGGACATGAACAGCGAGGGCGAGCAGTTCGGCGAGGAGAGGCTGAAGGCGCTGGTGCAGGCTCACGCGGCCGAAGGGCCGCAGCGGCTGGCCAGTGCGATCATGGAGGAGGCGCGCCGGTTCCGCGGACAGGAAGATCTGCACGACGACTGGACGCTGCTGGCGCTCCGGTGCTCCAATGGCGCCGCAGGCGCGCAGGACGGGCAGGGAGAGGTTTGAGGAAGCCGTGACACGGAGCTTTTCGATCGAAACAAAAGATCACGGAAATGTGCGGGTGCTGGAGCTGCGGGGGTATCTCGACGCGCACACGGCGCCGCGGTTCGAGGCGGCGGTGGAAGAGGAGCTGCGCGCGGGCCGGCCCAGGCTGGTGGCCGATTGCAGCACGCTGGACTACATCTCCTCCGCCGGACTGGGCGTGTTCATGACGTTCATCGACGAAGCGCGCGCGGCGGGCGGGGACATCAAGCTGGCGGCGATCCAGCCGAAGGTCTACCAGATCTTCGACGTGCTGGGATTCCCGGCGTTGTTCGACATCCTGCCGACTGTGGAAGGCGCGGTGGCGCGGTTTGACGCCGGGGACGGAGAGGGCTGAGGCGATGGCGAGCTACGAGCGCACGTTCTGCCTGCAGGTGCCGTCGTCGACGGAGAACCTGGCGCTGATCCGCGAGTTCGTCTCCGCCATCGGCGAGCAGGCGGGCTTCAGCGAGACGGAGACGGTGCAGCTGGCTCTGGCGGTGGACGAGGCGTGCACGAACGTGATCGAGCACGCCTATCAGAACGAGGCGTCGCACGAGGTGACCGTGCGGGTGACGGTGGACGAAAACGAGATCACGTTCGAGGTGATCGACCGCGGGCGGGGATTCGACCCGACGGCGGAACCCGTACTTCCGGTGGAGGAGCTGATCCGGCAGCGCCGCAGCGGCGGGCTGGGGCTGCGGCTGATCCGGACGATCATGGACGACGTGCAGTACCGCATCGTGCCGGGGCAAATGAACGAGTTGCGGATGGTGAAGAAGCGGCACACGGGCGGGGGCGTCAGTCCAGCGCCCGGCGCACCTCGGTAAGGATCTCGACCACGGACTTCCCTTCCCCGGGCACGACGGCCGAGGGTGCCGGTCCGTCGGGCGCCCACCGCGCGACGGAGCGCGCGCAGGCGTAGCCCCGGAACACGCAGACCTGAGGGACGCCGGCGGCAGCGGCGGCGTGCTGTCCGGCAGAGTCGTAGCCTGCATAGAAATCCGAGGCCGCGATCATGGCAGCAAAGGAGGCGAAGGAACCCTCGTGAATGCCGATGCGCGCGCCGCGGGCGCGGGCGGCTTCTGCCGCGCGGCGGACGCGATCTTCCTCTTCGCTGCCCGGCGCGCCGGCGTCGATCATCACGAGCCCTTTCCGTTCCGGCAGCAGCGCGAGCAGCTCCTCCTCGAAGGGATCTTCGACGCGTTTGGCGGGATTCTCGCCAACGCCCAGGCTGACCGTGGCGACGGGCTGCGAGCCAAAATCGCAACTGAAGCGGGGATGCATCCACGGGACGGCGTCCTCGACTTCCAACACGCGCCGCGCCCAGTCCTGCGCCAAAGCAGTGAGCGAAGCCTCGCTGTCTCCGCCGTAGCCGCGGGACTCGAAGAGGAAGTGACGCCCGGGCGGGCACAGGGGGAGCAGCCCAAGCTGGGACAGGCGGGAGTCGGGATCGAGCACGATGGAGTCCGGCACGGCGAGCGCTTCGCGCAGGGTGTGGAAGACGCCGAGCCTGCCGGCGAGCCCGCCCTGACGCGGATAGGAGACTGGCAGATGGCGGAGGCGCGGCGCGCGTTCAAACAATTCCCAGTTTTTTTGTGGACCCGCGAAGATGAGTTCGGCGCGGGGGAAGCGCTGGCGTGCGGCGTCCAGCAGCACGCTGGCAACAGCGATGTCGGCGCCGAGAGTGACGCGCGAAAGCACGAAGACGCGGGCAGGTTCGATGGCGATGCGGCGCGGGAGGCGGACCGCCTGGTAGTGCGATTCCAGCTGGACCGCGGAAAAGGGCGGCAGCGCGCGCGCGAAGATGCGGCTGAACAGCGCGGCGTAAGCTTCGCAGAGGCGGGGCTCGAAGAGATCCGCCAGAGGCTCGGCGAGCCCTGCGAAGAGGGCGTTGGCGGCCTCCGCGGCTGTGCCGGGGTGCGGATCAAGAGCAGCCGCGGCGAGAGAATCGAGGGCGTCTTCCGGAAAGGGCTCGCCGGCGAGGCAGGCGCGAAGAAGCCGCGCGGCCAGCTCACTGGACGAAGTACTTGCCAACGATCAGCTCCAGCTTCTTCAGGGTTTCCGCGGGGACGGCCTTCTTGTCGGTGATGAGCGCGTGCTCGAGGGCGCGGCTGCAGGCGCAGGCGCGCGGCGCGGAGGCCTCCAGCAGACGGACGGCGGCACGAACGACCTTGGCGGCGTTTTCAGCGTTATGCGTGAGGTTGCGGATGATGTCGGCCACGGTGACGGCGTCGTGCTCGGGGTGCCAGCAGTCATAGTCGGTGACCATGGCGATGGTGGAGTAGCAGATCTCGGCCTCGCGGGCGAGCTTGGCCTCCTGCAGGTTGGTCATGCCGATCACGTCCATGCCCCAGCTGCGGTAAAGGTTCGATTCTGCCTTGGTGGAGAACGCGGGCCCCTCCATGCAGAGGTAGGTGCCGCCAAGCTTGGAGGGCACCCCGGCTTCGCGGCAGGCTTCGTGGAGCAGCTTCATGAGCACGGGACAGACGGGATCGGCGAAGGAGATGTGGGCGACGAGGCCGTTGCCAAAGAAGGTGGAGACGCGGCCTCGGGTGCGGTCGACGAACTGATCGGGAATGACGAAATCCAGAGGCTTGTGCTCTTCCTTGAGGCTGCCGACGGCGGAGAGGGAGAGGATCCATTCGACGCCGAGCTGCTTGAAGCCGTGAATGTTGGCGCGGAAATTGAGCTCGGAGGGGCTGATCCGGTGGCCGCGCCCGTGGCGGGCGAGGAAGGCGACGGGCTTGCCTTCGAGTTCACCGACGATGTAGGCGTCGGAAGGATCGCCGAAGGGCGTCGCGAGCCTCACCTCCTGCTGGGCGGAGAAGCCGGGCATCGAGTAGAGCCCGCTGCCGCCGATCAGACCGATCTTCGCGTTGATCTGACTCATACGTTCTTGATGATCGTACAGGCGCGGCACGGCGCGCTACACGGGCCGCTCACACGATGTCTTCGCGCTGCGGGTCCCAGGTGATGGAACGCCCCTGGCGGTAGCTTTCCACAGCCATGCGGCAGGCGATGGAGACGCGGAAGCCGACTTCGAAGGGGCAGGCGGGCTCGCCGCCGTTGCGGATCGAGCGGAAGAAGTCCTCCATGAGGGCGTGCTGCGGGGCGCGGCCGGTGCCAAGCCGCTCGGCGCGGTCCTTGATGTTGACACGCTGGGGCGTGTAGCGGATCTGGCTGGCTTTCTGGATGGTGCCGTCGGTGCCGAGAACGTCCTCGCCGGAGCCGAGGCGGTCATTGCCGAAGCCGGAGTTCCAGCTGATGAGCATCTCTTCGGGCTGCTCGAGCGTGACGCACATCGTGTCCGGCACTTCGCGGCCGTCCTTCCAGAGATAGACGCCGCCGGTCATGGTGGCGCGGCGCGGGATGCCGAGATTCAGCGCCTTGTACCAGAAGGCGATCTGGTGGCACATGTTCTCGTAAACGTTGCCGCCGGAGTAGTCCCAGAAGAAGCGCCAGTTTATATAACGGTTGGCGTCGAAGGGGCGTTCGGGCGCCTCGCCCAGAAACGCCTTCCAGACGATGTTTTCCGGCGTCATGTCCGGGTAGACGGGGCGAGCCCACTGGGGGCGTCCGTGCGGCGTGTTTCGGTACATCGTCATGTGGATGGCGGTGATCTTGCCCATGGGTTCGGACGCAAGAAAGGCGAGAGCGTCCGCCATCATGCCGGAGGCGCAGGACTGGTGGCCGATCTGGACGACGCGCCCCGGCGCCCGCCGGAAGGCTTCGCGCATCTTCTTCGCGTGGGCCACAGTGAATGCCATCGTTTTCTCGAGGTATACGTGCTTGCCCGCCTCGAGCGCAGCGACAAAATGCTCGCAGTGCAGATGTTGGGGCGTGGCGATGAGAACGGCGTCGATGGAGGGATCGTCGAGTATCGAGCGGTAGTCGGAAAAGGTCTTCGCCTGCGGGGCGATGGCCTTGGCCTCCTCGAGACGGCGGGTGTAAACGTCGGCGGCGGCGGTGATCTCCACGTTCTCGCAGGCGAGCGCGTGGCGCATCAGCTCCTGACCGCGCGAGCCGGGACCGATGATGCCGGCGCGAATGCGGCCGTTGGCGCCGAGCACCGACGCCGGCGCGGCGAGGCTTGTGGCAAGGCCGGACGCCACAGTGGACAGGAAATTCCTGCGGGAGGCCATGGAGGCATGATATCGAACCATGCGGCCGCGGGAGCTCATCTGGCAGAATGAGGGCTGATGCCCGGGGTTGCCATGCGCAGAATCAGGCCGGAAAGCGAAAAGGAACTGGCGCAGGCTCTGGCCGCCGCGGCGGCGGAGGGCAAGCGCGTAGAGATCCGGGGCGCGGGCTCGAAGCGGCGCATGGGCGGCCCGCCGGCGGAGGCAGACGTGGTGATCGAAACCACGGCGCTGTGCCGGGTACGGCAGTACGATCCGCGCGACCTGACCGTAAGCGTGGAAGCGGGGATGCGGTGGAGGGACTTCTGCGAGCTGGTGGGCGGGCACCGGCAGATGGCGCCGCTGGATCCACCCCGTGCGGAGGAGGCGACGGTGGGCGGGGTGGTGGCGACGAATTCTTGCGGGCCGCGGCGGCGGCTGTACGGCGCGGCGCGGGATCTGGTGATCGGCATGCACTATGCGACCACAGACGGCGCCGTGGCACAAAGCGGGGGGATGGTGGTGAAGAACGTGGCGGGGCTGGATGTGCACAAGGCGCTGATCGGCAGCTTCGGAACGCTGGCGTGCATCACCGTGGTGAACTTCAAGCTGGCGCCGCAACCGGAGAACACGCGCACATACGTGCTTCCATGCGGCAGCGCGGCGGAGGCGGCGGCAGCCCGGGACGCGGTGCTGCGCGGCCCCTTGCAGCCGGCCGCGCTGGATGTCCTGAACCCCGCGGCGGCGCGGCTGGCCGGGCTGGACGGCTATTGCCTTCTGATCCGCGCCGGCGGGCCGGCGCCGTTGCTGGACCGCTATGACCGCGAAGTGAAAGACGCCGCGCGGCTGGAAGGCCGCGAGGAGGCGGCGCTGTGGGGAATGATCGAGGATTTCTGTCCGGCGCAGCCGTTCGTGGTCCGGGTCGGGCACCGTCTCGGGGATCTGCAGACAGTGCTGGAGGCAGCGCCGGGCGCGTGCGTGAGCCGCGCCGGGACCGGGATTTCCTACCTGGCTTTCGGCACAGCGGAGGACGCCGAGGCGTGGATGGCAGAGCTGTCCCGGGCACAGTGGAGCCAGGTGCTGGAATGGTCGAGCGGCCCGGCGAAGACTTACTGGCCTGATCCCGGCCCGGAGTTGCAGTGGATGGAGAAGCTGAAGCGCACGTTCGATCCGGAAGGAATCCTGAATCCCGGGAGGCTGTATGGGCGCATTTGAGACGCCGGTGTTCCCGCCGGTGCTGCCGGACCGCCATCCGGACGCGCCGAAGGGCGCCGATCTCGACAAATGCGTGCACTGCGGGCTTTGCCTGAACGCGTGCCCCACCTACCGCGAACTTGGTCTGGAGATGGACTCTCCCCGGGGACGTATCTACCAGATGGTTCAGGTGGCCACGGGAACGGCCGAAATCACGCCTTCCTATGTGGAGCATCTGGACCTGTGCCTGGCGTGCCGGGGCTGCGAGAGCGCCTGTCCGTCGGGCGTGCCTTACGGGCGGCTGATCGAGGCGGCGCGGGCGGAGATCGAGGCGCGCGTGGAGAGGCCGTGGCAGGAGCGGCTGCTGCGCCGATTCGTTTTCCAAAGGCTGCTCGTGTCGCGGGGCTGGCTGAAGGCGGCCGGAGCGCTCCTGTACCTGTACCAGGCGTCGGGGCTGCAACGGCTGGTCCGCGGCAGCGGGCTGCTGAAACTGGCGGGCAAGCTGGGGCGCATCGAAAAACTGGCGCCGGAGGCGGAAGTCCCGTTCTTTTTCTCACAAATTGGAAAAGTATTTCCCGCGAAAGGCGAGCGAAGGAAGCGGGTGGCGCTGCTGGCGGGGTGCCTGGCGAACATCACGTCGGCAAGGCTGAACGAGGCCACGGTCCGGGTGCTCCAGGAGAACGGCTGCGAGGTGGCGGTGCCGGAACACCAGACGTGCTGCGGGGCGCTGCACGTGCATTCGGGCCTGAAGGAACAGGCTCGGGAGCTGGCGAGGCGGAACATCCGGGCGTTTCTGGAGGGCGGGTTCGACGCGGTGGTGACCAATGCGGCCGGCTGCGGGTCGACGCTCAAGGAATACCACGAGTTGCTGGAAAACGATCCGGATTTTCACGAAAAGGCGAGACGTTTTGTCTCAAGAGTTCGCGATATCACGGAGTTTCTGGATGAAATCGGCCTGCGGCCGCCGGAAAATCCGGTGCGCGCCGCTGTGACTTACCAGGACTCCTGCCACCTGGCGCACGGGCAGCGGATCCGGCAGGCGCCGCGGAACCTGATCGCCGCCATTCCGGGCGTGGAGTTCCGGGAGCTGCCGCAATCGGACCTGTGTTGCGGCAGCGCAGGCGTGTACAACATCGTGCACGACGAACTGGCGGCGTCGATCCTGGAAAAGAAGATGGCGCTGGTGAACGCGACGGGGGCGGAGATCGTGACCACAGCGAACGTGGGCTGCGCGATCCAGCTCAAAGCGGGAGTGGCGTTGCACGGGAAGGGGCAGCGGGTGCGGCACGTGGTGGAGCTTCTGGATGAAGCCTACGGGCGGCGGGGCGCGACTTCGCCCGCAGCTCCACCGCCGCCTTCGTTTTGACGAGCGTGCCAGCGAGCGCCTCGCGAGGCAGGCTGCTCACCATGGGCTTGATGATCCATCCGAGCGCCGCCGGCACATCGCGCGTCAGGGAGATGGCGCGGCATTCCATCAGCAACCCGCCATCCCGCTCCTCCAGGTGCCAGTAGGAGTTCAGGCGCCAGAGGAACCCCCAACCCGTGTCCGGCGGCTTCAATTTCTCGGTGGGCTTCCCGGCGTCCTCGACTTCCGAGACGCGGACACAGCGGGACCATACCTGCGCCTTGCCAGGATCGAGAATCCTGTCCTCGACCTCGTACTCGGTCTCCAGGACGACGGTGATCACTTTCTTCTTGACGACCCGGAACAGCACGCGGCGGCGGGCGCCGCTGGAAGAGAGCAGGCGGGCTTCCAGAATGTCCCCGCTGTAGATCTCCGGGTAGCGCGAGACGCCGCGAAGCACGGAAAGCGCGTCTTCGGCGCGCGCGCCGGGAACGAAGACGGCGCCGAGCCAGTCGTGGATGAGCGCATGAGGAATCTCGACAGGGTTTTCCGTCTGCCAGGGGGCGACGGCAGGCTCGAGGGGCGCGCCGAGGCGCGGCTGGCCGGAGGCGCGGTTTCTCATCTCCTGGTCGGCACGCTCCATGTACTTGTTGAATTCGGCGAGGGAGCGCGGGTCCAGAGTGGCCGAGTCGAGCTGCGCGGCGGCGAGGCAAAGCAGGAGGAGTTTCACCGGCTCCCCTCCAGGCGGCGCGGGAAACCGGCATGCCGCTTCGCCGGCGGGCATGGACCCAATTGAGGGCGCCAGATGTTCATCATTCAGATTTCTGTGTAGCACACCTGCGCCCCCTTCCCTTGGAGGCAGTTTCGGAGTAATTTATGGGCGGAAGGCAAAACAGGAGGTGAGTATGGCGACGCCGACCCTGGCAGCCCCGCAGCTCCGGCCGGAGGAGTGGGAGTTGCTGGCGCATCTCCTCGAGTGCAAGCAGCGCGAGCTGCTGGCCGAGATCCGGCACACGACCAAACGTGCATTCCGCGAAGCTCTGCACGAGCGGCTGGAACAGGTGGAGGAACTGCTAGGCAAGATCCCCCGGACCCCGGGCGCGCAAGGGGAGTAGAGGAAAGGAGGCACGATGGACAAGAGATCGCAACCGCATGTGATCCGGACGTGGGCAGTGGAGCGGATCCGCACCCACGGCCAGCCTGCGGCGAAACCCGCCGCCGGCAAGACCAAGGCGCCGGGCGCCAAGCCCGCGCCGGGCAGGAGGAAGTCATCATGAAGACCCTGGACCGGCTGGTTTCATTTCTTGAGATGAAGGGCGTGGCTTACCGGCACGACCGCCATCCGTTGAGCTATACGGCGAAGGAGACGGCGCAGGCCGAGCACGTCTCGCCACGCAGCTTCGCCAAGGTGGTGGTGCTCCATTCGGAGGACGGCTACGCCATGGCGGTGCTCTCAGCGGACCGGATCGTGAATCTGGATGAGCTGAGGGCGGCGTTCGGCAGCCGTCACATGCGGCTGGCCACAGAGCGGGAGCTCGAGGAGCTGTTCCCGGAGTGCGAGCTTGGGGCGATGCCTCCGTTCGGCAACGGGACGCTGTTCGACATCCCGGTATGGGTGGACGGGCTCCTGCTGGCCGAAGAGACGATCTGCTTCAACGCCGGCACGCACCGTGATGTCATCCAGATGTCCACGGAGGACTGGGAACAGCTGGTAAAGCCGTCGGTGCTGGCGTTTGCCCACGCCGCGGGCTGAAGAAACGGAGCAGGGCACGAAGGGCGGGCCCGGCGGGGGCCCGCCCTTGGAAACACACGACGCGGCGCTGTGCTATTCGGCGTCGCCGAATCCTTCGTCGAAGTTCAGATCTGCGCCCTCGGACCCGGCCAGATAGTTGCCGCGGGTTTCCTCGTCGTAGAGGTTGAGCGGCTCCGACATGATCACGTCCTGCTCCTGGACGGGCTCTTCGACAACTCCCTCTCCGGCAATTCTGGTGCGGCGGTAGTACTCCATGCCGGTGCCGGCAGGGATGAGCCGTCCCATGATCACGTTCTCCTTCAGGCCGCGCAGGTAATCCACCTTGCCGTTGATGGCGGCTTCGGTGAGCACGCGGGTGGTCTCCTGGAAGGATGCGGCGGAGATGAAACTGTCGGTGGATAGCGACGCTTTGGTGATGCCCAGCAGGACGGGCGTTCCGATGGCGGGCCGTCCGCCAGCCTGACGGACTCGCTCGTTCTCCTCGCGGAACTTGAATTTGTCGACGACCTCTTCGGGCAGGAAATCGGTGTCGCCAATGTCGTCGATCTTCACCCATCGCAACATCTGGCGGACGATCACCTCGAGGTGCTTGTCGTTGATGTTGACGCCCTGGAGGCGGTAGACCTCCTGGATCTCGTTGACGAGGTACTTCTGGACCTCTTTTTCGCCGAGGACCCGCAGGATATCGTGCGGGTTGCGGGGGCCGTCCATCAGGGCGTCGCCGGCCTTGACGCGCTCGCCGTCCTGTACGCTGATGTGGACGCCGCGCGGGATGAGGTATTCGCGTTCCGAGCCGTCATCGGCGACGACGGCCAAGCGGCGCTGGCCCTTGACGACGTCGCCGATGCGGACGACGCCGTTGATCTCGCTCATGACCGCGGCTTCGCGGGGCTTGCGGGCCTCGAAGAGCTCGACGACGCGGGGCAGGCCGCCAGTGATGTCCTTGGTCTTGGTGGTCGCGCGCGGCATCTTGGCCAGCACGTCGCCTGCATGGACGACGCCGCCGTCGCGAACCAGCAGGTGGGCGTTGGTGGGCAACAGGTAGCGCTTCTCGTCGTGCCGCGTTCCGCCTTCGGGGCGGACGATGATGGTGGGCAGGCGCTTCTCGTCCTGGGAGTCGATGACGACCCACTGGGAGAGGCCGGTGACCTCGTCCACCTGCTCGTGGTAAGTGAGGTTCTCGATGATGTCCTTGAAGTGGACGACGCCTGACACCTCGGTGAGGATGGAGAAGGCGAAGGGATCCCATTCGAGGAGCGTCTGGGAGGCTTCGACGCGGGCGCCGTCCTCGACCAGGATCTTGGCGCCGTAGACGACGTGGTAGCGTTCGCGCTCGCGGCCCTTCTCGTCGACGACGGCGAGCAGGCCCGTGCGGTTCATGGCAATGATCTCGTCCTGCGCGTTACGGACGGTGTTGATGCCGATGTAGCGGGCGACGCCGTCGTAGCGCGCCTCCTGCTTGTTCTGCTCCACGCCGGCGGCGGCGGCGCCGCCAATGTGGAAGGTGCGCATGGTGAGCTGGGTGCCGGGCTCGCCGATGGACTGGGCCGAGAGGATGCCCACGGCCTCTCCGCGCTCGACCAGCCTGCCGGTGGCCAGGTTGCGGCCGTAGCAGAGCTGGCAGACCCCGCGGCGGGACTCGCAGGTGAGCACGGAGCGGATCTTCACGCGGTCAATGCCGGCGTCCTCGATGGACTGTGCGATCTCTTCGGTGATCTCCTGGTTGGCCTGGACCAGGATGTTGCCCTCGTAGTCCTTGACATCCTCGAGGGCCACGCGGCCGACGATGCGGTCGCGCAGGTGCTCGATGATCTCGCCGGACTCGATGATGGGCTCGACGAAGATGCCTTCGGTGGTGCCGCAGTCGTACTCGCTGACGATGACATCCTGCGCCACGTCGCAGAGCCGGCGCGTGAGGTAGCCCGAGTCGGCGGTCTTCAGGGCGGTATCGGCAAGGCCCTTGCGGGCGCCGTGCGTGGAGATGAAGTACTGGAGGACGTTGAGGCCCTCGCGGAAGTTGGCGGTGATAGGCGTTTCGATGATTTCGCCGTTGGGCTTGGCCATCAGGCCGCGCATGCCGCTGAGCTGGCGGATCTGCTGGCGCGAGCCGCGGGCGCCGGAGTCGGCCATGATGTAGATCGGATTGAGCCTGCCGGCGCGGTCGTCCTGCTCCATGGCGCGGAACATCTCGGTCGAGACCTCGTCGGTGACCTTGTTCCAGATCTCGATGATCTTGTTGTAGCGCTCGCCATGCGTGATGGCGCCTTCCTGGTACTGGTTCTGCACCTCGAGCACCTGGCGTTCGGCCTCATGCACGAGGCGCGGCTTGGACTCCGGCACGACCATGTCGTCGATGCCGATGGAGACGCCGGCGCGGGTGGCGGAGAGGAAGCCCAGATCCTTGATGTCGTCCAGCAGCTTCACGGTCGGCTGCAGGCCGAGCCTGAGATAACAGTACTGGACGAGCTGCGTGAGGCCCTTCTTCTTCAGCAGGCCGTTAATGAAGGGCAGTTCCGGCGGCAGAATGTCGTTCAGGAGAACGCGGCCGACGGTGGTCTCCATGTCGGTCTTGCGGTATTCGACCGGCTCGATGTGGAGCAGATCCTGGGCGTCGCGCGCAGTGGACAGGTCGAGGACTTTCCCGGTGTAGCGGAGCGTGATTGGCGTTTGCGTTTCCACCTCGCCCATCTCGTAGGCGATCAGCACGTCCTCGATGGAGGCGAATTTCTTGCCTTCGCCCCTGGCGCCGCGGCGGGACTTCGTGAGATAGTACAGCCCCAGCACCATGTCCTGCGTCGGCACGGCGATGGGGGCGCCGTGGGCGGGCGACAGGATGTTGTTGGCGCTGAGCATCAGCACGTGCGCCTCGATCTGCGCCTCCGGCGACAGCGGAACGTGGACGGCCATCTGGTCGCCGTCGAAGTCGGCGTTGAAGGCCGTGCAGACGAGCGGATGGATCTTGATGGCCTTGCCGTCGACGAGTACAGGCTCGAATGCCTGGATGCCGAGGCGGTGCAGCGTGGGGGCGCGGTTGAGCAGGATGGGGTGGTCCTTGACGACCTCTTCGAGGATGTCCCAGACCACGGGATCCTGCTGCTCGACGAGCTCCTTGGCCTGCTTGATGGTGGTGGAGTGGCCGCGCTGCTCGAGCCGGTGGTAGATGAAGGGCTTGAACAGCTCGAGGGCCATCTTCTTGGGGAGGCCGGCCTGATGGAGTCTGAGTTCCGGGCCGACGACGATGACGGAGCGGCCGGAGTAGTCGACGCGCTTGCCGAGCAGGTTCTGGCGGAACCGGCCCTGCTTGCCTTTCAGGGCGTCGGAGAGTGACTTGAGCGGGCGGTTATTGGCGCCACGCAGCACACGGCCGCGGCGGCCGTTGTCGAACAGCGCGTCGACGGCCTCCTGGAGCATGCGCTTCTCGTTGCGGACGATGACGTCCGGCGCATGCAGCTCGATGAGCTTCTTCAGGCGGTTGTTGCGGTTGATGACGCGGCGGTAGAGGTCGTTGAGATCGCTGGTGGCGAAGCGGCCGCCGTCGAGCGGCACCAGCGGGCGGAGTTCGGGTGGGATGACCGGCAGCACGCTGAGGATCATCCACTCGGGCTTGTTGCCGGAGCGAAGGAAGCTTTCCACCACGCGGAGGCGCTTGGCGTACTTCAGCTTCTTCTGCTGGCTCTGCTCGGTCTTCATTTTCTCGCGGATTTCGACCGAGAGAGCTTCAATGTCGAGTTTGCGGAGCAACTCGCGGACGCCTTCGGCGCCCATCATGGCGACGAACTTGCCGGGGTATTCAGCCTCCAGCTGGCGCTTCCGCTCGTCGGTGATGACCTCGCCCTTGTTGAGCCCGGGGACCTCGCCTGGATCGACAACGACGTAGGCTTCAAAGTAGAGGATGCGCTCGAGGTCGCGCAGGGTGATGTCGAGCAAGTAGCCGATGCGCGAGGGCAATCCCTTGAAGAACCAGACGTGGGAACACGGGCTGGCCAGCTCGATGTGGCCCATGCGCTCGCGGCGGACGCGCGAGAGGGTGACCTCGACGCCGCACTTGTCGCAGATGACGCCGCGGTGCTTCATGCGCTTGTACTTGCCGCAGAGGCACTCCCAGTCGGCGATGGGGCCGAAGATGCGGGCGCAAAACAGCCCGTCGCGCTCCGGCTTGAAGGTGCGGTAGTTGATGGTCTCCGGCTTGGCGACTTCGCCGTGGGACCAGCTGCGGATCTTCTCCGGCGAGGCGAGGCTGATGCGGATGCAGTCGAAGTCCGCAATCAGGTTCGACCGATCGTAGGGGGATGATCTGTACATGTCTGCCTCCTGTCCTTTCCGGGGTCAGTCTGCGGCAAGGGCCGTTTCAAACGGCTCCTGGCTTCTCTTGATCAGCTCCACGTCGAGGCACAGGGCCTGCAATTCGCGGATGAGGACGTTGAAGGATTCGGGCACTCCGGGTTCGGCCGCGGCCTCGCCCTTGACGATGGCCTCGTAGATCTTGGCGCGCCCGAAAACGTCGTCGGACTTGGCGGTGAGCAGCTCCTGGAGCACGTAGGCTGCGCCGTAGGCCTCCAGCGCCCAGACCTCCATTTCGCCGAAGCGCTGGCCGCCGAACTGCGCCTTGCCGCCGAGGGGCTGCTGCGTGATAAGCGAGTAGGGCCCGATGGAGCGGGCGTGGATCTTGTCGTCGACCAGGTGGCTGAGCTTGAGCATGTAGATGACACCAACGGTGACGGGCTGCTCGAAGGGCTGCCCGGTCATGCCGTCGAGCAGCGTCACCTTGCCGGAGGTGGGGATGCCCGCCTCGGCGAGCTCGCGCTTGATGTCCTCCTCGCTGGCGCCGTCGAAGACGGGCGTCGAGTAGCGCCTGCCGAGCTTGAGCCCGGCCCAGCCGAGGTGGGTCTCGAGAATCTGGCCGACGTTCATGCGCGAGGGGACGCCGAGCGGGTTGAGGATGATCTCCACCGGCGTGCCGTCCTCGAGATAGGGCATGTCCTCTTCGGGGACGATCTTCGAGATGACGCCCTTGTTGCCGTGGCGTCCGGCCATCTTGTCGCCGACGCTCAGCTTGCGGCGCATGGCGATGTAGACCTTGACGACCTTGATGACGCCGGGAGGCAGCTCGTCGCCCTTCTTGAGCTTGTCGATCTTCTCCTGGGTCACCTTTTCGAGGACGGCGATCTGGCGCGAGGTCAGCTCCTCGATCTCGTCGATGGCCTCGTTCAGGCGGGGGTCCTTCGCGCTGAGCTTCATGCGTTTGAGGTCGCGCGCCCGAAGCTTGTCGAGGACGTCGCGCGTCAGCGGCGTGCCCTTGGCGACCAGCTTCTTGTTGGTCTTCTCGTCGTGCAGGTCCGCCAGCAGCTCCTTGCCCTCGAAGAGCGCCTCGAGGCGCTTGGCACGCTCGTCGGCGAGAATCCGCTTCTCGTCCTCCAGGTTGCGGCGAAGCTTGGCTTCCTGGGCTTCAAGAATGTCGCGGCTGCGCTGGTCGAGATCGGCGTTCTTGCGCGAGAACACGCGCGCGTCGACGACAACGCCTTCGATGCCGGCAGGACAGTACAGCGAGGCGTCCTTGACGTCGCCCGCCTTCTCACCGAAGATGGCGCGGAGAAGCTTCTCTTCCGGCGTGAGCTGGGTCTCGCCCTTCGGCGTGACCTTGCCCACAAGGATGTCGCCGGGCTTGACCTTGGCGCCGATGCGGATGATGCCGCTCTCATCGAGGTTGCGGAGGAAGCTCTCGCTGATGTTGGGGATGTCACGGGTGATTTCCTCCGGGCCGAGCTTGGTGTCGCGGGCCTCGGTCTCGAACTCCTCGATGTGGATGGAGGTGTAGCTGTCCTCTTTGACGAGCTTCTCGCTGACGATGATGGCGTCTTCGAAGTTGTAGCCGCGCCAGGGCATGAACGCCACCAGGACGTTGCGGCCGAGGGCGAGCTCGCCATGGTCGGTGCAGGGCCCGTCGGCGAGCACCTCGCCCTTGCGGACGCGTTGGCCGACACGGACGATGGGCTTCTGGTTGATGCAGGTGTTCTGGTTGGAGCGCTTGAACTTGGTGAGCGGGTAAATGTCGGCGCCGACTTCGCGCGACATCTGACCTTCGTGGACGCTGCCTTCAACGCGAACGATGATGCGCTCGCTGTCGACGCTGTCGACGATGCCGGAGCGCCGGCAGAGCACCACGGCGCCGCTGTCGCGGGCGGTCACGTGCTCCATGCCCGTGCCGACCACGGGCGCCTCGGCGCGCAGCAATGGGACGGCCTGGCGCTGCATGTTGGAGCCCATGAGAGCGCGGTTGGCGTCGTCGTTCTCGAGGAACGGGATCAGCGAGGCAGCCACCGAGACGAGCTGCTTCGGGCTGACGTCCATGTACTGGATCTGCTCGCGCTCCAGCAGCGTGAAGTTGCCCGCCTTGCGCGCGTTGACCAGCTCGTCGACGATACGGCCATCCTTGTCGAGCTTGAGGTTGGCCTGGGCGATGACGTATCGGTCCTCGTCCCACGCCGAGAGGTAGTCGCAGTGGGACTCGAACTCGGGCGGGTTGTCCTTGCCCTTGAAGGATGCGAGGATCTTGTCCGCCTCCTTGCGCGAGAGAACCTGGCCGACCTTGAGGCTGGAAGCGCCGGGGTTGATCACGCGCACTTCGTCCAGCACGGCGCCGTTGTTGACGCGGCGGTAGGGGCTCTCGATGAAGCCGTACTCGTTGATGCGCGCGAAGCAGCTCAACGAGGAGATCAGGCCGATGTTGGGGCCTTCCGGCGTTTCAATCGGGCAGATGCGCCCGTAGTGGGTGGGGTGAACGTCGCGGACTTCAAATCCGGCGCGCTCGCGGCTGAGGCCGCCGGGGCCCAGGGCGGAGAGCCGCCGCTTGTGCGTGATCTCCGACAGCGGGTTGGTCTGGTCCATGAACTGCGAGAGCTGGCTGGAGCCGAAGAACTCGCGGATGGCTGCCATGACCGGCTTGGCATTGACCAGATCGTGCGGCATGGCCGTGGACATTTCCTGGTAGACGGCCATCTTTTCCTTGATGGCGCGCTCCATGCGGACCAGGCCGATGCGGAACTGGTTTTCCAGCAGCTCGCCGACGGCGCGGACGCGGCGGTTGCCGAGGTGGTCGATGTCATCCACCGAACCGATGCCCTTGCGGAGGCGCAGCAGGTAGCGGATGGTGTCGATGAAGTCGCGGCGCTCGAGGGTGCGGCGGTCGAGCGGGTTCTCGCTGACGTTGGGCTCGCCGGCGGCCTTGCGCTGGCGCTGCTGCTCGAGCCAGCCCTCGGGGGTCCACTCGGCGTTCTCGTAGATCTTGATGTTGAACTTCATGCGGCCCACGCGCGAGAAGTCGTACTTGCGCGGGTCGAAGAACATCCCGTGGAAAAGCTGCTGGGCGGTGTCGAGGGTGGGGGGATCGCCGGGGCGCAGCTTCTTGTAAATCTCGAGCAGGGCCTCGTTGGTCGTGCGGATCGGATCTTTCTTCAGAGTGGCGGAGACGACAACGCCGACATCGTCCCGCTCGGGGAAGAAGATTTCGATGTTCTTGATGCCTGCGTCGAAGATCTGCGACAGGCGCGTGGAGGTGAGCTCCTGGTTGGCCTCGGCCAGCACCTCGCCGGTTTCGCGGTCGATGACATCGGCAGCGACGAAAGCGCCTTCCAGGTCGGTGGTGGCTACTTCGACGGCGTCGATGCGCGCCTTCTTCAGCGCCTCGAGGGTGGCCTCGCGGATCTTGCGGTGGGCCGGATGGATGGTCTCCCCGCTCTTGCTGGTGATCGCCTGCGTCAGCTTCACGCCCACCAGCGAATCGTCCACCTTCCAAAGCACGCGCCGGTCCTTCAGGACCAGCGTGGTGATCTTGTAGAACGACTTTAGAATCTCCTCATCGCTCTGCATGCCGAGAGCACGCAGGAAGGTGGTGCCATAGAACTTGCGCTTGCGGTCGATGCGGACGTACAGCAGGTTCTTGCTGTCGTACTCAAACTCGACCCAGGAGCCACGGTAGGGAATGATCTTGCCCAGGTAGTAGCTCTGCGCCGGCAGCCTCTCGAAGAAGACGCCGGGCGAGCGGTGCAGCTGGCTGACGATGACGCGCTCGGTTCCGTTGATGATGAACGTACCGTTGCGGGTCATCAGCGGGATCTCGCCGAAGAAGACCTCCTGCTCCTTCATGTCCCGAAGGCTGCGGTTGCCAGCCTCGTCCTTGTCGAACATGCGTAGCCGGATGGTGACCTTCAGCGGCGCGGCGAAGGTCATGCCGCGCTCCTCGCACTCCGCCTGGTCGTACTTCAGCTGAAGCCCGACGGGATCGCCGCAGCGCGGGCAGAAGGTGACGAGGTTGCGGTTGAAGGTGCCGCACTTGTGGCAGATGACGTCGCCGGTGTGATAGGGATCAGTGCGGACGCGCGCTCCGCAGGCCGGATTGCGGCACACCGTGCGCAGGTGGTGCAGCCCCTTCAGGTGGCCGCACTTGCACTCCCAGTTGCCGATGGTATAGTCGACGAATTCCAGTTCGGAAAACCCGCGGAAGTCGCTGATGGGGAAGACGCTTTGGAAGACGCTCTGCAACCCGATGTCGTCGCGCTCGTCGGGCAGGAGGTCCATCTGGAGGAAGCGCTCGTAGCTGCGCTTCTGGACCTCGATGAGGTTGGGAATCGGGATGGACGTCTTGACGCGAGAAAATTCCACACGTTCGGACGGCGTGCCAGCCGAGGCAGTTGACATTCTCCACTCCTTTCGTGCCTACGCGGCGCGCCGGGACAGCGGCACGCGGCACGGGCGCCCGGCAGTCCGCCGGGCGCCTTCGAAAGTTGACAGTCGAACTTGGATCAGGGAGATGCCCGGCGCAGGGACGTCTGTCACCAAGGGCAGGGATGCAGTTTGCGAAAAGGAGGAAACCAAACCGGAGAGCGCGAAGACACACCAAACCCGCGAGACGGTAGCAATGGGCAGCATTGCCGCCATCCGCTCAGTGGCGGAGGCTTGGCGGTTCAAAGATGGCACAGGCGCGGCGCTTCCCGGTTCGGCTCCAGATTCTTGATGTCCAACACTGTAGCAGAGCGGAGGCTGCGGCGTCAAACGGCGGCGCGAACTCGCCGCGTCGGGCCGCCCGGTTCCGGGTGGCCGCACACAGACGAAGACAACCTGGGCCACGCGAGGACACCGCCCGCGCCGGCTACTGAATCTCGACGGTGGCGCCGGCTTCGACGAACTTCTTCTTGATCGCCTCGGCCTCGTCCTTGGTCACGCCTTCCTTGATGGCCTTGGGGGCGGACTCGACGAGGTCCTTGGCCTCCTTCAGGCCGAGGCTGGTGACCTCGCGAACCACCTTGATGACGTTGATCTTGTTGGCGCCCGCCGAGGTCAGCACGACGTTGAACTCGGTCTTCTCCTCGGCCGGGGCGGCCGCGGCGGCGCCACCGGCCGCGGGAGCGGCAACGGCGACGGCGGCAGCGGCGGCGGAAACGCCCAGCTTCTCCTCCAGAAGCTTCACGAGCTGGGAAGCCTCCAGCAGCGTGAGTCCCTGGATCTGTTCAGCAATCGCATTGATGTCAGCCATGTTTCTCGATTCTCCCTATCAGATAATCCCTTCCTGCTCCACATTGCTCGCCCGGCTCCCTGCGGGAGCCAGCGCAGGGCTCGCACCGGCTAGGAGGCGAACTTGTTTTCCTTCACGCCCTGGTCGACGACCACGGCGAGGTTGCGGGCCACTCCCTGGAGCGCGGTCACCAGCCGCTGGGCCGGGGCGTTGATCAGGTAGAGCAGCTTCGCGTAAATCTCTTCCTTCGGCGGCATACTGGCCAATTCCTGGATGGCCTTGAGGTCGATGGCGCGCCCCTCGACGAGCCCGGCCTTGAAGGTGATCACCGGGTTGACCTTGGCGTAATCGCTCAGCGCCTTGGCCAGCGCCACGGGGTCGCCGGCCGTGAAGGCGACGGCGGTAGTGCCTTTCAGGTCGCTCAGCACCGCGGCAGCGGGCAGGCCTTCGGCGGCCTTCTCGGCCAGAGTGTTCTTCACCACACGGTACATGCCGCCGGCGCCGCGCACAGCCTTGCGGAGTTCGTAGTCCTGGGCCACGGTCAGCTTGTCGAAGCTGGTGACGAACACGGTTCCGCTGGCCAGCAAATCCTGGCGCAACTGGTCCAGATCCTGCTGCTTCTGTTTTCTGTCCTTCATTGGCGTTCCTCCCGCGTCACGTCAGGCGATGCGCATGTTGTAAGGGGTCACGTCGAGGCTGACCCCAGGCCCCATGGTGGAGCAGACGGTCGCGCCCTTCACATAACGGCCCTTGGCTGCCGCCGGCTTGGCGCGAACGATGGCCTGGATGAGTGTGGAAGCGTTCTCCAGCAGCTTGTCGGTGGCAAAGCTCACCTTGCCGACGGGGGCATGAATCACGCCGGTCTTGTCGACGCGGAACTCCACCTTGCCGGCCTTGACCTCCTGCACGGCGCGGGCCACGTCCACGGTGACAGTGCCCGTCTTGGGGTTGGGCATCAGCCCGCGCGGGCCGAGCACCTTGCCGAGCTTGGCCATCGAGCGCATCATGTCGGGCGTGGCGATCACAGCGTCGAAGTCCAGCCAGTTCTCTTTCTGGATCTTCTCGATCATGTCCTCGCCGCCCGCGAAGTCGGCGCCGGCGGTTTCCGCCTCGCGGATCTTTTCGCCGGAGGCGATCACCAGCACGCGCTTGGTCTTGCCGAGTCCGTGCGGAAGCACCACCGTGCCGCGCACCATCTGGTCGGCGTGGCGGGGATCGACGCCGAGGC
Source organism: Acidobacteriota bacterium (assembly GCA_037446555.1). Taxonomy (GTDB): domain Bacteria; phylum Acidobacteriota; class Terriglobia; order Bryobacterales; family Bryobacteraceae; genus JANWVO01. The sequence goes on from JBBIIK010000039.1 coordinate 31,335, forward strand.
GCATGTGCACCTCCACGGTCTCGTCAAAGCGCGTGAATTTCAGCTTCTGGACGAGCGGGATTGCCTCCTCCAGGCTGTAGGGGCGCTTTTCCACCTGCTGCGCGGCAGCAACGTATTTTTTCCCTGGTTTTCTTGCCATATGCCTGACTGGTCCAAACGGCGCCGTCCTGCCCTTCCGGGGGCGGCCGCCTCCCAACGTGACTGGGCGGCAGGAGCCGGAAATCCGCGCACAGCCGCCTCGCGATTGTAAAGAGCGGGGACTCTCTCAGACTAGCACAACACCGCGGGTTCTGTCCACGCGCGGCGCCTCAGGGCACCACATCGACGCCCATCGAGCGGCAGGCGCCCTTCACCTGCGCCACGGCCGACTCGAGATCGAAGCAGTTGAGGTCCGGCATCTTGATCCGGGCGATCTCCTCCACCTGCTTCATGGTGATCTTGCCCACCTTGCTCTTGTTCGGCTCGGCGCTGCCCTTGGCCAGGTTACAGGCCTTCTTCACCAGCACCGCCACTGGCGGAGTCTTGGTGATGAAGGTGAACGAGCGGTCCGAATAGATGGTGATCACCACCGGAATGATCAGGCCTTCCTGCGCGGCGGTCTTGGCATTGAACGCCTTGCAGAATTCCATGATATTGACGCCTTGCGGGCCGAGCGCCGTGCCCACGGGCGGCGCGGGAGTGGCCTTGCCGGCGGGGATCTGAAGCTTCACCTGCGCTGTGACTTTTTTCGCCATGACTCGAAAATCCTGTTAAGAAACCTGCCTAGCTTACCTTTTCCACCTGGAGAAAATCGAGCTCCACAGGGGTGGAACGGCCGAAAATGGTCACCAGAACACGGAGCGTATTGCGCTCGGGATTGACCTCGTCGACCTTGCCCTGGAAATTGGAAAACGGCCCGTCGATAATGCGCACCGTCTCGTTCTTTTCAAATGTCAGCTTCGGACGCGGCCGCTCGGCCGAGGCGGCCTGACGGTTGAACACCGCGTGAACCTCTTCTTCGGAAAGCGGCACCGGCGTGTTGCCGCCGCCCACGAAGCCGGTGACGCGCGGCGTGTTCTTGATCTGGTGCCAGAGGTCGTCATCCATGGCCATCTGCACCATGACATAGCCCGGATACAGCAGCCGCTTGCTGGTGACTTTCTTGCCGTTGCGCAGCTCCACCACCTCTTCGGTGGGGATGAGAACCTGGCCGATCTTGTGCGTGAATCCGTAAGCCTGGGCGCGGGCGCGAAGCGACTCGGCCACCTTGTTCTCGAAGCCGCTGTACGTGTGGATGATGTACCACTGCATGCCGGGGGCGGTCTCTTCCGGCGCGGCCGCAGGTTCTTCGGCGTCAGTCGCGGGCGCCTCCGCAGCCGGCTCTACCGCCTCCGCGGCGACCTCCGTCGCCGGCAAGGACGTTTCAGGCCCGCCCTCCTGCGCAGGCAGCTCGGGTGCCTGCTCCAGCCCGTTGGTTTCGAATTCCTGATCCGGCATCGGTCGATTCGTCCTTGCGCGTCCCGGCTTCAACGGCGCGCCAGCGCGTCGAAGATCTTGGTGATAGCCCGGCCAAGAACCAGATCAACAACGGCGAAGTAGGCGGCGAACAGAAAGACTGCAGCAATGACCACTGCAGTAGTAGCCTGCACCTGCTGGCGCGTAGGCCAGGTGACGCGGCGCATCTCCGCCTTCAAATCAGCGACGTACTCCTTCGCCGCCGCCAGCCAGCCCGCGACGCTCTTCTTCTCCGGCTGACTTCCGCTGTTCGCTGCAACTGTTGCCATGCTGGGCACCTGTCTGTCAGACTCACTCCAGCAGCCCGGCCCTCGCCGAACCGCATTCCCTCGCCCCGGCCAGATGCCGCCTACCGATTCCCCTGTCGTTTTGAGATGGGAGGAAGTGGCAGGGGCTGAGGGAATCGAACCCCCACTCGCGGTTTTGGAGACCGCCGGTCTACCGTTAACCTAAGCCCCTGGGGCAAATACCTTTATATTGTACCGCGCCCGGGAGCGGCCTCGCAGCCCTCCCGGGCAGAAATGCCTGCGCTATTCGAGAATCTCGGTCACCGTGCCGGCGCCGACCGTGCGGCCGCCCTCGCGGATGGCGAAGCGCAGCCCCTTGTCCATGGCCACCGGCGTGATCAGCT
>JBBIIK010000040.1:0-32947 GCA_037446555.1 Acidobacteriota bacterium
TCACCAGGAGCTATGGACGCTGGCGGCCCTCCTGGGCCGAGACAGTTCTGCGTCGAAGAAGGAGAAAGTAGCGTAAGATGATTTCAGCCGTTCACCGCCAGCCTTCAACTAAACGCGGGACGCCCCCTGGCGCGGGCGCAGGCGACTACCATCCGCTTACGGCTGTTGAAGATCGGCGCCCAGATCCGGATCACAACGCGCCGGGTGTGGCTATCGCTGGCCTCCAGCTATCCGCTGCAGCCGCTGTTTGCCCAGGTCTGGGCGGCGCTGCGCTGCTGAAGAGCAGCGTTTCCGCACACCCCAGAGAGCACAATCAACCAGGACCAATCGCAGGGCGAAATCTGCTCAAAAACCCCTTCCCTCACCGCCGCAGAGGCCGCAACGCCCTTCTTTGCCTCCGCAAACAGCAAACCACAGCGCGACCCGGCCGAACTGACCTTCGAATCGCCGCCGAAATCCATCCTCCAAATCCCCCGCAGCCCTCAGCGCACTCCGTGTGAGAAAACGAGGCTAGCGGTACTCTTCCCAGTTGATGTTGCGCATATCGCCGTGCCGAAGGAAGGCGCGGTGCATGGCCAATCCCAGCGACAGCGAAAGCGGCTCGTGCCCTTCCTTGACCAGCCGCAGGTAGTCGCGCAGCTGCTGGCGGTAGTCCGGGTGGGAGCATTTGTCGATGATCAGCCGCGCGCGCTCGTGGGGGTCGCGCCCGCGCAGATCCGCAACGCCGTGTTCGGTGGCAACCACCTGGACGGAATGCTCGGAGTGGTCCATGTGGGAGCAAAGAGGCACGATGGTGGAGATCTTGCCTCCCTTCGCCGTGGAGGGGCAGGAGAGGATGGACAGATAGGCGTTGCGGGTGAAGTCGCCGGAGCCGCCGATGCCGTTCATCATCGTCTTCCCCATCACGTGCGTCGAGTTGACGTTGCCGCCGAGGTCGACTTCGATGGCGGTGTTCATGCTGACGATGCCGAGCCGCCGCACGATCTCCGGGTGATTGGTGATCTCCTGCGGGCGCATCAGGATCTTCGTGCGGAAGAAATCGAGGTTCGAAGTCACCCGCCGCATGGCTTCCGGCGAGAGGGTGAGCGAACAGGTGGAGGCGAACTCGCAGCGGCCGCTCTCGAGCAGGGGGATCACCGAGTCCTGAAGGACCTCCGTGTACATGAGGAAATTTGGCACCTCGGGGTGGCGGCCCAGCGCGCCGAGCACGGTGTTGGCGATGTTGCCCACGCCGGACTGGAGGGGAAGAAACGACTTCGGCATGCGTCCGGCGCGCATTTCGCCCACGAGGAAGTCCGCCACGTTCTGTCCGATCCTCTCGGTCGTCTCCGTGGGGGGCTCGAAGGGCGAGCTTTCGTCCTCGGCATCTGTGAGCACGACGCCGGCGATCTTGGCCGGGTCCACAACGCAGATGGGCGAGCCGATCCGGTCCGCCGGGTGGTAGATGGGGATCTCCTGCCGCGTGGGCGGGTCGGCGGGCTCGAAGATGTCATGCATGCCAAGCAGCGCCGGCGGATGTTTGGCATTGAGTTCGATCAGCACTTTCTCGGCCAGGCGGAGGTATGTGTTCGACACGCCCACCGAGGTGGTGAGGACCACGCCGCCGCCAGGCGTGAGATCGGCCGCTTCGATCACGGCGAAATGCACCGGCCCGAGGTAGCCGTAACGGACGAACTGGGGCAGCATCGACAAGTGCATGTCGACAAAGCGCACCTGCCCGGAGTTGATCTGCATGCGCAGCGTGGCATTGGACATGTAAGGCGTGCGGAAGCTGATGGCCTCGGCCTCGGCCAGCGCGCCGTCGAGGCTTGGCCCGGTGGAAGCGCCGGTCAGCACGCCCACCTGGTACGGCCTGCCCGCCTCGTGTTCACGGAGGGCTTTGGCGGCCAGCGCCTTGGGAATGGCCTTGGCGGCGCCGGCGGGCGTGAATCCGCTGAAGCCGATGGTGGCTCCGTGGGGGATCATCTCCGCGGCATCTTCCGCGGTGAGGATTGGGAATGGAAACGATGGCATGGATGATTACTCCTGGCTGGATCCGAACAAATCGAGAAGCTGGCGTGCAGCGGAAAAGCTGCTGATATGGCCGCGGCGCACCTCCTCGCGCAGACGCGGCAAGCGCGCCGCCACGCGGGGGTCGCGCTCGAACCGCTCGACGAGTCCGGCGCGGACGAGTTCGTCCATCCACTCCAGCGCCTGCTCGTGCCGCCGCTCAAGAAAGAAGCCGTTCGCCCGGGTGAGTGCGCGGTGCTCGAGCACCAGCTCCCACATCGCGGCGATGTTGTCTCCGGTGAGCGCCGAACACGCCACCACGCGGGGCGTCCACCCGCCGGGCGCAGGCGGGAACAGGTGCAGCGCGGAAGAGTATTCCGCCCGCGCCCGTTCGGCGCGGGCACGGTTGTCCCCGTCCGCCTTGTTGATGGCGATGGCGTCCACCATCTCCATGATGCCCCGTTTGATGCCTTGCAGTTCGTCTCCCGCCCCGGGCACCAACACCAGCAGAAAGAAGTCCGTCATCGACCGGACCGCGGTCTCCGACTGCCCCACGCCCACAGTCTCCACCAGGATGTTGCGGAACCCGGCAGCTTCGCACACGAGCATCGTCTCCCGCGTGCGCCGCGCCACGCCGCCGAGGTGCCCGCGCGAGGGCGAGGGGCGGATGAAGGCCATCGGGTGCTGCGACAGGCGGTCCATCCTCGTCTTGTCGCCGAGGATCGAGCCGCCCGACACCGGACTGGAAGGATCCACGGTGAGCACGGCGGTCTTCTCGTCCCGCTCGTCCACGAGGTGCATGCCGAGCGTGTCGATCAGCGTGGACTTGCCCGCGCCCGGCACGCCCGTGATGCCGACCCGGCGAGAATTGCCCGAATGCGGCAGCACGGCTTCGAGGATCGCCAGCGCCAGATCGGAGTCAGCGGGCAGGTCGGACTCGATCACGGTGATGGCGCGCGCCAGCACGACGCGGTCGCCCGCGAGAATGCCGTCCACGTAGGCTTCCAGCGGGAGCCGCCGGCGGCGAGCCGGCGCGGCCACGCCCGGGTTGGTTTCACTGTGGTCCATCCTCGGAGACGGTTCCGCTCGTTCGGGTCAAAGAACAGTGTGGCAGATCCTCTGCCAAACGCATTACGCCGCCAGCGCGGCCAGCACTCTCTGCGCGCAAACGGGAATCACTGTGCCCGGGCCGAAGACGTCGATCGCGCCGGCCCGCCGCAACTCATCGTAGTCCTGCGGCGGGATCACGCCGCCCACGAAGACGACGATGTCGCCGCGGCCCAGCTTGCGCAATTCGGCGATCAGCTCCGGCACGAGCGTCTTGTGCCCGCCGGCGAGCGAAGAGACTCCCACGGCGTGGACGTCGTTCTCCACAGCCATACGCGCCACCTCGCGCGGCGTGGCGAACAGCGGCCCCACGTCGACGTCGAAGCCGATGTCGGCGAAGGCGGTGGCCACCACCTTGGCGCCGCGGTCGTGGCCGTCCTGCCCCATCTTGGCGATGAGGATGCGCGGGCGCCGGCCTTCGATGCGCGCGAAATCCTCCACCATCTTCTTCGCTTTCTGGAACTCCGGATCGGAAAGTGCCTCGCTCGAGTACACACCGGAGATCGTCCGGCTCACCGGCTGGTAGCGGCCGTACACTCTCTCCAGCGCCGCCGAGATCTCGCCGAGCGTGGCGCGGGCGCGGGCCGCCCGCACGCTCAGGTCGAGCAGGTTGCCTTCGCCCGTTTCCGCGCAACGGGCGAGGGCTTCCAGCGCCTGGCGGACGGCCGTCTCATTGCGCCGCGCCTTGACCTCCTGGATGCGGCGGATCTGCTTTTCGCGCACGGCGCGGTTGTCGACTTCCAGGACCTGCACGGGCTCGTCCTGCTCCCAGCGGTAGCGGTTGACGCCGACGATCACCTCCTTGCCGGAATCGATCCGCGCCTGCCGCCGCGCCGCGGCTTCCTCGATGCGCATTTTGGGCAGGCCGGTTTCAATGGCCTTGGCCATGCCGCCGAGCGCTTCCACTTCCTGAATGAGGTTCCACGCCTTGTGCATGAGCTCGTGCGTGAGGCTTTCGACGTAAAAGCTGCCGCCCCACGGGTCGACCACGCGGCAGATGCCGGTTTCTTCCTGCAGATAGATCTGCGTGTTGCGCGCGATGCGGGCGCTGAAGTCGGTGGGCAGGGCGAGCGCCTCGTCGAGGGCGTTGGTGTGCAGCGACTGCGTGTGGCCCATCGCCGCCGCCATCGCTTCCACGCAGGTGCGGATGACGTTGTTGAAGACGTCCTGGGCGGTGAGCGACCACCCGGAGGTCTGCGAGTGCGTGCGCAGCGCCATCGACTTCGGGTTCTTCGGGTGGAAGCCCTTGACGATCTTCGCCCACAGGACGCGGGCGGCGCGCATTTTGGCGATCTCCATGAAGTGGTTCATGCCCACGGCCCAGAAAAACGACAGCCGGGGCGCGAAGTCATCGATCGACAGGCCGGCCGCGATGCCCGTGCGCAGGTATTCCAGCCCGTCGGCGAGCGTATAGGCGAGTTCGAGGTCGGCCGTGGCGCCGGCCTCCTGCATGTGGTAGCCGGAGATGGAAATGCAGTTGAATTTCGGCATCTTTTCCGCGCAATAGCGGAAAATATCACCGATGATTTTCATCGAAGGCCCGGGAGGATAAATGTAGGTATTGCGGACCATGAACTCCTTGAGAATGTCGTTCTGGATGGTGCCGCTCAGCTTTTCCGGGCCCACGCCCTGCTCCTCGGCGGCCACGATGTAGAAGGCCATCACGGGCAGCACGGCGCCGTTCATCGTCATCGAAACCGACATCTCGTCGAGCGGGATCTGGTCGAACAGGATCTTCATATCCTCGACGGTGTCGATGGCCACGCCGGCCTTGCCCACGTCGCCCATGACGCGCCCGTGGTCGGAGTCGTAGCCGCGGTGAGTGGCCAGATCAAAGGCCACCGAAAGGCCTTTCTGGCCCGCCGCCAGGTTCCGCCGGTAAAAAGCGTTGGACTCCTCGGCGGTGGAAAAGCCCGCGTACTGCCGGATGGTCCACGGCCGCAGGAGGTACATCGTCGAATACGGACCCCGCAGGAAGGGGGGAAGTCCAGCTGCGTAATCCAGGTGTTCCAGGCGCTCGAGATCCGCCGCCGTGTAGCATGGCTTCACCGGGATCTGTTCATTGGTCGCCCACACCGGCCCGGATGGGCACGTGCCTCCGGCGGCGGGGACCGTCCAACCAATCTTCGAAAAATCGGGCCGCATGGCGCGTCAATCCTCCTTTCCGTCGATGCCCAGCCGCTGTTGCCATTCGGCGAGCGTCTCCACGAGGTTCGAGAACAGATGCACGAAGCCGGCGGCGCCGGCCTCGCGCAGCGCCTCGATCTGCTCTTTGGGATTGCCGGCGACGATCACCGGCGCCGAGGCGCGCGGGCAGACGTGGCGCGCGAAGTCGAGATACCCGGCGTCGGAGGAGCACAGCACGATCAGGTCCGCCTGCCTGCCCTCGAGCTGCTCCGCCTCTTCGATGGCGAAGCCGGCGCAGGCGAAGAAGTTCAGGCAGAATTGCGCGCGGGCCATGCGCATTTTCAGGTCGCCGCGCTTGAGCAGCAGCACCTTGGGCGTCTTGCCGGTGCGGCGGGCGTAGCGCTCCGTGCGCAGGCGGATCTTCTCGATGGGGCGCGCGAGGCGCCAGCCCGCGCCTTCGAGCGAGCCCGCCTGTTCGAGACGCCGCTCGCCGGGATCCGGATAATTGTTGACGCCCACCAGCACGCGGCGGCGAGAGGCGAACTCCTTCTCCCTGGCTTCCCGCGACGCGGCAACAGCGGATTCGATGAAGGCATGAGCCTGGGCATAGCCGCCCTTCGCCTCCACCTGCTGGAAGAGCTTCCACGCCTCGGCGGCGAGGCTCGCCGTCAGGTTTTCGATGAACCACGAGCCGCCCGCCGGATCGGCCACTTTGTCAAGGTGCGCTTCTTCCTTGAGGATCAGATGGATGTTGCGCGCCAGCCGGGCAGGGTAGCCCGCGGCCTGCACGCGCAGGGTGTCAGCGCCGCCGAGCACGGCGGACAGCGCCTCGGTGGTGGAGCGCAGCAGGTTCGTCCACGGATCGTAGACGCTCTTGTTGGAGAGCGCGGTGACGGCGTGGATACGCGTCTTGGCGGGCGCTCCGTAGGCGGCGGCCATGCGGGCGTAGAGGGCGCGCGCCGCGCGCATCTTTGCGATCTCGATGAAGTAGAGCGAGCCTGCGCCAAAGGCCATGCCCTCGACGGGTTCTCCCGCTGCCAGCCGGTCACTGGCGTCGGCCAGCGCGAAGGCGAGCTCCTGCACGGCGGTGGCGCCATTCTCATGGTGGAGAGCCCCGTTCACCACGCCGGCAGGCAGAGGGCCTTCGGCGATGTCCCACGCGCGGGGCTCGCAACGGCGGAAAAGCTCCTGCGGCAGGTCCTCGCGCCGGTAGTAGGGCCGGACGGCGATACCTTCCGGCGTCTTCCAGATCAGCTTCTTTTCGTAGTCGGCGCCCTTGAGGTCGGCACGGATGGCTGCCGCCCACTCTTCGGTAGCGACGGGCGGAAAATCCTCGACGAGCCGCAGCTCCTGCTCGTGGCATGAACCGGACTCAGGCATGGCTGCCAGCCTCCTCGACCACTTCGATCAAATAGGAGAAGTCCTTCGGGTGTACGAAGAAGATCATGGTGCCGCGCGACCCGGGGCCCGGCTCTTGCGTCAGGTTGAAGCCCTTCTCCTTCATGAAATCGTACGCCGCGCTGATGTCCTTGACGCGGAAGGCGAGGTGGGCGAACCCGCCGCGCCCGCCGTTCTTCTCGATCTGCTTCGCCACCGGCGACTCCGGCGACAGCGGCTCGAGCAACTGGATCAGGTTGGGCCCCTCGCCCACGCGCAACAGGACCTCGCGCACCATGTGGCGCCCGAGGACCTCCTCGCGGTGGACCTCGACGAAGCCGAGTGCCTTGTATTTCTCCACCTGTCCGTCGAGCTGCCCCTGCGGCACCGCCACGGCCACGTGATCCACGAACTCGAATCCTGCCGATTTCAGTTCCTCGATCATGGAAATCGTCTCCTCGAAAAAAAACGCTATTCGAATTCGACAAGCACGGCGCCGGACTGGACGGAATCGCCGGCGCTGACGTTGACTTTTGCGACTTTTCCGGCGATGGGCGCCGTGATATTGGTCTCCATTTTCATCGCCTCGAGCACGAGCAGCGTGTCGCCCGGTTGGATCTGCTGGCCCGGCTGGGCCAGCACCTTGACGACGATGCCGTTGATAGGGCTGCGGCACACCTTGTCCTCGTCGACGGGCTCGCCGCCCGCTGGCGCGGCTGCCGGCGCAGGCGCGGCGGGCACGCGCACGGCGCCGGGCTGGATCATGTAGCTCGGCGGGAGCTGCGGCCTGGGAGGCTCCGGCTCGAAGGCCTCGACATCCACCTCGTAGGTTTTGTCGTCGATCGTAATTTTCAATTTCACGGGAAATTCTCCTGTCTTTTACCGGACCCGGTGCTGGTGATGCTGGGGGGAAATCCGGTGCGACGCCTGGATGGTGACGCGCCCCTGCTGCGCCCAGGTGGGGGAACTGACCAGCCGGATGGCGCGGATCCGCGGGCGTTTCCCAAGGAACGCCGCCACGGCAGCGGAGATGGCGGCCAGTGTCTCCTCCGAAATTTCCTCTTTGGCGGGCGGAGGCGGCTCGGCGGGCACTTCGACCGCGTGCGAAGGCGCCGCGGCCGCCGCCTGCTCCAGCTCCGCCAGCTTTTCGGCCAGCGCCGCCAGATGCTGGCGCAGCGCCGCCACCTCCTGGCTGAGGCTTTGCAAGGTGACCTGGGACATCGCGCGCCTCCTTTTCTACAGAGGAATCAGGCCGTGCTTCTTGCCGGGACGCAGTTCGCGCTTAGTGTGGAGGTACTCGAGCGACTGCGCGATGTACTTGCGCGTCTCGGCGGGCTCGATGATGTCGTCCACCAGGCGGCGTCCCGCGGCGACGTACGGGTTGGCGGAAACTTCACGGTATTTTTCGATCATCTCCTTGCGTTTGGCGGCCTTGTGTTCGGCTTCGGAGATCTCTTTCTTGAAGACGATTTCCGCCGCGCCTTCGGCGCCCATAACCGCGATTTCTGCCGTGGGCCAGGCATAGACGCGGTCCGCGCCGAGGTCCTTGGCGCACATGGCCAGGTAGGCGCCGCCGTAGGCCTTGCGCAGCACGACGGTGATCTTGGGCACGGTCGCCGCCGAGTAGGCGAACAGCATCTTCGCCCCGTGCCGGATGATGCCATTGTGCTCCTGCGCGACGCCGGGAAGGAAGCCCGGAACGTCAACCAACGTCACGAGCGGGATGTTGAAGGCGTTGCAGAAGCGCACGAACCGCGCCCCTTTCGAGCTGGCGTCGATGTCCAGGACGCCCGCCTGCACGCTGGGCTGGTTGGCGATGACGCCGACGGCGCGCCCGTAGATGCGGGCGAAGCCGATGACGAGGTTCGGGGCGTGGCCTGCCTGCACCTCGAGGAAGTCGGCGTTGTCCACGACGCGGAAGATCACTTCGCGCACGTCGTAGCCCTTCTTGCCGTCGACGGGGACGATATCGTTCAGCTCCGGGTCAGGGTCGCAGTGATAGTTGCCGGGCAGCTCGGGCGGGTCTTCGAGGTTGTTGGAGGGAAGGAAGGAGAGCAGCTTCTGGCAGATGAGGACGGCCTGCTGGTCGTCTTCGGCAATGAAATGGATGACGCCGGAGCGCGCCATGTGGGCGTCGGGGCCGCCGAGTTCGTCCATGGTGACGTTCTCGCCGGTGACCTGCTTGATGACGTTGGGCCCGGTGATGAACATATGGGCCTTGCGGGTCTGGATGATGAAATCGGTGAGCGCGGGCGAATAGGCCGCGCCGCCGGCGCAAGGGCCGCAGATGAGGGAGATTTGGGGCACGGCGCCGCTCAGCATGACGTTGGTGTAGAAGACGCGACCGTAGCCGGCGAGCGAGTCGATGCCCTCCTGCACGCGCGCGCCGCCGGAGTCATTGATGAAGATGAATGGTGAGCCCGTCTTGAGCGATTGCAGCATGACGTCGGCCACCTTGTTCGAGTGCAGTTCGCCCGCCGAACCGCCGAGCACGGTGAAGTCCTGGCTGGCTACATGGACGAGCCTTCCGTTGATGGCTGCCGAGCCGGTGACCACGCCGTCGGCGGGCGCCTCCTTTCCCGCCATGCCGAACAGCGTGGCGCGGTGCTGGGCGAAGCAGCCGGTCTCCATGAACGAGCCGGGATCGACGAGGGCATCGATGCGCTCGCGGGCGGTGAGCTTGCCCGAGGCGCGGTGCTTGTCGAGCTTGTCTGCGCCGCCGCCGAGGTGGATCTTCTGCCGCTTCTCGCGAAGCGCGGCGATGCGCTGCTCCATGGATTGGGTCGACATATAGAATACCTGTGACTCTGAAATTCAAGTTTTACGAAGGCCGCGTTCTCCTTTCGGAAGGCGCAGCCCAAAAAATCCGGATCAGGGCGCCGGCGCCACCGTGACCTTGTGCTTCTTTTCGCCGATGGTGACCTCGTAGGTGACCTTGGAGAGAACGGGCCCCTTGCCGTCGCCGGCGGACACGGCCGCCGGCGCAGCCTGGGCGGGGTCCTTGCCGAGGTTCTTCGGGCCTTCATCCCGGGTGGAGAAGAACTTGGGCGCGACCTGCGGGAACATGGCGGAGGTGAGCACGTCTTCGTCAGAGCCATTGCAGCCCTTGCAGGCGATGGCGGCCGAGCGCAGCTCGTCCCACTCCGGCTTGAGGAGGTCGGCCGGGCGGCAGGTAATGGTCTGCTTCTTGGCCTGCTTGGCCGCCATCTGGATGATCTCCGGGTCGCGCTGGCCGATGGTGGCGCCGTAGTAGCCAAGCATCAGGTCGGCAAACTCGCCTGTGAGAACCTTATAGCGCCCCATCATCACGTTGAACACCGCCTGGGTGCCGACGATCTGGCTGGTGGGGGTGACGAGCGGGGGATAGCCGGCGTCCTTGCGCACGCGGGGGACTTCCTCGAGAACTTCGTGCATGCGGTGGGCGGCGCCCTGCTGGCGGAGCTGGCTTTCCATGTTGGAGATCATGCCGCCGGGGATCTGGGAGTCGAAGATCTCCGTGTCGACGCCGGTGATGTTGGACAGGAACTCCTGGTAGCGCGGGCGGATCTTGTCGAAGTGGCGCTTGATCCGGAGCAGGCGCTGTTTGTCGAGCGAGGTGGAGTAGGGGGTTCCTTCGAGCATCTCCACGAGGCTCTCGGTGGGGTTGTGGCCTGGACCGAGGGAGAGCGAGCTGATGGAGGTGTCGACGCAATCGGCGCCCGCCTCGATGGCCTTCATCAGGGACACCATGGTGACGCCCGTGGTGGCGTGGACGTGGACGTGGACGCGGACGCTCTCGCCGCAGGCGTCCTTGATGGCGCGCACGAGTTCGTAGGCGGGGGCGGGCTTGAGCAGCGCCGCCATGTCCTTGATGCAGAGCGAGTCGCAGCCGAGATCGAGGAGCTGCTCGGCGAGCTCCACATAGCCGGTAATCGTGTGCAGCGGGCTGATGGTGTAGCAGATGGTGCCCTGGGCGTGCTTGCCGGTGCGCTTGACCGCCTGGATGGCGCGGCGGAGGTTGCGGATGTCGTTCAGGGCGTCAAAGACGCGGAAGACGTCCATGCCGTTCTCCGCCGCCTTTTCCACGAACCGGTCGACCACGGTGTCCTCGTAGTGGCGGTAGCCGAGCAGGTTCTGCCCGCGCAGCAGCATCTGGAGCCGCGAATTGGGCATGGCCTTGCGGAAGGCACGGAGCCGCTCCCAGGGATCTTCGTTCAGAAAACGGATGCAGGCGTCGAAGGTAGCGCCGCCCCAGCACTCCACGGACCAGTAGCCGGCTTTATCGATGTCTTCGCAGGCGGGCAGCATGTCCTCGAGCGCCATTCGCGTGGCCATCAGGGACTGATGCCCGTCGCGGAGGACCAGCTCGGTGACGTCGATGTGGCGGGTAGTCATGGCAAGATCTCTAATGATTTGATGCGGCGCCGTGGGGCAGGAGTGGGATTCAGGAGCGCCATCGATTTCTATAATATCAGACCTAGATATCCTGTTGCACTCTTCCACACCCGGCCTCAGACACGGCACACGTCTGTGAAATTATCTCTATTTTTTTCAATGGATTAAGAGATACATCGAGACGCCTCCAAGGCCCGCGATTCTTGCGTGTCACAAATTCGTGACACATGATTGGCAGGCCTCTTGACCGGTACCAACTTCGCGGCGCGGAGCCCGGACGCATTGTGCGGGCTTGAGGATTCTCCGCTCTCCGGCGTCACTTGCCGCGCGAGGAGTGAACCGGATGCAGAGACATGAGCGTTTGGCTGGATGCAACTTTGCACGCCCGAGCCGGTGTACGCCACTTCCAGCGTGCAACCGCTGATCGCGAAAGACGCCCGAAAGCCAGGTATTCCACCGAGGCGGGGCGCGGAGAATCGCCTGTTGCTCTAAGGCATCTCGGGGAAACTGCCGATCAGTAGATCGAGGCTGGTGGACAGACGCCGCCGCGAGGATTTCATGCCTGCCTGGAGACCAGAGTTCGCCCGGCTGCGAACGGCGTTTTTCGCCTGGCGCGCCCGGCGTGTATCGGATCCTGTCGAGCGCCTGCGCTTGTTGCGCCGCTCGCTGGGCGGAGGGTTTCGGGGCGTGGAGGCGAACCGCATTGGCGGGGCTTCACGCTCCCGGAGAGCCCTGGCGGCTGCGGGAGCGGTTCTGATGGTTTTGTTGCCGCTGGGCGCCGTGCGGCAGCAATCGCCGTCGAGTTCGCGCTCCACCGCAATCCTGCCGGGCTCCGCCACGGGGGTGGGGGAGACAGCGCCCGACGTGTGGCTCGTCGAGCAGCAGCCAGGATTCGAACTCTACTCCAACGGGCTGCGGATCGAGCGCGAGTATGAAACGGCGGGCGAAGCGCGCACCTATGAAGTCTACTCTCGCGGGCGGGAGGAGCTTGGACCGGTGGAACAGCGCACGGCGCCTGCGGGCATCGTGTACCACTCGACGGAGAGCGCCACGGCGCAGTTCCGCGCCGATCAGGCGTCGCGGCTGAAGCTGCTGGGCAAGTACCTGCTGCGCTATGTGCGCGACGAGCGCGCCTACCATTACCTGATCGACCGCTTCGGACGAGTGTGGCGCATCGCCCGCGAGTCCGACGCAGCCAACCACGCCGGCTACTCGGTGTGGGCAGACGACCGGTGGACGTACGTCAATCTCAACTGGAGCTTCCTGGGCGTTTCGATCGAAGGCCAGACCGCGGCGGCGTCCCCGGAAGGCGAGATCACGCGCCCTCAAGTCCTTGCGCTTCGGCAGCTCACCGAGATGCTCCGCTCGCGTTACGGGATCGCCGCAGCCAACTGCGTCACGCATGCGCAGGTCAGCGTGAACCCTTCGAACCGGCAGGCCGGGTATCACTATGACTGGGCCACGCGCTTCCCGTTTGCGTCGCTCGGCCTGCCCGACAACTACCAGATCCCCGTTCCCAGCCTCTGGCTGTTCGGTTTCAGCTATGCCCCTTCGCTCGTGAATCTGACGGGCGAATCGTACTGGAAAGGTCTTGTCCTCGGAGAGGACATCTCGCGCCAGAGCGCGGCCGCGCGCGGTCTGCCGTTGGACCAGTACCGGGCGCAGCGCGCCGCCGTCCACCGGCGCATCCTCGCCCGGTTAAAGGAAAAGGCGGCACTTGTCCGCGAACCCGCAGGAGGGCATTCGGAATGACCCTGGAATCACAGCCCCGCAAGGCGCCAGTCATCGGGCTGGACGTCGGCACCAGCCGTGTGGTGGCCATCCGAGAGGTGGACGGGCAGCGCACGGCGCGCGCCGAGCTGAACGCGTTCCTCTCGATCCCGTGGTCCGGCATGACCGAAGCAAGCCTCCGCCGCGAGTCGATTCCCTTCCTGGTGCGCGGGGGCGAGATCATCGTCATCGGTAACGAAAGCGCGCGGCTGGCAGACCTGCTGGGCAGGGAGTTGCGCCGGCCGATGACGCGCGGCATGCTGAATCCCGACGAACCGGAGAGTCTGGACCTGATCCGGGCCATCCTCCGCTCGGTGCTTGAGCCAGACGTGACAGCTGGAGCCAGGGTGCGCTTCAGCGTCCCTTCCCCGCCGCTTGCCGGAGAGAGCACGCTGACCTTCCATGAGGCTTCCTTGCGGCAGATTCTGGAAGACCTTGGCTACCCGGACGCGGCGGGGGTGAATGAGGGCGTGGCTGTGGTCTACAGCGAGCTTTGCGAATCGAACTATACCGGCGTCGGCATCAGCTTCGGCGGCGGCCTTTGCAATGCCGCTCTCGCCTACCTTTCCGTGCCTGCGCTTGCCTTCAGCGTTTCCAAGGCAGGCGACTTCATTGATTCGAGCGCCGCCGCCGTCGCCGGTGAACTGGTGAACCGCGTCCGCCTGGTCAAAGAAGAGATGTTCCACTTCAACGGCAACTACGCGGACAAGATCCAGCAGGCGCTGGCTGTTTATTACGACGATATGATCCAGTCCGTGGTCGCCGGGCTGCGGCAAGCCTTGCAGAACTGCCGATCTCTGCCGCGCTTCGGCAGGCCGCTGCCGCTGGTCCTGAGCGGCGGCGGCGTGTTGCCGGAAGGCTTCCGGGAGCGTTTCGAGAAGGCGCTGGCACAGGCGCAACTGCCGGTTGCGGTTTCCGAAGTCCGGCTGGCCCGCCACCCGCTTGCCGCCACGGCAGAGGGCGCGCTGGCGGCGGCGCTGAGCGAATAGGACGCCGCGCGCCGGGGCGGAATCGGATCGCCGCCTGCAACCCGCCTCCGCCGTTCAGACGAGTCGAGTCTTCCGCGGCGTTCGTCTGGCCGCGCCCTGTTTGCTTGCCACCGCCAGCAGGGTCTCGAAGTGCGGGGGCTGCTCTTCGCGGTGCACGACGGACGTCTCGATTCCCTCAAAGCCCGCGGCGCGCAGGAACCTGCGCATCTCCACCTCGGAGAATCCCAGCCACTCGTCTGCGTACAGCTCGCGGGCCTCTTCGCGGTTGTGCCTGGCCAGATCCAGCACCACGACGCGGCCTTCGGGGCGAAGGATTCTCCACGCCTCCGCCACCGCCCTCTCCGGATGCTGGGCGTGATGCAGCGACTGCGAGAAGAAGGCGACGTCCACGGAGCTGTCTTCGAGCGGCAGGCGTTCGAGATCGCCCAGCCGGTATTCGACGTTCGCAAATCCGCGCTCGGCAGCCAGCCGCTTGCCATACTCCACCATTTGCGGGGAGCTGTCCACGGCGCGGACGCGCCTCGCCCGCCGCGCCAACAGAAAAGCCACCGCCCCTTCTCCCGCGCCGAGGTCCGCCGCGTCCACCTCCGGCAGGAGCGCCAGCAGCGCCTCCGCCACCGCCTTCCAGGAACGGCCGGGCATATAATGCCGCCCAAACCGTCCAGCGAGTTCGTCGAAATACGCCCGCGTTCTCTGCCGCCGCTTCTCCAGAACCAGCCCCAGCGCCTCTTCGTCGTGGCGGATCTCTCCAATCTCGCGCCCGGCTTCTTCCAGCAGCCCCGCCAGCGGCGCGGGCACCGGATGCCGCAGGCTATAGCGCACATGCTTGCCCGACTTGCGGTCCTCCACCAGTCCCACCTGACGGAGCTGTGCCAGGTGGGAACTCAGCGTGCTTTGTCCAATCGAGAGGATCTCCTGCAGTTCCGCCACCGCGAGCTCGTCGCGCCCCAGAAGGCGGAGAATCCGCACGCGGGTCGGATCCGCCACCACCTTCAAGGCTCGCAGGATTGACGCCATAGGGTGCCCTCTGGCATTATATCAATGTATCGCGATGAGTCGATGCCAAATTCTGTCAAGGAGCGATTGCCGATGAGCACGGACGTGATGAAGCCCGAGACGCTGCCCTACAAGGTGGCGGATTTGTCCCTGGCCGAGTGGGGGCGGAAAGAGATTACGATCGCCGAGGCGGAGATGCCCGGCCTGATGGCGCTGAGGCGCAAGCATGCCGGAGAGAAGCCGCTGGCAGGGGTGCGGATCAGCGGCTCGCTCCACATGACGATTCAGACGGCGGTGCTGATCGAGACGCTGATCGATCTGGGCGCCACGGTGCGATGGGCGTCGTGCAATATTTTCTCCACGCAGGACCACGCGGCGGCGGCGATCGCCGCGGCGGGCATCCCGGTGTTCGCCTGGAAGGGCGAGACGCTGGAGGACTACTGGTGGTGCACCTGCATGGCGCTGTCGCACGCGGGCGGCAAGGGGCCGCAACTGGTGGTGGACGACGGCGGCGACGCGACGCTGCTCATTCACAAGGGCTACGAGTTGGAGGAAGGGTCCAACTGGGTGAATGAGCCTTCGGAGTCGCACGAGGAGCAGGTGATCAAGAACCTGCTGAAGCGGATCCACGCCGAGAATCCGCGCCGCTGGCATGACATGGCGGCGGAGTGGAAGGGCGTCAGCGAGGAGACCACCACGGGCGTGCACCGGCTGTACAAGATGCATCAGGAGGGCAAGCTGCTGGTGCCGGCGATCAACGTGAACGACTCGGTGACGAAGTCGAAGTTCGACAACCTGTACGGGTGCCGCGAATCGCTGGCCGACGGCCTGAAGCGCGCCATGGACGTGATGGTGGCGGGCAAGGTGGCGGTGGTGTGCGGGTACGGCGAGGTGGGCAAGGGCTCGGCGCACTCGCTGCGGGCGTTCGGCGCGCGGGTGATCGTCACCGAGATCGATCCGATCACGGCGCTGCAAGCCGCCATGGAGGGCTTCGAGGTCACCACGGTGGAGGACACGCTCGGGCGCGCCGACATCTACGTCACCGCCACCGGCAACTGCGACGTCATCACGTTCGAGCACATGGAGAGGATGAAGGACCAGGCCATCGTGTGCAACATCGGCCACTTCGATAACGAGATTCAGGTGGACCGGCTGAACAGCGCTCCGGGCGTGATCAAGAAGAACATCAAGCCGCAGGTGGACTGCTATACGTTCCCGGACGGGCACCAGATCTACCTGCTGGCCGAGGGGCGCCTGGTCAACCTTGGCTGCGCCACCGGGCATCCGAGCTTCGTGATGTCGAACTCGTTCAGCAACCAGGTGCTGGCGCAGATGGACCTATGGCAGAACCGGGACGTCTACAAGCCGGGAGTCTACATGCTTCCGAAGAAACTCGACGAGGAGGTGGCGCGGCTGCACCTGGAGAAGATCGGCGTGAAGCTGACGCGGCTCACGCAGAAGCAGGCGGACTACATCGGCGTGCCGGTCGAGGGTCCGTACAAGCCGGAGCACTACCGCTACTGAGCGTCTGGTCCTGAGGGGAAAAGCAAGGGGCGCCGTCCTTGCGGGCGGCGCCCGTTGTGTTTCCGGCCGCCGCTCACCTGGCCGGTTCGAGGATCTCGATGTCCTTGAACCAGACTTCGGTGGGCCGCTTGGCGCCGTGCGCCTGCAGGCCGATAACGCCCTCGAGCCGCCCTGCGGTGTCGTCGGGCAGTTCCAGCGTCTTGACGCCGTTGATGTGGAAGATAATGCGGTGGCCGTGCAGAGACGCTGCCAGCTCGTTCCATTCGCCCGCGTGGACGACGGCGTTGTCCTCCGGTCCCGTCACCCACTTCCTGCCGTTGGGCCCGGTTTCCCAGAAGCCGCCGGTGCGCGTCTCTGCATCCACTTCCACCTCGTAGGCGGCGTAGTTCTGGGGGTCTGTGCGAACAAACACGCCCGAGTTCCCCTTGAGGATTTTGAATTTCAGCCGCAGCGTGAGGTCGCGGAAGGAGCGCTCGCTCAGCACCATGGCGATGCGCGGATCGTCATCTTTCGAGCGCAGCCGGAAGGCGCCTTCCACAATTTCGGCCAGTCCGGCGCCGTTGTGTTTCCAGCCATTCCACGTGCTGCCGTCCCAGACGCGCCGCCACGCATGCCGGCCGAGATCCTGGATGCGGATATTCCGCCAGCGCACCTGCGCGGGACGCTCGCCCTTGTAGGCGTGCACCTGGAGGGCAATGAAGCCGCTCTGGTCCATGGGGTCGGTGAGGTGGGCGCAGGGCACTCCGTTGACCCACACACGCATCGTGTCGCCGCGGGCTTCGATCCGGTAGTGGTTCCACTGGTTGTCCTTGAACGCCTTTGACGCCGCCGGGTCCGAGGCGATGTTGTGGAGCCAGCCGCGGCGGGCCTCGTCATAGATGCCGCCCGACGAGCCGGACTTCTCGTTGGCGATCTCTACCTGGTAGCCGTACACACGCCCCTTGGGAACCTTGCGGGAGACCCACTTTCCGCTCTCGAAGACGAGGATGGGCCCTTCGTCCGGATACCGGTGAGAGCGGATCTGCACGCCGGAATTCAGCGCCGGGTCGGTTTTGGTCTCGAACTCCAGAATGAAATCGCCGTATTCGCGCTTCGTGCACAGGAAGCTGTTGGGGCTGCCTTCGGCGGTGGTGCCCGCGATGGCGCTGTCTTCGACGGCGTAGGTGGCGTAGCCGTTGCAGACCTCCCAGCCGTTCAGCGTCTTGCCGTCGAACAGGGGGGTCCAGGTTTGCGCGCCGAGCGTGGCGCACAGAAGCAATGCAAGTGTTGCGAGTCTCATGGCCATCGCCCGCCATCCTACAGGATTTCGTATCCGGGCAGGGGCCTCAGGCGCGGGGATCGGCATCCTTGCCGGGCGCCGCGGGCGCCGGGGCGCGCCCGGGAATGAGCCACGACAGCAGCACGGAGAGAGTGAGCACCGTGAGGATGAACGCCAGCGAGAGGATGATGGGGATCTCGTAGAAGCCTTCGATCACCATTTTGATGCCGACGAACACGAGCACGATGGCCAGCCCGACGCGCAGATAGCGGAATTTCGGGATGATGCCCGCCAGAAGGAAGTACAGGGCACGAAGGCCGAGAATGGCGAAGATATTGGAGGTGTAAACGATGAACGGGTCGCGGGTCACGGCGAAGATCGCAGGGATCGAGTCCAGCGCGAAGACGACGTCAGTTGCCTCGATGCAGGCCAGCACCAGCAGGAGCGGCGTGGCGTACCGCGCGCCGTTTTCCGTGACGAAGAACTTCGCGCCCCGGTAGCCTTCGACACTGCGGACAAAGCGCCGGAAGAGGCGGAAGACGGGATTCTGCTCCGGGTGCACCTCGGAGCCGCGGTCCAGGAACAGCTTCGCGCCGGTGAAAATCAGGAATGCGCCGAAGATATAGATCACCCAGTGGAACGACTGGATCAGCGCCGCGCCCGCCAGGATGAAGGCAGCGCGGAGCACCAGCGCCCCCAGGATGCCCCAGAACAGAACGCGGTGGTGCAACTCCTGCGGGACTGCGAAATAGGTGAAGATGACGACGAAGACGAAGATATTGTCGACCGAGAGCGCCTTTTCGATCACATAGCCGGTGAAGAACTCGAGCGCGTGCGCCTTGCCGAACCAGTGGTAAACGGCGACGTTGAAAACCAGGGCGAGGCAGATCCAGAAGACCGACCACAAAAGGGCCTCGCGCGTGCTGATCACATGCACGCGCCGGTGGAACACACCCAGATCCAGCGCCAGAAGCCCCAGCACCAGCAACGTGAATACCCCCCACAGCAGCGGCGTGCCGATGGTGGCGTCCATCAGCGCCCCACCTCGAACCGCAGGCACGCGCAATGCAGGACCGGCGCCGCAGGCGGGAAGCCCAACCGGACCGTGGCGCAGTGCCGGCGTGGAAAGCCGGATGCGGGCTGCGAAAAGTGCGGGATGGCGTTCTCGATCACGGAAACACTCTCAGGATAACTCGGGCCGCTCGAATGACTCGGGCGCGGGTGGGGAGAGGGCGAATGGTGGACGGCATGGGACTCGAACCCACGACCCCCGCGTTGCGAACGCGGTGCTCTCCCAACTGAGCTAGCCGCCCACGGTTCGTCTTTACCAGTTTATAGCACTCCGGGCCGCCCGCGCCATGGGGGCTACAATGAATGGAGACACGCCGAGATGGAGCCCCACGAATTGGAACGAACGCTGGACAAGATGCGCCAGGACTGGGACGAGCGCGCCCGTGAGAATGCCCGGTTCTATGTAAACACGGAACGCACGGACTGGACCGACGAGGAGTTCTTCGAATCCGGGCGCCGAACGGTGCGCGAGGAGATCCTCACCGACATGATCAACATCTGCCAGGGCAAGGACCCGAAACAGATGAAAGTGATCGAGATCGGCTGCGGCGCGGGCCGCGTGACGCGCGCCCTGGCGGAGTTGTTCGGGGAAGTGCACGCCGTTGATGTGAGCGGCGAGATGGTGGCACTGGCCAGGGAGGCGCTGGCCGACCTACGGAACGTGCACGTGTACCAGAACAACGGGATGGACCTGAGCGTGCTGCCGCCGGGGCCGTATGATTTCGCCTTTTCGAGCATCGTCTTTCAGCACATTCCGAGCCGGGAGATTATTGAGAACTACTTGCGGGAGGTGCACCGGCTGCTGCGTCCGGGGGCGCTGTTCAAGTTCCAGGTGCAGGGGGATCCGAACGTAGAGACGGATCCGGACGATACATGGCTGGGAGTGCCGTTTACGGATCAGCAGGCCGTGGAGATGGCGGAGCGCTGCGGGTTTGATCCGCGCTACCGCCACGGCTCCGGAAGCCAGTATTTCTGGCTCTGGTATTTCCGCAAGTGAGGCGCCAAGGTCTCCGGGCGCAAGGCAACTTGCTGGACGCGCGCTCCGGGAAGGCGTATACTGAAAGCCACCTGACCGAACCGGCCACCGATTCGCATTCATTCGCCCGCGGATGGACCGGCCATGCATCCAGATGATACGACGCGGATCGAAACGGCCGAGGGCGAGCGGATTGCGCCCCTTGGCGGCTCGAGATACCGCATCACGGGCCGGACTGGCGAAGGCGGCATGGGGGTGGTGTACAAGGCGGTCGATGTCGAACTCGGCCGAACGGTAGCACTGAAATTCCTGCCGCCCTCCTCGGAGAGCGCGGATGCGGAGGAGCGGTTTCTGCGGGAGGCGCGCGCGGCGTCCGCCCTGGATCAGGTCAACATCGGGACAATTTACGGGATCGAAGAGGACGCCGAGGGGCGGCGGTTCCTGGTGATGGCGTATTACGAGGGGGACAGCCTGGCCGGAGTGATGGCGAAGTCGGCGGCGCCGATGTCGCAAGGGCAGGCGGTGAAGATCGCGGCGCAGGTGGCGGAAGGGCTGAAGGAGGCGCACGCGCGTGGCATCGTTCACCGCGACATCAAGCCCTCGAACATTCTGCTGACCAGGCAGGGCGTGGTGAAGATCGTGGACTTCGGGCTGGCGCATGTGCAAGGCGCGGCACAGCTGACGCGCGAAGGGGCGCAGATGGGAACGCCGGCCTATATGTCGCCGGAACAGGCGCTGGGCGGGGACGTGGATCACCGCACCGACCTGTGGGCGCTGGGAGCGGTGCTGTACGAGATGGTGACGGGAGAGCGGCCGTTCGAGGCGGCGTCGATCCCCGCCACGCTGTACCGCGTGGTGCACGACCCGCCGCGGTCTCTGGACCGCGTGCCGGCGCCGTTGCGGCCTGTGCTCCAGCGGGCGCTGGCCAAGGACGCAGCCGCGCGGTTCGCCTCGGCTGCCGAATTTCTGGACGCTTTGCAATCCACAGAAGAGGCGCGTCCGGCGAGCGCCGCGCCACAAAGTATGCGGACGGAAACCGGCGATCGGCCCCGGTGGACGCAGCGGCGCGCGTGGGTGGCTGGAGTCCTCGCCCTGGCTCTTCTCGTGCCCGCAGCCTGGCTGTGGAGGAGAGGCCGCGCGCCCGGAGCTGCCGCAGGCGGCGCCACGCCGTTTTTCCTATCCGCCTCGGACGGCTATCTGGAAGCAGTCCGCCGCATGAAGCGGTGGGATCAGGCGGGCAATCTGGACAAGGCCGCGAAGCTGCTGGAGCAGTGCGTGCAGGACGATCCTGCCTTTGCGCTGGGCCATGCGCGGCTGGCGGAAGTCTGGCGCATCCGGTATGCGCTGAGCCGCGACAAGGCGGCGCTCGAGAATGCCGCGCGCCATGCAGGGGAAGCCGTGCGGCTGAATGCGGACCTGGCCCCGGTGCAGGTGGCCGAAGGGCGCGTGCAGGCGATGCTCGGCAATGGCGACCTGGCCATGGCCGCCTTCGACCGCGCGCTGCGCCTGGATCCGAATGACGCCGAGGCGCATCAGGCCATCGCCCGGCAATATGAGCGGCTGGGCCGGATGGAGGATGCAGAGAGGGCGTTCCGCCGGGCGCTCGAGTTCGAGCCCGACGATCTGGCGGCGCACGATGCCTATGGCAACTTCCTGTTCCGGCAGAGCCGACACGAGGAGGCGATCCGGGAATGGCAGGAGGTGCTCCGGCGGGCGCCAGACCACACGGCGGCGCTCGTGAACCTGGGGTCGGCGCTTTCCGAGACGGGGCGGATCGCTGAAGCCATCACGATCTACCGGCGTCTGGTGGAGCTGAAGCCGGAGGCGATGGCGTGGACCAATCTGGGCACTGCGTACTCGCGCGCGAAGCGGTACAGCGAGGCCGTCTCGGCGTACCGGAAATCGCTGGCGATCCAGGACCGCGATTCGATGACATGGGGCAACCTCGCCTTCGTGTACTCGTGGATGCCGGGCCATCAGAAAGAGGCCGGCGCCGCCTTCGCCCGCGCCATTGAGCTGGCCGAGGAGAAGAGGAAGCAGAGCCCGCGAGACGCCTATCTGCACAGCGATTTGGCTCTTTACTACGCCAAGTCCTCCAACGCCGCGCTTGCCCGCCAGAGGCTTGCCACGGCGCTCCAGCTGGCGCCGAAAGGGCCGGAGATTCACGCCGCCGCGGCGGAAGTCCACGAGCTGCTGGGCGAGCGGGCGCGCGCAGTGGAATATGCCCGCCAGTCGATCCGGCTCGGCTATCCGCGGCAGCGGCTGGAGCGCAACCCCGAGCTGGCGTCCCTGCTCGAGGAGGCGCGCCTCCGCCACAGCTTCTGAGCGCTGTACGCTCTTTCCGGCTTCATATCTGTAAACAAGCAGGCCGCAAAGCTGCCGCCAGGCACCTCGGGTGGCTATACTGAACCGCACGAGGGGGCGCCGAGCCAGTCCTCCTTCGGGATGCCCGGCGGCGCAAATGGAAGCCGGGGTCCTGTTCTGGAAGGAGGCCTGCATGGCCAGCTACAACATCCGCATCGACAGCAGCGGCAGCCCAAACCCTGCCACGCTGGACTGCAATCCGGGCGACAAGATTACCTGGACCAACGACTACTCGGCAGCACTGACCGAGTTCAATCTGCCCACCTGCGTCTCGCCGCAGAACTCGCCGGCGCCGCTGGCTAACGGCGCCACGACGCAGCAGTTCACGGTGAACAGCGGCGTCAAGGGGAAGTTCGACTACACCTACGGGTGGCCGAGCCCCAAGCGGGACACGCGCGGCGGCACCATCGACGTTAGCTAGGTTGCAGCCCCCGGGCGCGGCGAACAGCAGAAGCCGCGGGCGGTTCAGCCCGGGGCTGTCTTTCTGGCCACCACGAGTGTGAAGTCGTCCGAGCCGGAGACCGAACCGGCGAACTGCGCGACGGCTTCGCGCACGCGCGCAATCATTTTTTCGGGCGCGGCACTTGCCGCGGGCGCCAGCGCCTCGAGCAGCCGCTCCTCACCGAATTGCTCGCCAGTGGCGGCGTTTTCGGCTTCGGTGACACCATCGCTGAACAGGACGAGCACGTCGCCTTCCACGAGGCGCGTCTGCAACTGTTCGTAAGCCGCCTGGCGCAGCACGCCGAGAATCAGTCCGCCACCCTGGAGCGTCTCCGCCCGTCCGTTCCGGCGCAACACGAGCGGCGGATTGTGCCCGGCGTTCACGAAGGCCATCTCTCCGGTGGAGGGATCGATCTCGCACAGGAACAGCGTCACGAAGCGGTTGCCGGGACAATGGTCCGCCGTGCTCCGGTTCAGGCGGCCCATGAGCTGGGCCAGATCGGGCTCGCCTTCCGCCAGCACCTGCAGGCGCGCCTGGAGGCTGGCCATCAGAAGCGCCGCCGGCATGCCTTTGCCGGCCACGTCGCCCACGGCGAGCATGCGCTTCCCTCCCGGGCGCTCGAAGAAGTCGAAGTAGTCGCCGCCGGCGTAATAGCAGGACTGGTTGAACGCCGCAACGTCGAGGCCATTCCAGCCGGGCGGCCCCGGGGGCAGAAGCCCGCGCTGGATCTCCGCCGCCTGTTCCATCTCGAGAGAGACGCGGCGCTCGCGCTCCTCGATCTCCGCCAGCCGCGCGATCTCGATGCGCACGGCGGCGATGTTGGCCATCACGGTGATCAAGTTCAGGTCCTCGCGCGTGAAGGCGCGCGCGGCGCTGGCCGAATCGAGATAGAGCAACCCGATCACCTTCTCCTTCGTCTGCAAGGGCACGGCCAGAAGGCTGCGCACGCCCTGCGAGATGATGCTGGCCTGCATCCGGAGGTTCTGTTCCTGGCGGGCGTCGCGGATCAGCAGGCTTTCCCTGCCCCGCAACACGCGCTCCTGCGCGGTGCGGCTGATCTGGAACGGCTTGCCGAGCACGGCGCGCGGCGCCAGCTCGCCGTTTTCTTCGAGCAGCAAAACGCCGCGCGCCGCGCCCACGGCTTTGGCGGCGAGGTCGAGGATGAGCGGCAGCAGCTCGGCGAGCGACAGCCTGCCGGAGAGCTCGACGCCTGCATGGAGCAGAGCCTGCAAGTGGCCGGCCGAGCGCAGCGGCATTTCGCCTTCCTCGCGGTGGCCGCCCGCGGAAGGCGGGATCAGGTGATCGAGCCGGACGGCGATGGTGGCCGTGCTCGCCGCGCCCTCCTGCTGAAAGGGATGAGAGGGGAACACGGCGCACGCAGAGGCGCGAAGCTCGAAGAGCACGCGCCCGGCGCGCACCTGGTCGCCCGGGCGCAAGGCGACCGCGCCCTGGATGGGCACGCCGTTCAGTCGGGTGCCGTTCTTGCTACCGAGATCGCGCACCTGCCAGCCGCCCACGGACGGCTCGAAGACGAGGTGCTGCCGGGAGAGGTCGAGTTCGTCAGGGAAGCAGATGTGATTGTCCGGCGACCGGCCGACGCGGACGGCGCTGCCCGAGAGCTTCTCGACAGCGGTGGTGCCGTCAGGCCTGTGGATGGCCAGCTCGAATTCAGCCTGCATCGCAGCTCCTCCGATGCCGCCAGCGGCAATGACGCCGGCGTAGCCTACATGCAACCCGCCGGCTGCGGTTTCAGCCGCCCGGGAAGCGGCGATTCCAGCAATGTATGAGCGGCATGGTAACACAGGCGGGGCTGTGCGGGGATTTCATGCCGGGAAGAATCACGGGAAGGAGCGCGGCGTCATGCGCCAGCGCCCGCCGTTGGGAGTGAAGGCGAGCTTGAGCAGTTCGTCGAGCGCATAGCGGATGTGCGCGCGGATGGCGGCGTCGGCGCGGGGCGGATCGCCGGAACAAAGCTCTTCGGCGAGCTGCGAGTGATAGCGCGGAGGGAGCGGGTGCACCTGCGCGGCGGTATCGGAGAGCCAGCTGAACAGCAGGTCCTGTTCGCGCTCGATCGCCTGCCGCAGCAATGGACAGCCGCCGATTTCCGCGATCCGGAGGTGGAACCGCAGGTGGTAACGCCGCACCGACAGGCGGTACTCGTTGTCTACCTGGAGCCGTTCCCAGCCGGCGTAGTACTCGTCAAGCTTCTTCGCCATGCGCAGGATTTCCGCACGCTGCGCCTTCGTCGCTCGCTCGGCGAACAGGCGCGCGGACTGGCTTTCCAGGGCCTCGCGCAGCGTGTAGCGGTCGCGGATTTCGCTGCGATCAGGCTGGCGCACGCGCGTGCCCACCCGCGGGCGGCTTTCGAGCAGCCCTTCGTTCACCAGCCTCTGGAGCGCTTCCGCCACCGGCAGCAGGCTCATGCCGAGTTCGTTGGCGAGGCGGCGGCGAGAGAGAGCCGCGCCGGGCGGATAGACGCCCTTCAGGATGCGTTCCCTCACCAGGCGGTAGGCGCGCCGCGCCAGCGTGTCGCCGGCATGCGCGGGTTCGGGTAGCGGGGAGCGGCTCTCAGGATCCGCATTCTTCATGGGGGAAGCCAAGCGAATAGTCTACTTGACGAGGAAAGGCCACTTCCACACCCAGTGGTAGCCGAAGCGCATGACGAAAACCAGCGCCGTCGCCGCCGTCATCGCCGCCAGCGCCAGCACAGTCCAGGCGATCTTGCGCCACGGGAACTGCTGTCCTTCGCGGTGCAACACCAGCAGGTAGCTGGCGAACACGCCGACAAAGTAGAGCAGGATCATCGGGGCGGCGAAGATCGTCAGGTTGATGGCGTCGGGCGTCGGGGTAATGATCGCCGCCAGGATGACGATCACCAGGATGGCGTAGCGGGAGTGTCGCAGCAGGAAGCGCGGCGACGCGATCCGCAGCAGGGTGAGGAAGAAGATCAGCACGGGCAGCTCGAACACCAGAGCCACGCCGAGGATCACGTTGACGAACAGGTCGAAGTACTCGGTGAGCGAAATGTAGGGGCGCACGCCGAGGTTGCTGCCGATACCGAGCAGGAACACGAGCCCGAAGCGGAACGCGACGAAGTAGGCGAACAGCCCGCCGAGGATGAACAGCCCGGCGGTGCAAAAGATGAAGGGCACCGCCAGCCGCCGTTCGCGGCGGTACAACCCGGGCGAGATGAACGCCCACACCTGGTAGACGATCCACGGCGAGGCGAGGAACAGGCCGGCGAGGATGGGCAGCTTGATCCAGATGATGGTGAAAGCCTCGGTGGGCGTCAGCTGAGCCAGCTCGGGCGGATAGCCGAGTTGCGTGAGCGCGGACACGGCCGGCCCGCGCACCGCGTCCCAGAGCTTGTTGGTGAAGACGATGCAGGCAATGAAGGCGATGCCCAGCCCCATCAGAGCCTTGATGATGCGTATGCGGAGCTCTTCCAGGTGCTCGAGGAAACTCATGCGCAGCAGCTCTTCTTCCTCATCCGCCGGCTCTGTCTTGGCCGGAGGCCTGGGCGGGGCGGGCGGCGGAGCAGGCGGCGCTGCGACATGCAAGGTTTCCGCCGCGGCTTCGCCGGCGGAGTCCGGGGCGGCGGATTCGGGCACACTGCGCCCCTCGTGCTCCGGAAAGCTCTCCGGGCGCGGCTGCTGCGCGTCAGTATCTTCGGGCATCTGTCAGCGCGTTTCCCGTCTCTTGTCGCTGAATGCCGCCGGCGGGTCAACGGACCGCCGGTTCTCCGCTGGCCGCCTCCTGAGGCGGGGCGGGTTCGGCAGGCGGGGCCGTCTCCGCCGGGGGTGAAATCTCCCCGGCAGCGGCGGCGGCCCCGGCGCCGGCGCCGGGGCCGGAAGTGTCAGCGTCCTGGGTTGCGGAATCGCTTACCGGATTGGCATCCGTGGTGGAAGGCGTGTCATACGACTCGGGGTATCCGTAGGAGCCATAGTCGTAGGACGAGTCGTAGTTGTAGTCGTAGTTGCTCGAGTAGTTGTAATCGCTCGTCGCCTGGGCGAGCGAATCGGCCTCTTTCTTGATTTCAGCCGTTTCCCGCTCGAGGTTCGTCATCTCGCGCTGCCACGTGTCGCGAAGCTCGTTGGAAGCCCGGCGGAACTCGTTGATCGCCTTGGCGATATTGCGTCCCACTTCGGGAAGCTTCTTGGGACCGAACAGCAGCAGCACCAACACGAAGATGACGAGGGTCTCTTGCCAGCCTAGCGGACCCATCCGGGGAACTCCTTTATTCCAGCCTACACCGATGATAGCGGAGGAGGCTGCGGGGGCTCAACCGCGCGCCGCTACAGGGGCAACACTTCCAGGCGGTCCGGATCGAACCGGATGCGGCGCTTCTCGAGGTAGCTCTGCACGGCGAGCAGCGGAGGCAGGATGGAGACGGCCGCCACTCCGACGTCGCCGTTCGGACGCTTCCGCGACTTGCAGCAGTCGAGGAAGTTGCGCACGTGGTCCACAGTGATGTCGCCCGGAATCTCCTTCGTCTCCGGCTGCGCCCCCTTCCCGGCAGGCGTGAACACATATTTGTTGCGGTGGACGAAGAGGCGGCCCCGCTCGCCATGGAAGATGATGCCGTACTCGCCCGGGATGCCATAGGCGTTGGACTGGAACAGCACGCTGAAGCCGTCGTACTCGAAGAGCGCGTTGCAGGTGTCCGGGGCCGTTCGCCCGTCGCCGAAATCCTGGTAAATTCCGCCGGCGAAGGCCACGGAGCGCGGCGCGCGCTCACCCATGAACAGATGGACGACGTCCAGCCAGTGGTGGCCGAAATCGGTCATTTTCCCGCCGTTATAGTCCAGAAAGGCGCGGAAATTCCAGTACTGCGCGGGGTCCCACTCTCTGTACTTCACCGGGCCGAGAAAGCGCGCCCAATCGAGGTTCGAAGGCTTTTCGGCGGGTTCGCGCCGCAGTGGGCGAGCCGGCCCGCTGTTCCAGATGGCATCGATGTGCGTGATGCGGCCGAGCGCGCCGGCGCGAACATACTTCTCGAGCGGCTCCAGGTAAATGGGGCCGGAGCGCTGTTGCAGCCCTACCTGGCAGATCCTTTCGTTCACGCGCGCCGCCTTCACCATCAGCGGCGCCTCGCCGCGTGTCCGGCAGAGGGGCTTTTCGACGTACACATCCTTGCCGGCGTTCATCGCGTCGATGGCGATCTGCGCGTGCCAGTGGTCCGGAGTCCCGATGAGCACCGCGTCCACTTCCTTCAGCGCGAGCAGTTCCTCGTGCCGGGAGAAGGTCTTTGTCCCCGGCGCCTTCGTCTGCGCTTCGTCCAGCCTTCGCGGGTAAACGTCGCACAGTGCCCGTACCTCGCAGTCGTTGAACTGCTGGAACTTCGTCATCACATGGATGCCGCGCCCGCCCGTTCCGATGACGCCGAGCCCGATCCGGCTGTTGGCGCCGGCCACGCGCGAGTAGCTCAGCGCGGTAAGCGCGGCCGTGCGGGCGGCCGTCCGGCGAGTGATTCTCATCTCTCCTGCTCCTTCCCTTGCATTCCGGCCGGCACGGGACCAGCCGCCGCGAACCGCCCATTCTACTCTTCTCTGGCGGCGGCCTGCGGCGCTGGCTGCCGGAATCCCGTAGAATCAGAATCCGGCATGTGGTTGTACGCCCTTACCGTCTTCCTTAGCGCGTTTCTGCTGTTTCAGGTGCAGCCGATGATTGCACGGATGATCTTGCCGTGGTTCGGCGGAACGGCCGCGGTGTGGGCCACGTGCCTGCTGTTTTTCCAGGCGGCGCTGCTGGGCGGCTACGGTTACACGCACGGGGTGGTGCGGCGGCTGGCGCCGGGCCGGCAGTGGCTGCTGCATGTGGTTCTGCTGGCGGCGGCGCTCGCCGTGCTGCCGATCTTTCCCGATGCGAAGTGGAAACCGGCGACGCCGGAGCTGCCCGTGGCGCGCATCCTCGCTCTTCTGACGGTCACCGTGGGCCTGCCTTATTTCCTGCTCTCCACGACTGCGCCGCTGGTGCAAGCCTGGTTTGCCCGCGCCTATCCGGGGCGCAGCCCGTACCGGCTGTATGCGCTCTCCAATCTTGGATCGATGCTGGCCCTGCTGACGTATCCGTCGCTGGTGGAACCGGCGCTGGCGCTGAAGCATCAGGCGTGGGCATGGAGCGGGGGCTTCGCGCTGTTCGCCGCACTGTGCGCCTTTACTGGATGGAAGAGTCTGCGGGCAGGGAGTGATCCGGAGGCCGAAGATGGCGGCAGCCCGGACGCGGCGCCGCCCTCGTTGCAAATGCACGTTTTGTGGGCGGCGCTCGCCACCGGCCCGTCGATGCTGCTGCTGGCGCTGACCACTCACATGACGACGGACCTAGCGCCGATCCCCTTCCTGTGGGTGCTGCCGCTGGCGCTTTACCTGCTCACGTTCATCCTGGCGTTCGACGCGCCCCGGTGGTATGCGCGGCGCGTTTTTCTGGCCTTGGTGCCCGTGGCTCTGGCGGCGCTGGTGTGGCTGGCGCAGCTCGGGCCGGAAGCGCGCCCGAGGCTGCCGTGGCTGCTGGCTGGCTACGCGCTGTGCTTCTTTGTCACCTGCATGGTCTGCCATGGAGAGCTGGCGCGGCTCAAGCCGGACCCGCGGCACCTGACGGGGTTCTACCTGATGATTTCGGTGGGCGGAGCGCTGGGAGGCCTGTTTGTCGCCGTGCTGGCGCCCGCTTTGTTCAACGCCTTGTATGAACTGCCCATCGCGATCGGGCTGTGCGGACTTCTGGCCGCGGTGGTGCTGTACCTCGACTCCGAATGGCCGCTTCGCAAGGACCTGCTCGGCTGGCCCTCCATCATTCTGATGACAGGCGTGGCAGTGCTGTGGGGTTTTGTGGGGCGAGAAATGCGCGAGATGACGCGCGGCGCGCTTGCGGTGGAGCGGAATTTTTATGGGGAACTGCGGGTGCGGCAATACAACGGCATTTACGACTGGGAGGGCTACCGCACTCTGGTCCACGGGGCGATCAATCACGGCGAGCAGTACACGCACCCGGCGCGACGGCGCGAAATCGCAACATATTATTGCGAGGACACAGGGCTCGGGTTATGGATGGCTTCGCGCCCGCAGGGGAGTTTTCAGAGGGTCGGCATTCTGGGGCTTGGAGCGGGAACCATTGCCGCCTATTCGCGCTTTGGCGACGTTTACCGGTTCTATGAATTGAATCCGGAGGTACCGCGGATCGCGAAGAATTATTTCTGGTACATCGAAAATGCGGAAGGGGCCGTGGAAATCGCGCTGGGCGACGGGCGGCTGTCGATGGAGCGCGAGCCGCCGCAGAACTACGACCTGCTGGTGATGGATGCCTT
This sequence comes from Acidobacteriota bacterium, assembly GCA_037446555.1. Classification (GTDB taxonomy): domain Bacteria; phylum Acidobacteriota; class Terriglobia; order Bryobacterales; family Bryobacteraceae; genus JANWVO01. The sequence goes on from JBBIIK010000040.1 coordinate 29,665, forward strand.
CAGCAGCGATTCCATCCCGGTGCATCTGCTCACGAAAGAGGCCATACTCCTCTACTTCCGCCACCTGAAGGCCGACGGCGTGCTGGCGGTCCACATTTCGAACCGCTACGTGGATCTGAAGCCCGTGCTGGAGCGGGAAGCCGCACTGCTTGGCAAGGCGGCGCTTCTCGTAGAAACCGAGGACAGCGACGACGGGCGGTGCTTCGGGACGACGTGGGTCCTGATGGCGAACCACGCCGGGGTCTTCACCCGCGAACCGTACCAAAAGGGTGGCCAATCGCTGGAAAAGGCGGAGTGGATGCGCCCCTGGACCGACGATTACTCCAATCTTTTCCAGGTTATTCGCTGACCCTCGAAAGGGACAGTCTGGCCTGACAAGTTCGAAGGTTTCTCCATTGAAGGCTGAATCGCCAAGCAGCGCCGGCAATTGATTGATCTGAAAATAGATAGGCTTGGCGGGTGGCTACGGCCGGCCTTGACAGCGCAGGCGCATCGTTCTGGTACGCAATTGCGGGAAGCAGACGAGCCAAACAATGGCTCACTGTGGCACCGGAGGCATAACTGGTTGAAATCCAAGGCGATTACAGTTCCGGAACGGCTGCGATTGAGGCCTGGGGATCCGCATGCCGTGCCGGGCGAGTTTGCGGCCTTGAGGCGCGAAGTCGCCGTGTCAGGCTGTCCCCTTCGCTCCCTGTCCCCTTCGCTCCCTTCGCTATTGAATGGGGCCGGCGCCGGTTTGCGGTTCGAGGCGGATCTCGCCGAATGCCGCTTCGTATTGCTGGACGTTGGTCAGGAGGACATTCAATAGGGCTTTGGCCTGCTGGGGGCTGAGGTAGATGCCCTGGAAATTCTGGATCACGACCGATTCCGGGCCTGTTTGGCGCATCAGCCCGAAGGTCAGCAGGAAGTCCCAGAGGCTCATGCGGAGCTGCACGCTGTTGGAGTAGTTCTCGCGGTAGTCGGGGCCGTTTTCAATCCGGACGGCGGGTTGAGGCTGCGCGGGATGCATCGCTGGCTATGGTAGCAGAGCGGCGGTGGCGCGCACCTTCCCTTCCGAGATCCTGCCGCGCACAATGGAATCGGAGCCATGCAGGGTCCATACCGCGCGCAGGACTTTCCGCGGATTGCGTGGCAGGCGGGGCCGGTCCGGCTGGCGCTTTCCGAATCCACGCTGCTTCAGGTGCCTTCCGGAATGGCTGCCATCCAGGGCAGTGAGATGCGGCGATTCCTGCAGGCCTCCGGCAACCGCATTGAAGGCCGCGAGGTCGCGGTCGTGGGACCGGACGACCTGCGCTGGTTCGCCATCTTCAGCCGCGCGCCCGCCTCTACGGCACGCCGGCGCGCCGAATGGGTGGAGCATGTCGTGGAGCCGGACGGACGGCGCACGGTGATCCGTACCGTGGTTCTGCCTGCCGGGGGTGAATTGTTCCAAGCAGAGATTCTGAGCGAGGAAGAGAACGCCTCGCTGGCGGCAGAGGAGTCCGCGGTGCTGCTCCGGTCAGTGGAAGCGCGAGTTCCACGGTCGTGGTGGTTGCCGCCTGCAGCCGGAGCGGGGCTGGCCGTGCTCTGGCTGCTCTTCCGCCGCAGGGCGGCCAATGCGAGTGCCTGCAGCGAGTAGCGGGGGTGCTTCTTGCCCGTGAAGAGAATCCGGAATCCGTGCATGCGCCGGCCTGCGGCCCGCGAGCGTTGTGGCGGCGCCAATCCACGCGCCGGTGTGCCGGTTTTTTGTCGAATTGCCTTGGCACATCTTTCGCTGTTATTGCCAATTGACGAGAATATCGCTTGACTTCGCCAATGCGGGGGGCATGAATGGGCCATGACATTGCCCGGACGGCACGAGCAGAAAGCGCCCGGCGCAGGCCTGGCTTCCTTTCGGCGCAAACGGACCATTCCATGCCGCCCTTGCGTTTCTTTCGCGGCGGCCGTTTTTCTTCTTGTCTGCTCCCACGCTGACGCGGCGGCACAATTCCCGGAGCCCCCACGGCCGGGTGAAAAGCAATGGGAGGTGGTCGATGGCAGCACACATGTGACTAAAATCCCTCTGGATGCCGCCTTTTCTACTTTGTTTGTTCTCCTGGCAAAGGACAGGCCCGGGTCCGAGACTCGCAGAGAACGCTTCATGAAGGAATCGCAGATGCCTGCGGGAGGCGCTGCAATTGTATTCGCCGCCGCAGACCGCTACTTCAAGAAACTGGAGGCGTTACAGAGGCAGATGGATGAACTGAAGTAGACTGCCCCCAAGCCTTGGGACGAGGCCACGCGCCGCAAGGTGGACGCGCTGATGGCCGAAGCATCCGTGGCGACCAAGGAGGAAATGGAAGTCCTCGAGGACGCCCAGCGCCGAAGCGATCGTTTTCTGTTGCTGTTGTATCTGGATCACAAGTTGATGCCAGGCATGCGGGTGGGTGTGGAGAAGAAGGCAGACGCGCCGTGATCCTGTGCCAGCGGCAGGAGCGACGGCAGGAAACACGATTCGATGCAGGATGCCGCCGGACGGCATCCTGTACGAGGTTGTAGCTGGCTGAGGAGAGGAGAAAGGGATTTCGTGATGACTTGTTGGCGTCTGATTTGCTTGATGGCGGGCTGCGGCCTGGCTGCGCCCGCACTGCCGCCGGATGATGCGCCGTGCGCGGGCTATGGCTACACGCGAGCGTTCTTCTTTTACCGCGACGGAGGGGCCGTCCGGGCTGATCCTTACATTGGGGGGCTGAACGGGCTGAGTCCGTGCGGTTTCTGGGTGAAGGCGGTCCTCAGGAGCCCGAGCGGGCGCGTCATTACGGCCGAGGATGTGGAGGGTGGAAACTTCCGTGGCTCTTTCGCCAATGTGTCTGTCGTTCTCAACGCGGGCGCTGATGCTGGCTCGTATACCGGGAATGTGCAGTGGAAAGTGGAAGATGATACGATCGTCCCTTTCCGCTACTACACCCCCGCCCCGCGAAGCGACTGGAGGGCTGCGTGCAGTTCAAGCGGCGACGACCGTGAACGGCTGATCCTGGATTATCCGGCATACGGTTTGACGTACTTACCCACTTGCGCCGAGTTCACGCAGACATCGAGGGCGCAATACTTCACGTTCAATGAACTCGCCCCCAACTACTCCTGGGCGATTCTGAGGGACGCGCTTTTCACTGGCGCCGACAGCACTCGAACAAACTATCCCCCGCCCCACGATTTCGTTGGACACCGATTTGCGATAAGAGGTGTGAGTATGTCCAACACGAAATCACCAGTTTCCGGGGCCGCAGAGGGAGCCCGGAGGGCGACTGACGCGGGCCCGGAAACT
>JBBIIK010000041.1:0-32887 GCA_037446555.1 Acidobacteriota bacterium
GCACGCCTTCGGCGTGGATGATGATGCCCCCATCCACTCTCTTGTTCTCGTTCGTGTTCGCAATCCTGTTCCCAGTGGTGGTCACTTCAACCGAGCACTACGGGGTCAGTCCTGGTGAGCACCGAGGGCCAGGAAGTGAAAAGGCCGCCCGGAGCGCCGGGCGGCCTGGGACAAAACCGGAAACATCCGTTTCAATCAGATTTTGGCTTCCTTGTACTCAACGTGCTTGCGGATCTTGGGGTCGTACTTCCTGACGACGATCTTCTCCGTCTTGGCCTTGGGGTTCTTGGTCGTGGTGTAGAAGTGGCCCGTGCCTGCCGAGGAGACCAGCTTGATGGTGATGCGCGGCATGAGAACCTCCCGAAACTAGAACTTGACGCCCTTGGCGCGGAGCTCCGCCAGCACGGCGTCCACACCCTTCTTGTCGATGATCCGGAGCGCGCGGGCGCTGAGGCGCAGCCGGACGAAGCGCTTCAATTCGGGCGACCAGAGCCGCTTCACATGCAGGTTCGGCTCAAAGACGCGCTTGGCGCGGTTGTTGGCGTGCGAGACGCGATTGCCGCTGGCCGACTTTTTCCCTGTGACAGGGCAGTATTTCGACATGGCCTTCTCCAGATCCGAACTTCAGGGAGTGGGGAATGCAGGCGATTCCTTCCACCCAGTATACAAGGGCGGGCGGCCCCGTGACAAATCCGTCAGCGCTTGAGGGCGTAGGGCTTTTCCGGATCGACGCCCAGTTCGATCAGGGCGCGTCCAGCTTCTTGCGGGCTCAGTTCGCCCCACCGCGCCAGCCGCTCCACTGCCGCCGCTGCGATCGATTCGGCGTCCACCTCGAAGAAGCGCCGCAGGTAGGGGCGCGAATCGCTCCGTCCGAAACCGTCCGTGCCGAGAGAGACGAGCCTTCCGCCGAGCCATGGCGCCAACTGATCGGCCAACACCTTCATGTAATCCGACGCGGCCACAATCGGGCCTTCCGTGCTTTCGGCCACCTGTTGCACGAAAGGCTTGCGGAGCGGTCCGGACGGATGCAGACGGTTCCACCGCTCCGTTTCGAGTGCCTCCGCCCGCAGCCGGTTATAACTGGTTACGCTCCACACGTCGGCGGGAATCTGGAATTTCTCCCACAGCAGCTTCTGCGCCCGCAACGCCTCGTTGAAGATGGAGCCGCTGCCCCAGAGCTGCACACGGGCGGGCCCGTGCTCGCTGGCGCTGACGCGGTAGATGCCCTTCAGAATGCCCTCGGCGATTCCCTCGCCTTCGGGCATCGGCGGCTGCACGTAGTTTTCGTTGCAAATAGTGATGTAGTAAAAGACGTCCTCGTCCTCCCCATACATCCGGCGTAATCCGTCCTGGATGATCACGGCCAGCTCGTAGGCGTAAGCCGGATCGTAGGTGATGCAGTTGGGCACGGTGCCGAACAGCACGTGGCTGTGGCCGTCCTCGTGCTGAAGTCCTTCACCGTTCAGCGTGGTGCGGCCAGCCGTGGCGCCCATCAGGAAACCGCGCCCCCGCGAATCGCCGAAGGCCCACACCATGTCGCCCACGCGCTGGAAGCCGAACATCGAATAGTAGGTGTAGAAGGGGATCATCGGCACGCCGAAGTTGGCGTGAGACGTTCCGGCTGCGGTGAAGCTCGCCATGGAGCCCGCTTCGGTAATTCCTTCTTCGAGGATCTGCCCGTCGCGGGATTCCTTGTAATAGAGGAATTGTTCGCTGTCGACCGGCTTGTAGAGCTGGCCGCCGGGCGCATAGATGGAGATCTGGCGGAACAGGCTCTCCATGCCGAAGGTCCGCGCCTCGTCGGGAATGATGGGCACGATGCGCCGGCCGATTTCGGGGTGCTTCAGCAACTGCTTCAGAATGGCGACGAACGCCATCGTGGTTGAGACGGGGCGGCCGCCGCTGCCCTTCAGCGATTCGTCGAAAAAGTCCAGCCCCGGCACAGAGAGCCGGACGGGCGCTGCAGTGCGCGCCGGGAGGTAGCCGCCCAAAGCCTCGCGCCGCTTGCGCAGGTACTGCATTTCGGGCGAGTCCTCGGGCGGGCGGTAGTAGGAGACAGTGTGGACGGTGGATTCGGGGATCGGGATCCGGAACCGCTGGCGCAGCTTCAGCAGCTCGTTCTCGTTCATCTTCTTCTGCTGGTGGGTGGTGTTGCGTCCTTCGGCGGCTTCGCCGAGCCCGTAGCCCTTCACGGTCTTGGCCAGGATGACGGTGGGCGAGCCGGTGTGTTCGAAGGCGCGCTTGTAGGCGTTGTACACCTTCACCGGATCGTGTCCGCCGCGGGGCAGGTTGGCCAGTTCTTCGTCGCTCATGTCAGCGACCAGTTCGAGGAGCTCGGGGTACTTGCCGAAGAACTCCTGGCGCACGTAGGCGCCGCCGCGGGCCTTGAAGTTCTGGTAGTCGCCGTCGACGCACTCATGCATGCGGCGGATGAGCAGGCCGGTCTTGTCCTTTTCGAGCAGCCGGTCCCAGCCGCCACCCCAGATGACCTTGATCACGTTCCAGCGGGCGCCGCGGAACCACGCCTCCAGCTCCTGGATGATGTTCGAGTTGCCGCGCACGGGGCCGTCCAGCCGCTGGAGGTTGCAGTTGATGACGAAGATCAGGTTGTCGAGGTTCTCGTTGGCCGCGATTTGCAGCGCGCCGCGCGACTCGGGCTCCTCCATCTCGCCGTCGCCGAGGAACGCCCACACCTTGCGGTCGCTGCGCGGCAGCAAGCCGCGGTTTTCCAGGTAGCGCATGAAGCGCGCCTGGTAGATGGCGTTGATCGGCCCCAGCCCCATGCTGACGGTGGGGAACTGCCAGAAATCCGGCATCAGCCACGGGTGCGGGTAGGAGCTGAGCCCGGGCGTGTCGCGCAGCTCGTGGCGGAAGTTCTTCAGATGCTCCTCGGTGAGCCTGCCTTCAAGAAACGCGCGGGAATACATCCCCGGCGAGGCATGGCCCTGGAAGTAGACCAGGTCCCCCGGCTGGCGCCCTTCGGGCGTGTCGATGGCGGCGCGGAAGAAGTGGTTGAAGCCCACCTCGTAGAGGGTGGCCGAGGAAGCGAAGGTCGAGATGTGGCCGCCTATGCCGTCGTCGTACTTGTTGGCGCGGACCACCATGGCGACGGCGTTCCAGCGCACCAGGCTCTTGATGCGGCGCTCGAGTTCGCGGTCTCCGGGGTAAGGAACCTCCTCCCCGGCAGGGATCGTGTTCAGGTAGGGTGTGTTGATGCCCAGCGCCGCAGGCACGCCTTTCAGGGCGGCGCTGGTGGCCAGCCGCTCCAGCAGGAACCGTGCGCGCTCCGGACCGCCCTCTTCGATGACCTGATCCAGTGCTTCCAGCCATTCCTGCGTTTCGACAGGATTCAAGTCTTCCGGCTTTTCGATCTTGGATTTCAGCATGAGACCAGTAGGGGGAACTACAATCCCGATTCTACCCTGACCGGGCGGAAAACGCCTACACTCAGGTGATGCTTCCGGCCCGCGCCGGGACACTGGAATCTTTGTGTTCCAGGCGCCTTGCTTCCGGCCCGTAGTGGCGCTGAACGGCCCGGTAAATCTCGGCCTGGAAGGCGGCCAGCTCCGGCACGGCCTGAAAGGCGGCCTCCAGGCGCCTGGAGGTAAGCGCCGCACGATGCGGCGCGCAGGGATTCTCCCAGCCCTGGCGGCCCCGCGCCAGGAAGGCGCGCATGGCGGCATCAGCGGCCTCGTGCAGCAGCCGGCGCGCATCCCGGGACCCCACGCCTGCCGCGCGCAGCGTCATCAGGGCCGAATCAAGCAGCGGCGTGAGCAGCTTTGCGGCCGTCTGGATGCCCAGCAGGGCCAGAGGCTTGCCGCCTGGGGCGAGCTCGAGGCACCGGAGGTGGCCCTCGGCCAGCCATTGCCGCGCCCGCCGCACGGCACGCCGGTCGCCCTCGAGGATCACCGCGTCCCGGGCTCGGGAGGGCACGGCCGCCACAGAGCAGGCCAGGGCGCCGCCCTGCCGCAGTTCTTCCAGCGCCGAAGCCTCCTCGTCCGAGCCCAAAAGGACGAAGTGCGATCCCTTCCACGGCGCTCCGGGGCGTAAAATCCCGAGCACGAGTTCCAACTCGTCGCCGCCGGGCTGCACGAGGATCAGCCCGCACGCGCGGAGATCTTCCAGCCCGCCCGGAACGCCGGCGCGCAGCGAGTTCGAATAGCGGGAGGCCAGGCGGCGGTTGGCCGCCACCACCGGGCCCAGATGCCTCGTCAGCGCGGGCCGGCGCAGCAGGAGCGAATCAGTCATCCTCCCCGAGGCGATCAATCCTAACGGCTTCCACGGGCTCATAAAGTTTGGGCGTGCGCAAGGCCTTGATACGGTCACGATACTGCGCCGCCTTTTCGAATTCAAACGCCCGCGCCGCCTCGCGCATTTTCGCCTCCAGCTCCGCGATCAGCGTCTCTCGCTGTCCGGGGCTGAGCAGTGCTGGCTCTTCGGGCGCCTCCTCCAGCGGAGGCGTCACGTAGTCGGCTTCGGCGATTCTCGCCAGCGTCATGTCGATGGGCTTGACGATCGTCTCCGGCGTGATGCCGTGCTCCTCGTTGTACTGGTTCTGGATGCGCCGGCGCCGCCCGGTCTCCTCGATGGCGCGCCGCATGCTGTCCGTCATCACGTCGGCGTAGAGGATGGCCTTGCCCTCCACGTTGCGCGCCGCGCGCCCGATGGTCTGGATCAGCGAGCCCGTCGAGCGCAGGAAGCCCTCCTTGTCGGCGTCGAGAATGGCGACCAGCGAGACCTCGGGCAGGTCCAGCCCCTCGCGCAGCAGGTTGACGCCGATCAGCACGTCGATGTCGCCGCGGCGCAGGTCGCGCAGGATTTTCACGCGGTCGAGCGTCGACACCTCGCTGTGCATGTAGGCGCAGCGCACGCCCAGCTCCGCGTAATACTCGCGCAGATCCTCGGCCATGCGCTTGGTGAGGGTGGTGACCAGCACGCGCTGCCCGCGCTCCACGCGGGCGCGGATCTCGCCCAGCAGATCGTCCACCTGCCCGCGGACCGGGCGCACCTCCACTTCTGGGTCCACGAGTCCGGTAGGGCGGATGATCTGCTCCACGACGACGCCGCCGGACTTCGTCAGCTCGTACGGGCCGGGCGTGGCCGAAACGTAGATCGTCTGATGCACGCGGTGTTCGAACTCTTCGAACGTCAAGGGTCGGTTGTCGAGCGCGCTCGGGAGGCGGAAGCCGTATTTGACGAGGTTCTCCTTGCGCGAGCGGTCGCCGTGGTACATGCCTCCGATCTGCGGCACGGTCTGGTGGCTCTCGTCGATGATCATCAGCGCGTCCGGGGGCAGGTAATCGAGCAGCGTGGGCGGCGGCTCGCCGGGCAGGCGCCCGCTGAAGTGGCGGGAGTAGTTCTCGATGCCGTGGCAAAAGCCCACCTGCCGGATCATCTCCAGATCGAACATGGTGCGCTGCCACACGCGCTGCGCCTCGATGAGCTTGCCCTGCTTCTCCAGCTCTTTCTTCCACCAGATCAGCTCTTCCTCGATGCTCTGGAGCGCCCGCTCCTTCGCGTCGGCGCTCATCACGTAATGGGTCTTCGGGTACACGGGCAGGCGCAGCAGCCGCTCCTTCACCTGCCCCAGCAGCGGATCGATGCGGCTGAGGCTCTCCACTTCGTCGCCCCAGAGTTCGATGCGGTAGGCGTCGTCCTCGTAGGTGGGCCAGATTTCGATCACGTCCCCGCGCACGCGGAACGTGCCGCGCCGGAAGTCCTGGTCGTTGCGCTCGTACAGGATTTCGACCAGCTTCGACAAGATGCTTTCCCGCGAAATGCGCTGCCCTTTTTCGAGCATCAGCAGCATTCCGTAGTAGGCTTCCGGCGAGCCCAGCCCGTAAATGCAGCTCACGCTGGCCACGATGATACAGTCCCGCCGCTCGAAGAGGCTCCGCGTGGCCGACATCCGGAGCTTGTCCAGCTCCTCGTTGATCGTGGCTTCCTTCTCTATGTATGTGTCCGTGGAGGGGATGTAGGCTTCCGGCTGGTAATAATCGTAATAACTGACGAAATATTCCACCGCATTCTGCGGGAAAAATGTCTTGAATTCCTGGTAGAGCTGCGCCGCCAGAATCTTGTTATGGGCCATCACCAGGGCGGGCCTGCCGGTCTCCTCGATCACCTTGGCGATGGTGAAGGTCTTCCCGCTGCCCGTGACGCCCAGGAGCACCTGGTGCTGCTCGCCGTTCTCCACCCCCCGCACGAGCTGCCGGATCGCCTCGCCCTGGTCGCCTCGCGGCTGATAGTCGATTCCCAGGCGGTAGCGGCTCATGATTTCCCGGAATTCACGTTGAACTCACACCCGACGATGGCGGTCAGCGCCAGCAGGTACATCCAGACGCAGAGCGCGATCACCGCGCCGATGCTCCCATACAAAACATTGTAGTCGGCGATGTTGCGGGCATACCAGGCGAAGGCGGCGGTGAGCAGGAACCACAGCGCGGTCGCCAGCATCGCGCCCGGCCAGATGCGCCTCCGGCGCCCCGCCGCCGGGCCGAACCAGTACATCAGAGCCGCCACCAGGATCATGGCGCCGCAGGCCAGCGCATACCGCAGCAGGCTGCCCAGCAGGCGCACGCCGCCCTCCAGCGTCTCGCCAGCTTCGAGGACGCCCAGCCAGTACAGCACGGAATTCACAGCCCTGTCGCCGAACACCATCAGCGCCGTCGCCCCGACGACGGGCAGCAGGCAGACCAGCACGAGCCACAAGGCAAGCAGCCGGGTCATCACCACGCCGCGCGGATTGGGCTTCCCGTGGGCCGCGTTGAAGGCCTCCATCAGGCTCACCATCACGCCGGACGCAGCCCACAGCGCCAGCAGGGAGGCGGCGACCGGCAGCGCCAGCGGGCGCGACCCGCGTTGCGCGACGTAGTAGCGGATCAGTTCCTCCACTCCGGGCGGCGCCACGCGGAACAGCATGGCCGTGATGCGGCGGCTCACCGCTTCGGCGTTCATATGGACGAGCACTGCTGTAGTTGTGGTGAGGATGGGAAAGAACGCCAGCAGCGCCGAGTAGGCTGCTCCCTTGGCGTAGCCCAGCGCTCCGTGCCGGTAGGCTCCGGCCAGGGCGCGTCCCAGTCTCGCCAGAAAGCGGCGCATTTCGCGTCTTCGATTATCCCAGAACCGGCCCGGAGGACTGGCCCCTTGGCAAAGGAATCGGCTTTGGGAGAGGATGAATTGCGGGGTGAGTTATGCCTGCCGTCCTGTTGCTCTTGCTCCTCGCGATTTCGCCTGCCTTCGCACAGTCGGTGCAATCTCCCGTCAGCCTGCTTTCGGGTGACGCCTCCGTCGCATTCCGCTACTCGGGGCCTTCCAGCGGACCCGCGAGCGGCGCGGCGGAAGTCGTGCCCGTGGAGGGCATGCCTTTCCAAACCGCCTGGCGGCTTCGCACGATCTCGCTGCCGGAAGCCGGCGTGAACGAGTGGGATCTTCGAATCCGGGCGCAGGGGGCTGTCCCGGTGGCGAATGGCGACAAAATTCTGGCCGAGTTCTGGATGCGGTGCGTCGAACCGGCCGGCGGGGATTGCGTTCTCCGGCTCAATGTGGAGCGCGGCTCGTCCCCGTGGACCAAGTCCATCAGCGAACACTATGTGGCAGGGGCCCAGTGGCGCCGCTTCCGCGTGCTGTTCTCCATGCGCGAGCCCTACTCGGCAGACCAGTACTGGATGGATTTCTGGATGGGCCAGCAGGTGCAGGTGGCCGAAGTGGGCGGCATTCAATTTCTCAATTACGGCCCCAATGCCACGGCGGAGGCGCTGGGTCTGGACCGTTTCTATGAGGGCGCCGCTGCGGACGCCGCCTGGCGCAAGGCCGCGGAGGAGAGAATCGAGCAGATCCGCAAGGCCGAAATGAGGATCGCCGTCGTGACGACCGACGGCGCGCCTGTGCGCGGCGCGGCCGTGCATGCCCGCCTGAAACGCCACGCCTTCGGCTGGGGGACCGCCGTGGCGGCGGAGCGCCTGCTGGGGACAAGCGAAGACAGCATCCGCTACCGGGAGTTCATTCCGGCGAACTTCAGCATGGCGGTGCTCGAAAACGACCTGAAGTGGGGCCCCTGGGAATCCAACCCCAACCGCGCGCTCGACGCCCTGCGATGGCTGCGGGAAAACGGCATCCGGCGCGTCCGCGGCCACAACATGGTTTGGCCGGGGTGGCAGTACATGCCTGCCGACGTGCGCAACCTCGCCGGGAATCCGGAAGCGCTGCGGCAGACAATTCTCGCCCGCATCCGTGACGTGGGCGCGGCTGTGCGCGGACAGGTCGTGGACTGGGACGTCGTCAACGAGCCTGTGGCCAACCGCGAGGTCCTCGACATTCTCGGCGACGCGGTGATGGTGGACTGGTTCAAGGCAGCCCGCGAGTCGGATCCCGAGGCGAGGCTTTTCATCAACGAATTCGCGATCCTCAGCTCCAACGGCTCCGATTTGCGGAAGCAGAACGCTTACTACCGGATGATTGAAGACCTGCTGGCGCGCGGGGCGCCCGTGCAGGGCATCGGCCTTCAGGGTCACTTCGACTCCGCCACACCGCCCGAGCGCATGCTGGAGATCCTCGACCGCTTCGCCCGCCTCGGGCTTCCCATCGTCATCACCGAATACGACTTCGCCACGGAAGACGAGGAGCTGCAAGCGCAATTCACGCGCGACCTGATGACGGTCGCCTTCAGCCACCCGGCGGTGACCGACTTCCTCATGTGGGGCTTCTGGGAGGGCAGCCACTGGAAGCCCCAGGGCGCCATGATCCGCCGGGACTGGTCCGAAAAGCCGAGCTACCGCGTCTGGAGGGAGTTGATCTTCCGGAAGTGGCAGACGGAGGAACGCGGCATCACGGGCAGCAGCGGCGCGTTCTCCTTCCGGGGCTTCAAAGGCGAGTATGAGATCACGGTGGAGGCGGGCGGCAATTCGGTCCAGGCCACGGCGGAACTGCCGGCAGGCGGGCAGGTTCTGCGCGTGCAAGTGACCGGAGCGGGCGGCGGGCAGCCGCAGCCGGAACCGGGGCGGCGAGGGGCCCCCCCTGCCAGGAGCCCGCGTTCGAGATAATCTCTTGCATGCGCATTCTGCTGTTCGCCGCACTGTTGCTTGGTCAGGGACTTGCCCAACCACTCCCCCTCTCTTCTCCCGAAAAGGAAGGTTTCTCAACAGCGCGGCTCGAACGTCTCCACCGCCATTTCGATCAGTTGACCTCATCCGGCGAACGCCCGGGCGCCATCACGCTGATCGTGCGCAACGGCCGCATCGTCGATTGGCGCACCTATGGGTTCCGCGACGCCGAGAACCGCCTGCCCATGGAGAAGGACACGATTGTCCACATTTACTCGATGACCAAGCCCATCACGTCGGTTGCCGTGATGATGCTGGTCGAGGAAGGCAAGCTGGCGCTGGATGACCGCGTCGACAAGTACATCCCGGAGTTCAAGGGCCTGAAAGTATACAAGGGCGGCACCGTGGACCGGCCGGAACTTGCCGATCCGGCGCGCCCGATGATGGTGAAGCACCTGCTCGCGCACACGAGCGGGTTCGTTTACGGCTGGACGAACGACAACGTGTCGGCGATGTACCGCAAAGCGGACCCCCTGGGCGCGAAGAGCCTCAAGGAGTTCATCGAGAGGCTCTCGAAGCTGCCGCTTGCCTTCGATCCGGGCGAGCGTTACGAATACTCGGTCTCGATCGACGTGCTCGGCTACCTGGTGGAAGTGGTCTCGGGCGAACCCTTCGACCAGTTTGTCGAGAAACGGATCACAGGCCCGCTGAAGATGGCCGATACGCACTTCCGCCTGCCCGAATCCAAGCGCCCGCGGCTGGCGAAGATCTATTCGCGCCGCGAGGGCAAGCTGGCCGCCCAGCCGGGACTGCAAACCGGCGGCGTCCCATACGGCGGCATGGGGCTGTATTCCACCATTGGCGACTACGCCCGCTTCGCCCAAATGCTGGTCAACGGCGGGCAGCTCGACGGCGTGCGGCTGCTGGGGCGGAAGACAGTCGACCTGATGATGATGAACCACCTGGCCGGGCTTGCGAGGCCCACGATTGGCGGCGACGATGCCAACGGGTTCGGGCTGGGCGGCGCCGTGCGCATCGAGCCGGCGCGCTCGGGACGGCCCGGCTCGCAGGGCCTGTTCGGCTGGGACGGCGCCGCCTCCACGTACTTCCGTGTGGATCGACAGGAGAAGCTGGCGCTACTGCTTTTCCTTCAGTGGATGCCCTTTGATCAGCCGACGCTGAATCTCTTCGAGACGCTGGTGTATCAGGCGCTCGATTAAGGGCGGGCCTCTGGTTGTCTGCTTTTGCCTTTTGTTCGTGGTCCGCTGAGAAACCCGGACAGCAGCCGGAAATCAAATGCAGAAGTAACGAAATCTTCATCCCCGTGCGCTAATCTAAGGCTGATGGCGGCCATCGGCCGTCCAACCCAGTCTCACTCACACAACGAACGAGGACAAGCTACCGTATGAACCGAAATCTTCGGTTGGGAGTGATGGCGCTGCTCTGCGCCATTGCGGCGTGGGGGCAGGCAGATGCGAACAAGGCTCAGTTGTCCGGCACGGTGCTGGACCCCAATGGGGCCGTCGTGCCGAATGCTTCCGTCAAGATCCGGAATACGGGCACGGGACTTCAGCGCGAGCTGCGCACGAGCGATGTCGGGCAATTCCGCGCCGTGCAACTGGACCCGGGCAGATATGAACTGGTGGCGGAGAGCGCGGGATTCGCGCCGACCACGCTCACGGGCATCGAATTGACCGTGGGCGCGGCAGTAAATCTGAATGTGACGCTGCAGCTGCAGGCGACGACGCAATCGATCGAGGTCGCCGAAACGATGATCAACGTAGCGCTCCCCGCGCCCAGCGTGGTGGTGCCGGTGCGCGCCATCGAGAATATGCCGATCAACGGCCGGCGCTTCCAGGACTTCGCCACGCTGACGCCAACCGTGCAGGTGGAGCCGACCCGCGGGCAGCTTTCCTTCGCCGGACAGCGTGGCATCAACGGCAACATCATGGTGGACGGCGCCGACTACAACCAGCCGTTCTTCGGCGGCATTCGCGGGGGCGAGCGCTCCAACTTCAACTTCACCATTCCCCAGAGCGCCATTCAGGAGTTCCAGTCCGTCAGCTCCGGATATGCGGCCGAGTACGGACGGAGCACCGGCGGCGTGCTCAACGTCATTACCAAGAGCGGCGGCAACGATGTCCATGGCGGCGGCTTCTACCAGAACCGCGACCGCAACTTCAGCGCCGACAATCCGATTTTCAAGCGCCAGCCCTCTGAATCGCTTCAGCAGATGGGCGGAAATGCCGGCGGGCCGGTGATCCGCGACCGCATGTTCTTTTTCGGAGCGGTGGAACACCAGCGCGCCAATACGCCGGCACAGGTGATCTTCACCGCCTTGCAGGGCATCACTCCGAATGCCGCCACGCAGGAAGCCTTCAATTTCTTCAAAGGCCTCCAGCAGGACTTCGAGCGCGAAAACCGTGCCACCGCTCTCACCGGCAAGATGGACTACGCCTTCGCCGCGGGGCACCGTCTGACGCTCCGCTACAACCACTCGCGTTCGAACGAGCCGAACTCGGTGACCGTCGGCGGCGCTCTCAACCCGTTCACCAATCTCGCGCTTTCCAACGAAGGCGAGGAGATCAACCGCACCCACTTCGGCACGGTGCAGTACACGCACCTGTTCGGCCCGCGCGTGGTGAACGACCTGAAGTTCAGCCAGTCGTATGAAATCCGCCCGCGCCTGTCGAACTCCGCGCTGCCCACTGTGGCTGCCGGCGTCATCGGCACTTACGGGGCGCGCAGCTTTCTGCCCACGACGCAGGACGACTACCGCACGCAGATCACGAATTCGACAACCGTGCTCGCCGGGCGCCACAGCCTCAAGTTCGGCGTGGACCTGAGCTTCCTGAGCACGGCGCAGCTGTTCGGGTTCAACCAGTTCGGCGCGTTCTCCTTCCAGAACACGGCGGATATCGCCGGCATCCTCGACGCGCTCGGTACAGGCGGCACCGTGGCCAACCGCTTCGACATCCCAGGCGTGATCTACCGCAAGCAGATCGGCAACCTGATCGCCGACTACGACGCGAAGCAGATGGCCGTGTTTGCCCAGGACAGCTGGCGCGTCTCGGACAATCTCACGCTCGATCTCGGCGTGCGGTGGGAAGGCCAGTGGAACCCCAAGGTGGAAGCGAACAACTCGACGCTGGTCAACCGCGTCAATATCGATTACCCGCTCGGGCGGCTCGACGTGACGCGGATCGAGAACAACCTCAACCAGGTCATGCCGCGCGGCGGCTTTGCCTGGACGCCGTTCTCGAGCAAGCGCACCGTCGTCCGCGGTCATGGCGGCATCTTCTATGCAGCCAGCCCGCTGCTGCTGTTTTCGGGTCCGACCAACAACTTCCGCACGCCGCCGGGCGACGTGAGCATCCAGATCGGCCCGTTCGGCGCCACCAGCGGCCAGAGCGTGTACAAGCTGTTCCAGCAAGTGAGCGTCGACCTGAACGCCTCGCAACTCGGCGCTCTGCCGGTAATTCCTGTAGAGAAGGTGCAGCAGGCTGCGGCGCTCGCCGCCGGCGGCACGGCGCCCGACCCGCTGCTGGGGGCCTCGCTCACCATGCTCGCGCCGGGCTTCCGCAACCCGCGTTCTTATCAGTGGGGCATCGGTTTCGAGCACCAGATCACGGGCAACTGGATCGCCGGGGTGCAGTACCAGCACGTGAAGGCGGTCCACCTGCAGCGCAACCGCGACTGGAACCTTCCTGTCCCGACGGTGCGCGCCACCGATGGACGCCCCGTGTTCAACCGCTCGCTTCGCCCCGTTCCTCAGCAGGGGCAGTTCAACACGCGCGAAAGCAACGCCAAGTCGCTCTACCGCTCGCTGGTGCTGCAGACCCAATACCGCGGCCGCAAGTTCACCGCCGGGACCTTCTACACGCTCTCGACCAACTACTCCGACGATGACAACGAGCGGAACGCCACGGGCATGGGCGCCATGAATCCTTTCGATCTGCGCAGCGAATACAACTACTCTGACATCGACGCACGGCAAGTGCTGACGGCGTATGCGCTGTACACGCTTCCCTGGGGCTTCGAGGTGTCGGGGACCCTGGGCGCGCGCAGCGGCCTGCCGCTGAACGCGATTGCGGGCAGCGACACCGACGGCAACGCCACCAACAACGACCGTCCCTATAGCGCCGTGGGCGTGCCGTTCCTGCGCAACGCGTTCCGCAACCGCAGCGTCGTCAACAACAACCTCCGCCTGTTGAAGAATTTCAGCTTCCGGGAGCGCTACCGGGTTCAACTCTCGGCCGAATTCTTCAATCTGTTCAACCTCGACAACGTCGTCTACGCCGGTCAGGCAAACATCTACGGCCTCGGCATCATCCCCACGACGGGTGCGCCCGCGCCAGTGGATTCGCGCTTCATGCTCCTGCGCAATGCTGCCGGCGATTACAATCAGGCCACGACGTCGCAGGTTGGCAATCCCTTCCAGGCCCAGTTTGGCGTGCGCTTCTATTTTTGAGCGCCGCTGCCGGCCGGAGCCCTTGCGGGGGCCTGTCCTTCGAGGATCGGCCCCCGTTGCCATAATGGTGGCAGGTGATCCGCGAAGCGGCAGTGGATCAGGTAGTGTTGCGGGCGCGGCGGCGGGCCATCGTCCTGCTCGCCCTGGAACACGCGTGCCACGCCTCCGCGGCGGCCGCTCTCGTGCTGGCCGTGATGCTGGTGGCGGGCGCAGACGTTTTCCACCCGGCCTGGCCCGCGGCCGCTCTCTTCGCAGCCGCCGCCTATGCTGCCTGGCAGGTGCGGCGGCAGGCGCCGGACTCTTACGCGGCAGCGCAGAAAGCGGATGCGGGACTCGGCCTGCGGGATCTGCTCGCCACCGCGTGGTACCTGCGCCGTAGCCCGCGCGAGCCGCGAAGTCCGCTGGCGCCGATCGTGGAGCAAAGAGCCGCCGAAGCATGCCTTTCCGCCGATCTCCGCGAGGCCCTGCCCCTGCGCTGGACGCGCTCTACTACTGCCGCCGCCGCCGCGGTTTCGCTCCTGCTCGGCGTGTTCGCACTGCGCGTGGGCATTCTCCGCACCTTCGATCTTCGCCCGCCGCTGGTGGCCGTGCAGTTCGACACCCTCACCGGGGCGCCCGTGCCCCCGCAGCGGCCGCCGCGCCAGCTGGCAAATAAGCTCGACCTGCCAGGTTTTTCGCTGGAAGAGGCTTCCGCCGGCGCTCCTGATGAAGAGCAGTTGCCGGCGGAGGCTTTGCGCACTCTGGATGCAGGCGAATCGTCCGCTCCCTCTCCCCAAGGGAGTCAGCTCACCAAGCGGAGTGCGCAGGCAGCCGGAGAGAACTTGCCGCCCGGAGCGGAACAGCCGGAAGAGGGCGAATCCGGCCAGGAGGAAAGCGGCGACGGCGCCGGGGAAGAGTCTTCGGGTGCCAAGGACACTCCCCCGCCGCAGGGGCCGCAGGATTCGCTGCTCGACAAGATGCGCGACGCCCTGGCGAGTCTGATGGACAAGTTCAAGATCGAGCCCCCCCCCGGAGAACCCTCGCAGGCTTCCAAACAAGCTGCGAAACAGGAGGCATCGCGCCGCGAAAAGGGCCGCCCGCAGCCCGGCAAGAAAGGCGAGCAAGCCGGGGAGGGCGAGATGATGTCCTCGCAGCAGCAGGCAGCGGCGGACTCTTCCGCCCAGTCGAAATCCGAGCAGGGCGGCCGCCCTGATCCTACTTCGCAAAACGAGAAGAGCGGAATCGGCAAGGAGGAGGGCCGCAAGGAACTTCAGGAGGCGGAAGACCTGCAGGCGATGGGCAAGCTCGATGAACTGCTGGGCAAGCGCGCGCGCAGCGTGCAGGGCGAGGTGATGGTGGAAGTCACTAACTCGAAGAACCAGCAATTGAAGACGCCGTGGTCGGACCGGACTGGGCCGCGTGGCGATCCGGGCGGGGAACTGGGGCGCGACGAAGTGCCGTTGCACTTGCAGGATTACGTGCAGCGATATTACGAGCAGGTACGACGGGCGCCGCCGCCCAAGCCCTGAGGAGCGCGTCGGCCGCGATCGGCTGTTGGCAACGGGACGGCTGCCTGCCGCTGTCGCATCGTTGGCAGGTGTTACCCTGCCTGCTTGAGCTTCCGGCAATGACCTCCACCCCCGGCGGCGGTGGAATGGCTCGTGCGTGTCCGGCCTTGCGGTGCGAGATTGGTCTGCGCGGGTGGGTTGGACTCCCGCTTGCCGTGGTGCTCAGGTGCTTGCGCTCAGACGCAGTGCAGACAGCGCTCCACGCAGGCGAGCAGTTCGTGCGAGTCCACAGGCTTGGGCAGGTATCCGTCCATGCCGGCTTCCAGGCACTGTTGCTTTTCGCCGTTCAGCGTATGGGCGGTGACGGCGATAATCGGGGGGCAGGCCGATAGTGTGAAGCTGCGGATGAGCCGTGTGGCCTCGTAGCCGTCGAGAACAGGCATCTGCAAGTCCATGAGGATGAGTCCGTACTCTTTTTCCGCAGCGCGCTGGACCGCCTGCGCGCCGTCGTTGGCCACGTCCACTTCGTAGCCGCGCTTCCGCAGCAGCGTGGCCAGCACCTTCTGGTTGATGGGGTTGTCCTCCACCACCAGTATCGGCGCAGGGCGCGCCTCCTCGCCTGCTTCCAGGGAACGAGAAACAACCCTCTCCTGCTGCACTGCGTTGCTCCCTTCTGTTTCTCCGAACGAGCCGCGATCGTCTCGCGGCGCAACCGCGATTTCGGCCCTGCAACGGCCTATGCCGCCATATCGGCTCCGACGCCGTAGCTGTTTAGAGAAAATTCGCCTCTCTCCCGGCGCCCCTCCGTGTCGCAGAATGAAGGCAATGGCCCAGCCTGACCCTTCCCCCGTGCTCGACCTCATCGAAGCCTTCCGCCGCTCCAAGACCATGTTCACCGCCGTCCGGCTCGGCATCTTCGACCTCCTCGAGGAGTCCCCGGCCAAAGCCGGCGATCTGGCCCGTCGCACCGGCGCCCACCCGGGAGCCCTCGAGCGGTTGCTCGAAGGCTGCGCCGCACTCGGCCTGCTGTTGCGGGATGCAGACGGCGTCTTCTCGAACACCGCCGTGGCCAGCGTCTATCTGACCCGCTCCAGCCCCTCCACGCTGGCGGGCTACATCCGCTACTCCGATGAGCCCCTCTACAAGCTCTGGGGAGACTTGGAAGGCGCCGTGCGCGAGGGCTCGCCCCGCTGGCAGCACGTCTTCGGCGCCCGCGATGCCCTCTTCGACCACTTCTACCGGAGCCCGGAAGCCCGCGCCGATTTTCTCGCCGGCATGCACGGACTCGGGCTCCTCAGCTCGCCCGCCGTCGTCCGCGCCTTCAATCTGAATGGATACGAAACGCTCGTCGATCTCGGCGGCGGCACCGGCCACCTCGCCATCGCGGCCTGCGAGCGCTACGGCCGGATGCGTGCCACCGTGTTCGACCTGCCCGAAGTGATCGAATTCGCACGCCCCCGCATCGAAGCCTCGCGCGCCCGAGACCGCATCGCCACCGCTGCCGGCGACTTCTTCCGTGATCCCCTCCTTCCCACGTCCCTGTATGCGCTGGGCCGCATCCTTCACGACTGGAGCGACTCGCGCTGCCTCGAGCTGCTGCGCCGCGTCCGCTCCGCCCTCCTGCCCGGCGGCGCCGTGCTGATCGCGGAAAAGCTTCTCGACGAAGACCGCTGCGGCCCTGTGAGCGCCGCCATGCAGTCGCTGAACATGCTGGTCTGCACCGAGGGCCGCGAACGCACGGAAAGCGAATTCCGCTCCTTGCTGGAAGCTGCGGGATTCCCCGAGGTCGAAGCCCGCCGCACCGGGGCGCCGCTTGACGCCATTCTGGCCCGCACGAAACAATAGCGGCGATGAGAGCTTTCCTGGCTTTCGCTCTGATCACGGGGTGCTCCATGCAGGCGCAGGTGCGGATCGAGAAGGCGGCCTTCAGCGGCTGGCCCAACTGCTACCGGATGACGAACGGGGAGGCCGAGCTGATCGTGACCTCCGACATCGGCCCGCGCGTCATGTTCTACGGTTTCCGCGGCGGGCAGAACTTTTTCTGGGTGCAGAAGGAAACTGCCGGGCGTTCGGGCGAGCCGCAGTGGGTGGCCCGCGGTGGGCACCGCATCTGGATCGCTCCGGAGGACGTGCGCTACACCTACCCGCCCGACAACAGCCCTGTGGAGATCCAGCTCCGTGGCGATACGATCGTGGCCACGCAACCGGTCGAAAAGGAGACCGGCATCCAGAAGCAGCTCGAGATCCGCATGGACGGCGCCGGCACGGGCGTCACCATCATTCACCGGCTCTTCAACCGCGGCATCATGCCGCTTGAATTCGCTCCCTGGGCGCTGACGATGATGGCCCCGGGCGGCCATGGCGTCAGCGGATTCCCGCCGCGCGGCACCCACCCTGAGGTTCTTGCGCCCAGCAACCCGCTGGTCATGTGGGCGTTCACCGACTTGAGCGATCCCCGCTGGACGTGGTTGAAGAAATACTTCGTCCTCCGCCAGGATCCGCGCAACCCGGTGCCCATGAAGATCGGCCACTTCAATCCCAGGACCTTCGGCGCCTACTTCCTCAACGGCGAGCTGTTCCTCAAGCGCTACGAGGCCGATCCCTCGAAGACGTACCCTGACTTCGGCTGCTCCTACGAGACGTTCACCAACGCCGATTTCCTCGAGCTGGAGACCCTGGGGCCCATGACCAAAGCCGCGCCCGGCGGCGTGGTGGAACATGTCGAGCGATGGAGCCTGCACCGCGATGCGCGTCCATCGGCGTGGACCGATGCGGAGCTGGACCGCATCCTGCTGCCTCTGCTCGCATCCAAGTAAGTATGAGTCTTTCGCGTTTGATTGCTGCCGCCATTCTGATTATTTCCTGCGCCCTGGCTGAGGGCTACGGCACCGCGCCGGCAGGGCCGCCGCCTGCGGAAGCAGCCGCGCTCGCTTCTGCGCTTCAGCCCGAAGGCATTCGCGTGGTCAAGCCGGACGGCAGCGCCCTGTGCGAATTCTGGTTCGCCCGCGAAACGGGCCCCGAGGGCGCGCCCGAACAGAACGCTACCTGGGGCATTGAGCACGGGGCGTTGCTCGGAGTCGTGCGCGTGCAGAGCCGCTGGAGTGACCGCCGCGGACAGCCCGTCCGTCCGGGCGTCTACACGCTGCGGATCAGCTTCTTCCCGATGAACGGCGACCATCAGGGCGTTGCGCCGCAGCGCGATTTCGCCATCCTCTCTCCGGCGGAGATCGACAAGGACCCGGCGGCGCGCCCCTCTTTCGACGCTTTGATGGAGATGAGCCGCAAGGCGTCGCGCACGCCTCACCCGCTGGTGCTCAGCTTGTGGAAAGAATCCGGCCCCGTGGAGACCGGCATCACGGCAGAGGGTGAGTCGGACCAGGTGCTCCGCGCCACCATCGGCGGCGCTCCTGTGGCGCTGATCGTCTACGGCCGTTCGGATCACTGATCCATGTGGCTTTGGCTCCTGGCGCTGGCCGCGCTCCCTGCTGCCGGAAGGATCTATCAGGCGTGGGGCGAGCGGCGCGACGCCAGGCGCTGGCCTCCGCCCGGCCGCATCGTCTCCGGCTTCCATCTGCTCGATTGCGGCGAAGGGCCGCCCGTGTGGCTGGAGGCTGGCATCGCCGCCTCCAGCGCGAGCTGGAAGCTCGTGCAGGACGCTCTGGCGCCGCGGTTCCGCACTGTCAGTTACGACCGCCCCGGGCTTGGCTACAGCCCTTCGGCCTCTTCGCCGCGCACGCTGGAGCAGTTGCTCGCCGAACTCGACATGGCCGTGGAGGCGGCGCGCGTGTCTGCGCCGTTCGTTCTTGCGGGCCACTCTTTTGGCGGCTTGCTGGCGCGCCACTATGCTTCGCGGCACCCGGAGAAGGTTCGCGCGCTGGTGCTTCTCGATCCGCTGGAGCCGTTCGAGTGGTGGCCGCTTGCTGACACCCGCCGCCGCATGCTCGGCCGCGGGGTGGCGCTTTCGCGCCGCGGGGCGTTGCTGGCCCGGTGGGGCGTTGTCCGGCTGGGTCTTGACCTGCTGCTGCTTGGTTCGCGCCGCCTGCCGAAGATGCTTGCCGTCGCCGCCAGCGGGAAGGGAAGCGAAGTGACCAAACGGCTCGCCGGGGAGATCCAGAAATTGCCGCCCGAGGTCTGGCCGCGCGTCAAGAGCCACTGGTGTCTGCCGCGGAGCTTCTCGACGATGGCCGAATCTCTCGAGCGGCTGCCGGAGTACTGCGCCACGCCGCTGGACGAAGAGCCGCTGCGGCGCATTCCTGTGCACGTGCTTTCCGCGGAGACCACTCCGCCGGCTGTCGTGGAAGCGCACCGCCGGTGGGCATCGCTGTCGGCAGGCGGCACGCACCAGGTGGTGGCAGGCAGCGGCCACTGGCTGCAGCTCGACGCTCCGGAGGCGGTCGTTCAGATCATTCACCGGGAGTGGATGCGGATGTAACATTCGATCTGGAAAAATAAGAGAAGCTAGACGATGACGATCCACAGACGTTCCTTCTTCAAGCACGCGGGTGTGCTGGCTGGCGTTGCGGGCAGTCTGGAGGCTCTGGAAGCGGCCGCCCAGAAGCCCGGCGCCCGTCCCCGCCGCATCATCTTCATGGTGGCCGACGGCATGAGTCCGTCCGTGCTGCCGCTGGCCGAGCAGTTCTCCCTGCGTGTGCGGGGCAAGGGGCTGCTGTGGCAGGCGCTGCTGAACCGTCCTGAAGCACGCCGCGGCTGGATGGACATGGCTTCGCTGGACTCGCTGGTCACGGACTCCTCGTCGGCATCCTCGTCTTGGGGCTCCGGCTCGCGCATCTTCAACGGGTGGGTGAATGTACTGCCCGACGGCACGCGCCTGACGCCGATCTGCGATCTCGTCCGCGACCGGGGCTATCTCACCGCGCTGGTCACCACCGCCACGGTGACCCACGCCACGCCGGCGGGTTTCGCCGCCAGCGTGCGCCGCCGCGACGACGAGCATCTCATCGCCGAGCAGTACCTCGGCAAGGTGGACGTCATTCTCGGCGGCGGGCGCCGGTTCTTCTCGCCCGATTCCCGAAAGGACGGAAAAGACCTGGCCGCCGCCTTCCGAACGGCCGGCTACGCGCACGTGGAGAACCGCGCGCAGATGCGGCAGCAGGCCGCCGCAGCGACGCGCATGCTCGGCCTGTTCAGCGGCTCGCACATGCCCTACACGGTGGACCACCGCCACAGCGAGACGGCGCGCGAACTGGTGCCCACGCTGGCGGAAATGGCCGAGACCGCCCTCGCCATCCTCGAAAAACAAAACCGGCCGTTCCTGATCCAGGTCGAGGGCGCCCGCGTGGATCACGCCGCCCACGCCAACGACGCGGCCGGCCTGCTGTGGGATCAGATTGCGTTCGACGAGGCCATTGAAGCCGCGCTGCGCTTCGCCGAGAGCCGGCCCGACACTTTGGTGGTGATCACCAGCGACCACGGCAACTCCAATCCGGGTCTCGTCGGCATGGGCGTGGAGTACCGCCAGAGCAACGCCTGCTTTGAGAGGCTGGCCGGGATCAAGGCGAGCTTCAACGCCATCAGCCCGCGGCTGGCCGGCACGGCCGAGTATTCCATGAACGCGCAGCAAACCGCCGGCGTGGCTGGCGGCGCGCCCACCACGGCGCGCATCCAGGAGCTCGCCGAGCAGTACTTCGGATTCCGCTTCACCGGCGAAGAGGCCGAGATGCTGCGCCGTTGCGCATCCGGAGAACGCAGGCTCTGCGTGAACCGGCAGCTCGATTCCGCCGTGGGCATTCTCGGCCAGGCCGTGGGCAACCACACCGGCATCCACTGGACCGGAACCACCCACACCTCCGACTACACGCTGGTCACCGCGCTCGGCCCGGGCGCGGACCGCTTTGCGGGATTCGTGCGGAACACGTCCGTGTTCACGGTGTTGACGGAGCTGGCTGGGGTCCGCTTCCGCAACCCTTCGATGGACCCCGAACAGGCGCGCAAGTTCCGCGAAGTGGCCTTCACGCCGCGGCTGCGGCCGGACTGGGCGTAATTCGCCTGCTTCAAGCCACGAACGCCACGGCCTCGATCTCCACCCGCACGTCGCGCGGCAGCCGCGCCGCCTCGACGGTGGCGCGCGCCGGAGGATTCTGACCGAAATAGCGCCCGTAAATCTCGTTCACTTTGGCGAAATCGCCTAAGTCTTTCAGGAAAATCGTCGTCTTCAGCACCGTGTCGAGGCGCGCGCCCGCGGCCTCGAGCACGGCCTTCAGGTTCTCGAGCACGCGCACGGCCTGCTCTTCGATGCCGCCCTCCACCAATTGCCCCGTGGCCGGGTCCAGCGGGATCTGTCCGCTGGCATACACCAGGCCGTTCCATCGCACGGCCTGTGAATAGGGCCCGATGGCCGCGGGAGCGGCGTTGGTCTGGATGATCTCTTTTTGCTGCATTTCTTGTTCTGAGATTGTTCCTGAAAGGCTCTATTGCGGCGGGTTTCGAAACGGTTCAGCCGCCGATCTCGTCCTCGATCCACGTCATGGCGGCGTAAGCGGCCGGCCAGCCGGCGGTGGTCACCGCCAGAAGAGCCGCATGCAGAATCTCCTCCTTCTTCGCGCCGCCCTCCAAAGCCTGGCGCGCCGCCGAGTGCACCGCGCCCTCGTGCTGCGCCCCGATGGCGATGCCCAGCTTCACGAGCCTTCGCGTCTTCTCGTTCAGCGGCCCGCCCTTTTCGTGGCATGCCGCGCCCAGCGCCTGAAACGCGGCCCAGACTTCGGGGTAGCGCTTCTCGAACTTCTTGAGCTTCTTCGGAACTGCCGTCTGTTTGGCCATACCCTGCAAGATACACCCCGCCCCGCGCCGCCGTCCATCCGTGCCGGACCGGGCGGTCCGGCGCAGGCAGCCCCGTTCGCGATATAACGATGCAATAGACCTCCATGAAACCCGCGAACCAACTGCCGTCCCCCGGCCGGCGCAGCTTTCTCACGAATGCTGCAGCCGCGGGCCTCACCACGAACCTGTTTACAGGAGATCTCCGCGGCGCCAACGACCGTGTCTCAGTCGCCTTCATCGGCATGGGCCAGATGGGCCGCGGCAACCTGGAATACGCCTCCAAGGTGCCCGGCTTCCAGCCCGTGGCCGTCTGCGACGTCTACCAGCCGCATCTGGAAATGGCGAAGGCGCTCGCGGAGAAGCTCGGTCATGACGTCAAGGCGATTCACGATTTCCGCGAGATCCTCGCCGACAAGAGCGTGGACGCCGTGTGCATCTCGACGCCCGACCACTGGCACGCCTACATGATGATCGAGGCTTGCAAGGCGGGCAAGGACGTTTTTGTCGAGAAGCCCGCGTGCGTCTACGCCGAGGAAGGCCTGCTGATGGTGCAGGCGGCGCGGAAGTACAAGCGTGTGGTGCAGGGCGGTACCATGCAGCGCTCCGGCGGATACTTCCAGAAGGCCGCGGAGCTGGTCAAGAACGGCACGCTGGGCGAGATCACCTTCTGCCACACCTGGCAGGCGGGGTTCGAGAGGAAAGAGCGCTGGGGCAATCCGCCCGACGAGGACCCGCCCGCCGGGCTCGACTGGGATCTGTGGCTCGGGCCCGCCCCGAAACGCCCGTACAACCTGAACCGCTTCGGCGTCGCTCCCCGGCGCTGGTCGACGTTCCGCTATTTCTGGGACTACGCCGGCGGGGCCATGACGGACTGGGGCATCCACCTGATCGACCCGATCCATCAGGCTTTCGACGACCCCATGCCCACGGCTGTCACCGCGATGGGGTCCAAGTTCTACGTCACCGACAACTGCGAGACGCCGGATACGATGCTGGCCACGTTCTTCTATCCGAAGTTCCTTTCGAGCTACGAATCCCGCACCTGCAACCCGATGCCGCTGCTCGGCAACAGGGGCGCAGCCACGGCGATTCACGGCACCGACGCCACCGTCGTCGTCAACCGCGCCGGTTGCTGGCTTGTTCCGAACCGCGGCTCGAAGATCGAACCCGCCGTCTGGGAGAAAGATTCGCAGATGGTGCAACTCAACGTGCCGCACTGGGAGAACTTCCTCGCCTGCATCCGTTCCCGCGAGAAGCCCATTTCCGACATTGAGAACTGCGTGCGCTCCTCGGTCACCTGCATTCTGGCCAACGTCTCCATGCGCGCCGGCGTTCGCGTCGACTGGGACGAAAAGAACTGGACGGTGAAGCAGAGCGAGGCGAAGCCGTATCTGAAGGCCCGCTACCGCTCCCCCTGGAAGCTGGAAGTGTAGCCGCGGGCAATCCCTTTTCCGGGACTGACATAGCCGCTTTTCGCGCCGTTGTATAAACGGGGCGGGAGGGTTGTGTCATGTCCCGGATCGTGAATGAAGTCCTCGAAGCGAACCGCCGGTACGCGGCGGACTTTGGAGACAAAGGGAAGCTGGCGATGCCGCCCGCGCGGCGGTTCGCGGTGCTGACATGCATGGACGCGCGCCTGGATCCGGCGAAGTTCGCCGGGCTGGCGGAGGGCGATGCGCACGTCATCCGCAACGCCGGCGGGCGAGCCAGCGACGACGCCATTCGCTCCCTTGTGATCTCCGCCAAGCTGCTGGGCACCCGCGAGTGGTTTGTGATTCACCACACAGACTGCGGCATGGAGTACTTCACCGATGAAGTGATGCGCAAGCTGCTCTCGGAGACCATTGGCCCGGCCGGGCTGGTCGAGGGCGAATGGAAGAACCTAGACACGTCGCTGCCGGGCTCTTGCGAGGGAGACTTCATCGATTGGCTGACGATCCGCGATCTTGCGCAGAGCGTCCGGGACGATGTGGCGCGCATCCGCCGCCATCCGCTGGTGCACCAGGACATTCCGGTGTATGGCTACATTTACGACGTGCGCACCGGGCAGCTGGCCGAAGTTGCGTCCGCCTGATCCCTACCGCTTGTCGCGCGGCGAGCCGGCTCTGGATGCGGGGCTCCGAGGCGCCGTCTCCACTCTGTTGCGCTGAATGTTCGCGTCAGAGCGGCCGGGAGACGGGACGCAAGGCATTCCAGGCTCTGGTTGCGCGCCGGGGGCCAATTCATGCACAGCGTGTTCCAGGCTGCGCCGGCGCTGAAACAGAATCTCAACCCTGCTCTCCAGGGTGGCTGATCCCCGGTAGGGAATGCGCTCCCAAAGATGCAATCTTTCCGGAGCCTGCCCGTGCTCCACCGGACCGAAGATCGCGGCTGCGGGACACCATGATTTTGAACAGGCGTGTTACCTTGGTACTGCGTTCCCGGTCCTATTATGTCCAGCCCGGTTTTTGGCGGCGCGCCAACGGCAGCGCGCTTTCGGCTTGTGATCGCCGGATGCGGCGCGATCACGGCGAATACGCATCTTCCAGCGGCTCTCGGGTCTTCTCTTGTGGAGCTGACCGCACTGGTCGATCCTGACTTGGATCGCGCCCGGCTGCTGGCGGAATCCTACGGCGTTCATCCGCGGCTGTGCCGCTCCATTCAGGAGACCTTCGGCGAAGCCGACGGCATTCTCATCGCGTCGCCGAACCACACTCATTGCGAACTCGCCGCGACGGCTCTGGAGCAAGGAATTCCGGTGCTGGTGGAGAAGCCGCTTGCCCGGCTTCCGGAGGAGGCGGACAAGATCTGCGCCGTGAGCCGGGAGAAGGGCGTCATTGCGGCGGTCGGCTTTTCGACACGCTTTTATCCGGCGGTCGAGCTGATGGGAGCGCTGCTCCGTCGAGGGTACTTCGGGAGAGTAAAATCGCTGGAATATGAATATGGAACGCGAGGCGGCTGGTCGCCGGTTTCCTCCTACAATCTTCACCGCAGTCAAATTGGCGGAGGAGTACTGGTCATCACGGGCAGCCATTTTCTGGACAGAGTGATTCACTGGTTCGGCTACCCGGAAGTGCTGGAGTACGAGGATGACAGCCATGGGGGGCCGGAAGCGAATGCGCGCGGGCGGTTGAGGTTTTCCACGGGGAACGACGGGACGTTCGAGGCCCGGTTTCTTCTATCAAAAACAGCTTCCCTGAGAAACCGCATCGTCCTGGAGTCGGATGCGGGACGGTGTGAACTGGCGGAAGGCGAGGGGGCGCGGATCCGGCTCGTTCCCGCCGGAGCGGAGGACGCCGTTCTCGAATTCAGCCGCAGGGAGAGCGCGGGGCGTGCAAGGAACGCGGCTCGGGCGATGATCGAGGACTTTGTCGAAGCGGTGCGCTCGAACCGCAAGCCGCGGTCGGATTGCCATGAGGGAAAACTCTCCGTCCAGCTTACCGCCGAGCTGTATTCCAGGCGCAAGCCGCTTCCGGAAACGTGGATGTGGTATGCGGAGCGGACAGCGGGGCGTGTCGCATGAGGGACGCGACGCTGGTCGTCTTCGGAGCCTCGGGTCTGGTCGGGGCCGCTCTATGCGAGAGGCTGTTTTTCACGGGGGAATGGAAATTCATTCCTGTGCTTCACACCAGCGGGAACGCTGCCAGGCTGGCGCGCCTGCCGATCGAAGACAAGATTGCGTTCGCCGATTTGCTGGATCCGGATTCGCTGAATCCTCTTCTTTCCGATGAAGTCATCGTGATCAACTGCGCCCGCGGCGGCGACATGGAAATGCAACGCGGCTTCGCCAGTCTGTTGCGGGCCGCCAGAAAGCGCCGTGTCAGGAAATTCATTCATATCAGCAGCGCGGCGATTTTTGGGGATGATCCGCCGCCTGAGAGCGTGAATCCGTCCTGCAAATCCATCGGGATGCTGACCGATTACGGCAGGGTGAAGCGCTGGCAGGATGAAAAGGTATTCGAATTGCACAACCGAGGAACCCCCTCTTACATCCTTTGCCCGGGCAACATCACAGGGCCCTATAGCCCCTGGTCGGCCGCGTTCGCGCAGCGGCTGATGGCGGATCCCTTCCCGCTGGTCGAGGGCGGGCAATCCCCATGCAACCTCACCTTCGTGGACAACCTGGCGGAGGCCTTGCTGGCGGCCGCCTCGGCGGCCGGAGGGGCCGGCGAACGCTACTTCGTGAATGAGCCGTCGCCGGTGAGCTGGAGGAAATATTGCGAGGATCTGGGCGCGCTTCTCGATGTCAGTCCGGCCTGGGCGCCTCTTTCCAGAGAGGAAGTGCTCAACAGGATGCTGACGGTTCGAAAGGGGAACGGGTTTTCCGGGCATCTGCGCATTCTGGCCTCGGGAGAATTCAGGGCGGCTCTTTCCATGCTTCCGGCCCTTGCGTGGCTGAACAACAAGGCGCTGGCGGCCTTCCAGGGTTTGCCTGTCTCATGGCAGAGGGCGGTCCGGCGAAAGTTGAGCAGTCCTCCACGGATCGAACGGCAAGACCCCAGGCCGGAAGCCGCGGAAGTATGGGCAAGACTCCAGGTGCGCCGGTTTTATCACAGCCCGGAAACGCTGGAGCTACGGCTTGGATGGAAGCCGGTGATTTCTTACGAAAAGGGCATGGAACTGACCGCCGAATGGCTCCGCTTTATTGGCCTGTGCAAAGGTTCGGCCAGCAAAGGGGAGTCCCGAGAGTGACACCAGGTTGAAAGTCAGGAGCGATCAGCGCGATGGAGATTCCTCCCCGAACGGCTTGAACCGGCATGGGGCTGGCGGCCTCGGCTGGACAGAAAGGCATGATGACGCGGTTCCTGCTGGCGGCGGGGGGACGGGGGGCCGCTCTGGCGGATGGACTCCGGTCCTTGCCGCACCCGGAGGGAACGACCTCGCCGGGGATCGCCCCATCGCGGGGCGGTGCCGATCAGCCGATTGGGGATCGGGGCAGACCGGATCTCAACGGGCCGCTTCGCGGCCGGCCTATACCGCAGCTGGCGTCGGAATCTCTGACTCAGCCCAGTTCGGCGCCGCGGAAGAACCAGTAGAGTTCAAAGGCGGCGGTTTCCGGGGCGTCGGAGCCGTGGCTGGCGTTGCGGCCGATGCCGGCTCCGAAGAGGGCGCGGACGGTGCCGGGCGCGGCCTTTTTCGGATCGGTGGCGCCCATAACTTCGCGCCATTTGGCGATGGCGTCTTCGCGCTCGAGGGCCATGAGGACGACAGGGCCTTCGGTCATGAAGGCGACGAGTTCTTCAAAGAAGCCCTTGCCGCGGTGGACGGCGTAGAAGCCTTCCGCTTCAGCGCGCGTGAGCGTCTGCATCCGCATGGCGAGGATGCGGAAGCCGGCTTGCTCGATCATCGAGATGATCTTGCCAGCGTTGCCGGCGGCAACGGCGTCGGGCTTGACGATGGCGAGTGTACGTTCAACAGGCATGGTGGTTGTATTTTCCATTCAGAAGTTGATCTGGCGCCGCAGCCGGGCGCGGCGGTGGCGGAATGAACCGCCAGCAAGACTCGCGGGGCGGGAGGGTTCTTGCGAGATTCGCCCATGCTGCCCCTGTAGTTTCCAGCCCTCCGCCAAACTTGGCCGAACCGAGGATGCCGGGAGGCCGGGAACAGGCATCAACACTGGAGCGCAGCTTTGGCGCGGGCCCCGATTTCGGCCGGGGTCTTGCAGACGAGGATTCCGGCATCCTCCATGGCGGCCATCTTGTCGCTCGCCTTGCCTGACCCTCCGCTGATGATGGCGCCGGCGTGGCCCATGCGGCGGCCCGGGGGCGCGGTCTGGCCGGCAACGAAGCCGATGACGGGCTTCCGGACGTGCTGTTTGACGTAGGCCGCGGCTTCTTCTTCCGCCGTGCCGCCGATTTCTCCGATCAGGATGATGGCTTCGGTTTGGGGATCTTCATTGAAGAGCCGCAGGGCGTCGACGTGGGTGGTGCCAATGATGGGGTCTCCGCCGATGCCGATGCAGGTGCTCTGGCCGATGCCGAGGGCGGTGAGTTGGCCGACGGCCTCGTAGGTGAGAGTGCCGGAGCGGGAGACGACGCCGACGGGGCCGGGCTTGTGAATATGGCCCGGCATGATGCCGATCTTGCATCCACCCGGGGTGATAATGCCGGGGCAATTCGGTCCGATGAGGCGGGTATTGGAGTAATTCTTCAGGAAGCGCCAGGCGCGGACCATGTCGAGGGCGGGAATGCCTTCGGTGATGCAGACGACGAGGCGGATGCCGGCGGCAGCAGCTTCCATGATGGCGTCGGCGGCGAAGGCGGGCGGGACGAAGATGACGCTCGCGTCGGCGCCGGTGGAGCGGGCAGCATCGGCGACCGTGTCGAAGACAGGGCGGTCCAGGTGGGTGGTTCCGCCCTTGCCGGGGGTAACGCCGCCGACGATATTCGTCCCATAGGCGATGCACTGCTGGGCGTGGAAGGAGGCTTCCCTGCCGGTGAAGCCCTGCACGAGCACGCGGGTATTTTGGTTGACAAGAATGCTCATGACGGGAATTCCTTATGCCTGGCTGGCGAGAGAAACGACTTTTTCGGCGGCGTCCTTCATGCCGTCGGCGACGGTGAAATTGAGGCCGGATTCGCGGAGAATGCGGCGGCCTTCCTCGACGTTTGTGCCCTCCATGCGGATCACGAGGGGGAGCTTGAAGTCGAGCTCGCGGGCGGCAGCGACAACGCCGGAGGCGAGGGTGTCGCAGCGGAGGATTCCGCCGAAGATGTTGATGAGGACCGCCTTGACGTGGGAATCGGACATGAGGATGCGGAAGGCGTTGGTGATCTGATCCTGGTTGGCGCCGCCGCCGACGTCGAGGAAGTTGGCGGGGCTGCCGCCGGCGTACTTGATGATGTCCATGGTAGCCATGGCAAGGCCGGCGCCGTTGACCATGCAGCCGACGTTGCCGTCGAGCTTGATGTAATTCAGGCCGAATTTCGCGGCTTCGACCTCAAGAGGATCTTCCTCGTTTGTATCGCGGAGGGCAGCGATATCGGGATGGCGGTAGAGGGCGTTGTCATCGAAATTGAATTTGGCGTCGAGGGCGATGACGCGCTGGTCTTCGGTGACGACGAGGGGGTTGATTTCAGCGAGCGAGGCGTCGGTTTCCACCCACGCGCGGGCGAGGGCCTGGAAGAGCTTCGCCGCGGCGAAAGCGGCGGGGCCGGCCAGGCCGATGCCGAAAGCGAGATTGCGCGCATGGAAGGGGAGCAGGCCGTCGCCGGGATCGAAGGACTGCTTCAGGATGAGTTCGGGAGTCTTGGCAGCGACTTCTTCGATGTCCATGCCGCCGGCGGCGGAGGCCATGAGGACCGGGAGGCCCTGAGCGCGGTCGAGGACGATGCCGGCGTAGAGCTCCCTGGCGATGGGAAGGGTCTCCTCGACGAGCACCTTGCGGACGAGGCGTCCTTCGGGGCCGGTCTGATGCGTGATGAGGGTCATGCCGAGGATTTGCGAAGCGACGAATTCGGCCTCGGCGGGCGTGGAGGCGAGCTTGACTCCGCCGCCTTTGCCGCGGCCGCCGGCGTGGATCTGGGCCTTGACGACGACGCGGGCGCCGATCTGTTCGGCGATGGAGCGGGCTTCGGCGGCAGAGGAGGCGACGCGGCCCCGGGGGATGGGGACGCCGTAGCGCGAAAGGATCTCCTTGGCCTGGTATTCGTGGATTTTCATGGTGTTGGGCTTGTGGTAGGCTCGAAAAAAGCCCCGTTTTTCACTATAACATGCCGTTTCTGAACTACCTGCACAAGGTGATGGAGAGGGAGCCGCTGTCCTCGCCGGAGGCGATGGCGGCGATGGAAGAGATCCTCGAGGGACGCGCGACGACGGCTCAGATCGCGGCGTTTCTGGCGGCGATCCGTGTCAGGGGGGAGACAACGGACGAACTGCTGGGGATGGCTCAGGCGATGCGGGAGCATGCGGTGCGGGTGGAGCATGGAATTCGTGACCGGGTGGTGCTCGACACGTGCGGGACCGGGGGGGATCGGAGCGGGACGTTCAACATCAGCACGGCAGTGGCGTTCGTGGCCGCGGCGTGCGGCGTGGCGGTTGCCAAGCACGGCAACCGGTCGATGTCGTCGCACTGCGGGAGCGCGGACGTGGTAGAGGCTCTGGGGGCGAGGCTGCTGACCGATGCCGGGCAGATGGCGCGTTGCATTCGTGAAACGGGGATCGGATTCCTGTACGCGCCGGCGCTGCATCCGGCGATGCGGCATGCGGCTGCGGCACGGGCGGAGCTGAAGACGAGGACGGTGATGAACCTGCTCGGGCCGCTGACGAACCCGGCGGGGGCGACGGCGCAGTTGGTGGGCGCGCCTTCGTTGCGGGCGGCCGAACTGATGGCGGTGACGCTGGCGTCGCTGGGGCTGGAGCGGGGGTACGTGGTACATGGGGAGGACGGGCTGGACGAGGTTTCCACGACGGCGCCGACGCACCTGATGGGGATCGTTCATGGGGCGATCGAGCACGAAGTGGTCACGCCGGAGGGGTTCGGGGTGAAGCGGGTGCGGTTGGAGGAGTTGCAGGGGGGCGGCGCGGAGGACAATGCCCGGATCATCATTGAAGTGCTGGAAGGGCGGCCGGGAGCGAGGCGGGAAATCGTGCTGGTGAACGCAGGCGTGGCGCTGCGCGCGGCTGGGGTGGCGTCGACGTTTGAGGAGGGAATCGAAAAAGCGGCGGAGGCGATCGACAGCGGGGCGGCGCGGGAGAAAGTGCGGGAATTCGTGGAGTTCACCCGGAAAGCGTCTGCTGATCCGGCTTGAGGTTCATGAGATTGGCCGGAGGGGCGTGGGAATTGGTTGATTTCCGCCAAGGGGACGGAGGTGTCCGTCCATTTGCTGGGTTCTGTCTGGCGGGTCCGGGCTGCCTGATAACATCTTAATATTGATAAAGTTCCTGGGTGCGCCGGCGGTCGCGCCGGCATTTGAGGGCAAGCTGCGAGAGCGGCCCGGCGATTGGAATCGGGCGGGGCCGGCGGGAAGCCCGGAGGGGAAGGGAGGGCGAACTGATGCTTAAGCCATTGTGAATCAAAGGCTTGCGATGGAGAGCGGGTTTCTTGCGGCGGGTTTGGCGAAGGGGACGGAGACGTCAGATCAGGCTGTCCCCTTCGTCAGGTGGTGTGGCGTTTGAGGATTTGGAGGAGGTTCACGGAGAAGGCGGAGCGGGCGAGGACCATGGAGGCGCCGGCAGATTGGGCGCGGTTCTTGAGCTCGGCTTCGATGTGGGAGACGAACGCGACGATGCTCGTGCGCTTGAGAGACTCCTCGGCGTGGAGGCGGGCGATCAGGTCGACCGGGTTGAAGGAGCGGGCATTTAGATCGACGATGACAAGCAGAGGCGGCTCCCGGCGGGCGCTGTCGAGGACGTCCTGCGTGGATTCGAGAAATTCGCAGGAAAAACCGGAGCGTTTTGCGGCGTCATTGATTTTCACGACGAAGAAAAGATCTTCGACAGCGGCCAGGATTTTCCTTGACTTTTGAGGCATGGAGATTACGCCTGATTGTTCTGTTGAAAAGCGGGCCGCACCGGGATGGGCGGCGCCGAGGGAGGCAACTCCCATTATACAACGGCGGCGGACAGGGGCGTCTGGCTACAATTGAGGTTCACGGATGGACGCCGCTGCGAACTACGGGGAGCTGCTCGGCCGGCTGTGCCGGCAGCAGGGGATCGACCGGGAATACTGGGACATTTGGGGCAGAAAGCACGAAGTGGCGGAGGAGACGCTGCTGCGGATTCTGGCGTCGCTCGGTTTCCGGACGGAGACGCCGGAGGCTCTCCAGCGGTCCGCGGAGGCGCGGGAGAAGGCGCAGACGGAGCGGGCGCTGGATCCGGTGGCAGTGCTGAGCGTGAGCGAGACCACGCCGGCTGTGGAGGTGCGGGCGAAGGCGGGCAGCCGGGCGGAGATGGCGCTATACCTGGAGGACGGCAGCGCCTGGCGGTGGGACATGGAGCTCAAGGAGGACAGGCAGCGGGTGGCGCTCCCCGTGCCGCTGCCGCTGGGTTATCACGATCTGGAGGCGGTGGTGCGGCTGCCGGACGGCAGCGAGCGGCGGGCGGCGCAGCGAGTGATCGTGACGCCGGACAGGGCGTGGCTTCCGGAGAAGCTGGAGAGAGGCGGGCGTGCGGCGGGGCTGGCGATCAGCCTGTATGGAGTCCGGAGCGGCAGGAACTGGGGCGTGGGCGACTTTACGGATCTGGCGTCGATGGTGGAGTGGGCGGCGCGGGAGCTGGGGGCGGGGTTCGTGGCGCTGAACCCGCTGCACGCCATCGCGAACCGGATGCCGTACAACACGAGTCCGTATCTGCCGCTGTCGGTGTTTCACCGGAACTACCTGTATCTGGATGTGGAGGCGGTGGAGGATCTGCTGCTGTGCCCGGCGGCGCGGAGGATGGTGGCGTCGCCGAAGTTCCAGGCGAAGGTGGCAGCGCTGCGGGCGGCGGAACTGGTGGAGTACGAGGAGGTGGCGCGGCTGAAGCGGTGCGTGCTGAAGCTGCTGTTCCGGCGGTTCTGGCGCGAGGAGTGGCTGAAAGGGAGCGAACGGGCGCGGGCTTTCCAGCACTGGATGGCGGAGCAGGGCCGGCTGCTGGACGACTTTGCGCTGTTCTGCGCGATGGACGAGGAGTTTCACCGCAGGGACAGGAGCGTGTGGGTGTGGAGGCAGTGGGGGGAGGGCTTCCAGGCGCCGGACACGGCGGAGGCGAGGCAGTTCGGTCAAGAACATTTTCGGCTGGTTCTGTTTTGTAAGTACGTGCAGTGGCAGTTGGACCTGCAACTGGAGCAGGTGCAGCGGCTGGCAAGGCGGCTGGGGATGCCGGTGGGGCTGTACCACGACCTCGCGCTGGCGACGGACCGGTGCGGTGCGGACCTGTGGGCGTACCGGAGGTTTTTCGTGGAGGGGTGCCGGGTGGGCTCGCCGCCGGACGATTTCGCGCTGGAGGGGCAGGACTGGTCGTTTCCGCCCCCGAACTCGGCCTCGCACCGGGAGGACGGTTACCGGCTGGTTGCGGAGACGCTGAGGCGGAACGCGCGGCACGGCGGAGCGCTGCGGATCGACCATGTGATGCGGTTGTGGCGGCTGTTCTGGATTCCCGACGGGATGGCGCCGGCGGCAGGGACGTATGTGAACGAGAGGTGGAGGATCTGG
>JBBIIK010000042.1:0-32620 GCA_037446555.1 Acidobacteriota bacterium
GCCGGACGGGGCGGGCAAGACGACGGTGATGCGGCTGGCGGCGGGGCTGCTGGATGCGGACGAGGGACGGGTGGAGATCTGCGGGCACGACGTGGCGCGCTCGCCGGACGCGGTGAAGGACGTGACGGGGTACATGGCGCAGCGGTTCGGGCTGTATCAGGACCTGACGGTGGAGGAGAACATCGCGTTTTACGGGGAGCTGTTCGGGACGGATCCGGCGGAACGCGAGCGGCTGGCAGGGCGGCTGCTGGAGATGACGGGGATGGCGGAGTTCCGGAAGCGGCGCGCGGGTCAGCTGAGCGGGGGGATGAAGCAGAAGCTGTCGCTGATCTGCACGCTGCTGCACCGCCCGCGGGCGCTGCTGCTCGATGAGCCGACCTGCGGGGTGGACCCGCTTTCGCGGCGGGAGTTCTGGAAGATCCTGGAGGGGCTGGCGCAGGAAGGGATGGCGGTGCTGGTGACGACGGCGTATCTGGACGAGGCGGAGCGGTCCGGGCGGGTGGGGCTGATGTACGAGGGACGGCTGGAGGAGACGGGGACGCCGGCGGAGATCCGGAACAAGATGGCGCCGTTCTGTTTTCGCGCGGCCGGGCTGGACCGCGCGGAGGCGCGGCGGCGGCTGAGGGGCGTGCCGGGCGTGCTGGCGGCGGAGCCGGCGGGGGCGGCGTTGCACGTGTATCTGGAGGAGGGCGCGGAGGCGGAGGCGGTGTCGGCGGCGGCGGGGGTGCGGCTGGAGCGGATCGAGCCGACGCTGGAGGACGCGTTTCTGGCGCTGATCCGGAGGAAGGAGCGGAGCCGTGCGGCGTGAGGCGGCAATCGAGACGCGGGAGCTGGTGAAGCGGTTCGGCGCGTTTACGGCGGTGGACGGGGTGACGCTGGAGATCGGGCGCGGGGAGGTGTTCGGGTTCCTGGGACCGAACGGAGCGGGCAAGACGACGACGATCCGGATTCTGTGCGGGCTGCTGGAGCCGACGTCGGGGGTGGCGCGGGTGAACGGCTACGACGTGGCGGCGGAGCCGGAGCGGGTGAAGCAGTCGATCGGGTACATGTCGCAGAAGTTTTCGCTGTACGACGATCTCACGGTGGAGGAGAACCTGGAGTTCTTCAGCATGGTGTACGGGGTGCCGCGGGAGAGGAGGGAGGAGAGGAAGCAGTACGCGCTGCGGATGGCTGGGCTGGAGGAGGAGAGGCGGAGGATGACGCGGGAGCTGGCCGGAGGGTGGAAGCAGCGGCTGGCGCTGGGCTGCGCGGTGCTGCACGAGCCGCGGGTGCTGTTTCTGGACGAGCCGACCTCGGGGGTGGATCCGGTGGCGAGGCGGAAGTTCTGGGACCTGATTTACGAGATGGCGGAGGGGGGCTCGACGGTGCTGGTGTCGACGCACTACATGGACGAGGCGGAGTATTGCGGGCGCCTGGCGCTGATGCACCGGGGTCGCGTGGTGGCGCTGGGCTCGCCGGAGGAGCTGCGGGCGCAGTGCCGGGAGGGGGCGTCGATGGAGGACGTGTTCGCGGCGTGCATCGAGCGGGAGGAGGCGCGGCGGAGATGAGCCTGCGGCGGCTGAAGGCGGTGTTCCGGAAGGAGCTGCGGCACGTGGTGCGCGACTGGCGGAGCCTGACGATGGCGCTGGCGGTGCCGCTGCTGCTGTTGTTGCTGTTCGGCTATGCGCTGACGCTGGACGTGGACCGGATCCCGACGGTGATCTACGACCAGGACGGGACGGCGGAGAGCCGCGAGCTGGCGGAGCGGTTCCGGGGTTCGAAATTCTTCGCGGTGACGGGGGTGCGGGAGGGGTACCGGGAGGTGGAGCGGAGAATGAACCGGGGCAAGGCGCTGCTGGCGGTGGTGATTCCGCGGGGCTACGCGAGGGCGCTGGGAGCGGGGGAGACGGCGAAGGTGCAGGTGCTGTTGGACGGGAGCGATTCGAACACGGCGTCGATTGCGGCGGGGTATGCGGACGGGCTGGTGATGGCGTACTCGATGGAGGTGCGCAATGAATGGCTGAAGCGGCGCGGGGCGGGGGAGCTCGAGCCGCCGGCGGACTTGCGGCCGCGGGTGCTGTTCAACAATGCGATGCAGTCGAAGAACTTCATCGTGCCGGGGCTGATTGCGGTGATCCTGATGCTGATTGCGGCGATGCTGACGTCGCTGACGATTGCGCGGGAGTGGGAGAACGGGACGATGGAGCAGCTGCTGGCGACGCCGGTGCGCCCGCGGGAGCTGCTGCTGGGCAAGCTGGGGGCGTATTTCGTGCTGGGCGTGGCGGATGTGGTGATTGCGCTGGTGGCTGGGGTGGGGGTGTTCGGGGTGCCGATGCGGGGCAGCTACCTGTTGCTGGCCGGAATGAGCGCGCTGTTTCTGTTCGGGGCGTTGTGCTGGGGGATTTTCCTTTCGACGGTGGCGCGGACTCAGCTGCTGGCGTATCAGGCGGCGCTGATCACGAGCTTTTTGCCGGCGTTTCTGCTGAGCGGGTTCGTGTTCGCGATCGAGAACATGCCGTGGGTGGTGCAGCAGGTGACGAGGATCGTGCCGGCGCGCTATTTTGTGACGATTCTGCAGGGGATCTTTTTGAAGGGCGTGGGGCTGGAGGCGCTATGGGCGCCGGCGGCGTTCCTGCTGTTGTATGCGGCGGTGGTGTTCACGGTGGCGAGCCGCAAGCTGCGGCAGAAGGTGGCGTGAGATGCGGGAGCGGATTCTGGGGATCGTGAGGAAGGAGTTCCGGCAGGCGCTGCGGGAGCCGCGGATGCGGGTGGTGCTGATCGTGCCGCCGCTGCTGCAGACGATTGTTTTCGGGTTTGCGGTGAACCTGGACGTGGAGCGGGTGAAGCTGGGGTGGATGGACCTGGACGGGGGGCCGGCGAGCCGGGAGCTGTATCACGCGTTCGAGGCGTCGCACGAGTTCGAGGTGGTGGCGCGGGCGAAGGCGGAGGGGGAGGCGCAGGACTTGCTGGACCGCGGGGAGGCGCAGGCGGTGGTGCGGGTGGCGCCCGGGTTCAGCGCGGATGTGGCGGCGCACCGGCAGGGGCAGGTGCAGCTATTGCTGGACGGGGCGAATTCCAACACGGCGGCGATTGTGCTGAGCCATGCGACTGGCGTGGTGGCGGGGTTCAACCGGCGGATGCTGGAGCGGCAGCAGCGGGAGAGGCTGGTGGACCGGACGCGTGAGGGGCCGGTGCTTTTGAGGATTCCGGGGGTGGAGGCGGAGCGGCGCGTGTGGTTCAACCCGGAGCTGCGGAGCCGGAATTACTTCGTGCCGGGCGTGATCGTGAACGTGCTGACGCTGGTGACGCTGATGCTGACGGCGCTGAGCATCGTGCGGGAGAAGGAGATGGGGACGATGGAGCAGTTGATGGTGACGCCGGTGCGGCCGCTGGAGCTGATGCTGGGCAAGACGATTCCGTTCGCGCTGGCGGGGATGTTCGATCTGCTGCTGCTGACCGGGGCGGCGCTGGCGGTGTTCCGGATTCCGCTGGAGGGGAGCTTTCTGCTGCTCGTGGGGGCGGGAGCGTTGTTCATTCTGTCGACCCTGGGCGTGGGGCTGTTCCTGAGCACGATCAGCCACACGCAGCAGCAGGCGATGATGGCGTCGTTTTTCTTCTTTCAGCCGGCGTTCACGCTGAGCGGGTTTGCGTTTCCGATCCGGAACATGCCGGAGCCGGTGCAGTGGCTGACGTATCTGAATCCGCTGCGGTACTTCATGGAGATTGTGCGGGGGGTGTTTCTGAAGGGGAGCGGAGTGGCGGAGCTATGGCCGCAGTTGGGGGCGCTGGCGGGAATGGGGGTGGTGATCGTGCTGCTGAGCGCGCAGCGGTTCCACAAGCGGCTGGAGTAGGCGGCGGGGGCGCTCGGGCGCTTGCCCGCCGCTGAAGTTTCCATGGGGCGCAAGGGACGAGGGGCCGGCCCCGGTTTCCGCCCTTGCATGCCGGCGCTACTTGCCCGGGGCGGAGGAGAAGTCGAGCAGGCGCGGGTTGAGGACGATCATGACGCCGGCGACGAGCATGGTCTGGTGGTTGGCCATCCAGGCGGAGGGGCCGCGGGTGAAGGAGGGCTGGCGGGACCAGTCCTTGCGGAACTCGACGCGGGAGATGAGGTTGTCGTTGAGCTTCGATTCGGCGGTGAGGGTGAATTCGCGGAAGGCGTTGGGCGAGCCGGTCCAGAAGCCGTCGCGGTCGCTGTAGTATTCGAGGCGGGGGGCGAGGGCGAAGTTGCGGGAGAGCCGGATTCGCGCAGCGCCCGCGGTGCCCCAGAAGGTGGAGGAGGGGGCGGCGGGGAAGCGGTTGTTGCCGATGTCGAAGTTGAAGTAGGCGGAGACGCGGGAGGAGGGATTGATGGTGACGACGGAGTCGTAAAAGTTGCGCCAGCCGCGGTTGATGCCGGTGTTTTCGGGGCCGGCGTAGTAGGTGTTCGAGATGGAGACTTTACCGAAGTTGCCGGTGCTGGTGAAGCCGACGGTTTTGCCGGTGTTATTGTCGCGGACGGTGTTCCAGCCGGTGACGATGGCGCCGCCGACGGTCCAGCGTTCGCCCACGGGGATGGTGGCGCGCAAGCCGGTGTGATAGTAGGGGCCGAAGGCGAACAGCAGGCTGCGGGAGTAGTTCCAGTTGAGGTGGCTTTCGGTGAGCTCGGCGCCGGCGCTGGTGATGAACTTGCCGAAGTCGAGCTGGAGGCCTTTCCAGGAGGCGGGCTTGAAGCTGACGTAGGCGTTGAGGAGGTGGCGGGTCCAGCCATCGTGGGAGGTTTCGCTGAGCCAGAAGGCGTCGTAGACGCGGCCCATGCCGACGTCGACGCGGAAGCCGACGGGCGCGGGGGCGGAGGAGATGGAGGCGGTGGCGCTGGCCAGGCTCCACTTGTTGGCGGTGAAGTTGAAGGCCTGGTGCTGGGAGAGGCGGGAGGGGGGATGGTTGTAGTTGAGGTCGTAGAAGGTGTCGATGTAGCCGCTGAGCTGGAGGCGTTTGAAGGAGAAAGTATCGGGCAGCTGCGCCGGGGCGGGGGCTGTTTCCGGGGCGGGCGTCTGTGCGAGCGCGCACACGGACACCAGGAGCGTGAGGACACACGGATACCGCATCGGGATTCACCTCTCGATTGAAAGTGGGTTCGGACTCGCCGTCAGGGCGAACACTGCTGGCCCGGCGAGCGCGGGTCTGGAGGATGCGGGACTAGATCACGGAGTACCGCTCAGGCGGGGTGAGTTCCAGACTCAGGAGAATTATGCGGCGGGCGGGGAAAGAATACAAATCGATAATTTTTATCGGGCGGATGAGGCGGGGCGCAGGGGAGCCGTAGCTACGCGGGCCTTGGGGGAAGAGTGAGAATGCCGCGGGAGCAATCCTGGCAGAGCGGCCCCGGCGGGAGGGCCGGGGGAACGTGAGAGAATGCAGCGCCCACAGCGCCGGCAATGCGGCCCCGGCGCAAGCGCCGGGGGAACACGGGAGCGGAAGCGCAACCGAACCAACGCTAGCAGAGCGGCCCCGACGCAAGCGTTGGGGGAACAGCGCTGGCGGGGCGGCACTGGCGGAAGTGCCCAAGGGAAGGTGGGCGGAGAAAAATCTTTATCGGGGTGATGAAGCGGGGCGATGGCGGGTGCCGGGCAGGGGGGCTGCGAAGAGGCGGAGGCTGGGCCAAGCGTGGAAGCGGTAGCGGCAGGAGAGGCAGCGGAAGGGGCGGAGGCCGAGGGCGGCGAGGAGGTGATCCGAGAAGGACCGGCGGCGGGAGCGGGCGGCGCGGGGCGAGCCGCAGGCGGGGCAGACGGCGCGCGCGAGCCGGGCGAAGGCCGTAGGCGGAGAGGGATCGACGGCAGGGGCGGATCCGGTCACTGACAGGATAGTGGCCGGGTGCGGGTCGGAATCTCATGCCCGGTGTGGACGCTGAAGCGCGACAATCGGAAGTGCCATGCCGCGCGTGCTTGTGGTGTTCACGGGGGGGACGATCGGGATGCGGTACGACCCGGCGGTGGGGGCGGCGGTGCCGGCGCTGGGGGCGCGGGAGCTGCTGGAGCATGATCCGGCGTTGCAGCGGCTGGCGGAGCTGGAGGTGTTCGAATACGGGCAGTATCCTGGGCCGCACATGACGCTGGAGCGGATGTGGGAGGTGAGCGAGATCCTGCGGCGGGAGCTCGCGCGGGAGGAGATCGCCGGGGCGGTGGTGACGCACGGGACGGACACGCTGGAGGAGACGGCGTATCTGTTGGATTTGCGGCACACGTCGCCGAAGCCCGTGGCGGTTGTGGGGGCGATGCGGACGGTGAGCGAGCCGGGGTTCGACGGGCCGGCGAACCTGTCGGCGGCGATCCGGACGGTGCTGGGCCCGCAGGCGCGGGGGCAGGGGGTGTTCGTGGTGCTGAACCAGATGATCCATGCGGCGAGCGAGGCAACCAAGACGGACACGCAGCAGTTGGAGACGTTCCAGAGCCCGGTGTTCGGCCCTCTGGGGCTGGTGGATGTGGACCGCGTGATCTTCGGGCGGCGGCTGGTGGACCGGGTGGTGATCGACGGGCCGAGGCTGGAGCCGCGGGTGGACCTGGTGACAATGTGCGCGGGGGCGGACGGGCGGTTCATCGATTATGCGCGGGAGAGCGGGGCGCGGGGGATCGTGGTGGAGGGCACGGGGAGGGGGAATGTGACGCCGCAGGCAGTGCCGGCGATCCAGCGTGCGATCGATGCCGGGGTGCCGGTGGTGATCGCGACGAGGTGCGCGCACGGGCGGGTGCTGGACATCTACGGGTACGAGGGCAGCGGGCACGATCTGCGGCAGCGGGGCGTGCTGTTTGCGGGGACGCTGAATGCAGCGAAGGCGCGGATCCGGTTGTCCCTGATCCTGGGCAAGACGTCGGATCCCGCGGAGGTGCGGGCGCTGATGGAGTGCGGGGCGTATTGAGGGGGCGGGCGCTGCGCAACGTTTTCTAACTGATTCGCAGTAACATCCCGCGCGTATTGGAATCGGCGGGGTTTACCCCCTAGACTATAACGCAGTGCGGAATGCAAAGGGGAGAATTGGGGCGTGTTTCTCTGCAATCGCCGTGCTGTGCGCGGCGAGCCTGTGGGGGCAGGGGATGCGGCCTTCCGTCGGCGGCTATGCGGTGGTGTTGACGGAGACGCCGGCGGGCGGGCAGCCGCGTCTGGTGCTGGTGGCGCCGGGCGGCGCCGCGCGAGTGTTGAGCCAAGGGTTCTACGCGGCGGCAGATGCGGACGTTTCGTGGGACGGGAAGCGAATCCTGTTTGCAGGGAAGAAGAGCGCCGGGGAGCCGTGGCAGATCTACGAGATGACGCTGGCGGCGGGGGCGGTGAAGCAGCTGACGCGAATGGCGGGGGACTGCCGCGAGCCGGTGTATCAATCGCGAATTTTCAGCCTGGACATACCGGATCCGTGGCCGCAGGCGGTGTTTGTAAGCGGGGGGGCGCTATACACGGTGAAGTTCGACGGGACGCTGCGGCAGCGGATCACATTCACGCCGTGGGAGGAGTCGGCGCCGGCGATGATGCCGGACGGGATGATGGTGTTTGCGTCGCGGCAGGGCGGGCGGACACAACTGATGGCGGCGAACCTGGACGGGACGGACTATTCGCTGTTCCTGCCGGGCGGGGATCTGCGCGAGCCTGCGGCGACGCTGGACGGGCGGCTGGTGTTCGTGGAGGAAGGGATGCTGGCGGCGGTGGATCTGGCGCGTCCGCTGAAGACGAAGCGGATGCTGACGTCTAAGAGGGACGGGATCTTTTCGACGCCGTCGGCGCTGCCGGGCGGGCGTCTGCTGGTGGGGTGGCGGCCGGATGAAAAGACGCCGGCGGGGGTGTACCGGTTCGATCCGGTAAGGAAAACAAAAGTTCCGATTTATGTGAAGGCGGGGTCGGATGCACGGCAGGCGAAGGCGGTGATGGCGCGGCCGGAGCCGGACGGGCGGGGCTCGGTGGTGATCGCGGACGCGGGGTGGAGCCGGCTGTACTGCCTGAGCGTGTTCACGACGGACAAGCCTGCGCTGGTGCGGCCGGGGGCGGGTTGGCGGCTGCGGGTGTTCACGGGGAGCCCGGAGAATGCGGTGAAGATCGGGGACCTGAGAATCGAGGACGACGGCTCGTTCCACCTGGAAGTGCCGCCGAATACGCCGCTGAGGCTGGAACTGGTGAACGGGGCGGGGCAGGCAGTGCGGTCCTCGTCGTGGATGTACACGAGGCCGAAGGAAAACCGGGGCTGCATCGGCTGCCATGAGGATCCCGAGCTGACGCCGGAGAACCGCGGGGCGAAGGCACTGATCCAGAAGCCGGTGAAGCTCACCGCGCCAGCGATTCTGACCAACGGCGGCTCGAGATGAAGACGCCCATTGTGATCGCCGCGGGAGCACTGGCGCTGGCTGCTGTTGCGCTCGAGCCGCCGCGGGGTCCGGCGTTCGCCGACATCACGGCGGAAGCAGGCATCACGTTCCGGCACAGCATCGGCGACCACATGCTCGACAACATCGTGGAGGGCACGGGCGCAGGGGCGTGCTTT
The DNA here is from genome assembly GCA_037446555.1 of Acidobacteriota bacterium. GTDB lineage: Bacteria > Acidobacteriota > Terriglobia > Bryobacterales > Bryobacteraceae > JANWVO01. The sequence goes on from JBBIIK010000042.1 coordinate 8,477, forward strand.
TTCGACTTTGACAACGACGGGCGGCAGGACATTTACTTCGTGACGGGCGTGTGGACGCGCGGGGTGAGCGACAACGACGGGCGGGACTTGCGGGGGAAGCTCTCGGCGAGGCTTTACAGGAACCTGGGCGGCGGGCGGTTCGAGGACGTGACGGAGAAGTCGGGCGTGGGGAGCAAGGTGTACGGGTCGGGCTGCTCTGCGGCGGACTACGACAACGACGGCGACGTGGATCTGTATGTGCTGAACTACGGCCGGAACATCCTTTACCGCAACAACGGGGACGGCACGTTCACGGACGTCTCGAAGTCCTCAGGGCTGGACGATGCGCGCTGGTCGCTGCACGCGGTATGGTTTGACGCCGACAACGACGGATACCTGGATGTGTACGTCGCCAACTACCTGCACTACGACGACGGCAAGTTCACGGACGTCTCGAAGTCCTCCGGGCTGGACGATGCGCGCTGGTCGCTGCACGCGGTATGGTTTGACGCCGACAACGACGGATACCTGGATGTGTACGTCGCCAACTACCTGCACTACGACGACGGCAAGTTCCGCGATTACTATCCGGCGCAGGGGTATCCGGGACCACTGAGCTACCAGGGGCTGCCGAGCATCCTCTACCGCAACAACGGCGACGGGACGTTCACCGATGTGACCAAGGAAGCGGGGATGTGGAAGCCGGGCGGGCGGGCGATGTCGGTGACGGCGGCGGACTTCAACAACGACGGGCGGATGGATGTGTTCACGTCGAACGACGCGATGGAGAACTACTTTTTCGTGAACATGGGCGGGGGGAAGTTCGCGGAGAGCGGGCTGGAGTACGAGCTGGCGTTCAGCGAGCACGGGCAGGGGGTGGCGTCGATGGGCCCGTTTTACGGGGACGTGAACCGGGACGGGTGGCTGGATCTGTTCGTGCCGAACCTGCAGTATGTCTCGCTGTTCGTGTACAACCCGGCGAAGAAGTTTTTCGAGAACCGGAACGACGCGGCGGGGCTTTCGCCGCTGCTGGGACAGTATGCGGGGTGGGGGTCGGTGATGTTTGACTGGGACCACGACGGGTGGCTGGACCTGTTCACGGTGCACGGGCACGCGCACCACGAATACGTGCAGGAAGACAGCCTGACACGGAACAAGCACGACGGCGCGTTCGAGGATGTTTCGAGGCAAGCGGGGCCGTACTTTGAGACCAAGCGCGTGGGGCGCGGGGCGGCGTGGGCGGACATCGACAACGACGGGGACGTGGATCTGCTGGTGGTAAATCTGAATGACGCGCCGGTGCTGCTTCGCAACGACGGCGGCAACGCGCGCCCGTGGCTCCTGGTGGATGCGAGGCTGGATTTCCCCACCGGCTCGCGCACGGCGGTGGGGGCGCGGGTGACGGTGACGGCGAACGGGCTGCGGATGGTGGAGGACGTGAACCCGGTGCGGGGGTATCTGGGGCAGAACGACCCGCGGCTGCACTTCGGGCTGGGCGGGGCGGAGAAGTGCGATGTGGAGATCCGCTGGCCGAACGGAGTCGTGGAGAAGCTCGAGAACGTGAAGGCGAATCAGGCGCTGACGCTCCGCCACAAAGCGGAAGCGCGGAGGATTTCGCAGTGAAGAGGCTGGCTTTCCTCGTGGTGATTGCCGCCATGGCGGCGCCGCTTGTGTTCATTTCGCGAGGCGCGCCGGCGAAGCCAGTGTATGTGGGGGCGCGGGTGTGCGCTTCGTGCCACGAGGGCCCGGGGATGGGGCATCAGTACAGCAAGTGGCTGCTTTCCAAGCACGCACAGGCGTATGCGGCGCTGTCGAAGCCCGAGTCGTGGGAGATCGCGAAGATCAGCGGACTGAGGGAGGCGCCGTGGGAGGCGGCGATCTGCCTGGGATGCCATTCGACGGCGTTCGGCGCGGATGAACGGGACGTGGACAAGGAGACGTTCCGGCGCGAGGACGGGCTGCAATGCGAGGGCTGCCACGGACCTGGCAGCGAATACGCCACGGAAGCGGTGATGCGGGACAAGAAGGCGGCGATGGCTGCCGGGTTGAAGATGTCCACCAGGGACGACTGCCTGGTGTGCCACATGGAGAAGGGCTCGCACATCGCCGTGCTTTCGAATCCGACGGTGAACATCGACGAGGCATGGAAGCAGATCGCGCATCCGTTGTCGAAGCCTTCGAAGATGGGCGGGCTGAAGGAGAGAGCGGGGGGAGACCATACGGGTTCGGCTGCATGCGGCGAGTGCCACAGGGGCGAAATGCACGGCCATCAGTTCGACGTGTGGCGGCGCAGCCCGCATGCGCAGGCGTGGGCGTCGCTTTCAAAGCCGCGCGCGGCGGAGCTGGCGCGGGAGATGGGCGTGAGCGGGGATCCACAGCAGAATGAAGCGTGCCTGAAGTGCCACAGCGTGGGCGCGCAGGCGGACGAGGGCGTGGGATGCGAGGCCTGCCATGGGGCGGGCAAGAAATATGCGAACGACGCGACGATGCGGGATCCGGCGGCGGCGCGGGCGGCGGGGCTGAAGAGGGGATCGCTGGAGGACTGCAACGGGTGCCACATTCCGGCGCACGGGAAGGCGTTTGACGCGGCGGCGGAGTGGAAGAAGATCGCGCATCCGGCGAAGCTGCCGCCGCGGGCGGCGGAGGTGAAGTACAAGAACCCCCTGCGGATGGCGCTGCGCCCCGGGACGGACGAGCTGTGGGTGACGCTGGAGGCGGGCGATGCGGTGGCGGTGGTGGACCCGCGTGCGGGGCGCGTGAGGGCGGAGGTGAAGACGGGAGAGGCGCCGACGGGGGTGGCGTTCACGAGCGACGGGCGGCGTGCGTTTGTGACCAACCGCGAGGCGGACTCGGTGGCGGTGGTGGATGCTGTGACGCGGCGGGTGGAGAGGGTGCTGCCGGCCGGTGACGAGCCGCACGGCGTGCTGGTGACGCCTGGCGACGCGCACGTGCTGGCGCTGAACACGTCCTCGGAGGACATTCACGTTTACAACGCGCGGACGCTCGCGTTCGAGAAGAAGCTGGCGGCGGGGCGGGGGCCCTGGGAGCTGGCTCTGAGCCCGGATGGCGGCAAGATCCTGGTTACCAACATGTACTCCAACATGACCGGCTTCCGGCAGCCGCTGGCCAGCGAAGTGACCTTGATCGATGCAACCAGCGCACGCGTGGAGGACCGGTGGCTAGCCGAGGGCACGAACCTCATGATGGGGATCGACTGGCACCCCGGCGGGCGGTTCGCACTGGCGACGATGAACCGCACAAAGCATCTGGCGCCCATGACGCGGCTGCTGCAAGGATGGACCATCACGAACGGGATTGCGGTGATCTGGGCGGACGGACGCGTGGACCAGTTGCTGCTCGACCAGCCGGGGATGGGATTTGCGGATGCCACGGACATCAAGATCACGCCCGACGGACGGCTGGCGCTGGTGACGAGTTCGGGCACAAACCGCGTGGCGGTGATCGAGGTGGAAAAGATGCTCCGCGTGATCGAGAACGCCACCGAGGAAGAGCGGCTGCGCGTGCTGCCGAACCATCTGGGCAAGTCGGCGGAGTTCGTGGTGAAGTGGATTCCGACGGGAGACAGCCCGCGGGGGCTGGCGATTTCGCGGGACGGTAAGCGCGCGTGGGTGGCGAACTGCCTGGATGATTCGATCGGAGTGATCGACCTGACGAAGCTGGAGCCGGCGGGGAAGATCGAGTTGGGCGGACCGAAGGAGATCACGAAGCAGCGGCGCGGGGAGAAGCTATTCCATCATGCGCGGATCACCTTCCGCCGCCAGTTCTCCTGCCATTCGTGCCATCCCGACGGGCACGTGGACGGGATCACGTACGACATTGAAGCGGACGGGATCGGGGTGTCGCCGGTGGACAACCGGACGCTGCGGGGAATCGCCGACACGGCGCCGTTCAAGTGGGAGGGGACGAACCCGACGCTGAAGCGGCAGTGCGGGGCGCGGCTGGCGGTGTTCTTCACGCGGGGGCTGCCGTTCACACCGGAGGAGCTGGCGGCGGTGGATTACTACATCACGACCATCCGGCGTCCGCCGAACCGCTATCACACGCCGGGGACTCGCTACACGCCGGCGCAGCGGCGTGGAAAGGAGATCTTCGAGCGCACCAGGACCAACGACGGGCGGGTGATTCCGCCGCAAGGGCGGTGCGTATTCTGCCATCCGCCGCCGTACTACACGTCACGCCGCAAGTTCGACGTGGGCACGCGGCAGGCGCTGGACCGCACGGGGCTGTTCGACGTGCCGCATCTGAACAACATCTACGATTCGGCGCCATACCTGCACAACGGAATGGCGAGGACGCTGGAAGAGATCTGGACCGTGTTCAACCCGTACGACAAGCACGGGTACACGAACGACATGACCAAGGACCAGTTGAACGATCTGATCGAGTTCCTGAAGACGCTATGAGACACGCTGCCATTTGCCTCGCCATCTTGCTGATGGCATCCGCCCTGGCTGCCGGGCAGGGCGCGGAGAAGCTGCCCTTCGTGTACACGAAGTGGAAGCAGTTCACGGTGAAGGAGGGTTTGCCGGACGATCACATCTTCGCGGTGAAAAGCGACGGCAACCGCATCTGGGTGGGAACGGAAAACGGGCTGGCGCTGATCGACAAGAAGGCGGCGAAGGTGGTGAAGACGTGGACTGAGAAGGACGGGCTGCCATGGCGCGCCGTCACGGGGATCGACGTGGACCCGAAGACGGGTGACGTGTGGCTGGCGCTGTTCGGCGGCGGGCTCGCGCGCCTGAGCGGCGGGCGGTTCGACCACTGGCACCAGCTCAATTCGGGGCTCGTGAATGACGTCGTCTATGGCGTGGCGGTGGAGAACGACAATGTGTGGGCGGCGACGACTGCGGGCGCATCGCGCTACAACACGGTGACCGGCGAATGGACGATCTTCACTGAAAAGAACGCGCCGATGGAGGAGATCTGGAACTACGGCGTGCACTACCGCGACGGGAAGGTGCATCTGGCGGTGTGGGGCAGCGGGGTTCTGGAGTACGACGTGAAGGCGAACCGTTGGAAGGACTACCTGGATCCGGATGGCGAGATGGAGATCGACCTCTACCGCGACGACGGCATCGTGCATGTGATCACAACGGGCGCCAATTACGTGGACAACGTGATCTGGGTGTCGTCCTACTTCGGCGTGTGCCGGTATGACGGGCGCAACTGGCGGGCGTTTTACAACATGGATTCGGGCCTGCCCTCGGACTTCAACAACAACCTGCGCGCCCGCAGCGGGCGCGAGGCATGGTTCGCCACGGACAAGGGGCTGGGGGCGGTGATGGACGCCGGGACCAACACTTGGGTGGCCTACACGCGGGACCCGAAGTCAGACACGGGCAAGGCGGTGGTGACCCGCGACAAGACGGTGCTCGAGACCGTCGAGATGGGACTCAACCTGCCTCACAACTTCATCATTTCGATTGACGTCGACGGCAATGACGTGTTCATTGGCACCGCCAAGGGACTCGCGTGGGGCATCGGAGAAGGCTATTACTCCGGCCTGCGCGAGCGGGCGCGGATGCTGGCGGAGAGCAGGAGGGAATGGAAATGAGGCCGTTGCTCGTGCTTGCAACCGCGTCGGCTCTGTTTGCCGCCGACGCTCCAAAGAAAGCGGCGAGGGAGCCCCTGGCGCCCGCCGGCGTGGAGGTGGACGAGCACACGCTGGAAGTGTTGCGCCGGATCAACGCCGTGGGGCCGTATGAGGTGCCCGACATCCGGTTGAAGCGGGACACGACCTATGCGAAGACGCCCATGGACTACGAGCCGTTCGGGAAGGTGAAGCCATACAAGGAGCATTTCCTCGAGCAGATGCAATACTACGGGCCGGGGCGCGCGATTCCGGAGCCCGAAGACGTCAAGACGGTGAAGATCGGCTTCATCGGGCCGATCATGAGCACGGTGAGCGTGGCGACGGGCGGCGCGAGCCATGAAGAGCCGATGGGCATCAAGATGCTCCAGGGCGCGCGGCTCGCCATCGAGGAGGCCAATGCCAAGGGCGGCTACGTGAGGCGCAAGATCCCGTTTGAGCTGGTGGTGGCCAACGACAACGGGCTGTGGGGATCGAGCGGGAACGAGATCGTGAACTTCGCCTACAAGAACCCGGTGTGGGCGATTCTGGGCACGATCGATTCGGCCAACTCGCACATCGCGATCCGCGTGGCGCTGAAGGCGGAACTGGTGATGATGAACACTGGCGACACGGATCCCACGTTCATCGAAACGAACATCCCCTGGACGATGCGCTGCATCGGCGACGACCGGCAGATGGGTTACCTGCTGGTGGATTACATGATCCGGAAGATGGATTACAAGCGCATCGCCATCATCCGGGCGTCGAACCGTTACGGGCGCTTCGGCGTGCGGGAAGTGAAGGACTCGGCGCGGAGGATGGGCCGGCCGGTGGTGATCGAGATGGCCTACAAGCTCGGGCAGGATGACTATTCGCTGCAAATCGACCGGGTGGCGGAGGTGAAGCCGGACGTGATTGTGCACTGGGGCGACGCGCGCGAGGCGGGGATCATTTTGCGGCAGCTGCGCGAACGCGGGATGAATCAGCCGTTCCTGACTTCGGACCGGGCGGTATCCAAAGAATTCCTGAAGTACGCCGGCTCTCACGCCGAAGGCGTGATTGCCGGTTATCCCTGGAATCCGGACGCCGACAACCCGCGCTACAGGGAGTTCCGCGAGAGGTTCGTGAAGCGGTTCCACGACGAGCCGGAGACTTACGCGGCGCACGGCTACGACGGCATGAACATGCTGATCTGGGCGATTCAGGTGGCGGGGCTGAACCGCGCGAAGATCCGCGACATTCTAGCGACGCGCGTGAAGCCGTGGCCCGGCGTCACCGGCGATATTCCGTTTTCTGCCGCTCTGGACGACGCGGGCGAAGTGTATTTGGCGAAGTTCGAAAACGGGCGCTGGCGGTATTCCTCGCGTGAGCAGATGGAGATCCCGCGCGGCTACGTTCCCGCGCGCGAGCGCACGGCGCGCGAGCTGCTGACGCAGGCAGAGAAGAAGTAGGGCGATGCTCACACGCAGGCACTTTCTCGCCGTGCAGGCGGCACCGTATCTCGACAGGAGAGGCGCGCCCCTGCAACCGGGCGAGGCGCCTGCGCAGGATGCGGGTGCGCTGCCTTATGTTCCTGTGGGCTTTTTCGGCCCGGACGATGCGCGGCACGAAACCGGCGGCGCCGTGTTCATGGGCGTGCAGCTCGCCATCGAGCAGGCCAATGCGCGGCTGGGGGCGGGGGCGAAGCCTTTCCGGCTGTTTTCGCGGTGGTCGGACGATCCGTGGCGCGCCGGAGCCTCCGCGGTAGTCAGGCTGGCGATGGAAGACCGCGCCGTGGCGGTGATCGGCGGCATCGACAGCGCCACGACGCATCTGGCGGAGCAGGTGGCGGCCAAGGCGCTGTTCCCGCTGGTCGATCCGGTTTCCACCGATGAAACCGCCAACGCCGCCTTCGTGCCGTGGATCTTCTCCTGGGCGCCCGGCGACAGCTTGATCGCGAAGGCGCTCAAGGATGGGCTGGGCGGCGCGCGCTACACGCTGCTGGCCGCCACCGACCACGGCTCGCGCCAACTGGCGCGGGCGCTCAGCCGCCTTGCGCAGCCGGCGGAGCGCCACGATTTCCAGCCGCCGCGGCTGCCGCCGGAGCCGGCGCACGAGACCGTGGTGGCGCTGGCGCCGCCCGCCTGGCTCTGGGCCGTGGTGGCGCAACTGCCGCGCAACGCCAGAGTGATTTGCGGACCCGCGGCATGGGCACGCTCCTGCCGGCGGCGGCTGGAGCGGCCCGTGCTGGCGCCGGAGCTGGAGCCGCCGCGGGAGGATCTGCTGCGGGCCGCCGAGGCCCGTTTTCAGGCTGCCAGCGATGTATTCACGCAGCTTGCCTACGAATCCACCGCCCTGCTGGTAGAATGCATACAGTCAGCGGGGTCCAACCGTTCTGCCTTGCGCGAACAGCTTGCAGCCCGATTCGCGCCCAACGGCAGGCGATCGATTTCATCGGTACTCCTAAAGGAGGTCTCTCCATCATGAGGCTGGAAGAAGCCCTGGCCGAAGCCATGAAGGCCGCGTCCATCGAGAAGAAGGCCATTTCGAACCCGCGGGTGCTCAACGAGGCCTACTGCTACGCGAAGCCCAGCTCTTTTTCTCGCGGACTGCGGCTGGAGTTCGGCAACATCGTGGTGCTGCTGATCAGCGGAACGGCGTCCATCGACGAGCACGGCCGCTCCGTCCACGTCGGCGATTTCCGCGCCCAGGTACGCCGCACGTTCCACAACATCACCGGGTTGCTGGAAAGCGAGGGCGCAAGCTGGAAGGACATCGTGCGCACCACCTGCTACCTGCGCGACATCGAGCGCGACTACGAGGCGTTCAACGAGGAGCGCACGCGCTTTTACCAGGAACAGGGCCTGGACCCGCTGCCTGCATCGACGGGGATCCAGGCGATCCTCTGCCGGCCGGAGCTACTGGTGGAGATCGAGGCGATCGCCATCTTCCGCAAGCCGGACGCCGCGGACTAGACCCGCGCTCCGGCGCCGCCGCGCCGCCTCGGCTTGACCGCGTGACGGGCCTGTGGTAAGTCTTGTCGCCATACTCGCCTTGTAAGCGGGGATTGACCGGAAAGGGGCTCGTCATGAAGCGGTATGTGCGGTTTTTTTTGACGGTATGGGTGTGCGCGGCGGCGTGGGCTCAGACTTCCACGTCACGAATCTCAGGCACTGTTCTCGATGCAAGCGGCGCTGTGGTGCCACGCGCCGCCGTCACGCTGACCAACGACGCCACGGGCGTCAGCGAGCGGCAGGAGACCACGGACGCGGGGCTGTATTCGTTCCCGTCGGTGCCGGTGGGAGTCTACACGCTGAAGGTGGAGGCGCCGGGCTTCCGCACGGCGGTGCGGGGCGGCGTTGTGCTGCAGGTGAACACGCCGCTGACGCTGGATGTGACGCTGGAGGTGGGCGCGCCAACGGAAAGCGTGGTGGTGAGCGCCAGCGCGGAGATGCTGCAGACTTCCAGCGCCACGCTTGGTAATGTGGTCGAGCAGCGCGCCATAGTGAACCTGCCATTGAACGGCCGCAATCCGCTGACGCTGCTGATGTACGAGCGCGGCGTGACGCAGCGCTCGGGCAACACGGTGACCGTGAACGGTGCGCGGCCGACGGCGAACAACGTCACCATCGACGGCATCGAGGCCAACGAGTCGTCCTATTCGAACGCGACCAACAACGTGTTCCGGCTGAACCCGGACAACGTGCAGGAGTTCAAGGTGACCACTCTGAACCCCACGCCGGAAGAGGGCCGCAACTCGGGCGCGAACGTCTCCATCGCCACCCGCTCTGGCACCAATGAATTTCACGGGACGCTGTTCGAGTACTTCCGCAACACGGCGCTCAACGCCCATGAGTTCTTCGCCAAGGCGCAAGGCGCGGCGAAGCCGGTGATCCAACTGAACCAATATGGCCTCGAAATCGGGGGGCCGATCCGGAAGAACCGCACGTTCTTCTTCGCCAACTGGCAAGGACAGAAGGTGAACTTCGCCGACCCGATCGACAAGACCTTCGGCAATGTGAGCCTGTATGCGCCGTCTGCGCTGAATGGCGTGTTCAAGTACTGGGTGGCCGATCCCGCCAACCCGCTGGTGATCAAGGGTCAGCAGATCCGGCAGAACACACCGCTGCTGGTGGACCCTGCGACGGGCAAGTACGCGGCCGGCGTGCGGGACTGCCAGGGCGCGGGCGACACCAACTGCGTCGCGTCGTTCAACGTGTTCGCCGCCGATCCGCTCGGCCGCGGCATGGACGCGATGGTGAATTCCGTGCTGGGGCGCTACCCCGCGCCGAACGCCTATTCCGCCGGTGACGGGCTGAACGTGGGCAGCTATGTGTGGAACTCGCCTTTCCGCATCCGCGGGCCGCATTACATGATTCGCGTGGATCACCAGCTTTCCTCGAAGCACTCGATCTTTGGGCGCTACCTGGGAGCGCGGCAGGAGACACTGGGCGGAGATCCGTTGAACAGCCGCCCGGTGGTGTTGCCGGGCTTCCCCCCGCGCGGCGAGGTATTCCGTCCGGCGAAGAACGTGGCCATCGGACTGCGCAGCGTGCTCTCGCCGCGCGTTGTGAACGAACTGACGCTGGGGCTGGCTCGGTTCGAGTTCCTGTTCACGCAGGGCGAGGCGAACCCGAACTTCCCCAACCAGCCGCGGTTCACGTTCAACAACTCGACGGTGGACTATACGGCGAACCCGCGCACTTACCGAGCGTTGACCACGCCGCAGCTGGTGGAGAACCTCAGCGTGATTTCTGGCCGCCACGTCTACCGGTTCGGGGCGAACCTCCGCTTCTACCAGCACAACGACCAGCGGGGCGACGTGGGTGGCACGAGCCTGGTGCCGGCGATTTCGCTCTCGCGGACGACGCGGCCGCCGGCGGGCTTCAGCCTGCCTGCGGTGGGGACGTCGACGCGGCCAGGCATCGCGGCGGTGGACCTGAACCGGCTGCAGGGGATGATCAACGACCTGCTGGGCATTCCAGCCGGGTTGACGCAGGTGTTTCTGGGGGACCTGAAGAGCGATGCCTTCCTGCCGTTCCAGACGGGCGAGAAGAGCGTGACGCTGTGGGCGCAGGGGCAGCGGCTCAAGCAGTACAACTTCTACGGGCAGGATGAGTGGAAGCTGCGGCCGAATCTCACCGTGAACTACGGCGCGCGGTGGGAGATCAACCTGCCGCCGACTGAAGCGGGCGGGCGGGTCTATGTGCCGGACCGCATGATCGACGGCCGCGACGGGCCGGTGAAGTTCGTGCCTGCGAAACGCTGGTACCAGAACAGGAACCTGGGCGCAGTGGCCCCGCGGATCAGCCTCGCATGGTCGCCGGACCGGCTGCGCGGCACCGTCATCCGCACAGGCTACAGCATGGCGTTCGATCCCATCGGCTCCTTCATCGTGACCTCGGTGGCGACGTCCGTACCCGGCCAGACGTTCCGGTGCAGCTCGCAGTTTTCCGGCAGCGGCGGCGCGTTGGTGACGACGCCCGGGTGCACGCCGGTGCCGAACGTGCGGCTGGGTGAAGGGTTCCCGCGCGAACTGCCGCCGCCGAGCGTGAAACCCTCATCTTTCCTCTCGCCGCCGGCGCAGGTTTCCTCCAACGCTCCGCCGGTGCGCGTGTTCGATCAGGGGCTTCAGATGCCCACCGTGCACATGTGGAACCTCGACATCCAGCGCGAATTGCCGGGCGGGTTCGTCGTCAGCGCGGCGTATGTGGGCAGGCGCGGCACGCGGTTGTACCGGGCGTGGGACGCGAACCAGATCAATATCACGCCCATCCTGCCGTCGTTCCTTGCGATGCGGCACAATCTGCGGCTGGGCGGCGGCTGCCGTCCTGATGGGACGCTGTCGAGCGGCGCGCCCTGTGCAGGGGCACAGGACGTGCCCATTGTGAAACAAGGACTCGTCACGGCTGCGTTCGTCAACAGCTCGGCCACGCAGACCGAGCTGGCGCAGAACGCAGCGGGCAGCCTCGGCAACCGCATCGAGCAGAGCACGCTGAACGCGCGCCTGCGCATGAACCAGCAGTTCGGGCAGATCATGTACGTCGACAATGGCGGCGATTCCATCTACCATGCGGGGCAATTCGCGGCCCGGCGGCGGTTTGACCGCGCGGGCCTGCTGCTGAACGCGGCCTACACGCTAGGCAAGTCGATCGACAACCTGTCGCTGGATCCGGTGCATGCCTCGGTGGGCGGCGGGCTGACGACGGCGGCGTCGCGCACGCCCGCCGACGTGCGCAACTACCGCAACGAGCGGGCGCGGTCGGATTACGATCAGCGGCACGTGCTGAACATCGCCGGCGTCTACGAGCTGCCCTTCGGGCGCGGAAAGACCTGGCTCGGCAATGCCGGGCGCGCGCTCGATCTGCTGTTCGGCGGCTGGAGCATCTCCGGGCTCTATACCTACCAGTCCGGCGAGCCGTTCACAGTGCGCTCCGGGGCGTTGACGCACAATGCTTCGGCGCAGTCGCGCGCGGCGCTGCGGGAGGGCGCGACGCTGCCGGAGGCGAAGTTGCAGTCGAAGCCGGGGGTGGTCGGCCCGGTGCTGTTCCCGGACGCGAGCGCGTTCACCTTCCCCGAGCCGGGGCAGTTGGGGCTGGGGCGCAATATTTTCCAGGGGCCGAGCTTCCACAACCTGGATGCCTCGGTGTCCAAGCTGTTCCTGGCGACGGAGCGGATCAAGGTGACCTTCCGCGGCGAGTTCTTCAACGCGCTGAACCACCCGAACTTCCGCAACCCGCGCGATGCGAGCGTGGGGTCGCCGGCGATCACCTCCACCGTGTTCGGGCAGACCTGTTGCATCACCTTGTCGACGGCAAGCTCGGCGACGACGAACCAGAACGGCGAGAGCTGGCGCGTCATCCAGCTGGCGCTGCGTGTGACCTTCTGACCCGGGCACGCGGGGCGCGCGAAATTCGGCCGCCCGAATTCGTGTATCGAGTCAGGGAGCGAGTTGCGCACCCCGCGCTGCGGCGCGTCCTGATTGCGTCTATAATCTCAGGGAAGCGTGCTTTCATCTTTCGGACTGAGCAACGTCGGCTGCGTGCGGAGCAACAACGAGGATTCCTTCCTCGTGGATCCGGAGCTCGGGCTTTACATCGTGGCCGACGGGATGGGGGGCGCCGAGGCGGGGGAAGTCGCCTCGCAGATGGCGGTGCAAAGTGTGCACTCGTTCCTGAAGTCGACGTCGATCCGCGACGCCGACACGCTGGTCCGCGCCATCGAACACGCCAACCAGAGAATCCTCGACGCCGCCTCGGCCGACCCGCGCCTGAAGGGCATGGGCACGACACTTGTGTGCCTACTGGAAACCGGCGGCGACTGCATGGTCGCCAACGTGGGCGACAGCCGCGCCTGGATGCTGCAAGGGGAAACGCTCGAGCAGTTGACGCAGGACCAGTCCTGGGTGAATGAAGTCGGCCGCCCGCTCGGCATCAGCGAGGAGAACCTGCGCGTGCATCCGATGCGCCATGTGCTGACCATGGCGCTCGGCGTGGCGCCCCAGGTTCGCGTCCAGGTCTTCCCTGTAGAGGTGCCGCCCGGCAGTCTGGTCCTGCTGTCCAGCGACGGGCTGCACGGCGTCGTCGCCGAAGAAGAAATCCGCGAGACGCTACTTCATCCGATATCTTTGGAACACCGCGCCCACTTACTTATCGAAGCGGCCCGGGCAGCCGATGGTCCGGACAACATCACCGTCGTTCTGATCCAGCATTAGCCGCGGCGCCGCTCGGAAGGCAGGTTTCGATTCATGCGCGAAGAGTGTGCGCGGTTGCGGCTGGCCGTCTGGGCCCTCGCCTGGACCGCTGCGGCAAGCTTCGGACAGGAAGCGTTGCGGCTGGAAATCACTGAGGGGGCGGGCGCTGTCGTGCCTGCACAAGCCCTTTCATCCCGCCGGTTTGCGGTCGTTGTCAAAGACGGATCGGGCAGACCTGTGCCGGGTGCGACAGTCCACTTCCGCCTGCCCGCAGTGGGACCGGGCGGGGTCTTCGCCAGTGGGCTCCGCATGGAGTCCACACTGAGTGGCCCCCAGGGGGAGGCCGTCGTTTACGGAATCCGGTGGGGGGCGGTCACGGGACGTCTGGAAATCGTGGTCACCGCAACGGAGGGCGGCCGGCGCGACGAGGCCAGGATTCCCGTTGAGGTTTCCGCCACCGCCACCGCGGCTCGGGAGGATCGGGGCAACCCCGCGTTCAGGGCGCCCTCCGGGTCGAAAAAGTGGGTGCTGTGGCTGGCCGTGGGCGCGGGCGCGGCGGCCGGTCTCGCCGCCGCTGGAGGCCGCGGAAGCGGCGGTCAGACCTACTCACCCCCCGCCGCCGTGATCGTTACGCCAACAATCGGAACGCCCACGATCACCATCGGGAAACCTTAGCCATGTGCAACAGATCAGTGCTGCCACTTCTGCTGGCCCTGGCGGGCCTCGCCGCCACCGCTCAACAACGGCCCGTCCGCGGGTACTTCGCCGACGGTAAAGGCGCCTTGCGGGCGCTGACGGGTACTCCGGGGGCGTGGGAGGCCCCGGTCGTAGTGCCAGAAGGCGTCCTGAGTGCCGGCTACGACGGCGACATCCTTTGGTACAAGACCCACCACCACATCCATCTCCGGCCCAATGGCGGCTCATGGGTGTCCTTGCCAGCACCGAAAGGACCGGCGCGCGGCAAAAGAAGTGAGGCAGGCTCGGGGATCCGGTTTCTGTTTCCACAAAGCGCCGAAACCGGCGAACTGGACCCAGAAACCTTACAACTACACATAGAAAAACAAGAGGGTAACGACACGGATTGGCCAGAGTGGATTGGTCCAGGGCTGAGGGCGATCCGTGAGCGTGGCGAGTTGCTGGCGGTAGATTCAGAGGACGCCTCCTCGTTGGTTCCTCTTGCAGAACTTCCTCCTTTTCGATTGCTTTACCGGGATGGCACGGCGGAAGTGCCGGTCAGTGGCACCTTCGTGATGCCTCCGGCAGCACCGGGGGAGTCTTCCACAGCGCGTTTTCGCATCCGCAACACTTCCTCTACGCTAATAGTAATTACAAGGCTCTCCATCGATCCAAGCCCGTTCAGGACCTTTGACCAGTTCTTCCCGCCGCGCACTGTGGAGGCGGGCGGCTTTGTCGATTTCTCGATCCGGTTTTCGCCGACAGCCCCTGGCGAGTACAGCAGCACTTTGCATATCAATGACTTCACGGTTACCCTGATCGGCAGCAGCACAACTTCTTCAAGTATAGAAATTGAGACGCCTGACGGCTGGCAATGGTTGAAGGCTGGTGAGAAGTTCAGCTTGGGGTCTGTGGAGAGGCGGTCGCGCCTGACGTGGGGGCTTCGGATCACTCCCCCGGCGGCGGCGGCGATCACGGGGGATGGATTCCGGTTGCTTCCCGGCGACGAAACTGTTGCATACATGGTGGAGTTTGTCTCCGACAGAGTTGGGCTGAATCAGGGGATTCTTCAGGTGGAGAACCGGAGCTTCCCGCTCGAGGTGAATGTCACTGACTTCGCGCCACCGAAACCCGCTTTGCAATGGACGAGCGAGACGGGGGCGGCACGACAAGTGAGGTTTCGTGTGAAATTGTCCGAGGCTGCCCGGGCAGAGGTGGCCGGTCTGCTCACGCTGACCTTCACCCCAGAAAGCGGGCTGCCTGACGACGCGGCAGTCGTGTTGCTGCCGAACGCGGTGCGGAGCCTGACGATGCGGTTTCCCGAGGGCGCGACGGAATCGGCGGAAATGACTTTGCAGACTGGGACGACAGCCGGGGTGGTGCGGTTGAGGATTGTGATCGGGCCGCATTCGGCGGAGGAAACGATCCGGATTGCGGCGACGCCCGTCGTGCTGACGCAGGCGAAGGCTTCTTTGGCATCCGCCAACGCACAGGTATTGCTAACAGGGTATGACACAGCCCGCACGGCGTCGAAGATCTCGTTTACGTTTTATTTGAAGTCCGGGCAGGCGGCTGCGCCGGGGCGGATTGACGCCGATGTGCGGACCGCGTTTGCCGAGTACTACAAGACAGTCTCCGGCAGTACATTCACCCTGCGGGCGCACTTCCCGGTTTCCGGGACACACACCGAGCTGGGCTCAGTAGAAGTGGAGGTCGTGAACTCGGCCGGTTCGGTGTCCACCGGGCGGCTCCGGTTTGAGTGACACTGGAGGCGTGAAACCCGTTGCTCTGACAATTGCCGGCTCCGATCCAAGCGGGGGAGCGGGCATTCAGGCGGATCTGAAGACTTTTCATCAGTTTGGGGTTTACGGCGAGGCAGCAGTCACGCTGCTGACGGTCCAGAACACGTGTGAAGTGTCGGAGGTGGTGTGCCTGGAGCCGCTCCTGGTGCGGGCTCAAGTGGAGGCAGTGCTTGCCGACATCCCTCCGGCTGCGGTGAAGACAGGGGCGCTCGGCTCGGCAGAAATCATCGAGGCCGTGGCGGATTTTGCGCCGCGGCTGGGGGCCCCGCTTGTCGTGGATCCGGTGATGATCTCCAAGCACGGCACTCCACTGGTTGTCGGCGAGGCGCGCCTGGCGCTGCGGGACCGGCTCCTGCCCCACGCGGCTCTGGTTACGCCGAACCTGCACGAAGCGGCAGCCCTGGCGGAGTGCGAGGTGCAAACGGAGGAAGAGATGGAGGAAGCCGCCCGGCGCATCCACGGGCGCTGCGGCGCGGCAGTACTTGTGAAAGGGGGGCACCTGGCCGGGGAAGCAGCGGACGTTCTGTTCGACGGACGCGACGTTTCGTGGTTCCGCGCGCCGCGATTCGAGACAAAGCACACCCACGGCACGGGTTGCACCTACTCGGCGGCGATCACTGCCTGCCTGGCTTGCGGCGCCACTCTCGAGGAGGCGGTAGCCCGCGCCAAGCGGTTCATTACAGAGGCGATCCGCACGAATCCGGGGCTGGGGCGGGGCTCTGGTCCCGTGAATCACCACGCGCCCGCCGGGTGAGGGGGACTGGCTCAGCCTCGCGGCGCCATTTTCGACATACGCCAGGACCAGAAGTAGAGCCCGGCGATGAGAATCATCGGCCCGGAGATCAGCAGGATCCAAGGCGTGTGTTCCCGCGCCATGACGGCGTAGGCGGCGGCGAGCACGAGAAAGCCGGCGGCGCCGATCCACGGGCGGCGCCAGGCGAAGATCAGCAGCAGAAACACCAGCCAGGTTGGCGTCAGGTGAATGACAAACGCCAGCAGCATCTCGCCAAGGGGGCGTCCTTCGACGAAGACGTCCAGCGCGAAAAGCGAGAGGAAGCACGCGAACAGGATGGCGAGAATCCTTGGCGTCCAGACGAGCCATTTTGCAGAGGTGCTGGTCATATTCGACTCCCTTCAGAATCTCCCCGGCGACTTGCTCTCTCTGCGGCGCAGTTGCTTCACTATCTTGCGGGTGGCAGCATCCGCCTGCAAGGCGTCGGGCAGGTGCGGGGTGACATCGACGGTTTCGGCTCCGGGCGGCGCGGAGAGCACCATCCGTTCCACTCCTGCGCGGGAGGCGACTTCGGCGAGGAAGGGCTGAAGCGCCTCGCAGATGTTCTGGACCGGCGCCTTGCCGGCCAGATGCGGGTGGGCAAGCCGCTGAGCGTGGCGGCCCCATTGTTCAGGCTCCGCAGCTTTGCGCCGGTCGCCTGCGCGTTTGGCTGCCTCCAACTCCTCCCGCCGCTGGCGCACCTGCCGGAGCCCGAGTTCCGACCAGTAGTACGCGACAACGACAGAGGACGTGCGGAACAGCCCAACGGGGCCGGCTGCTGCGGACGCAGTCAGGGACAAGGGGAAGAACCAAGCCGCCAACGCCCGCATGGGATCGACTCCAAGCCAAGTATGCGGCGGCGGTGGCACGAATGGGGCTTCGGATTTGCTTCGTCTTGCTTCCGCGAGTCTTGAGACAGCGCTGGACTGTGGAGAATTCAATCGCTTGCGGGGCTGCGGCCCTTGCCGGCGGCGGGCATCCTCCAGTGGCGGAGGATGCGGAGCCGGGACAAGGCGCGCTCTTCGCTTTCCGAGAAGGGATGATCCAACTGGCCGGCCACCTCCAGTTCGCGGTGGTATGCGAGGAAAGAATCGATGACTTCTGCGGATTGGAGGGCAAGGCTGTTGTCGAAAAGGTACTGCGTGAAGCAGTCACTCCGGCCGAAGTGCTCCAGAGTCCCGAACTGGATATGATCCGCAAACACGTACACCCCGGATGGCCGGCTGTAAGGATCGAATTTGCGGCTGATGCACGTGCGTGGGAAGAGAATCCGGGCGAGTTCGCAGTTCCTTCCGGGCGGATCCAGCTGATAGTCCGGGTGCTCTGTTTCATCCGACGCGCAGTGGAGGTTGGCCGGGTCGAGTGCGATCAGCGTGGAGGTCCGGTAAGAGTTGCTGATGCCGGCCAGCAAGAGATCCGGTTCCTCGCGCCCTTTCAGCCGGGCTGCCTCGCCATGCGGAATGTGCCCGGAGTGCCAGTACTCCCCGCGCACTTCCCCGCGCGGAGACAGCAGGACGATCAGCGCGGGGAAGTAACGCAGGTGGTGGCACGCATACACGACGCTGCGCGAGCCATCCCGGGCGGGAGGCAGCGCGAGGACGAAAGCAGCCAAGAAGGGCGGGGAGAAGGTCTCCTTCCGAGTGGAAACCGCGCGGCGCGCAGCGTACTGCCACAGAATCTGCCCCCGATCAGAGAAGCAAACGAGCGTATGCCCGCGGGAGGCCTCCGAGAGCGGACGGTACACGAAGAGGAACTCGTTGCGGCCATCCCCGTCGAGGTCGACGAAAGAAGCGAAGCGCCTCGATGCCAATTCCGAGGGGGTCGCGCTCTGCACGAACGGCTCGTCGAAGGTCTTGCTCCAGATTTCGCGGCCTTTTTCGTCGACGACAATCAGGGTCCGGACATCGAGGGAGAAACGAGCCGGCGGGCCCAGGCGCGTTTTTCTCCAGCCGTACAGAGAGACTGCAAGGAAGGCTGCGGCGAGAGTGAGGGCTGCCACTGCGCTGAATATGCGCCAGAAGCGTACGTTCACCCACAAAGAGCGCTTGTCGAGCACCGATGCCCGCCACCGGTCGAGTTCATCTTCCCAGACGAAGACGCGGCCTTTCTCCTCTGGGAGACGGTGGACCGGGAGGCCATGCTCCCGCTCCCAATTCTGTGCTGTGCGCTCGGTGACGCCGAGATGCCGGGCGATTTCTTTCCATGAGCTCAACTGGCGGCGCATCACCATCTGCGCACCATGCACAAATCCGGCCGAGACCTGCCCAGGAGCTGTGCGGGGCGACCGGCGGACTGTTTGCCGCTTACATCATGACCTATCCTCATGCGGGCGACAAGAAACAGCGAAAGCCC
This sequence comes from Acidobacteriota bacterium, assembly GCA_037446555.1. GTDB lineage: Bacteria > Acidobacteriota > Terriglobia > Bryobacterales > Bryobacteraceae > JANWVO01. Next base: position 27,322 of record JBBIIK010000042.1, read on the forward strand.
GCTGCTACTTCCGTTCAGCGAAGGGAAGCGCTTCCCGCAGAGACGCGGCGACCGCTTGCGCCGCCGCACGCTGCGCTTGCTCAGGATCGGCCGCCGGGAGGTCGAAGCTTGCGGACCAGACGAGGCGGCCGGAGTGGACGTCGGAGAGCCGCGCGATGACGCGCACCTGCGGGCCGAGCACAGCCACGCTCCCTTCCAGAACGAAGTCGAGGCCAAGGAGGCGCGCCAACAGCGCCGTGGGGATACGGTTATCGCGGTAGCGGTGGACAGTGGAAGGCGCCACAAGGCGAACGCGGCCGGAGCGGGAGATTTCGGCAGCGAGGAGGTCTTCGAACGGGCGGGAGAACGTGGGGGCGCAGAGCTCGCCGCCAGTGCATTCAAAAGGAATCACTGCCATCCCGGGGGCGGACGGAGACGCGGCAGTGAAGCGGGAGGAGCGGTAGAACTGCCAGTACACGAACAGGGCCAGAGCGGCAAGCGCGAGCAAGGCAATGGCCAGCCTGCGTGCAGCACGCCGGACTGCGCGCGCATCCGCGGGAGCCTCCTCCGCCAGAAACCGGTAGCCGCGCTTTGGAATCGTCTCGATGTGGCGGCTTTCCGTGACTTCGTCGCCGAGCGCTTTCCTCAGCAGCGAGATGTTGCGCGCGAGTCCGGTCTCTTCCACCTGGGCGTCAGGCCAGACCAGTTTCATCAACTCCGCCTTCCCGACAACTTGCCCGCGGCGTTCGAGCAGCGCGTGGAGCAGATCGGCAGTCTTCGGCATCAGTGGGACCAGTTCGCCTTCGCGGTAAAGCATCCGGTGCTCCGCGTCGAAATGGAAGGGGCCGAAGCAGTAGTGTTGTCCGGGCATCTGCGCCGGGTTCCCCGATTATCTTAGACCGTTGCGGCGCACCGGCGCGCCCGGGGCAACGGGAAGCCGCCCGATACAATGGTCTTCGTGGCATTTCTTCCCGTTGACGAGCAGCTGGCATACTTGCGCAAGGGCTTCGAGGAGATCATCCGCGAAGAGGAATTGAAGGAGCGGCTTGAAGAATCGATCCGCGACAATCGCCCCTTGCGCGTGAAGGTGGGCTTCGATCCGACGGCGCCGGACCTGCACCTCGGCCATACCGTGCTCCTTCGAAAGATGAAGCACTTCGAGGACATGGGCCACCGCGTGATCTTCGTCATCGGCGACGCCACCGGCCTCATCGGCGACCCCACGGGGCGCAATACCCTCCGTCCGCCGATGACGCGGGAGGAGATCAACCGCAACGCCGAGACCTACAAAGAGCAGGTCTTCAAGATCCTCGATCCGGAGAAGACCGAAGTCCGGTTCAACTACGAGTGGCTCGGGCAACTGAGGTTCGAGGACATGATCCGGCTGGCGTCGCGCTACACGGTGGCGCGGATACTCGAGCGGGACGACTTCACCAAGCGGTTCCAATCCGGCGCGCCGATCGCGATCCACGAGTTTTTGTACCCGCTGGCGCAGGCCTTCGATTCGGTGGCGCTTGAGGCGGACGTCGAGCTTGGCGGTTCGGACCAGAAATTCAACCTGCTTGTGGGGCGCGATGTGCAGCGCGAATACGGCCAGCGGCCGCAGATCATCGCCACGACGCCGCTTCTAGAGGGGCTGGACGGCGTGGAGAAGATGTCGAAGTCGAAGGGCAACTACGTCGGCATCACCGAGCCGCCGGACGTTATGGTGAAGAAGCTGATGTCGATCAGCGACGACCTGATGTGGCGCTACTACGAGCTGCTGACGGATCTGACGGCAGCCGAGATCGCGGCGCTCAAGACGAGCGGGCGCAACCCGCGCGACCTGAAGCTGGACCTGGCGGAGCGCATCGCCTCGGATTTCCACCCGGCTGCAGCGGCGCGGGCGGCGCGCGAGCAGTGGATCCACGACGTCAGCCAGGGGCAGGCGCCGGTGGACCTGCCGGTGGTGGAGTGCGCCGACGCGCGCCTGCGGCAGTGCCTGCTTGCCGCCGGCATCGCGGCTTCGGGCACGGAGGCCGACCGGCTGGCGAAAGCAGGGGCGGTGGAGGTGGATGGAGCGGTCGTGAAGTCGCCCGCCGAGCGGTTGGCGCCGGGCGAGCATGTGATCCGGGCGGGCAAGAAATGGGCGCGGGTGCGCGTCTGACATGCGCGGGCGCCGCGCGCCGGCAGAACAGCCGCGGCACCGGGTGCGTCTGACAAAGGGAGGACAATGCTGCGGCCGCAGGACACACTGTCGCTGGCCGTGGACGCCCTGCGCGCCCACCGCCTGAGGAGCGCGCTGACGATCCTCGGGCTCATGATTGGCGTCGCCACCCTGATCACCGTCGTCACGATCGTGCAGGGCGCCAACGTGTACGTTGAAACGAAGATCGCCAACCTCGGCAGCGACGTCTTCCAGCTGTCGCGCATGCCCTTCGCCGTGACGGATTTCGACGTGATCCGCAGGGCGCAGCGCTTCAAGCGGATTCTGTGGGACGACTATCTGGCCTTGCGCGACCTGTGCTTCGAGTGCACCATCACCGGCGCCACGGGACGGATGACGACGCGGGCGCAGTACCGGGACGTGGAAGTGCCCGACGTCACCCTGACCGGGCAAACGCCCTCGATGGCGCAGATCGACAGCTCCACAGTGGAGCTCGGGCGCTACTTCACCGATGTGGAAAACACCCTCGGACGGCGCGTCTGCCTGATCGGCTACACGCTGAAGGACCGGTTCTTCCCGGATCAGGATCCGCTCGGGCGGGTGATCAAGCTGGAAGGGCGCGAGTTCACAGTCATTGGATTGTACGAAAAGAATGGCGCAGTTCTGGGGCAGGACGCGGATAATTTTGCAGTCATTCCGCTGAATACTTTTCTGGACATCCGGGGCAGGCGGGCGTCACTGACGATCAACGTGAAGGTGCCAGGAGATCCCGCCCGCTTCGAACGCGCCATGGACCAGGCGCGCCTGATTTTGCGCGCCCGCAGACACGTGGCGCCGAATCAGGAAGAGGATTTCTTCGTCGGAACCAAGGACTCCTACATCAAACTTTGGAACCAGATTTCCGGCGCGTTTTTCGCCGTGTTCATTCTGGTCAGCTCCATCAGCGCCGTCGTGGGCGGCATCGTCATCATGAACGTGATGCTGGTGAGCGTGACGCAGCGGACGAGCGAAATCGGAGTGCGGCGCGCCGTGGGCGCGTCGGCGACAGACATTCTGCGGCAGTTCCTTGCCGAAAGCGTGCTGCAGTGCCTGCTAGGCGGGCTGCTGGGGATCGGGCTGGGGTTCCTGTGTGCGGAGCTGCTGGACCGGTTCACGTCCTTCCCGGCGGCAGTGCAGGGGCGGGTGGCGGTGCTGGGGATCGTGCTGGCTTCCTCGATCGGGCTCTTTTTTGGCATTTATCCGGCGACGCGAGCGGCGCGGCTGGATCCGGTGGTGGCGCTGAGGTCGGAGTAGGATGACACGCGCCGAGTTCCAGGAAAACCTGTTGGTGGCGCTCGACACGCTGCGGGCCCACAAGGTGCGCTCTTCGCTCACGCTCTTGGGCATTGTGATCGGCGTGACCTCGGTGATCAGCGTGGCGGCGATCATCAACGGGCTGAACAAGTTCATCTCGGACAAGGTGGAGCAGCTCGGATCGCGCTCGTACTTTGTCGGCCGCATGGGGTTCGGCATGGATCCCGGCCGCCTGCCGGACTATGTGCGCCGCCGCAAGTATCTGCAGTACGGCTACGCGGAGAGGGTGAAGGAGCTGGCGCCGGCTGTGGAGAAGATCACCGCGCTGGGCACCCGGGCGTTCTTCTTCGGCGCCGCCAACGAGGCTCGGTACGGCGGACAGCGCGTGGAGAACGTCATTCTTCGCGGCGCCAATGCGGACTACTGCGAGATCATCCCCCTGTTCACCATCGAGCAGGGCCGGATGTTCACTCCGGCGGAGGACGCGCGCTCGGCGCAAGTGGCGGTCGTCGGCTCGGGCGTTGCCACTTCGCTCTTTGGCTGGGCGGATCCGCTCGGAAAGATGATCCTGGTCAACGGCGCGCCCTACGAGGTGGTCGGAGTCTTCGCCCCGGACGAAGGCTTCCTCGGCGGTCCGGGAGTAGACCAGTTCGTGCTAGTGCCGCTGAACACCTTTCGCAAACACAACCCCGACATGAAGGAGGTCTTCCTGGCCTTCACCGTCTACCGCGACGTCCCGCCGGAGGCCGCCATGGACCAGGTGACCGAGGCGTTGCGCCGGATCAGGAAAGTGCCGCACAACGCCCCAAACGATTTCGAGCTTTTCAGCTCGGATTTCCTGACAAATTTGTGGAATCAGTTGACCGGCGCCATTGTGATTTTGACCACGGTGATTTCTTCGATCGGGCTGCTGATCGGCGGTGTGGGCGTGATGAATATCATGCTGATCTCGGTCACCGAGCGGACGCGTGAGATCGGCATACGCAAGGCAATCGGCGCGCGGGCGGCCGATATCCGGGTGCAGTTCCTGCTGGAGGCGGTGACGCTTACCATGGCCGGCGGGCTGATCGGCCTCACCGCCGGCTACGGCATCGCATATGCGGTGCGCTCGGTGATCCCTTCCATTCCCGCCTATGTGAGCGTCTTCTGGACCGTGCTGGGCGTGGCCCTGTCGGCGCTCACCGGCATTGTCTTCGGCTACTGGCCCGCCGACCGCGCCGCCCGCCTCGATCCGGTCGTGAGTTTGCGGTATGAGTAAAGCATGGCCATCGACGAATTGCTATCCCTGGTTCTGAGGCCACAAAAGCAGAATTGGGCGAAAAATCATCAGCGCATTCTCGATTCCCTCTTTGGTTCGGATGGCGGCCGATATCCTGTTGCAGCGAAGAGCGCTCTGAAACTACGGGCTCCCGAGGATATCGACGTTCCTTACGCAGCCTATATCCATCCCACCAATCCGGACAGTGGAGCCTACGGTGGCATGTCGCTGGTGTTCTTTCCACCGGAAGGGTGGAGTGGTCCTTGCCTGATCGGGATGGTAGTGGGAACACAAGGGCTGAGCCCGGATGAAGAGGTGCTGAGCCGACCGGGGCATGCGAGAAAGATGCGGGCGATCACGCGGTGGTTGGGCCGTCGGCGGCCTGGATCCGCCTGGGCGAAGCTGGATCCGACACGCCTGGACATCCGCCTGCCCGCAGAAGTCGCGCTTCTCTGGCCAGAGATGCGAGCTGCAGTGGAACGCTACGGCGGCGTGACCTCGGTGCTCACCAGGACTGACCCCGTAGTGCTCGGTTGAAGTGACCACCACTGGGAACAGGATTGCGAACACGAACGAGAACAAGAGAGTGGATGGGGGCATCATCATCCACGCCGAAGGCGTGC
>JBBIIK010000043.1:0-32076 GCA_037446555.1 Acidobacteriota bacterium
TGTTGTTGGCGGTCTTCTCCCCTCATGGCGTCTCAGCAGGAATAGACGCAAAAAACAATTCCGAGGCTACTTGTTCTGGCACTTTTTCAGCGACCTGCTAGACCGCAGGCTCATCCTGCCGCGAGCCACCGCTTCTCGGTTCGCCCGGCTCCTCCCTCCGCCGGCTGCATCTTGCCCCCTGCTGGCTTCTGTACAATCCCATATGAGGCCCCATTCCTATGGACATCGCTCTGGACATTCACCGGTTCCATTTCGCCTTCACGGTTACCTTCCATTATCTCTTCGTCCAGCTCACGCTCGGCCTGGCGCTTTTGATCTTCATCCTGAAGACTCTCGCGCTCAAGACCGGCCATGAGCACTACAACCATGCCGCCCGCTTCTGGGCCAAGATCTTCGCCGTCAACTTCGCCCTGGGCGTGGTCACCGGCATCCCCATGGAGTTCCAGTTCGGCACCAACTGGTCGCGCTTCTCCAAAGCTGCCGGCGGCGTCATCGGCCACACGCTTGCCATGGAGGGGCTTTACGCCTTCTTCCTCGAGAGCTCCTTCCTCGGCCTTCTCCTTTACGGAGAGAAGATCCTGGGCCGCTTGGGCCACTGGTTTGCGGCCCTCGCGGTCTGGCTCGGAAGCTGGCTTTCCGGCTACCTGATCGTCGCCACCAATGCCTGGATGCAGCGGCCCACTGGCTACCGCCTCGGCCCCAACGGGGAGATTCTGCTCGACAGCTGGTGGTCGCTTGTCTTCAATGACTGGGCCTTCTGGCAATACACGCACACGATCGTTGGGGGCGTCATCACCGGCGCCTTCGTCATGTGCGGCGTCGGCGCCCTGTATCTGCTGCTGAAGAAGCAGGAGGACTTCGCCCGCACCTTCCTGCGACTCGGCGTCACGGCGGGCGTGATCGCCTCCATCGCCGCCCTGTTCCCCACAGGCGACCAGCAGGGCATGCTTGTCGCCCGGCACCAACCGGCCACCCTCGCTGCCATGGAGGCCCACTTTACCACGGGAGAATCCGCCCCCATGTTCATCCTCGGCCAGCCCGACATCGAACGGCGCCGCATCGACAATCCGTTCCTCGTTCCGGGGATGCTGAGCTTTATCACATCCAAGCGCTGGGATGCCGAGGTCAAGGGCCTGGACGCGTTCCCGCAGGACCAGTGGCCGACCAACATTCCGCTGCTGTACTATGCCTTCCACATCATGGTGGGGCTCGGCACCATCTTCATCGCCGTGATGGTGCTCGCCTTCATCCAGCTGCGCCGCGGCAAGCTGTTTGAGTCCCGGCCGCTGTTGTGGATCCTGCTGTTCGCCTCGCCATTGCCGTATGTGGCCAATACCGCCGGCTGGATGACGGCCGAGCTGGGCCGCCAGCCCTGGCTGATTTACGGCCTCATGCGAACCAGCGATGGCAGCTCGGCCCAGGTCAGCAGCGGCAACGCCATGTTCACGCTGCTTGGCTTCATGGGCATGTATACGCTTCTGCTCATGCTCGGCCTGTTCATGATCTGGCGCGAGATTGACCACGGCCCCCAGCCGGCGCACGCGCATGCCACGACAACGCCGCAGCCCGCCGCCCAAGTCTGAAGGAGGTGCACGAACATGCTTCCCGTTCTATGGTTCTGGATCGTCGCCGTCATGATCGCCATGTACGTCGTGCTCGACGGGTTTGACCTCGGCGCCGGCGCCATCCATCTCGCCGTCGCCCGCAACGACGACGAGCGACGCATGGTGCTGCGCTCCATCGGCCCCGTGTGGGACGGCAACGAGGTGTGGCTGCTGGCTGGCGGCGGGGCCCTCTATTTCGCCTTCCCCGCTCTCTATGCCAGCAGCTTCAGCGGCTTCTACCTTCCCCTGATGGTTGTTCTCTGGCTGCTGATCCTGCGCGGCACGTCGGTCGAGTTCCGCTCCCACATCCGCAACGACGTCTGGCGGCCCATGTGGGACGTCATCTTCAGCGCCTCCAGCCTGCTGCTGGCCGTCTTCTTCGGCGCCGCCCTCGGCAACGTCGTCCGCGGCGTGCCGCTCAACAAGGAAGGCGAGTTCTTCCTGCCCCTCTGGACGAACTTCCAGCCCGGGCCGGAGCCCGGCGTCCTCGACTGGTACACGATACTGGTCGGCGTCTTCGCTCTTTGCACGCTGGTCCAGCACGGAGCGCTGTGGGTCGCCTACAAGACGCCGGACCCGGTCTGCGAGCGTTCGCGCGCCATCGCGCGCTCCTGCTGGTATGCCGTGGCCGCTCTCACGGTCCTGACCACCTTCGTCAGCTTCCGCATCCAGCCCCATCTCGCCGACAGCTTTTCGAAGTGGCCCGCAGGCTACGTGTTTCCGGCGCTCGCCGTCGCCTCGCTTGCTGCGGTCTTCGTCTTCCAGCGCCGCCAGGACGACCTCAAGGCGTTCCTCGCCTCGGCGCTCTACATTGTGGGCATGTTGACAAGCGTCGTCTTCGGCGTATTCCCGATGGTGCTGCCCGCTAACTCCGACCCTGCGCTGAGCCTGACGATCTATAACGCCAGCGCCCCCGAACACGGCTTGCGCGTCGGGCTATGGTGGTTCACTCCGGGAATCCTGATTGCCGCCTTCTACTTCTGGTTCCTCTACCGGCGGTTCGCCGGCAAGGTGCAGCTGGAATCGGAAGGCTACTGACTCCTGCCTTGCCGCGGGCGGCGCGCCGCGTCAGCGCCGCTCGCTGCTTGGCGTGGGCACGCGCTGCGGAAGGATGGAGAAGAACTCCACGATGCGTTTCTTCTGCTGCGGCTGCGCCGCCTCCTCCCCCTTGAAGCCCAGAATCGAGTCCGCCAGCGCCTGAAACTGCCTGCCCAGCTCGGATGTCGGCTCAACGGCGCGCCCGTCCTGCAGCGCCGCATGCACGCCCTGATAGTCGTTGTGGAACGTGTGGGCGATCGGCACGCCCAGAAGGCTTTCGATCTGCGCTGGCGTCACCAGGCTCTTGCGGTGGTAGCGGTTCAGCAGCACTCGAACGCGGTCGCCCAGGTCGAGCCGGTTCAGGAACGCCAGCTTCTCCCGCGCAAGGTGCAGCGAAGGGATCTCCGGCGTGACCACCATGAACACGTTCTTGGACTCGTGCATGACCTCGATCGAGTACTTCTCGAGGTTGCCCGACACGTCCACGCACACCGTGCGGTAGTTGCGCCGCGCGAAAGCGAGGATCCTGCGGATCTGGTCCGCATCGATCCGGAAGTCCGGGTTCAGCCGCCCGCTGTGCACCACGTCGATGCCCGCCTTCTGGCACACGAGCTGCCCCCAGATCGATTCATCCAGCCCATGCGCATTCTCCGCTGCGTCCACCACGCAGTGCGTGTTGGCCAGCTTGAGCATGAACCCGATGATTCCACTGGACAGGTCCATGTCCAGCAGGAGCACTTCGCCCTGCTTGCGCCGCCCCAGCGCCACCGCCACGTTCATCGCCACCGTCGACGTGCCCACCCCCTGTTTGCTGGGCAGGAAGCAATACGCGTGCTCGGTTGCATCCACCAGCACCGGAACGTCGCGCACCACTGCCGCAATCCGCGCCGCTGCCTCCTGCAGCTCCTTCGGATCGAAGGGCATCGCCAGGCACTCCCGGATCCCGGCGCGCATCGCCTCCAGCAGCGCCGCCGGGTCCAGCGCGCGGCTCAGTGCCGCCACCTGCACCCCCGGCGCCTGCGCCTTCAACACTTCCAGCGTCCCCAGCGCCTTCGGCAGATCCTCCAGGCTCAGGAACACTACGTGGGGCACGCGGGAGCGTACCATGCGCATCAGCTCCAGCGCGTCAGGATACTTCCGCAGCTCCAGGACGATCTGAAGCCCGCCCACGGCTGCCACCGCTTCGTCGAACCGTGCGGAAACTTCCGCATCGGGACAGATAACCGCTCCCCTCAGCACCATAATTCTTTTACCCACCCTCGACTCTAGCGGCGGAATCCGTCCACTTCAATCCGCAAATTCTCCGAGATTTGGGCGATTCCCTGATGAAGGCTCTAGGAGATTCCCCTGATCTGGCAGCCTACACGCCCCGCCGGTTCCCATAGAGAAAGACGTGCAACCGCGGACAGTAACGGAAGCCCGTTTCCTTGCAAGCTTCCACGATCCACAAGGAGGCTTCGCGCAGCCGTCCCTCGTCCACGCCCTCAGGCATCAGCAGCACGCGCTCGGCCAGAGCCCGAAGGCGCGCGGCCAGGTCGCGAACCTCTTCCACATCCTCCGGCCGGCTCACCACGAACTTCAGCTGATACTCGTAGCGTTCCATCAGCCTTCCGATTACGTCCAGCCGCAGCCGGGCGCGTTCGTGCATCTCCACCCACCTGCCCCCTTCGATGCCGTGCGGCGCGGAATTGGCGAGCTTCGGGCTGATGCTCATCAGGTCGCACTCCACCGGCTGGTCGGCCGTGCCCGCCGTTTCGATAGTGATGTGCCGCCCCATCTTCTTCAGCGCCCGAGTCAGCGGCGCCACGTCGGCGAAGATCATCGGCTCCCCGCCGGTCAGCACCACGTGCCGCAGCCGCGACTGCGCCGCCCGCTGCGCCAGCTGCTCCACTGTCCACTCCTCTCCTTCCGGCGCCCAGGAGGCGTACGGCGTGTCGCACCAGGAACACCTCAGGTTGCAACCTGAGGCTCTGACGAACAGAGAGGGCATGCCCGCCAGCAAGCCCTCGCCCTGAATCGATTCGAAGATCTCGCTGATCCTCACTGCTCTGCCTCTCCCGCATAGCGCAGCGGATCTTGCACTCCTGCCTCCGCAAAGCCCGCCTTCCGCAGGAGGCACGAATCGCAATGTCCGCACGCCAGGCCGCCCACCGGATCGTAGCAACTGTGGGTCAGCGAGTAGTCCAGGCCCAGAGCGAACCCCAGCCGGATGATCTCCGCTTTGCTCAGTTCGATCAGCGGCGTGTGGATCTGGAGCTTCTGGCGCCCCTCGATGCCCGCCTTGGTCGCCAGGTTGGCCATCTGCTCGAAGGCACGAATAAACTCCGGGCGGCAGTCCGGGTAGCCGGAATAATCCACCGCGTTCACGCCGATGTAGATGTCCTCCGAGCCGAGCACCTCCGCCCATGCGAGCGCGATCGAGAGGAACACGGTGTTCCGTGCGGGCACATATGTCACCGGGATCTCGGACTCGGAGACCGTGCGGTCCTTCGGCACGTCGATGTCGGCGGTGAGCGCTGATCCTCCGATGCTGCGCAGATCGATGCGGAAGATCCGGTGTTCCGCAGCACATAGATGCCGGGCCACGCGTGCCGCCGCCTCCAGCTCTACGCGGTGCCTCTGCCCGTAATCGAACGTCAGGGCATAGGTCTGAAACCCGTCGCGCCGGGCGCAGGCCAGCGCCGTCGCCGAATCCAGGCCTCCGCTCAGCAGGCAGACCGCGCGCTTCATTCCGCAAGGTCCTCCGGCAATTTCCGGCTCAACAGCCACCCGAGCACCGGAAACACGAGCAGGGATGCCAGCGCTGCGTGCAACGATGTTCTGTCAGCCAGCCAACCGGTTAGCGGCACGAAGATCATCCCCGCCGCGCCCCACGCGAATCCCATCAGCAGCGCCGATACCGTGCCCGCCTGCTCCGGCACGAGCCGCTGCGCCACTGTCACGTTCACAGGGATCGTGAATAGCAGGACCAGCCCGCCGGCCAGCAGGAAGAGAACGCCCCACAGCGAGTCTGTCAGGAAAAACACGCTCATCAGCGGCGCCGGCCACAGGAAGGAGTGCGCAATCACTCGCTTGGGTCCGAACCACGCCGACAGCTGACCGCCCACGATCCCTCCCAGCGCTCCGCCCGCCAGATACGCCGTGAGCACATAAGCCGCCTGATGCAGGCTGAAGCCCCGCTCGCGGCTCAGATAGAGAACCAGGAACTGCGCGAACACCACCTGCACGGCGGAGCGGAAGAACACTCCGAAGTAGAGGATCGCGAGCGTGCGCCACGCCTTCCGGAGCGGCGTCACGTCATATCTGACAGGCCCCATGAGCTTCCGGGCCGGCGGCCGTACCAGCGCCAGACACGCCGCCGAGACCAGCACGCCTGGCGACGCCGCCCAGACGAGCCGCTCGTAGCCGAACCGGGCGATGAACTCTTTGAAGAACACAGGCGCCACCGCGATTCCCAGCGTTCCGGCGCTGATGAATACAGCCATCCACCGTGCCCGGTGCGACGCCATCCCGGCGGCAGCCCACGAGGAGGCTTGCGGGTGGAAGGCGCTCACGCCCGCTCCGCCCAAAGCCATCAGCACAAGGGCCAGGCCGTAAGCGGGCGCAAGCGCGCCCGACAGAATGAACACCCCGGCTACCGCCGGACCCAGGGCCGAAAACAGCGGCGTGCGGAAGCGGTCCGAGAAGATGCCGTACAGCGGCTGCGTCACCGAGCTGCTGAAAACCAGAACCCCGCCGAGCAGTCCTGCCTGCGCCAGCGTCAGTCCCAGCCTCTCGACCAGAAACGGCTGCAGCACGCCCAGGCTGCCTGAATACAAATCGACGAAGAAATGTCCCAGCGAAAGAAGAGCAAGCGTCATCGCGCCCGTGCGCAGGCGTTCAACTGCACTCGGAGCGGCGAATGCCGGAGAGGAAACGTTCATGGCGGGGATCAACTTCAGTATAACGTCAGCCTTCGGGTTGCTCTGCTTTGTGGTAGCCTTTCGCCATGAAGCAGTGCGCAGTTCTGTTGCTGGCAGGCCTGGTTTTCGCGGCCTCTCCGGCGGTGGCGCAGTACGACGAGTTCGGAGGCGACGTTCCCTACGTACCGACTCCGCCGCCCATCGTGGAATCGATGCTCAAGCTTGGGAAGATCCAGTCCTCGGACTTCGTCATCGATCTCGGCTGCGGCGATGGCCGCATCGTCGTCATGGCAGCCGAGAAGTTCGGCGCCCGCGGCATGGGGTTCGATCTGAACCCCCAACGGATCGCCGAGGCCAAGGAAAACGCCAAGAAAGCCAACGTCGAGGACCGGGTCGAATTTGTGGAAAAGAATCTCTTTGAAGCGGACGTCAGCAAGGCCACGCTCGTCACCCTCTATCTGCTCCCCGACGTCAACCTCCGCCTGCGCCCCAAGCTCCTCCGCGAGCTCCGCACCGACGCCCGTATCGTCAGCCACAGCTTCGATATGGGCGACTGGAAACCCGACAAGAAGATCGAGGTGAATGGAAAGACCCTCTATTACTGGGAAGTCACCGAAAAAGCCAAGCGCGACTTTGGCGGCGAGTGAACTGTTGCTGCTTCCCGCGCCCCGGTGCCGGCCGCCTGGTTGTCACTCCAACCGGAGTTTTGCATCCAGATTGCTAGAATACTAGGTGCCTATGGCCGCCCCGCCGCCGAAATACAAGCCCAATCCGAAACTTCCCCGCCAGGTGCTGCCGCTGCTCGACCCCGAACGGCGCCGCCGCAGCGCCGACGAAGTCGCCCTCGGCTTCACTCCCGAACAGGCCCAAGCCGAGGCCCTCCGCTGCCTGCAGTGCCAGAAGCCCGCGTGCGTCGAAGCCTGCCCTCTCCATATCGACATCAAGTGCTTCATCGCCCGCATCGTGGAAGGCGACTGGCAGGGCGCTCACGACGTCATCAGCGAGCAGAGCCCTTTCCCGGGCGTCTGCGGACGCGTCTGCCAGCATGAGCTTTTCTGCGAGTATGCTTGCGTCGTCGCCAAGAAGTGGGATCCGGTGGCCATCGGTTCGCTCGAGCGTTTCGCCGCCGATCACGCCCGGCTCCGCATGAAGGAGCTCGCCGGCAGCTATCCGAAACCCACCGGCAAGAAGGTCGCCCTGGTCGGCTCCGGTCCTGCCTCGCTGATCGCCGCCTACGATCTGGTCCGGCTCAACTACCGCGTCACCGTCTTCGAGGCGCTCCATCAGCTCGGCGGCGTCATGGCTTACGGCATCCCGAACTTCCGCCTGCCCCGCGAGATCCTTCACGAGGAGATCGCCCGCCTCCAGAACATGGGCGTCGAGTTCGTGCCGGACTTCATCGTCGGCCGCACGGCCACGCTGGAGGATCTTTTCGAGGAGGGCTACGAGGCCGTCTTCATCGGCACCGGCGCCGGGCTGCCCTACCTGATGGGGATCCCCGGGGAAAACCTCATCGGCGTGTACACGGCCAACGAGTTCCTGACGCGCGTCAACCTGATGGAGGCGTACAAGTTCCCGGAATCGCCCACGCCTGTGCGCGTCGGCCGCCACACCATCGTCGTTGGCGGCGGCAATTCCGCCATGGACGCAGCCCGTTGGGCTGTGCGTCTTGGCAGCGATGTGACCATCCTCTACCGCCGCGGCCGCGCCGAACTGAAGGCGCGGCTCGAGGAGATCGACCACGCTGAAGAGGAAGGCGTCCGTTTCGAGTTTCTCGCCGCGCCCGTCGCCCTGTATGGCGACGACAACGGCTTCGTCCGCGAGATGGAGTGCATCCGCATGGAGTTGGGCGAGCCCGACGAAAGCGGCCGCCGAGCTCCCGTGCCCGTCCCCGGGTCCGAATTCCGCATCCCGGCCGAAACCGTGATCGCCGCCATCGGCCAGGCGCCCAACCCGACGCTCCAAAAGTCAACGCCGCAGCTGGTGACCAAGCGGGGGAAGATCGTCATCAACGAATGGGGCGAGACCTCCATGCCGCGTGTCTTCGCCGGCGGGGACGTCGTGCGCGGCGGCTCCACGGTGATCCTTGCCATGAAAGACGGCCGCGCCGCCGCCCGCGCCATCCATGAGGCGCTCAGCGGCGAGCGCCAGCCACAGGAGGTGGAAGCATGAGCGCGCGAATCCTCTTCAAACGCCAGCTGGCTCCGGAGATCACCCTGCTCGAAGTGGAAGCGCCGCGCATCGCGCGCCGCTGGCGCGCCGGCCAGTTCATCATCATCCGGCCCTTCGCCCACAGCGAGCGAATCCCGCTGACCATCGTCGCCTCCTATTCCGAACGGCAGTCCATCACTATGGTCATTCAGGCCGTCGGCAAGACCACCCGCGAGGCTGTCTCGCTTGAGCCGGGTGACGCGCTTTGCGACCTGGTCGGCCCTCTGGGAGAACCCGCCGAGATCTGCGCCGGCGAGCGCGTTCTCTGCATGGCCGGAGGCGTCGGCGTCGCCGAACTGCTTCCCGTCGCCCGCGCCTACAAGGAAGCGGGCAACACGGTGGTCGCGCTCTGCGGCGCGCGTTCGGACAACTACCGGATCCTCGACGAGGAACTCCGGGCCTGCTGCGACGAGCTGCACTGGGCCACCGACGACGGCTCGTTCGGCTTTCATGGCAACGTGGTTCAGCTCTTGCTGAGCCTCGCCGGCCCCGGCGCGTTCGCCGAGGGCCACGTCATCGGCCCCATTCCCATGATGAAGGCCGCCGCCGAGGCCACGCGCGGCTGGGGGCTCAAGCTCCATGCCAGCCTGAACCCCATCATGATCGACGGCACCGGAATGTGCGGCGGCTGCCGCGTCACCGTGGGAGGCCAAGTCCGCTTCGCCTGCGTCGACGGCCCCTGCTTCGACGCCCACGAAGTCGATTTCGACGAGATGACGCGCCGCAACCGCGCCTACCGCGAGATGGAGCTCGAAGCGCTGAAGCACGACTGCCGCCTCGGCCTTGGCTGACGCCGCGCCGGGCGGGCGTGCGTCTCGTCACCTCCCCAGCCGCTCCAGATAGCGCACCACCGCGCCGATGCCGGCGTAGAAGTTCGGAACGTGGAATTTCTCGTTCGGCGCGTGCAGGTTGTCGTCCGGCAGGCCGAAGCCCATCAGGACGCTAGGGATCCTCAGATGCTCGTCAAACAGGCCCACGATCGGAATCGATCCGCCGCTGCGGATGAACACGGTCTTCCTGCCGAACGCCTCCTCCAGAGCCGCCGCCGCTTCTTTCACGAACGGGTTCTCCGGATCCACGAGGCTCGCCGGCGCCCCGTGCAAGAGACGGAACTCCGCCGTCACCCCGCGCGGCGCCGCCGCTGCTACCGCCGCCCGCAACTGCTCCACCGCCTCCTCCGGCCTCTGTTCCGGCACCAGCCGCATGGAGATCTTCGCTGTCGCTCGGGCGGGGATCACGGTCTTCGCGCCCTCCCCCACGAAGCCGCCGCGGATGCCATGCACCTCCAGCGTTGGCCGGGCCCAGGTTTTCTCGAACACCGTGAAACCCGGTTCCCCGGTCAGCTCCTTCGCCCCGATTTCTTTCTCCAGATACTCCTTTTCGTCAAACGGCAGCCGCGCCCACGCCTCTTTCTCCGCCGCCGCCGGCTCCACCACGCGGTCATAGAACCCCGGGATCAGGATGTGCCCGTTGCGATCCTTGAGCGCCGTCAGGATCTCGGCGATCGCCATCAGCGGATTCGGCGCCACGCCTCCGTACACGCCGGAATGCAGATCCTGCCGCGCCCCCTCCACTTGCAGCTCGCCGTAGACGATCCCTCGCAGCCCCGTGCAGATCGACGGCAGCCCCGGCGCAAACATCTCGCTGTCGCAGATCACCGCCGCGTCCGAGGCAAGCTGCGGCGGCTTCTCTCCCACGAACCGCGCCACCGCCTCCCCGCCGCACTCCTCTTCGCCTTCGATCAGGAACCGCACGTTCACCGGCAGGCGCCCGTCCCGCTGCATCAGCCACTCCACCGCCTTCACCAGGATCCACGTCTGCCCCTTGTCGTCCGTGGCGCCGCGCGCGTAGATGTTGTCGTTGCGGATCTCCGGTTCGAACGGGGGCGAAGTCCACTCTTCCAGCGGATCAGGCGGCTGCACGTCGTAATGCCCGTAGAGCAGCAACGTCGGTTTGCCCGGCGCTCCCAGCCACTCCCCGTAAACGAGCGGATGCTGAGCCCGGTGGATCAGCTCCGTCTTCGCCATCCCCGCCCGCTCGAGTGCCTCCATCACAGAAGACGCCGCGCGCTCCATGTCCGCCTTGTGCTCGGGCAGCGTGCTGACACTCGGGATCCTCAGCCACTCCAGCAACTCTTCCAGAGCCTGTTTCTTGAAGCTTTCAAAATCCGTCATGAATCCAATCTCCTGACGCTGTGGGCGCTTTCGAACCTCAGATGAGTACGGGCCGCGCATCGCGGCTTGTCACGCTTGCAGCATAGCCGTTCCCGTTACCCGATGCACGCCAACGCCCTCATTCACGAAAAAAGCCCCTACCTGCTTCAGCACGCCCACAATCCCGTCGACTGGCTTCCGTGGGGAAACGCCGCCTTTGCCAAGGCTCGCACCGGGAACAAGCCGATCTTCCTCTCGATCGGCTACTCCACGTGCCATTGGTGCCACGTCATGGAGCGCGAGTCGTTTGAGAACGAGGAGATCGCCCGTTTCCTCAACCAGCACTTCGTCCCCGTCAAGCTCGACCGCGAGGAGCGCCCCGACGTCGACCGCGTCTACATGACCTTCGTCCAGGCGACCACCGGCAGCGGCGGCTGGCCTCTGAGCGTCTGGCTGACTCCCGACCTCCGCCCCTTCTACGGCGGCACCTATTTCCCGCCGGAGACGCGATGGGGGCGCCCCGGTTTTCTGCAAGTGCTCGAGCAAATTGCCGCTGCATGGCAGACGAAGCAGGAAAAAATCATCGAATCCAGCATGCGGATCGAGGAAGAAATCCAGACAGCAGTTTCCTTCTCTTCCTCCGGAACGGTCCCCGCCGCTTCCGCCGCCGAGACTGCTTATCAAAGCTTCCGCCGCAGTTTCGACGCCCGTTACGGCGGCTTTGGCGGAGCGCCGAAGTTCCCCCGCCCGGCAGTGCTTCAGTTTCTCCACCGCTATCACTTCACGAGCAGGAATCCGGATGCCCTGCACATGGCTGTCGAGACGCTCCGCGCCATGCGCGCCAGCGGCATGTACGATCACCTCGGCGGCGGCTTCCACCGCTACTCGGTGGACGAGCGCTGGTTCGTGCCTCATTTCGAAAAAACGCTCTACGATCAGGCCCAGCTGGCATCGGCCTATATCGAAGCATTTCAGATCACAGGCCAGGAGGAATTCGCTGCCACTGCGCGCGAGATCCTCGATTATGTCCTCCGCGACATGACCCACCCCGAAGGCGCCTTCTATTCGGCCGAAGACGCCGACAGCGAAGATTCCTCCACCCCCGGCCACAAACGGGAGGGCGCGTTCTATGTGTGGTCCTGGCAGGGGCTCTCAGCCATTCTCGGAGTTGGCGCCGCCGCGCGCTTCGCCGAAGCTTACGGTTGCTTGCCGGGCGGCAACGTCCATCACGACCCGCACGGCGAATTCGAGGGGCGTAACATCCTGTGGCTCCAGAACCCCGCCCTGGCTGGCGATCCCGAAGTCGCCGCCGCCCGCCGCGCGCTGTTTGAAGCGCGCGCCCGCCGCCCGCGCCCGCACCTCGACGACAAGATCCTCGCCTCGTGGAACGGGCTCATGATCAGCGCTCTGGCGCGCGCAGGCGCCGTGCTCGGCGAGGCCCGCTATATCGAGGCGTCCCGCCGCGCCTTCTCCTTCCTGGCGCGGGAGCTCGTAACCCCTGGCGGGCGGCTCCTGCGCCGCTGGCGCGACGGCGAAGCCGCCTTCGAAGCCACGCTTGACGATTACGCCGCCCTCGCCCTGGCTGCCCTGGATCTTCATCAGGCATGTTTTGACCCCGCGCTCCTCGACTCCGCCTCCCGCCTCGTCCGCACGACGCTGGAACTTTTCGCCGACCCGCGCGGCGGCTTCTTTTCTTCCTCCAGCCCCGACCTGCTCTTCCGCATCAAGGAGGACTACGACGGCGCCGAGCCCTCCGGCAACTCGCTCGCTGTCGAAGCCCTCGTTCGTCTCGCCCGCCTTGCGGGCGATGCGAGCCTGCTCGATCCCGCGCGCCTCGCCCTCGAAGCATTCTCCACGAGGCTCGAATCCCAGCCCTCCGCCCTCCCGCGCATGCTCTGTTCGTGGATGCTTTTTGCCGCGCCGGAAGACCGCATCGAATTCCGCGGGCGTGCCGCCGCCCTCCAGCGCGAAGCTTTCAGCCGCTTCCTTCCCTTCACCACGTTCCTGTGGAACGAGCCGGAAGGCGAACCCTCCGCCACGATCTGCTCTTCCATGGTCTGCCATCCGCCCGCCGCCACCGTCGCCGATCTTCGAGCCTTGCTAGACTAGGCGTGAGCTGTTTCCCATTTCGCGTTTCCAGGAGGATCCATGGCACGCACCACCACCTTCAAGGGCATGCCGCTCGAACTTGCCGGTCCTGAACTGAAAGCCGGCGACGCGGCGCCGGATTTCCAGGCCGTCGACAAGTCGCTCCAGCCGGTCACGCTTGCCTCCACCGGACAGGGCGTTCGCGTTTTCAGCGTCGTCCCTTCGCTC
Organism: Acidobacteriota bacterium; assembly: GCA_037446555.1. Classification (GTDB taxonomy): domain Bacteria; phylum Acidobacteriota; class Terriglobia; order Bryobacterales; family Bryobacteraceae; genus JANWVO01. Next base: position 13,225 of record JBBIIK010000043.1, read on the forward strand.
GACACGCCCGTCTGCGACATGCAGACCAAGAAGTTCAATGACGAAGCCGCGAAATTTCCGCAGGTGTCCTTCTATACCGTCAGCATGGACCTGCCGTTTGCCCAGAACCGCTGGTGCACCAGCTTCGGCGTCGACAACGTCAAGATGATCAGCGACCATAAATACGCCAGCTTCGGCGAAAATTACGGAACCCTGGTCAAAGATTGGCGCATTGAAAGCCGCGCCATTTTCGTCGTCGACCGGAACAATGTTCTCCAGTACGTCGAATACGTCCCCGAGGTAGCGCAGCACCCGGACTACGACAAGGTCATCGCCAAACTCAAAGAACTGGCGGGCTGATTATTCCCTGTCCAGCCGGCGGTATTTTCCGCCGAAATACACGAGCGGGCGGCTCTCCCTGGCGCGGGCGCTCTTCACCAGCCCCAGGAAAACCGTGTGGTCGCCCGCATCCATCTTCCGCCACGCCTCGCATTCCAGCACCGCCAGCGCTTCTTCCAGCATCGGGGCTCCCGTCTGCCCCGCCCTCCACGCGACTCCTTCAAAGCGGCGCGGATGGGAGGAGGCGAAGCGATCGGAAAGCTCGCGCTGGCTCTCGTCCAGAATGTTGACGGCGAAGGCGGGTGCGCTGGAAAACGGTCCGTGCGTTGCCGCCTTGTGCCCGATGCAAACCAGCACCAGCGGCGGATCGAGCGACACGGAGGTAAACGAGTTCACCGTCAGCCCGTGCGGTTTGCCGTCCCGCCCGGTCACTGTTGCCACCGCCACTCCCGTGGCAAAAGCGCCGCACACACGCCGGAATTCCGCCGCGCCGATGCCGCCGGCCGTCCTCGCGTTCTTCTCCGCCGTCCTTGACATCGCCAAAAACCTAATCCTATCATGGGGTTTGCGAAGCGGCAGAACGCTTGCCCATGCACTAGCTGGCGATTCTCTCCCAGAGGAGGCGCATTTGATCAAGCTCGACATCGTCAACGAAGTCGTCAACCGCACCGGCATCACCAAAACAAAAGCCGAAATGGCTGTCGAGACCGTCTTCGAGTCCATGAAGCGCGCCCTCGCCCAGGGCGAGCGCATCGAACTCCGCGGCTTCGGCATCTTCACCGTGCGCCCGCGCAAGACCGGCATCGGCCGCAACCCGCGCACCGGCGCCGAAGTCGCCATCCCGCCGGGCAAGGCTGTCCGTTTCAAGCCAGGCAAGGAGCTGCAGTCGCTCGAATAGCCCCGGGCACTGGCTTGTGAACGCCCAGCCCTATCAAGGCCGCCCGCTTCACCAGCCCTATTGGGCGCCGCCCAACTTGGGCCGCACGCTCTTGGAGCAGCCGCGGCTGTGGCTTCACGTCCTGCTCTTCCTCGCCACGCTGTTCACCACCACAGCCCTCGGCGCCCGTCTTCAGCACAACTTCCGCAACCAGCTTCCGCCGTTCGACCTCGAACACGACCTCACCGCCTTTGCCGACGCGGTGCGCGAGCCGCGCCTCCTGCTCGACGGGCTCCCTTACGCTCTCGCCCTTCTCCTGGTCCTCCTCGCCCACGAGGCAGGCCACTGGTTCGCCTGCTTCTACCACAACATCGACGCGAGCCTCCCCTATTTTCTGCCCGCGCCCACCTTCATCGGCACGTTCGGCGCCTTCATCCGCTTTCGCTCCGCCGTGAAAAGCCGCCGGGAACTGTTTGACGTCGGCGTCGCCGGCCCACTGGCCGGATTCCTGTTCGTGATCCCCGTCCTCGGCGTCGGCATGGCGCTCTCGCGCGTCGCGCCAGGGATCGGCCAGCAGAGCGAAATCCAGTTTGGCTCGCCGTTGCTCATGCGCCTGATCGAGATCTGGCTGTTCCCCGGCGCCGCCTCCGAGGACATTTACCTCCACCCGGTGGCCCGTGCCGCATGGGTCGGCCTGCTGGCCACGTCCCTCAATCTCCTCCCCATCGGCCAGCTAGACGGCGGCCACATCGTGTATGCCTGCTTCGGCGAACGCCACCGCGCCATCTCCACGGCCGCCATAGCGGTCATGGCGCTGCTCGGCTTCGTCTATTGGCCCTGGTGGGTCTGGGCCGTCCTGCTTTTCTTCATCGGCCGCAAACACTTCCACGTCTACGACGCCGCCCCTCTCGGCCGGGCGCGCCGCCGCTTCTTTGCGCTCGTCGCCATCATCTTCGTGCTGAGCTTCATTCCCGCGCCTGTTCTGTACAATAACGGGCAGGCGTGGCTGCCCTGAAGCGCGGCATGAGGATCTCCGCCACCATCATCACTTGCAACGAAGAACGCAACGTGCCCCGCGCCATCGAGAGCCTGCGCTGTTGCGACGAAATCCTGGTGGTTGACTCCGGCTCCACCGACCGCACCGTGGAAATCGCGCGCAAGTTCGGAGCGCGAGTCGTAGAAGCCGGCTGGCGCGGCTACGCCGGCCAGAAGAACTTCGCCTCAGAGCAGGCTTCCCACGACTGGATCCTTTCCATCGACGCAGACGAGGCGCTCAGCGAGGACCTCGAGGCCGAAATCTGGCAGCTGAAGAAGAACGGCCCGCAGTTCGACGCCTACACCGTGCCCCGCCTTGCGCAGTACCTCGGCCGCTGGATTGTCTACTCCGGCTGGTATCCCGACCGAAAGATCCGCCTCTTCGACCGCCGCAAGGCCCGCTGGGTCGGCGACTACGTTCATGAATCGGTGGTCTGCGACGGCCGCATCGGCCACCTCAAAGGCAACCTCCTCCACTTCACCTGCGGCTCGCTGAGCGAACATCTCAAGACGATGGACCGCTACACCACCCTCGCCGCCGAGGAACTCGCCGCCCGCCGCACTCCCATCCACTACCGCCACCTGCTGCTGGAACCCGGCTGGACGTTTTTTCGCACTTATGTTTTGAAGCGCGGCTTCCTCGACGGCCTCGAAGGGCTCTCCATCGCCTGGATGGCCGCCCTCTACACGTTCCTCAAGTACGCCAAGGCCCGCTTCATGACCTCCGCCCGGTGACGCCCATGCGCGTGCTCCACCTCGACACCGGCCCTGCCATGCGCGGCGGCCAGCACCAGGCGCTGCTGCTGATCCGCGCCCTCGCTCCCTTGGGCGTCCGCTCCCGCCTGCTCGCTCCCGCCGGCTCGCCCTTGCTCGAATCGGCCCTCGCTCACGGCATCGACGCCCGGCCTCTCTCTTGGTCCGCCCTGCGCCGCTTCGCGCGCGAGTCCCATCTCCTCCACTGTCACGACGCCCGCTCGCATACTCTGGCTGCATTGCTGTCGCCGGTTCCCATCGTGGTCAGCCGCCGCGTGGACTTCCCCCTCCACACCCACTTCTTCTCCCGTTGGAAGTACCGCCGCGCGGCTCTCTTTCTCGCCGTCAGCGAGGCTGTCCGGCGCCGCCTCGAGGCCGCGGGCGTGCCGCCCGCGAAGATCGCCACCGTGCCCGACGGCGTTCCTCTGCCCCCGGGAGTCAGCTCCCTCGATGGTCCCATCGTGGCTCTGGCTTCCTCCGATCCCCGCAAAGGCGCTGCCCTCATCCGCCGCTCCGGCGTGGCTGTCCGCTTCTCCGAAGACCTTCCCTCTGATCTTGCCACCGCCCGCGCGCTTGTCTACATCAGCGAGAGCGAGGGCCTTGGTTCCGCCGCACTGCTGGCTCTCGCGCACGGTGTGCCCGTGATTGCCAGCCGAGCCGGCGGGCTGCCGGAAATCGTCGTCGACAATGTCACCGGCCTGCTTGTCGAGAACGATCCCGCCGAGATCGCCGAAGCCGCCGCCCGCCTCACCAGAGACCGCGCCCTCGCCGCGCGCCTCGGCGCCGCCGGGCGCGCCATGGTCGAACAGCGGTTTACAATCGAACGCATGGCCGAACAGACGCTTGCGGCCTACCGCCGGGTGCTCTCATGAACGATTTGCTCCTCGCCTCGCTCACCGCCGCCGCCTTCGGACTCGTGATAGGCAGTTTTCTCAACGTCTGCATCAGCCGCCTGCCGCTCGATTACTCCGTGGTCACGCCGCGCTCCCACTGCCCCCGCTGCGGCGCCATGATCGCCTGGTATGACAACATCCCGCTGCTCAGCTTCCTGCTGCTGCTGGGACGCTGCCGAGCCTGCCGCGCCCCCATCTCGCTCCGCTATCCGCTGGTCGAGTTCTCCACGGCGCTGCTTTTCTTCTGGGCCTGGTGGCGCACCGGCGGCGGCTGGGCGGGGTTCAAGTGGTGCCTGTTCGCCGCCATCCTCGTGGAGCTGATCTTCTCCGACGCCGAGTTTCGCATCTTGCCGGATGAGTTCACCATCGGGGGCATCTTCGCCGGGCTCGCCCTCGCGCCCGTCGTTCCCGTCCCGGAAGGAATCATCGCCTGGTTCTGGCGCATGAGCGCGCCGGAGTCATCTCCCGCGCTCGAGTCGTTCCTTCACGCCTCCCTCGCCGCTGTCTTCCTCTCCGGCGGGCTCTGGCTCATGGGACTCGCCTATCAGCGAATCCGGGGCAGGGAAGGGCTGGGCTTCGGCGACGTCAAGATGACGGCCTTCCTCGGCGCGTTTCTGGGGCTGGAAACCGGGCTGCTCGCCCTGCTGGCCGGTTCGCTGCTCGGCAGCATCCTCGGCATCTTGTGGATCAAGGTTCGCGGCGAGGACGCTTCCACATACGAGCTGCCCTTCGGCTCCTTCCTGGGCGTCGGGGCGCTGCTGGCGGCCGCAACGCGCCTCTGAGAGCCGCGCGCCGCAAAGTCAGTTCCTCGGCTCGTCGAGCACGGCAGCCACGGCGTGGAGCGTGGCGGCAATGCGGACGCTGGCCACCACCGCTTCAGGCGTGATGCCCTTTTCGCGCACAACCGCCTCGTGAGACTTGATGCACGCCTCGCAGCCGTTGATCGAGGACGCCGCCAGGCAGGCGAGTTCGAAGTCCACAGGGTCGCCCCCGTGGGTGCGGATGGCCTGCATGCGCAGCCGCGCCGGAACGTGCGCGTATTCGTCTTTCGCGAGCATGTGGCGGAAGCGGTAGTAGATGTTGTTCATCTCCATGATCGCGAACGCTGCCTTGGCCGACTCCAGCTGCTGCGGCTCCAGCTTCGCCGCCGCCTCGGCCAGAACCGCCCGGCTCAGCGCCTCGTTCCGGCAGGCCAGCGCGCAGGCCACCGCGGTCGTCCAGGTCTGCCGTTCGGTCAGTTCCTGCTGCGACAGGACGCTTTGCAGATTCAGTTTCATGTCCCTCGCGTATGCGGGCAGGGACTCGGCGATTTCCGTCAGGGTCATGACTTCATCTCCAGAAGAAAAAATGGCGGGATGGTTCCGCAAGAAGGCTGCACGGCCTCCGTGCAGCCTTCGCGCGGGAAAGGAAGGATTAGACGTGGATGGTTTCCTGTCCCTTCTGCCAGTTGCAGGGACACAGTTCGTCCGTCTGGAGGGCGTCCAGAACACGCAGGACCTCGCCGGGGTTGCGGCCCACGTTCAGGTCGGTCACCATCACGAAGCGGATGATGTTGTCCGGGTCCACGATGTAGACCGCTCTCTGGCTGACGCCCGCCTCCGGATCCAGGATGCCCAGCGCCGAACCCAGTTCGCGCTTCACGTCCGCCAGCATCGGGAAGGGCAGGTTCTTCAGATCGTCATGGTGCTGCCTCCAGGCGAGGTGCACGAACTCGCTGTCCACGCTCGCGCCCAGCACGACCGCGTCGCGATCGTTGAAGTCCTTGTTCAGCTTCGCGAAGCCGACGATCTCGGTCGGGCAGACGAAGGTGAAGTCCTTCGGCCAGAAGAAAACCACCTTCCACTTGCCCTTGTAAGTGTCCAGGCTCACATCGGCGAACGCCTTCTTGAGGTCGGTGTCCACTGTGGCCTTCAGCTGAAAATCGGGGAATTTCTGTCCAACTCCAAGCATGTCTTTCTACGACTCCTTTTCTTTGATTTCCGGTTCTTCCGGGGTTGTTCTTCCGGCGCAGCCCGGACATAGGCCCAGAAATTCCACGCGAGTGCGCAGGATCTGGAACCCTGCCGGCGGCCTGCGCCGCAGGTGAACGGGCTCGACGGCGTCCTGCTCCACGTCGAGAATCGCCTTGCACCGGACGCACACCAGATGATGATGCTCGTCCAGGTTCGATTCCACCAGCAGCGCGCCGTGATGCACGCTGACCTCGCGGAGCAGCCCCGCCTCGAGAAACTTGTGGATGTTTTTGTACACGGTGGCGAGCGAGATAGCCGGAACGCGGCTCTTCACCCGCTCGTAGATGCGCTCCGGCGAAGGATGTCCCTTCGACTCGAGCACAGCGCGGAAGATGGACTCCCGTTGGTGCGTCAGCGGCAGCCCGGCCCGCCGGCACCGCTCGCGGAATTCGCGGACTTTCCGTTCCACGCCACCTGTCATGGGATAATTCTTATTCAACGAGAAACTCTATCCACCTGTCAATCACGCACCAGTCTGACAGATGCTCCGGCAGCCGCGCCGGTTGCCGGGTTCGGCCTATGGGAGACAGAGGAGAACGCTTCAGTCCCCCGCGGCGGGTTTCCGCGCGAGAAAGATGGAACGGCATCCGGGTCCGAAATCCGGATAGCCGTGGAAGAAGAGCGCCGCATCGCGGCACACGATCCGCGTGAAGCCTGCTCTGGCGAGCGCCTGCCGGATCTCCTTGCGGCTCCAGCAAACCTCCTCCACCCGCTCCCGCAGCCTCCGCCAGAGCCGCCCCTCTCGGACGAAGAGGTCGACGTCGCTCCAGGCGCGCAACGCGGTGGCATCATGCCCATTGTGCATGGCGGCCACCAGCCCCCCGCGCTCCACCCAGAACTCGCCTGCCCAGTACCGTTCAAACCCGCGCTGGTGGTTGACGTCGAAGTAGAACAGTCCGTCCGGCGCCAGCGCCTCGAACACGGCCCGGAACACGCGTGCAAGGTCGCCGCGCTCAGGCACATGGTTCAGGGCGTCGCCTTCGCACAGCACAACGTCCACTGGCCTCGGAAGCCGAAAGGTCCGCATGTCGGCGCGGATCACGCGCAGCGCCACTCCTGCCTCGCGCGCCTTCTCCCGCGCGAGCCGGCACATGTCCGGCGACAGGTCCACGGCGTATGTCTCGATGCCGCGCTTCGCCAGCTCCAGGGCCGTCGTTCCTGTGCCGCACGCCAGGTCGCAGGCCCGCCGGACGGAGGCGATCCGCGGCGCCAGCAGCTTCCGCCGCGCCTCGTCGACCGGCCGCCGCAACGGCAGGAAGATCTCGTCGAAGTGCAGGGCCAGCTGACGATAGATCCGCTGGCGCTGCCGTCCGGCCATGTGTGCAGGATACCGCTTCGCGCCCGGGAAAGCTTCTCAGGCCGAGGCGCCTGCTTCGATGCACTCGGGCTTCAGCAGCGAGGCCAGGTCCTCCGGCGCGGGCGGGTTCTGCTCCAGCACGTCCATGCCCTCGGCTGTGATCACCGGACAGCTCTTGTCGTCCAGCGCCACCCATCCGCGCTGCTTCAGGTACCACAGCGCGAAGAACATCGGTTCGGCCGGAAAATCCACCATCGCCTCGATCACGCGCACGGGCGTCCCCGGCGATCCCGGATTCGCGCGGCGCCGCTCGTACAGGATGGCGAGAATCGCCATCCGCCGTCCGCTCTCTGTTGTCACTGATTCGTAGAACTCCTGTGGCGAGAGCTTCGGCGGACCGTCCTCGTCCTTCGGAAGCAGAGCGTCGAACGAACGGCGCAGCTCCGGGTTGGAAAGGACCTCGTAGGCTTGCGTCACAGCCTCGTACTTGCTTGCATCCGGCTGCGCGCCATTACGCGGATGGTGCTTCGCGGCCAATGCGGAGTAGGCGCGGTGGATCTCTTCACTCGCCGCTTTTCGAGGCACGCCAAGCACGGCGTAATGGTCCTGGAATTTCGTGGATGGCAGTGAGCCGCTCATTGGATCTCCCGTTCGATCATCGGCAGCAGGCGGGCCAGTCTTGAGGGAGTCCCGGCGCCTGCCGCCACGGATGGAAAAACAAACCACCAGACTCACAGAAGCTAAAGGGCGGCTGCGCGGACGCCGATAACGATTTGTGGTGCAACGGGCGCTGCCACTCCTGATTCTGGCCGTGTGCGCCCGCGCCATCGAGGTCAGCCCACTGGAAACGGGCCTCGCGGCGGCTGAAGGCGCCTGCCGCCTGTCCCGTCCGTCATCCTCCGTGGATGCCCGCGATCCGCAGTTCCTTGTGCAATTCACGGTACGCGCGGCTGCCGAAGCGCCGGGCCTGAGCGTGGAATGGGTGGATCCGGCGGGCGCGGTTGCCGAGAGCACGGTCTACGACAACCTGCCTCCGCACCGTACTGTTTGCGTGATCAATGCTCTTCAGGTGGGAGGATTTGCCCCGGCCACCCGCCCGGGACGCTGGCGCGTGCGGGTTGCCGCCGGGGAAACGGTTCTGCGCGAACGCGAGTTTGACATCGTGGGCCGCCCCTCCACCCTCTCCGTCCGGGTCGCCGGCGCAAGCCCTTCGCGGATCGTCCTCGACTCCTGGGGCGCCCAGCCCGACACCACCATCAACCTCGCCCGCTACAACGAAAGTGGCCAGTGGGAGTACGTTTCCGTGTTGCTGCCCTCCCGCCGTGAGGGGAACCGCATCTGGGCCGCGACGCCGGAACTCGCGCCGGGGGAGTACCTCGCCATCCTTCGCAACCCCGACGGCGCCGAAAGCCTGCCCGCGCGCTTCGTCATTGCTTCTGAGACCGCTTACCGCAACCCGTTCCCGGACAGAGAGCATTGGCGCGTCTCCCAGCGTCCATACGGGGCCTTCTCCCACTACGGCCGGGCCGTCCACGCCTGGGACTTTGCCCCGGTCCGGGGGCGCTTCGTCGCCGCCATGCGCGGCGGCATCGTGCTGGCCCGGGACCTGGGCCTCGGCCAGACGCCCGATGAGCGAAGCTTTGGCAACTACATCACCGTCCGCCACGACGACGGCACTTTCGCCCACTACGCCCACCTGAGGTCAGGCTCGTTCCGCGTCCGCTCGGGCCAGCGCGTGCAAGCGGGCGAGATCCTGGCCGAGGCCGGTAACAGCGGTTATTCGTTCGGCCGCCACGTCCATGTTCATGTCACCCGGTCTCCCTCCATTGCCGCTCCCAGCGTCCCGTTCCGGTTCGAGGGCGGCCCGGCGGTGCCGCTGCTGACCTCCGCCCCTGCCTCCTCCGTCTGGAAGGGCGCAGCGGCCTTCGCCCAGTGGTGGTCCCGTCCGCTCAAGGTTCCCCGCGGGGCGCATCATCTCGCTGTGCGCCTGGCCTGGAACCAGCCGGAAGCCGAACTCGCCCTGTATCTCGTCACCCCTTCCGGCGAATGGCTGCGCGCCGACGGGCGCGAATTAACGATTCTCCGCCCTCAGCCTGGCACCTGGCGCATCTCGGTCCAGAGTGTGAAGGGAGACGCCGCCTTCGACGTTCAGCCCGAAATCACACTCGCGCGTCCATGATCCGGGCGATGGGCTATACTGAAGGCGAGGGCCCGAGATGAAGACCTACGTCCGATTTGGCTTGCTCGTGGTCGCGATCCTCGGCACGCTGGCCTGGCTGGCCGCCAGCGGCATCCGCGAGTCGAAGACCTACTACAAGACGATCTCCGAACTGAAATCCATGCCGCCGTCCGAGGCGGGCAGACGCGTCCGTGTCACCGGAGACGTCGTGGCCGGCTCCATCCGCCGCGAGGGCACGGCCGTCCACTTCCAGATCCATGAAAAAGAGCGCAGCACGACGCTGAATGTCGTCTACGTAGGCAAAGATCCGTTGCCGGACACCTTCCGTGACGAGGCGCAGGCGATGGCCGACGGCAAGCTCGCTGCGGACGGTACGTTCCACGCGAGCACCATCGCCGCCAAGTGCCCGTCCAAGTATGAAGCCGCGCCGGGCAAGGCTGCGCCCCAGCCCCTGAATCCGGCGCCTTCGCGGTCCTCGCTTTAGAGCAGTTCCATTTCCCTGCGGAGCTGAACCATGGAGACTCTCGGCGCCTTCAGCCTGCTGCTGGCCCTTTGCCTGGCAGCCTACTCCTTCCTCGCTTCCACGCTGGGCGGGTGGAAGCAAAAACGGTTCCTAGTGGAAAGCGCCCGGCGGGCCGTCTACGGCGTTTTCGTGCTGCTCACCGCCGCCTCCGCTATCCTCATCTACGCTCTGCTGACCAGCGATTTCCGCTTCGCTTATGTCGCTGAACGCTCCAACCGCGCCATGCCGGCCGTCTACAAGTTCGCCGCGTGGTGGGGCGGGCAGGAGGGATCGCTGCTGCTGTGGAGCTGGATGCTTTCTCTCTACGCGAGCATCGTCGTCTGGACCAACCGCGCGCGCCACCGCAACCTGATGCCCTGGGTCATTGCCGTGCTCGCCTTTACGCAGACGTTCTTCTGCACGCTGAACGTCTTTGTCGAGCCGCCCTTCCAGCTGCTGGCCGTCGGCCGCGGCGTCACCGCGGTCACCGATGGCAACGGCCTCAACCCGCTTCTCCAGTACTGGCTGATGGCGATCCACCCCCCTGCGCTGTATCTGGGCTTCGTGGGCTTTGTTGTTCCGTTCGCTTTCGCCTTCGCCTCTCTGCTCACCCGTGAGCCCGGCGAAGCCTGGATCGCAACCACCCGCCGCTGGTCCCTCATCACCTGGGGCTTCCTCTCCATCGGCATCATGCTCGGGCAGGGGTGGGCCTACGCGGTGCTGGGCTGGGGCGGCTACTGGGGCTGGGACCCGGTGGAGAACGCCTCCCTGCTGCCCTGGATCACCGGCACCGCCTTCCTGCACTCGGTGATGATGCAGGAGAAGAAGGGCATGATGAAGGTCTGGAACATGGTGCTGGTTTCCGCCACCTACCTCCTGTGTATCTTCGGCACCTTCCTCACCCGCAGCGGCATCGTCTCGAGCGTCCACGCCTTCGCCCAGTCCTCGCTGGGCTCGTGGTTTGTGGGATTCCTTGCGATCAGCATCTCTGTCACCACGTTTCTGATCCTGCGCCGGCTCGACTACCTGAAGAGCGAGGCGTCTCTGGAGAGCGTGCTGAGCCGCGAATCGAGTTTCCTGTTCAACAACCTGCTGCTGCTCGCCTCCTGCTTCGCCGTTCTCTGGGGGACTATGTTCCCGGTTCTCACCGAAGCTCTGATCGGCGAAAAGATCACCGTCGGCGCTCCGTTCTTCAACAAGGTGAACATTCCCATCGGGCTCGCCCTGTTGCTGCTGACGGGCGTGGGGCCGCTGATCGCCTGGCGCCGCAGCTCCTGGGAGAGCCTGAAGCGCGCCTTCCGTTGGCCCGTGCTCGTCATGGCGGTCACGATCGCCGTGCTGCTCGCCTTTGGCGTCCGCCACTTCTACGCGCTGGTCAGCCTCGGGCTGTGCGCCTTTGTCGCCGCCACGGTCGTCATGGAGTTTTACAAGGGCGCGCGCGCCATCGCCGCGAAGAACCAGATGAACTTCCTGCGCGCCACCATCGAGCTCACCCACCGCAACACGCGCCGATACGGCGGCTACCTGGTGCACATGGGCATCGTGCTCATGTTCATTGGCTACACCGGCTCCGCTTTCAACATGGACACTACCGAGGAAGTCAAGATCGGTTCGCACTTCCGCCTCGGCGCCTACGAACTCCAGGTGAAGGAAGTCACCGACGGCTCGAACCCGAATTACTCCTGGCAGCGCGCCGTCATCGCCATATACCGCGGCGGCGAATATCTGGGCGACCTGAAGCCCGAGCGGCGCGTTTACGCGGCTTCGCAGCAGCCCACCTCCGAGGTTGCTATCCGCCGCCGCCTGAACGAGGATCTCTATCTGAACTTCGCCAGCATGAGCCAGTCGGATCCCGAGGCGGCCATCGTTCAGGCGTACGTCTTCCCGCTGGTCAGCTGGATCTGGATCGGCTTCTACGTGCTCCTGTTCGGTACCATCGTCTGTCTGGCGCCGAGCAAAGTGAAATATGCTTACCCGAAGACGCAGGTCGTCGGCGTCTATGAACGCCAGCCCGAGCCGGTGGAATGATGCCGCCGGTGGTGGCCGCCGCCCGCTGGCGCGGGCTGCCGCCGCCCCCTCGTTGCGGGCGGCTGGAATGTTGGTGCTGAAACCATGATTTTCGCCGTTGCCGTGGCGCTCACCGCAGGGGTGCTCGCCTTTGTATTCCTGGTCAGGCCCGAGGACCTGCCCCCCGAGGAAGCCCCACCCCCGTGGCGCCATTTGGAAGAGCGCCGCGAGATCCTTTACGACAACCTGCGGGACCTGAATTTCGAATATGGCCTCGGCAAGCTCTCCGAAGCCGACTACTCCAAGGCCAAGGCCCCGCTGCAGGCGGAACTGGCGCGCGTCAACGCGGAACTGGAACGCATTCAGGCCGGCGGGAAGCCCCCGGCTGTCCAGCCAAAGCAGGCGCCGAAGCCGCAGCCGCCCGCAGCCGGCACGGCGTGCCCGCACTGCGGCGCGAAGTTCGAAACGCCGCTCAAGTTCTGCGGCGAATGCGGCAAGCCGATGACGGGAGGCGCCCAATGATGCGCGCTTCGCTTCTGCTGCTGGCCGTGCTGCCCGCGTGGGCCGACATCGCCGGCCTCGTCGTCAACCGCACCACGGGCCAGCCGCAGCCCGGCGTCCTGGTTCATGTAACCCGCATGGGGCAGGGGGGCATGAGTCCGGCGGGCAGCGCCCGAACCGGGCCGGACGGCCGTTTCACCATCCGCACGCAGGAGTCCGGAGCGATGCTGTTGCAGGCCATTTACAAGGGCGTCAGCTACTCCCGCCCGGTGGACGGCGGCGCGGACATCCGGATCGAGGTCTTCGAATCCGCTCCCCGCGTGCCCGATGTCCGCGTCTCGCAGCACATGATCCTCGTTGAAAGCGACGGCAAGGAATGCGTGGTCAACGAGACCGTTTTGTTCGACAATTCCACCAACGTCGCCTGGAACGATCCCGACAAGGGCACTTTGCAGTTCACTGCTCCGCCCGAGGCGGGCGCCAACGTCCGCGTGCGCGCCACCTCGCCAGGCAGCGTAGCCGTGGAGCGCGAACCGCGCCGCCTGCGTGCCGGGCTCTTCGCCCTGGACTTTCCCGTCAAACCCGGCGGCGAAACGCGCTTCGACATCAGCTACAAATTCCCGGCGCAGAATCCCACCGTGCTCAAGGGCCGGATCCTCCACCCGCCCGGCCCGGTGCGGCTTGTTGTGCCGGAGGGGATCACCGCCGAAAGCGCCGCGCTCAAGCCGGTTGGCCAGGAGCCTTCCACCCGCGCCGCCATCTTCGACATCGAAGGCAACGCGTACGAAATCCGCCTGAACGGCACGGGCGTCTTGCCGCAGACGCCCCCGGCGAGCGAGACGGAAGAGGACGGTCCGCGCATCGAGCGCATTCTCCCACCCGGCTATGAACGCTGGTGGAAAACGGCTCTGGCGCTGATCGCCGCCTTCCTGGCGCTCACCTTCTGGGCCCAGTGGATCCGCTCCGCATCAGCCGGAAAACGCCCCGCCCGATGACTGCGCTCGCCGTCGACAGCGTCTGGAAGTATTACGGCGATTTCCCCGCCCTGCGCACCATTTCTTTCGAGGTTCCGCGCGGCGCCTGTGTCGCGTTGCTCGGCCGCAACGGCGCCGGCAAGACCACCCTGTTGCGCATTCTCGCAGGACTTTCGCGCCCGAGCCGGGGCGCGGTGCGGGTGCTCGGCAAGGATTGCCTTTCCACGGAAGTCCGCCGCGCCACCGGCGTCCTCGGCCACGGCATCGGCATTTACGACGAGCTCTCCGCCTACGAAAATCTCCGCCTCTTCGCCGCGCTCTACGGGCTGGACCGCCCACACCAGGCGGCGCTGGAATGGCTGGAGCGGACCGGGCTCGAACGCGTTCGCGACGGGCTGGTGCGGGAGTTCTCCCGCGGCATGCGCCAGCGGCTCGCCGTCGCCCGCGCCTTCCTCCACCGCCCGTCGCTGCTGCTGCTCGACGAGCCTTTCACAGCGCTCGACGACCGCGCCATCGCGCTGCTGCAAGGCCTGCTGCGCGAATCACTGGCCTCTGGCTCGACCATCGTCATGTCCACCCACCAGTTGCGCGAGGCGCTGGAGCTGGCCACGCACGTCGCCCTGATCGTCCGCGGCAGACTCGCCCATTCGGGCGAGAGAACATCTGAAATGCTCGAAGACCCCGGCTACCTTTACCGGACCTACGGGGACTCCTGATGCGCTATCTCCGCCAGGTCTGGAATATCGCCGCCAAGGATCTCCGCAGCGAGCTGCGCACCAAGGAGGCGCTGAACGCCTCGCTCTCGTTCGCCCTTGTGATCCTCCTGCTGTTCAGCTTCGCCTTCGATCCCACCGCCGAGCTGACGCGCGAAATCAGCGGCGGGCTGCTGTGGCTGGTCTTCGCCTTCGCCGGCGCGCTGCTGCTGAACCGGAGCTTCGCCCGCGAATTGGAAAACGACTGCCTGGACGTGCTGGTCACCAGCCCGGTGCCCGCCTCCGCCCTGTTCCTCGGAAAAGCTCTTGCCAACTGGCTCCTGCTGCTCGGTATCGAAATCGTGTGCCTGCCCGTCTTCGGCGTCTTCTACAACGTCGACTGGGCGCGCCAGCCGGCGTGGCTGGCGCTGGTGCTGCTGCTCGCCACCTGGGGCATCACTGTGATCGGCACCATGTTTTCCGCCCTCACTGTGAACCTGCGGCTTCGCGAGCTGATGCTGCCGATGCTCGTCTACCCGATGCTGATCCCCTGCCTGATGGCGGCCATGCAGCTCACCACGGCGCTGGTGGCTGGCCAGGCGCCCACCGGCGACCAGACCGCCTGGCTGCGCATGCTCGTGGGATTCGATATCATCTTTACTGCGCTTTCGGTCGCGCTCGTGGAGACCGTGCTGATCGGATGAGCCGATGAGAGAAAAAGTCCTTTATACTCTGGGCGTTCTCGCCGCTCTATTGCTGGCCCGAAACATTTATGTGATGCTCGTGAACCTGCCGGACGAGGCGTTTCAGGGCGCGATTTTCCGCATCATTTTCTTTCACGTTCCCGCCGCATTCACCTGTTTTCTGGCGTTTTTTGCGGCCCTGATCGCCTCGATTTCCTATCTGAAATCCGGGCGGATGCAATGGGATGCGCTGGCCGTCTCCACAACCGAGGTGGGTCTCGCCTTCGGCGCCGCCAACCTGGTCAGCGGGATGATCTGGGCGCGGATCATCTGGGGCATCTCGTGGACATGGGACTGGAGGCTCACCTCGATGCTGGTCTGCTGGCTCCTCTATGCCGGCTACCTGGTCCTGCGCCGCGCCATCGAGGAGCCCGCGCAGCGGGCGCGCCTCTCCGCCGTGCTCTCCATTCTCAGCTTCACCGCCGTGCCCTTCGTCTTCTTCTCCATCAAGTGGTTCCGCACGCAGCACCCGCAGCCCGTCCTGTACGGGGAGGGGAAGATGGACGCCGCTTACCGCGCCATGCTTTACAGCAACTGGGTTCCGCTGCTGATGCTCGCCGTCATTCTGGTGGCGGTGCGGATGAAACAGGAAAGCCGCCGCCTGGAACTCGACGCGCTGCGGCGGGAAGCTCACACCATTTAACCGGAAAGGAGCCTTGCCTCATGGGGGACGCAGCCGCAAGGAATTTTCAGTTTCTCGCCTACGGGCTGATTGCAGTCTGGGCGATTCTTGCCGTGTATGTCCTCACGCTCGTCAGCCGCGAGCGGCGGATCGGGCGTGAAATCGAAAGCCTGAAAAGGATGCTCGAAGACCGCGGAGGCAGGTGATGCCATGAAACGCCGCAGCCTGCTTGGCGTTCTTGCCGCCGCCCCGCTGGCGGCGCGCGAATCGAAGGCCCAGGAAGCCGCCGCCCGCGCCACGCGCGCCCTTCCCTCCCCGAAGATCCGTGACGTCCAGGTGATCGCTACCGCCCCGCAGGGGCTCCGGCTCACCGTCGTCAAGGTCCTCACCGGCCAGGACGGGCTGTACGGCTATGGCTGCGCCACCTACACGCAGCGCGCCGATCTCGTCGTCGCCGCCGTCGAGCGCTACCTGCGCCCGTTCCTGCTCGGCAAGCCCGCCGACCGCATCGACGACCTCTGGCAGGCCATGTACAACTCCTCCTATTGGCGCAACGGCCCCGTGCTGAACAACGCCATCAGCGGCCTGGACCAGGCCCTGTGGGACATCAAGGGCCGCATGGCGGGCATGCCCGTCTATCAGCTGCTTGGCGGCAAGTGCCGCGAGGCGGCCGACTGCTATGGCCATGCCAGCGGGCGTGAGATCCCCGAAGTCATCGACAGCGCGCGCAAGCTCATGGCGCAGGGCTTCCGCCACATCCGCGTGCAGGTGGGCGTGCCCGGGCAGGCGGGCTACGGCGCGGGCGGCGGCGCCGCGCAGGTCGAAAAACTGCACGACGCGCCCGTCTTCGAACCGGAAGACTACATCCGCCGCGCCCTGAAGCTGCTGGAGACCGCGCGCAAGGAGCTCGGCGACGAGGTGGAGCTGCTGCACGACGTGCACGAACGCATCTCGCCCATCCAGGCTGTGCGCATGTGCAAGGAGTGCGAACGCTTCCGCCTTTTCTTCCTCGAAGACCCGCTCTCGCCGGAAGACATCGAGTGGTTCCGCATCATCCGCCAGCAGTGCTCGACGCCCATCGCGATGGGCGAGCTCTTCAACAGCCCGCACGAGTGGACGCCGCTGATCCGCGACCGGCTGATCGACTACATCCGCATCCATGTCTCGCAAGCCGGCGGCCTCACTCCGTGCCGCAAGATCGCCGCGATGGCGGAGTTGATGGGCGTCAAGACGGCCTGGCACGGCCCGGGCGACGTCTCGCCTGTGGGCCATATGGCCAACATCACGCTGGATCTGGCCTGCTACAACTTCGGCATCCAGGAGAGCGTCTCCTTCCCCGAGCCCGTGCGCGAGGTCTTCCAGGGCTGCCCTGTGCTGAAGAACGGCTACTTCTACGCGAACGAGGCGCCCGGCTGGGGCATCGAAGTGAACGAGGCGGCGGCGAAGAAATACCCTTACGGATACGGCGAAAAAGGCGAGCGCCAGCGCCTGAATGGCGGTTGGGGCGAAGTCCGCCGCCGCGACGGCACCGTCATCAAGCAATAGGAAACCCGCCAGCCCCGGACGGGCCGGCGGGCCTCGCGTTATGGCGCGGAGCCGTACGGATTCCGGCTACCGGTCCCGCTCGGCAGCCTTCTCCGGCTGCGACGGCTTTCGCAGCATCGGGAATGCCTGCGAGAGGTCGGGAATGCGGTAGCCCTTTTCTTGCAGTTCCCTCAAGTTCAGCGGCGCCGAGTCCGGCAGGTGCGGGTGCAGGATCCGCTTGTATTTCTGGCAGAACGGGCGGCCGATGTCGCTCGCGCACAGCAGCGTGAGGAAATCATAGACCGCGTCCAGCCGCGTGTTGAAGGAGCGGTGCGCGTCGGCCAAGGCGATGTCCTCGAACACTTGCTGCGCCAGCCCCGCCCGCCCGGTGGCCATCGCCAGTTTCGCCAGGCTGCCTGCCGCCGCGTAGGCGTCATAGCCCGCGCCCATGGCGAACAGCGTGCCCCAGATGTCGGCGTCCAGCTCTGCATTTTCCGCGTACCATAGGCGGACCCCGGTGCGCTGCTGCAGGATGTGCCCGAGCTCATGTCCAGCTACAAATGCGAGCTCGCTGTCGCTGTCGCCGAGCAGCTCGGAAAGCCCCATGTAGATGCCCACTTCCGTCCCGTCCCGGGCGTAGGCGTTCACTTGGCGGTCATACAGGATTCTGAGCCGCGGCCGTGTCGTAATCAAGCCTGTGTCCTGGGCGAAGTTCAGCACGCGCTGGTACACGTTCCAGATCCTGTCCCAGTGGGAGATCGGAGGAGAGACGTTGCCCGGCGGCAGGCTGGAGAACGTGCCGCTCGCATCGGCGTTCATCGTCCATGCGAGGAATTCGTCCCCCGGCAGGTTTTCGCCCACAATGCTGAACATGGCGTCCTCGAACCCCGCCTGAGGGAACTTGTCGGCGGCGTTGAACGCCGTGTGGCCGTAGGGAGGAAGAGTGACGCGCACGGGTTCGGAGGTCCCTCCGCTCGCGGTGGAGTAACGCAAAAGCACGGACAAGATGCGGTTGTTGGGGTTGACGATCGCCACGCCCAGTTGCCGGTTCGCGTAGGAGAAGTACAGCGTCGTCGGCAGCGTCGGCGGCGCCGTGACCTCCTGCACGGCGCGGTCTCCCAGCCACAGTCGGAACGAGGCGCTACCCACCAGCGGAACATTCGAATAAACGCGCGCCCAGCCGGAGCGAACTGGCAGCCCCGTGGGGATGCTTGCCAGAGCCAGGGCGCCTTCCGCGGGCACCACGATCGGATGCCGGTCCTTCAGTCCGTCGCCGAGATCCACGGCCAAGGGCCCGCCGCCGGAGCCGAAGAAGCGGATCTCTGCCAGCGCATCGGTGGCGTTCGAGTTCACGAATGTCAACGCAGTTTGCCACCGCCCGCCCTCGAAGGCGCCGTCGGCGACTTGCGCGAAGTAGAGATTGACGTGGGCCGAGTTCGCCTGCAGCTGCGCCAGCGCAGGCGGACATACCATGCCGGCAACCCCCAGCAACAGCGCCAAAGCGATCCGGGGATTTCGAGTGGATAACCTCATGCCAGCAGACTAAGCGGCACACAGGCTCACAACATGAGCCTCCCGGGACTGATTCCCGGCTTCGGGGGCAATTTCGACCCGGGCTTCCCTGCCGCCCCCTCCGCGTGGGGCGGCGAAACCCCGAACCGCGGATCCATGCGCGCCGCACAGCCAGTCTTGCCTTCCTCCGCTGTCGGTAGCATGTCAAGATGTCCGGTCTAACTAGCAAGTGAATTGTCCGCTGTTGCCTGGCGGGGTCGAGTTCCGCCAAGCTGCAGCCACCTGGACGGAGGATAGAGCTCTGCGGGGACGCAACTGGAGCGCCGTTCCAGGGCCGGGATTGAGGGAGCAGGTCAACAGCCTGCTCCTGGTCCTCAATCCTGGCCCAAAGCGTGAAATCCCGGAGGTCTG
>JBBIIK010000044.1:0-31535 GCA_037446555.1 Acidobacteriota bacterium
CGTCCGGTCGCTCACGCCGAGGATCTCGGCCGCCTCCCACCACTTCAGCTTGCCGGCCATCGCCTTCAGAATGACCTCTTGTATCTTCATTGCCCGTTCCATCTCCGCGGCCGGGAAATGCTCTTGGCTCGCTTCCACATCCTCTAGCCTTCCCCAGCCGCCGTTCGACCGGACAATTCACTTGCTAATTCAACCGGACAACTCACATGCTACCGACAGTCTTGCCTTCCTCCGGCTGCCGGTTCCTGGAGCTTGAGATAGAATAGGGCCAACCATGAGGGGCGCGGCTGGGCTGTACCTTCTCTGCATTTCGACCTTGGCCGTCCTGGGCCAGACGGCTCCCGATTTCCGCCGTGACGTCGAACCCCTGCTCGCCAAGCGTTGCACTCCGTGCCACAACGCCGCCCTGTCGCAGAACGGCGTCCGGTTCGACGACCGCGAGGCGGCGCTCGCGGGAGGCTACTCAGGACCCGTCATCCTGCCGGGCAAGCCGGAAGAATCGAAGCTCATCCAGCGGGTGACCAGCACGAAGAACGGCTTTCGCATGCCGCCAGTCGGCCCGCCGCTCACACCGGCCGAGATCGGCGTGCTCCGCGCGTGGATCCAGAACGGCGCTGAATGGCCGCAAGATCCGAAGAAACAGCAGCCGTCCGTCCAGCCTGCAACGCCTGTGCAGGCGCACTGGTCGTTCCGCCCGATCGTTCGTCCGCCATTGCCGGACGTCACGCTGCGCTCCTGGGTCAAGAACCCGATCGACCGCTTCGTGCTCGCCCGGCTGGAGCGTGAAGGAATCGCGCCCTCGCCGGAAGCCTCGAGAACCACCCTGCTCAGGCGAGTCTCGCTGGATCTGACCGGGCTTCCTCCAACGCCCGAAGAGGTCCAGGCGTTCCTGTCCGATTCCCGCCCCGACGCCTATGAACAAGCTGTCGAGCGTCTGCTCGCATCACCCCATTACGCGGAACAGCGCGCCCGCGCGTGGCTCGACGTCGCCCGCTACGGCGACAGCGACGGGCTGGAGAAAGACCTCGTCCGCCCGTGGGCGTGGCGGTGGCGGCAATGGGTGATCGAAGCCTTCCACCGCGACATGCCCTTCGATCAGTTCACCATCGAACAACTGGCCGGCGACCTTCTGCCGGGCGCCACGTCGGAAAAACGTATCGCCACGGGCTTCCACCGCAATTCCCTCACCAACCGCGAAGGCGGCACGGATCCGGAAGAAAGCCGTTTCGAGCAGCTCGTCAACCGCACCAACACCACAGCCACCGCTTGGCTCGGCCTCACGGCCGGCTGCGCCCAGTGTCACGATCACAAGTACGACCCGCTCAATCAGAAGGAGTATTATCAACTCTTCGCCTTCTTCAACCGCAGCGAAGAGGCCAACATCGACGCTCCCCTTCCCGGAGAATACGGCCCCTGGATGCGCCGCCGGCCCGAATATCTGGAAAAACGCGCCGCCCTGATCCGCGAGTTCGACGTGGAGGCCCTCCAGGAGGAGTGGGAAGAAAAAATCCGCTGGACGATGGACAATCCCGGGAAAGATCCGGACTGGGACTTTGCAGTTTCCAATAGCCGGCCGATGCTGGACCGCTTCGAATATCTGCTGCGAAAAGGGAAAAAGAATCGCACGGAGAAAGAAAATGAAGCCGTATTTTACTGGTTTGTGCGCCATCCAGGCCCCATGAAGCCG
Source organism: Acidobacteriota bacterium (assembly GCA_037446555.1). Classification (GTDB taxonomy): domain Bacteria; phylum Acidobacteriota; class Terriglobia; order Bryobacterales; family Bryobacteraceae; genus JANWVO01. The sequence goes on from JBBIIK010000044.1 coordinate 1,688, forward strand.
GACCGCGACATCGACAGGATCCGCTGCCTCGCCGATTTCCGCCGCCGCCTGGACAAGCTGGACGCCGAATATCCACGGCTTTCCCAGGCGATGACGATGTTCGAACTCGATCCCCCACCGCAAGCTTACATCGCTCTCAAGGGTGATTTCCGCGCCCGCGGGCTCCCCGTCGAGCCGGGTGTTCCCGCTTTTCTTCCGCCGCTGCCCAAGGATGCCCCGCGTAACCGGTTGACGCTCGCCCGCTGGCTCGTTTCCAGTGAAAATCCGCTGACGGCCCGTGTTGTGGCGAACCGGATCTGGCAGGAGTTTTTCGGTACAGGTTTGGTAAAAACCAGCGAGGATTTCGGCACGCAAGGAGAACCGCCTTCGCACCCGGAGCTGCTGGACTGGCTGGCCTCCGAATTCCGGGATCAGGGCTGGAGCGTCAAGCGCATCGTGCGCCTGATTGTCACGAGCGCCACCTACCGGCAGAGTTCGCACGTACGGCGGGACTTGCTCGACAAGGACCCCGAGAACCGGCTGCTGGCGCGCCAGAACCGCCTGCGCCTCCAGGCGGAGAACATTCGCGATGCCTTTCTGGCTGCCTCGGGCTTGCTGAATACTCAGGTCGGCGGCCCCAGCGTCCGCCCGCCACAACCGAAGGGGGTTGCGGAGCTGGGTTACGCCAACAGCGTCAAGTGGGTTGAGGACGAGGGCCCCGCGCGCTACCGCCGCGGCATGTACATCCTCTATCAGCGCACTGCGCCCTACCCCATGCTGGTCAACTTCGACGCACCTGATTCGTTCACCGCCTGCGCCCGCCGCCGCCGCTCGAATTCGCCCTTGCAGGCGCTGAACCTGCTGAATGATCCCGTCTTCTTTGAAGCCGCGCAGGCTCTGGCCATGCGCGTGATCCGGGAGGCGAGGCCGGAAGAGCGGATCGACCGGACATTCCGGTTGGTTCTGGGCCGCACGCCTTCCGGGCGCGAGCGGGAACGCATGGAGCGGTTCCTGGAGCAGCACGCCTCCGCGCTTGCCGGGCGCTCTGGCGAAGCATCCCGCCTGTTGCCGCTCGCGCCTGAGCACGCCGTCTGGACCAGCGCCGCCCGCGCCCTTCTGAACCTCGAGGAATTCATCACCAGGGAGTGAGCCCGGCCATGCAGACACCCGATTTCCTTGCACTGCGCCACCGCCGTCGGTTCCTCAAGGAGGTAGCCTGCGGCATCGGAATGATGGGGCTGGCGGATCTCCTCGCTGCCGAAGGGCGCACCGCGGACTCCTCCAATCCGCTCGCTCCGAAGAAGCCTCATTTCCCCGGCAAAGCGATGAACGTGATCTTCATGTTCATGGAAGGCGCGCCCAGCCAGATGGATCTCTACGATCCGAAGCCCGCCCTTCAGAAATACGCGGGGCAGCCCTTGCCCGATTCGCTCGCCTCGCAATTACGCCTCGCCTTCACCAAGAAAGACGCCAAGATCCTGCCGAGCCCGCGCGTCTTCCGCCCGCACGGGCAGAGCGGCATCGAGTTCTCCGACTTCCTCCCGCACATCGCCTCCTGCGCCGACGACATCTGCCTGGTCCGCTCCATGCAGACGGACGCCTTCAACCACCACCCTGGGCAGGCGCTGCTGTTCACCGGCTCCATCCAGCTCGGGCGCCCCACTATGGGCGCGTGGGTCCTCTACGGGCTGGGCAGCGAATCCAAGAACCTGCCCGGCTTCGTCGTCCTCAGCTCCGGCGTCGGCACCAGCGGCGGCGCCTCGAATTTCTCCTGCGGATTTCTGCCCTCCCATTATCAGGGCACTCTGCTGCGCAACTCCGGCGATCCCATCCTCTATCTCTCCAACCCGCCCGGCGTCTCGCCGGAAACGCAGCGGGAGACGCTCGACCTCGCTGGCGACCTCAACCGCGAACACCTGGCAGAAACCGGCGATCAGGAGATCGCCTCGCGAATCGCCAATTACGAGCTCGCCTGGCGCATGCAGTCCGCAGCCCCGGAGCTGGCCGATCTCAGTTCAGAACCCAGTCACATCCGCGAAATGTACGGGCTGGACGATCCCGTCACCCGGCAGTTCGCCACCAACTGCATCCTCGCGCGCCGGCTCGTGGAGCGCGGCGTGCGCTTCGTCCTCATGATGGACGCCAGCTGGGACCAGCACACCTATCTGAACCGCGACCTTCAGAAAAACTGCAGCCGCACCGACAAGCCCGCCGCGGCGCTCATCCAGGATCTGAAGCAGCGCGGGCTGCTCGATTCCACGCTCGTGGTCTGGGGCGGCGAGTTCGGCCGTACGCCCATCGTCGAAATCCGCAATACCGCCAGCCAGGACAGCTACGGGCGCGACCACCACCCGGTGGCCTATTCCATGTGGCTCGCCGGCGGCGGCATCCGCGGCGGGCAGGTCATCGGCAAGACCGACGAGCTCGGCTTCAGCGTCGTCGAAGACCCCGTGCACGTCCACGACCTGCAGGCCACCATCCTCCACTGCCTCGGCTTCGACCACACGCGCCTCACCTACCGCCACATGGGGCGCGACTTCCGCCTCACCGACGTCCACGGCGCGGTGGTCCAGAAGATGCTCGCCTGAGGCTCAACCGCCGAGGGGCCGGAATTCGAACAGCTCCTCGTCAGGCGCTTCCAGCACGTTCGGTGGCAACGCGGGCCGCAACGCGTATTCCGCGCGCCTGTCGATCCGCACTGCGTCCTCTTCGCATAGCCGGAGCGTTCCGCGCCCCAGCGTCACGCGCGTCATGCCCTGAAAGGCGTCGCAGAGCACGGGACGCCACAGCGGCGCCTCGATCCGGTAGCCACCGGGATCGTTCATGTCATGCACTGCCGCGCGGTAGTGCTCGAAGATGCGCACGCCCAGTTCGAGCTCCGGGTTGCGTTCCCCGTGGAACTGTACGGCCTGCACCAGCAGGCTCTCGCGCAGGTCCTCGCGCGAGCGCGGCTTGCCCACCTGCCGTCCCCCTGCGCTGAAGATCAGGTCGCGGTTGATGAAGTACGGCTTGATGTCGATCACCGGAGTGCCGTCGAGGAAGTCCAGCCTGTCGATGTGCAGCCGCCGCCCTTCGCGGCCCAGCAGACGCGCCGCGGTGAGCCCCACAGGGTTGGGCCGCGCCGGAGACCGCACGGCAAAGACGCCGTGCAGCCCCTCGGGGCCGGTGTCGGTGACGCCGCGCGGCGTCACCTGCAAAACGTCCCGCTCCGGCTTGCCCTGTACCAGCCAGCCGAAAACCCACACGTGCGTGTGCTTTTCGATCCGGTGCAGCGCCGCTTCGTACTCGGGGTGAATCTCGATCTCCGCCGGCACGCCCCATACCGGCATCTGCTTCCGCTCGCCGACACTGCAGCGCACCACGCCGACCGGTCTCAGGCTCCAGTCGTCCATGCGCTACAGCCCCGCCGGCTTGACCACAAGCTGATTGACGACGTCCTTGACGCCCTTCACTTTGCGCGTCAGCTTGTCTGCTTTCTTCCGCGCCTTCTCCGACCTCACCGTTCCCTTGAGCGTCACCACTCCATTCGACACCGTGATGTCAAAGGCGCCGCCCTTCACGTCCGGATCGCCTGCCAGCCGCCGGCGGACCAGATCGTAGATCTGGTCATCATTCGTCGCCTGCTGCGCCCCGGTCACGGCGACACCTGCCAGCAACAGAATCAGAACAAGTGCGATGTATCTCATACGGCACCAATCCCACATTACAAGGATTCTGCGCCATCCGGGGCGTGACGACCCATCGGAGACTCGCGGAAGGCGAACAGGAGGAGGAAGGGAGGCAGCTCAGCGAAGTTTCGCGTTCAGCTTGCCCACCATCTTTTCGAACTTCTTGCGCTGCTCCGGTGTCAGCGTGCGCAGGATGCGCTTCTTGCCCTCGGCGCGGAAATCATCCATCTGGCCCTGCAGGTTCTGGTAGTACAGAACAAACTCATCGAGAACTGTTTCGATCTCCGCCGCTTGATCGGGCGTGAGTTCCAGTTCTTTTTTCATCAGGTCCAGCGTCCATTCGCGCCCGCCCGCGCTCCACGCCGCCGCCGCCGGCAACCGGGGAGCAAACATCCGCGTGGCCAGGGAGCCAGATGCCGCGCCGCAAAGGAACACCAACAACAGCACGGCCAGCACCCGGGGCGTGTGCCAGGTAGGCCCGCAATCCGCTGCTGCTCCTCGCACGCTCACATTCGCATCCCCCGTTTCAATCCGATGACACAGGCAGCGTGGGCACCTCCTCGCCAGCGCCGTTCCTGCTCACCAGATGCGTCAGTACCACGGAGCGGTCATGACCGGGATCGAGCCCCGGCGCCTCGGGCAACTCCGTGGCGATCACCACCATCGGGTTGCCCTCGTCCACCACCGCCTCTCCGCCGCCCGACCAGACCGCCGCGCTCAGCGCTACCAGCAGCGCCAGAGAGGCGTAACTCAGGCGGCGGCTGAACGCGGGTTCCAGGAAGATCGACCAGATCGATCTGGTCCGCTGCGCCTCGATCCGCTCCATCACGCGGGCGTAAAAGCCCGGCGCGGGCCCTGTGACAACGGGGGTGCGCAGCTCGCGCAGCAGTTGCTGCTGTGCGCGCAACGCTTCCACGGCTCCGCGGCAGTCGGCGCACCCGGCCAGATGCTGTTCGATCGCGGCCAGCCGCACGCCTCGCGCTTCGCCCGCCAGATATTCTTCCAGCCCTTCAACCACTGGCTCGTGCATTTCCGTCTTCCCTCAAGTCCAATTGATAACGAGCCGGCGAAGCCGGGAGTCTCCTTGCGGGCGCCTTCCGACGCCCGGCGCCCGCTCGCCACGGGCACGCTCCCTTCGCTTTGCCAATCATACCTGAAGCGCCTGCCATCTGTGCGGCTCTGCGCCGCTCGCCTGCCGCCGTGTTTACGGGCGCTCCCATCACGATTCACGTTCCTCTGCCGGCCGCAAACCTTTCCCATGGGTGAGACGTTGCGCCGCTTTCAGCAGTTTCTGGCGCGCGCGGAACAGCTTCACCTTGATGGTGTTCTCGTTCATGCCCGTCATCCGCGCCAGCTCTTCCACCGAGTGGCCTTCCACTTCCTTCAACAGCATCAACTGCCGGTCTTCCTCGCCGAGTTTGGCCAGCAACTTCAGAGCCAGGTCCCGCCGCTCCAGCCGTTCGTCGATCAGCGGCGCCTGATCCGGCTCGCTGCGCTCCATGTTGACGCCTTCCTCATCGCCGAGGTCGCTCTCGTAGACCAGCTTGCGCACGCGGCGCTTGCGCAAGTAGTCATAGCACTCGTTCACCGTGATCTTGTAGATCCAGGTCAGCAGCGAACTGCGGAAGTCGAAGTTGCCAATAGAGAAATAGATCTTGGTGAAGACCTGCTGGGCGATGTCCTCGGCGTCGTTGTGATTGCGCAGGATGCCGTAGATGATCGAATAGACCTTGTTCTGGTAGCGTTCCACCAGTTCGCGAAACGCTGCTTCGTCCCGCTCCTGTATACGCCGTACGAGGACGGCCTCCTCTGTCAGACGGCTCTCCACTCGCGTCCTGTCCTGCGCCGCTGCGGGGGCGCGGCTACCGCCCGCCGGGAATGGGAGGACGCCAGCGTGTCCGCTCATACACTGGATCGACGCGCACCCAACCCATGCGGTTTCAGCAGAATACTGGCCCGCCCGGCCCCGGCGCGCAATCGCCCGGGCCAAGCTTCCCTTACCATAGCAGATCCCCGAAGCCAAACCGCGACAGCAAGCATCTCTTGGAATGGAACGGCCGTTTGCCGGCCGTGCTACAATTCAAATCAGGACAAATTCGTAGGAGGTTCGGAGCTTCTCATGATCACGCTCACCCCCACCGCCATCCACAAGGTCAAGGAAATCCTCGACATGCAGGATCCCAAACCGGCCGGGCTCCGCATCGCTGTCGTCGGCGGTGGCTGCTCCGGATTCACCTATTCCATGGCCTTCGAGAACAACCCGGGGCTGCTCGACAAGACCTACGATTTCGATGGCCTGAAGCTCTTCATCGACCAGGCCAGCATGCTCTACCTGGACGGCGCGAGCGTCGACTATGTCGAGACGCTGGAAGGCTCCGGCTTCAAGTTCGACAACCCCAACGTGAAGTCCACCTGCGGGTGCGGCTCCAGCTTCCAGGCCTGAGCTCTCCACAGCCACCTCCTTTCCGGCCGGGCGGCGTCTGCTGCCCGGCCTTTGCTTTTCGCCTCCGCCAGCCGCCATCATGAAATGGCGATGCCCGATTCGCCCGATCTCTCCCGCCTCGATACAGAACAGTTGAATCCCCGCTCCGAGGGGCTGGACACGCTCTCCACGGAAGAGATGCTGGCCGTGTTCAACCGCGAAGACCAGACGGTGGCTCACGCCGTGGAGCGCGCTCTGCCCGCCATCGCCCGGCTGGTGGACGGCGCGGCGGCGGCGCTGCGCGCCGGCGGCAGGCTCTTCTACATCGGCGCGGGCACCAGCGGCAGGCTGGGCGTGCTGGACGCGAGCGAATGTCCGCCCACGTTCAACGTGCCCGAGGATCTGGTGACGGGGCTGATCGCCGGAGGCGACTACGCCCTGCGCCATGCCGTAGAAGGCGTGGAAGACCGTCCGGAGGCGGGCGCGGAAGACCTCGCGCGCGCCGGGTTCACCCCGGCGGATTTTCTGGTGGGGATCGCCGCCAGCGGCCGCACCCCCTATGTTTTGGGCGCTGTGGATGCGGCATCCAGCATGGGGGCCGCCACGGGCGGCATCGCCTGCTGCCGCGAGGCGGAACTCTCGCGCCACGTCCGCTATCCGGTGGAAGTGGCCACCGGACCGGAGGTGATCGGCGGATCGACGCGGCTGAAAGCGGGCACCGCCACCAAGATGGTGCTGAACATGATTTCGTCCGGCGTGATGGTGAAGCTCGGGCTGGTGTATTCGAACCTGATGGTGAATGTGCAGCCGCGCAACGAGAAACTGGTGGACCGGGCGCAGCGGATCATCATGGCGGTGGCGGAGGTGGACCGGGCGCGTGCGGCTGCGGCCCTGGAAGGGGCGGGGATGGACTTGCGGACGGCCATTGTGATGGCTCGTCTGGGCGTGAGCCGCCAGGAGGCGGAGCGGCGCCTGGATGCTGCCGGGGGAAGGCTGCGGGACGTGATCGGCTGAGGCGAGCCTGTGTGTCAAGCTAGCCGAGGGCGCTGACGGTGGGTGCCTCAAATACGGCCGCAGGCAGCGGGGCGGTTTCCTCCGGCTGCGCGGTCCGGATGCCGCGCCAGCCCTCCAGAAGCGTCCTCGCCACGCGCTCGCATTCCGTAAGCGGCACGTCCTGCTGGGCGGCGTGGGCCGCCTGCAGGCGTTCGATCATGAACCCGTAGAGCCGGAGGAGGTTCTCCGCCAGAGCGGGATCGGCCTTGGCATCCACGGCCTGTACCAGCTCGGCGAGGATCGCCATGGCCCGGCTTACCGCCTTTGCCCGCTCTCGCGGTGAGCCGGCGGCCAGATGCCGCCGCGCCTCCCCTACCGACTTCACCAGCTCCTCGTACATCAGCACGATCAGATCCACGGGGTCGGCGCCCAGCACACGCTCCGCCAGATGGTCGCGATAAGGGTTCAGTGTCATGCCTGCCTTTCCTGCACGCCTCGATCTTTTCCCGCTGCTGTCAGTTATCGAACTCCGCCGCCAGGCGCAGCACGTATTCCGGCGGGATCTGCTGGATCACCTCCTGCGTCTCGCGGTCGACGATTTTCATCACCGGACGCCGCGTCTCCCGGTCGACGCTGAAGGTCAGTTCGCTTTTCTCGCCGAACACCTTCGCCTGGTTCAGCTTCTCCACGGCATGGATCAACTCCGCCTGCTCAGCCCGGAGCTCCGGCGTCAGCGGGCTCACCGGAGCCAGCGCCGGCAGCTCGCCGATCGTATCTACTCTGCGGATCTCCACGGTGCGCCTCCTTCCCGAGCGTGCCCCGCTCCTGTCTCCCGCATCGGTCAGGAGGGTTCGGTTTTTGAAGAAAAATGCGAAGGGCGCGGCCCGGGGCCGCGCCCTCGCCAACCCTCTTTTCGGCCGTCCTCAGCCGAGATTCAGCACTTCCTTCACCACGCCCCGCTGCTGCTGGATCTTCTTCTGCAGCAGCATCAGCGCATAGATCAGCTGCTCCGGACGCGGCGGGCAGCCCGGCACATAGACGTCTACCGGGATCACCTGGTTGATGGGGATCAGCGCGTAGTTGTTGAAGACGCCCGTCGACGTCGCGCACGCGCCCATCGAGATCACCCACTTCGGCTCCGGCATCTGCTGGTAGAGCTGCCGCGCCACCGGCGCCATCTTGTTCGACACGCGCCCGGCGATGATCATCAGATCCGCCTGCCGCGGGCTGCCGCGGAAGACCTCGGCCCCGAAGCGCGCCACGTCGAACCGCGAGGCGCTCATGGCCATCATTTCGATGGCGCAGCAGGCCAGGCCGAACGTCATCGGCCAGATCGAGTTCTTGCGGCCCCAGTTGATGACGCTGTCGACCGTCGTGAGCAGAATGCCCGAGTCCGTGCCGAAACTGCCTTCACGGTCAATGCGGTCGAACAGCCCCGGAGGAAGCTCGCCCAGCTGGATCTGATTCTCGCGGATCGTGCCGTCCATTGCAGGTCCCTCTTCCTTTCCAGATTAGCGTAAGCGCCGCCCGCTTCAGGATTCTCAGCTGGCCGCGTCGGCCCCGATCTCCCGCGCGAATTCCCGCAGCCGCGCCGCCAGCCGCGCGACCACTTCTGGCTCGCGCGCGCTGGCGTCGTAGCGCTCCGAGGGGTCGCGCTCCAGGTGGAACAGCTCCGGCGTGCCGCCGGGAGCATGGCGGTATTTCCACGGGCCCTGGCGCACGGCCTCAAGCCGCTTGTCGAGGCAGTAGAAGAACTCGCGGCGGGGCGGGGGCGCACCGCGGTGCAGCGTTGCGCCGAGGTCGTGTCCGTCCAGGACGCGGTCCTTTGGCACCCTGGCGCCGGCCAGGGCCGCTATGGTCGGCAGCAGATCGAGAGTGGACGCCATGTCGAACACCGTTTGCGGCTGCACGAGTCCCGGCCCCCAGAAGATGCCCGGCACGCGCGGCCCGCCCTCCCATGTGGTTCCCTTCGCGCCCCTCAGCAGGCCGGCCGAGCCCGTATGCCACGGCTCGACGCCTCCGGCCAGCATCCGCGGCGGCAGGTTGTGCCACGGGCCGTTGTCGCTCGTGAAGACGACCAGCGTGTCTCGCGCAGCGCCCGTCTCTTCCAGCGCCTTTCGGATCTCGCCCGCGCTCCAGTCGAGCGTCTCGATCACGTCCCCGAACAGCCCGCCGCGCGAGCGGCCGCGCAAGCGCGACGGCGCGCTCACCGGCAGGTGCGGCATCGAATAGGCCAGGTACAGGAAGAACGGACGGTCCTGGCTGGCACGGATGAACCGCACCGCTTCCTCCGTGTACATTGGCGTGAGTTCGTCCTGCTCCCTTACCTCGCGCACGGCTTCCGCGCCCCGGTACAGCCGCAGGGGGCGCTCCGTCCTCACCCACGGCGGGATCATGTCGTTCGAATAAGGCAAGCCGAGCCAGTCGTCGAAGCCGCGCCGCACGGGCAAGTAGTCCCGCGGCTGGAAGCCGAGGTGCCACTTGCCGATGGCCATCGCGCGGTAGCCGAGCGGCTTCAGCACCTGCGGCAGCAGTACTTCGCTCAGGGGCAGCCCGCCCACGGTGTCGGGCCCCGTGTTGCCGGGCTGTCCGGCGCGAATCGGGTAGCGACCAGTGAGCAGCCCTGCGCGCGACGGCGTGCACACGGGCGCGGCGGCGTAGAACGACGTGAATCGCGCGCCTTCGGCGGCCATGCGGTCGAGGTTCGGGGTGCGGATCAGCGGGTGTCCGTAGCAGCCGAGGTCGCCCCAGCCGAGGTCGTCGGCGAACAGGATGACGAAGTTGGGCCTGCGGCGCGGCGTCTGAGCCGCGGCCGCAACCGCCGCCGCAGCGCAGGACATCCACCGCCGCCGGCTCCAGCAGGTATCGGAATTCATGGCGTGTGCGTGCCTCCAGCCGCGAGGCGCAGGCGCCTCCCGCGCCGCCATTCTCTCACGCCTTCGCAGGCGGCGCACGCCTCGATTGCCCCCTGCGCGCGTGCCCAGTAGAATCGGGGCGAATGCCATTTCCGGATCCCGCGCGGCGGCCCGGATTCTACGGGCTGTGGTATCTGCTCATCAGCCTCGGCTTTTGCCTGCTGGCCGTGCGCGGCATGCTGCGCGGCCACAGGCGCCGCCTGACAGTGTTCCGGTGGATCGTCAGCGCCGGCTTCCTGTTTCTGGCTTTGCTGTTTCTGCTGCCCGCATGGCGCGCCCGCCGCGCGCAGGGAAGGGAAGGGCGGCGCGGCGGTTAATGCTTCTGCCCGCGGTGGCTGCGCCGGATCAGGATCATCATCTTCAGGTTGATCACAGCGAAGCGCACGATTTGCCACGGCAGAAACGTGCGCCAGAAGCGCGTCCACCGAGTCGGCTTGGTGGCATAGAACCAGGGCCGGAGGTGCGGCGGAAGGCTCCGGGTCGGAGGGGCGGTCTCGCTCATGGCTTCACTCCGGGATCATCCACCATCCCGGCCGCAGCCGGGCTTTGTAGAGGAACATGTGGTGCAGAAGGATCTTGATCCAGTGACCGGCCAGGCCGATCTCGCCAAACGTGTAGTTCACATCACGCCCGTATTCCGGGTAGCGCTCGTAGTCGGGCACGATGGGGAACACCGTGATCGACGCTGCCGTCCCCGTGAAGGGGTTGGCCCCTGCGCTGGCCACGCACGCCGCTCCCATCTCCGCCATCGAGGCGGCGTGCGTCGGTTTCTTCGCGCCCTGTAACATGTCCGCGATGCTCGCCGCCACGGCTTTGCCGATCATCGCCGACGGCATGCCGGTGCGCGGGGGCGCCGGCGAGATCATCACGCCGCCGGCGGTCGTCCGCAGCCGCGAGATCGGATGCGGTGGCGCGAAGGCGATGCCTGCGGCGAACAGATTTTCGTAGGCCGGGCTCTGGTAAAAGCGGGGCCAGTCGCGGGCTCTCCACTGCTCGTAAGGCTTCGCCGTATAGTCGGCGTCCACTCTCATGAAGCCGTTGGGGGCGAAAACCCGGTCTGTGATCTCCGCGCCATCCCGTCCATAGGCCTTCATGTCGACGCCGCGAAACGGCGGCAACAGCATGGCGAAGTCGAAGCGCAATTCGCGCTCCTCGCCGTCCAGCGTCAGCACGTCGGCGCGTCCGGCTTCCACCCGGCGCACATGGGCGCGGGTCAGCCAGTCGAGCCCGCGTTCGGCGAACAGGGACTCGTGGAAGATCTTGCTCGGCGTGATGTATCCGCCCTGGCGGATATGCACGCCGTCGATGCCGAAATCGCCCAGTTCGTACTCGTTGGTGAGATAGAGGATCTCGGCGCGGTCGCGCACGCCGTGGGCGCGCAGTTCGAACTCGAGGTTGACGATGTATTCGAACGCCGCGCCCTCGCACGTGCAGGCGCCGTGCCCCACGCCCACCACAAACTTGCGGTGCTCTCCCCGCCTGATCCGCTCTACTTCTTCGAGAAACGCCCGGGCGGTCTGTTCAGCGTGGTCCGCCGTGCAGACCGAATGGCTGTGCTTGCCCGGGCCGAGGCCAGGCGTAGCCTCGAAATTCAGCTTCGGCCCGGTTGCGTTGATCAGGAAGTCATAGCGGATCTTCTCGCGCTCGCCGCTCCGATCCTCGCGCGTCCACTCGATCTCCACCGCGGACGAGGCGCTCTCTGCGTCGCCTTCCGGCCACAGCGCCACGGCGCGTGCCTGCCGGAAGTCGATGCCGGCATTGTGGTAAACCGGCGCCAGCGGAAACACGACCTGGCTCTTCTTCAGCAGGCCGACGCCCACCCAGATGTTGGAGGGGATCCAGTTGTATTCGGCCATTGGCGAGACGACGATCACTTCATCCCGCTTCGGCAGCCAGCGGCGGAGGAAGGCGGACGCCGTATGACCGGCCACCCCCGCACCCAGCACCACGACTCGCGCCATTTCCGCGCACCTCTCCCTGCTTACAGGATGCACGCGCAGAGTTCACGTGACACACTTTTTGTCACCGTCTGCGCCGCGCCAGCGTCTCATGAAAGGTGAGCCACGGCACCCTCTACCTGCATGACGAGCCGGCGGCGTTGCGCTTCGAGATCCGCGGGCCGCTGGATGCAACCCTGGATGGGGAGATCCTGGCTGTCGCTGCGACGGCGCTCTCGATCCGGAACGGCAGGGATCTGGTCCTCGATCTCCGCCGGGCCGCCGCCGTGGATGCCCGCATCACTGCCGATTTGAGCCGCCGCTTCGGCCCCAGCGTGCGGATGCTGGCGCGAGGATCAGCTCGAACCTCTCGCCGCTGCCGCGCAGCGCCGGCCTCAACCGGATGGCGAGGAGCGGCTGCCTCTTCTGCGCCGCATCGGGTGCGCCCTGCTCCGGCGGCTCCGGCCGGGCTGCGCCTGTCAGCAGTGTGAGCCGCGTCGAGTCTGGAGCTTCTGACCGCCGGGCCAGGCCTCAGGCGGCCATTGCCTCCATCCCGCTGCTCAGCCGTTCGCGCACCAGTCCGTCGCCGTCCTCGTACAGGGTGCGTGCGCACAGCCCGTAGCAGTCCGCCAGCCGGAGCGCCGCGCGCGGGGGCGCCACCGACAACGCGGTGGCCCACGCATCGGCCAGCATGCAGCTTTCGTGGACCACGGAAGCGCCCGCCACCGCTCTCTTCTGCGGTTCGGACGTGCCCGGGTCGATCAGGTGGCTGACCTCGGCGCGCCCGCAAATCTTCCGCCGCACCCAGTCCCCGGAGCTCGCGATGGAGACGTTGTGGAGCGCCAGCAACGTCTCCGGCAGCGCTGCTGCGCCGTGCGGAGGGTTCTCCAGCAGCACCCACCACGGGTCGCCATCCGGTTTGACGCCGAAGCCCCGCAGCTCGCCTCCGATTTCCACCAAAGCGCTGCAAACGCCGCGCCGCTCCAGATACTCCGCCACGCGGTCCGCCGCATAACCCTTCGCAATGGCGCTCAGGTTCAGCTGCAGTCCCCCGGGCTGCAACACCCCTTGGTGGCGCGGATCGAGCCGCAGCCGGCGCCAGCCGCTGCGCTTGCGTGCAGCAGCAAGCTCGGAAGGCGATGGCGGCGCGGCACGTTCCTGAGCGCCGAACCCCCAGAGATCGACTGCCTCGCCCACCGTGGGATCGAACCAGCCGCAGGTTGCCTTCGCGATCTCCGCGGCGCAACGCAACACGGTAAAGAACTCCGCGGGCAGCGGCACCCATTCGCCCGGCTTCGCCCGGTTGTACCGCGAGAGGTCGCTGTGAGGATCGAAATGGCTCATCTGCCGGACGACCAGATCGATCTCCCGCTCCACCCCCCGCCGGATCTCCTCGCGCGCCGCGGCGGCGTGGGGACCCGCAAAGGCGCGGGCGCGCCAGGCCGTGCCCATGGCGCGCCCCTCCCATCGCAGTTCGAGCAGCGGCCCCAGCGGCATGGCCGGAGGCGTGGGCAGGTCGGGAATCAGCACGCGCCGCCACGGACGCGTCACTGCGGCAGCACTTCCACCGTCAGGACGCACGTCGCCCTCCTCCCCGGGCGTCCCGGCGCGGCGTCGCCGGAGGCTGCCTGCAGCCAGTAGTAGCCTGCTGCGGGGAATCGCACCCGCACTCGGCTGTCCTCGCCGCTGTTCAGCTTCTGCTCGAACGGGCGCTCCACGTGCCGCCCGCCGCCCTGCGCTACGGTCACTTCGACGCCCGCATGGGGCTTGCCGTCCAGCATCACCACGAACACCGCCTCCTCTCCCGCGACCAGGTCGTTCGGGTGCGTTTCCGGAACCAGCTCCAGCCCCGCGCCGGCCGGCGCGAGCACGTCGCGCGCAGGCTTGCCCAGCGTCACATACGTCTCCACCCGCATGTCATTCCGGCTCACCTGGAGTTCCTCCGCCTGCGCGGGCACATTCTTCGCCGTTTCAGCGGCGGGTCCGCGCCAGCGCTTCACCTCGCCGCCCTCTTTCCAGGAGGCCATCACGGACTGGTTCGCAATGCTGATCCGGTAGGTTCCCGGCGTGTCGAGATGCAAGTCGAAGCTCGAGCGGAACTGCCCTGTGTGCAGATTCCTGCCTTCGATCCGCTTGCCGCCAGGGCCGGATACCACGAGCCCCTCCAGCCGCAGCGGACGGTGTTCGAAAACAAACAGCGTGTTGGAGACGGCCGCATCCACCGTCACCCACGCCTCCGCGCCGCTCAGCACTGTGCTCGAAGGCAGCAGCCAGAAGCGGTGCGCCAAAGCCTGCGGCGCCATCACAAGCAGGGCTGCGGCGGGTGCCAGCCGGAGAACCAGCCTGAAAAGACCGTGAAATTTGTGGAATTTCACCTAAATTACCTCCCTTTTCCTGTCCGGATTTCTACCAGCCCGAGTTCGGATTTCCCCCTCGCCTGGCCGCCTGAAATCGAACGCCCGTCCCACCGGAACGGCGCCCGCAGAACCTCCCTTCCGCCCAGCTCCCGGGCTGCCTCGGCCACCAGAACGTACTCGCCGGCTGGAAGCGGGCCAGGGTTCACCACCGCTTCATGACGCCCCGGAGGACGCGTGGGGCCGCTGACGCCGTCCACCGGCATCGTCAACTCCCGCCCCGATTTCCGCCACCATGCGCGCAGGTCTTTCAGCCACGCCGTGCCCTCTTCTCCTTGGCCTTTTTTGGGCCGGACGTCGTACCATACCGCCAGATTTGTGACAAAAGATCCGTCCGGTTTTTCCACCCACAGCGCAATATAAGGACGGTGATATTCGGCGACTTCGATCCGCGGCACCTCCACCACGGCCTGCCACTGCGCAGCCGCGCCCGCAGGCGCCATTCCCGCGGCCGCCAGGGCCGCCCACTTGAGCTTCATCGAACCGGCCTCCTTCCGGGATGTTGTCCGGGCCTGTCACCCGTGAATGAACCACGCCGCCAGCAGCAGAGGGACCAGCAGCCCTGCTGCCACCGCAGGCCACGTCATCGGGCGCCGCGAGGCGTGCAGCGCCAGCAGCCCCAGCCCCGTCAGGCAGAAGACGACGCACGCGCCCGCAAAGACATCCAGAAACACGGACCACGCCCGCCCCGCATGCCTGCCCTTGTGTAGATCGTTCAGACAAGCGATCCAGCCGCGGTCGGTCTTTTCCAGATGCACCGCGCCGGATTCCAGGTCCACCGTCAGCCACGCATCGCCGCCCGGCCGCGGCAGGCTGGCCAGAATTTCGGCTCCCTGCCGCTCCTTCTGCGCGCGTGCGAAATCAAAATCCAGGGAGGAGAGGAACCAGGAGGCTGCTTGCGCCTCTGCCGCGCCGCCGCGCTTCAGGGCTGCCACCACTTGCGGCGGAGCGGCGGCTTCCCGAACCTCGACGCGCGGTTTCGCCGCCAGTTCTCCGGCGTGGTTCAGCGTATACCCGGTGACGGCGAACAGCAGCATCCCGGCCAGCGAAACCGCCGAACTCGCCCAGTGCCATACACGCATCTGCCGCCAGAGCCAGCTCTTCGACCGCGCGCCGGACATCTGCCGCGGCCAAGCTGCCTTTGCTTGTGCCATCCCGGTCCCTCTTCTCTCATCCGCTGCGCGCTAGAAGCGGTAGCTCAGCCGCATCATCGCCGTCCGGGGCGGCGCCTGCTCCATGGCAGCGCCCGTCGTGGCGTTGATGAAGATCCGCTTGCCGGCCAGATTCTCCACCACGAGCGACCAGTCCCAGTGCCGGTTCAGCCGGTAGCCCACGCTGGCGTCGACGCGCGTGTACGCCGGCAGCAGCAGAGGATCCGGCGCGCTGAACGTGCGCGCGCCGTTGCTGCCGAAGCGCACGCCCTGGTAGGCCAGCGCCAGCCCGGCGTTCCAGCCCGCCAGGCGCCCTTCGCTGCGCTCGTAGGCGACTCTGGCGTTCCACGCCCAGCGGGGCGTCTTCTCCGCGCGCGATCCAGGGATCGCCAGCGTGGAGGCGGCGCTCGCCGGGCCCGTTCCCGTGTACCAGGCTTCGATCCAGGCCGCCCCGCCCTGCACGAAGAAGTCGCGCAGCAGCCGCTTCTCGAGCGTCAACTCCAGCCCCTCGCCGCGGCGCGTGCCGGCCGGGATGTAGTACCGCACGCCGTTCACGTTGAAGTCGTTGATGCCGGACTGCACCAGCGAGTTGTCAATGCCCGTGCGGAACCAGTTCAGCGTCGCCGTGGCGCGGCGCGACGGCATGTCGACTTTCACGCCCGCTTCATGGTTGTAGCCCCGCACCGGGTCGAACACGTTGCGGCGCCCCAGCGCATCCTCCAGCATGGGATCCACCGGATTGAAGCTCTGCGAGTAGCTGTAGTAGACCGCCACCTGCCTGTGCACGCGGTACAGGGCCGAGTAGTTCGGCAGCAGGTCGCCTTTGCGCACCACCTGCCCGCCCGGATGCGACTGCCCGTAGCCGAGCCCGAGCGTCAAGACCAGCCGCTCGTTGAACAACCAGGTCCGGTTCTGCATATAACCGTTCCAGATCGTCGTGTGCTGCAGGGCGCCGAAGCGCAGCGCCGGATAAAGATCCGTCGGGCCGCCCAGCCTCTGCGCGCCTGTGTAGATGTGGATCGGCCAGCCCGCCGCGGGCGCCGGCCCCGCGAGCGAAGTCGAGGCCACGCCCACCACTCGCGTGAAGGCGCCTGCTTGAGCCAGGTTGCGCAGGCGGCTGCCGCGCCATTCATAGCTCGTGTTGAAGTCGATGTTGTGGTGGCGGTTCCGGTTGTCGCTCTTCGACTGCTGCCGCAGCGCTTCTTGCTGCTGCGTCAGTAGCGCGATCCGGCTGGCGCTGTTCACCACAGGCGTCCACTGGTTCACGTGCCGGTCGTTGCGCAGCCAGCGGTAAGTGAGATTGGCTGTCCAGTTGGGCGTCGGGATGGCCCGGAAATCGAAGCCCGCCTGCGCGCTGTAGTAGCGTTGCAGGCCCGCCGAGTGGTTCACGCTGTGCGGCGTCAGATCGCCCAGGAAGATGGGACCGGTGAGGCCATCGTTGGTCGACAGCGAAGTGGAGGGGCTGATCACCAGCCCGCCCCCCGCAGGCCGGAGCATCACGCCGTACTGAAACAGTGGCATCACCGTATACATGCCGTTGCGGTCCAGCCGGTAGAGCAGCGAGCCCCGCGCATAGCGGTTGCGGTCCAGCACGTCTTTGGTGAAATAGCGGGCGTTTTCCGCCGTGAACAGCGCGCGGTACTGCAGGCGCCCGTCCTGCGTGACGGCGCCTGTGGAGTCGAAGTCAAACATCCCGGACGGCCTGTCTCCGAAGCCGAGCCCTTGGCCCGGAATCAGCCCGCCGCGGAAGTCCAGTTGCGTGGCCCGCACCGGCTGCGGCTTCTTTGTGATCACGTTGATCAAGCCGCCGGGCGATCCAGCCGGGCCGTAAAGCAAACCTGCCGGTCCGCGCAGCACCACCACCTGCTCCACGCCGAACGTGGTGGCGCTGTAGCCGCCGCCCATCGTGGCGCCCGTCGCCCCATCCACCCGCGTGTCCTCGGCGCCCATGCGGAAGCCCCGGGCGTAGAAGTGATAGCCCCCGGTGCGCATGCTGTTCGGCGCCGTCCCGGGGACGAAGAACAGCAGGTCATGCACGTTGCGGAAGTTTCTCTCGCGCAACTGCGTTGCATCAATCACCGACACGGACCGGGCCGTCTCCAGCAGGCTTCCCGGAATCCGCTCCACCGCTTCGGCTGCCCAGTCGGCCGTGGCGACCACGTCGATCGACTGACGCACCGCCGCCGGCTTCAACTCCAGTTCCTGCCGCACGCCCTGTTCGGGCAACCGGAACCGCAGCGATGCCTTCTCGAAACCCGTCTTCTCCGCCAACGCCAGATACGCGCCCGGCCTTGCCGCATCCAGGCAGAAGCGCCCTTCGGCATCCGTTCTGCCCTGCCGGTCCAGCGGCCCTGTCACCTGCACCCACGCGTCCGGCACCATGGCGCCGGACGAATCCCGCAAGACGATCTCCACGGCGCAGGGCACTGCCGCCGCCTCCGGCGCAGGGCGTTCGTCCTCGCCCGCGAGGGCCGCAGACGCGGACGCGCAGGCCAGCGCTGTCACTGCAGCAAGGCGCCGCCAAGCGCCCCAAGATCCTGTCTCTCCCATTCGTCCAACCTCCTGTGTCTGGCGCGGGCGGAGCCCTACAATGGGAATGGCCGCCGCCTGCGCGGTGGTCCAGGGCGGGCCGGTCGTCTCCTGCCGGGATGCTCCGGCCCGCCCTTTTCGGTGTCTTCGCTAGTAGTGCAAACAATTTGCAACTAGCATCATCAGAATACCAACCTGGACCCAAAAGGTCAAGTTCTATTTTTCGCAGGGATGCGGCGAAGACTGCACCGGGGCCGTTTCCTGCTTCTTGCGTTCCAGATGCACCGGACTTGCACGTTCCCTCCGGTCGCCGGCCGGAGAAGCCCGGCCGCGGGGGCGGCCGCCGCGGGGCGGGTATAATGCAGGCATGACGGGCCTCGTCTCGCTGGGCAACAAGCAGGGAATGGATCCGGCGCAGCTGCGCGACAAGCAGGACCGGCTGTTCCGCATCCTGCGCAGCTGCGGCAAGGTGCTGGTGGCGTACTCTGGCGGCGCCGACTCCGCCTACTTGGCGTGGGCCGCCCGTGAGGTGCTTGGCGACAACGCCATCGCCGTCACCGCCGACTCGCCCTCTATTCCTGAGTCCCACAAGCGCGACGCTGTTGCCTTCGCCCAGCGATACGGCATCCGCCACGAGATGATCCCGTCGCGCGAGTTCGACAACCCGGACTACGTCGCCAACAACCCGGACCGCTGCTACCACTGCAAAGACGAACTGTTCCGCCGCATGGAGCAGATCGCGCCCCGCTACGGCGGCGCCGTTCTGGTTTACGGCGTCAACACCGACGATCTGGGAGACTACCGCCCGGGCCAATTCGCCGCAAAGGAACACGGCGTGCGCGCGCCGCTGGTGGAAGCCGGACTCAACAAGGCCGAGATCCGCGAACTGTCGCGCATGGCGGGGCTGCCCACATGGGACCGTCCTGCCGCTGCCTGCCTCAGCTCGCGCGTGCCTTACGGCACGCCGGTGACGCCGGAGGTTCTGCGCCGCGTCGAACGCGCCGAGGAGGCCATCCGCGCGCTCGGCTTCCAGCAGTTCCGGGTTCGCTATCATGGCGAGGTGGCGCGCCTGGAGATCGACCGGGCGGAGATGGAGCGCGCTCTGACGCTCGAGATGTTTGACCGGCTTTCGGCGGTGTTCCGGGAAGCAGGCTTCCTGTACTCGGCCATCGACCTGCGCGGCTACCGGCAAGGGGCGTTGAACGAGGCGCTTGCCGGCGGCGCCGCCGGTCCAAGGGAGAATCCGTCATCCTGAACCCTGCCATAACGGGCCTCTTTGAAGAGCTGGCCGGCTGCCTGGAGCTCGAGCAGGAGGAGCTTGTCGAGACTTTCGACGACCGCCTGGAGCAGTGCGCCGCCGAAGTGGAAGAACAGCTCGGCGGCAGCCGCAACAAGGTGCTGGCGCACTTCGCCCGCGACCTGCATGAGGCGGCGGAGCGGCTCGCCGGCGAGCCCTCGCCCCGGGCGATGACCTCGTTCCTGGCCTCGTTCCTCTCGCTGCTCGACACCTACCGCGACACCATCCGGCACGAAAACGGCGCAGTCTTCTGGCGGCTGGCCGCCCAGTACAGCGACGTCGCTGGCAACCTGTCGCGCCCGGCGCCGGCCGAAAACCAGAGTTTCGTGCGCCTGCCTCTGATGCTCGCCTCGCTCCCCTGGGTGACCGACTTCCTGGTGCGGCTGTCCCGCCATGCGCATTTGTCTTCCGCGCAGGAGGACGAACTGGCTGCCTTTTCCCCGGCGCTGGCTGGCCGCCTGCTCCGCCGCGCGCAACAGACGCCCGAGGGCGCCTTCCTCGCCCAGGCGCTGCGCATCCAGAGGGGGCTCGAGAACCGTCTCCGGCAAGTCTGGCTGCTCGAACAGATGGAGAACGGCGAGCCGTCGCCGCTCGATCTTTACGCCGCTGCCCACTCCAGCCTCTTCCCCGCTTTTCATCCGTCCCTTCCGGTGCAGCGGCTCGAACAGGACATCCGCAAGCTCGGCGCCCTGGCGGCGTCGCTGGACCTGCCCGAAATCGCCGGCTGCTTCGAATCACCCGAATGGATTGCGCACTACGTCATCCTTCACTTCACCCCGCCGGACCCCGGCTGCTGGCGGCCGCGCGTGCTCGACCATTACGAGCGCCTGCTCTACGGGCGCGTGTCGCGCTGGTTCACCTATCCGTTCCTGCACCGGCTGGAGCCCATGGAGATCACGGCCACCGTGCTGCGGCTCGGGCGGCCGCCTTTCTATGAACGCCCCGCCGCCCATGCGCTGCTCGAATACGCCCTGCTCGAAGACGTGACCTTCGACGCCGCGCGCTTCGGCTTTTACTACGACACGATGCGCGTCCTGAACTACCAGTTCCAACTGTTCTTCGAGGGCTATCTGCTCCGCGTGGCCTTTTACCCCAGGCTCAAGGAGCCCCGCGGCTGGTGCGAGTATCTGGACGCCCTCCAGCGCATGCACGGCGGCGAGGTGCCGCTGCCCGAACTTCATCCCTACCGCCGCGAGTTTCTCCGCGCGCGCGGCCTCTCCTGCGCCGAGGACCTGCTCTGCCGCCTCTCGGGTTCGCCGGGGATGCTTCAGTAGGGCCCCGCCCTCAGGCGTGCATCCCCTGCAGGCTCCACACGCGCAGCGGATCGCGGCGCCGGCTCTCGATCGCCTCCACTGCCGCGCGCGCCCCGGCGATCGTCGTGATGCACGGCACGCGCCAGATGACCGCAGAGCGCCGGATGGCCCGCTCGTCGCTGAACGAGTGGGCGCCGGTGGTCGTGTAGACCACCAGCTTCAGCCTGCCATCCTTGATGAGGTCCACCGCATTCGGCCGCCCCTCGTTGACCTTGAACACCGTCTTGACATCCAGGCCGAGGGCGCGGAACGCCGCCGCCGTGCCGCGCGTGGCAGCCAGCTGGAAGCCCATGCCGGCCAGCCGCCGCGCCAGCGCCGCCGCTTCCCCCTTGTGCCGGTCGTTCACGCTGAAGAAGATCATCCCTTCCTGAGGCAGCGGCACGCCGGCGCTGAGCTGCGCCTTGCCGAACGCTTCGCCGAAGTTCTCTCCCACGCCCATCACTTCGCCCGTCGAGCGCATCTCGGGCCCAAGCGCCGGATCCACGCCCGGGAACTTCGAGAAGGGAAACACCGGCGACTTCACGCACACCTGCTTCACCGGCAGCACGCCTTCGTGCCGCCCGCCGGTGAGATCCTCCAGCTCGCGCAACTTCTTGCCGAGCATCACGCCCACGGCCACCTTCGGCAACCTCACGCCGGCCGCCTTGGATACATATGGCACCGTGCGCGAGGCGCGCGGGTTTACTTCCAGCACAAACACCTGACCGTCCTTCACCGCGTACTGCACGTTCATCAGCCCGCGCACCCTCAGCGCGCGCGCCAGCCGTACCGTGTAGTCCTCGATCACCGCCAGAGTGCCCGCGCTCAGCGACTGCGGCGGCAGCACGCAGCTTGAGTCGCCCGAATGGATGCCTGCCTCCTCGATGTGCTCCATGATGCCGCCGATCAGCACGTCTTCGCCGTCGGAGACCGCATCCACGTCCACTTCGATCGCGTCTTCCAGGAACCGGTCGATCAGCACTGGACGGTCCGGCGAGAACAGCGCCGCCTCCTGCATGTACCGCCGCACGGCGTCTTCTTCGTAGGCGATGGTCATCGCCCTGCCGCCGAGCACGTAGCTCGGGCGCACCAGCACTGGGAAGCCCAGACGCCGCGCCACCTCCAGCGCTTCCTCGACGCTGGTGGCCGTGCCATAGGGCGCCGCGGGAATGCCCAGCTCGTCCAGAACGCGTCCGAACAGCTTGCGGTCTTCGGCCAGGTCGATGCTCTCCGGATCAGTGCCAATGATGGGCACGCCGGCGTGCTTCAACGGCAGCGCCAGGTTCAGCGGCGTCTGTCCGCCGAACTGCACAATCACGCCATCGGGCTTCTCCGTGTCGTAGATGTTGAGCACCTCCTCGAGCGTCAGCGGCTCGAAGTAGAGCCGGTCGCTCGTGTCGTAGTCGGTGGACACCGTCTCCGGGTTGCAGTTCACCATGATCGACTCGAAGCCGAAGTCCTGCAACGCGAAGGAGGCGTGACAGCAGCAGTAATCGAACTCGATCCCTTGCCCGATTCGGTTCGGTCCCGCGCCGAGGATCATGACCTTCTTCCGCTGCGACGGATCGGCTTCGCATTCGTCCTCGTAGCTCGAATACAGGTACGGCGTGAAGCTCTCGAACTCCGCAGCGCACGTGTCCACGCGGTTGAACACAGCCGTGACGCCGAGCTCCTTGCGGCGCGCCCGCACGGCGCCGGCTTCCGCGTTCAGCAGCCGCGCCAGCCGAGCGTCGCTCAGCCCCTCGCGCTTGGCGCGCCTGATCTCCTCGCCCGCCACCAATTCCAGGCTGCGTCCCTCCAGTTCCTTCTCGTATGCCACGCCGTCGCGGATCTGCCGCAGGAACCATGGGTCGATGTTCGTCATCTCGTAGACGTCCTCGACCGTGTAGCCGCGTTCAAAGGCGAACCTCACGTAATTGAGCCGCTCCGGATTCGGCGTGATCAGCTTTTGCGTCATCAGCTCCTCTTTGAGCACGGCCTGCGAGCCCGCCTTTCCAGTCTCCAGCCCGCGCATCGCCTTGTTCAGCGCCTGCCGGAACGTGCGCCCGATGGCCATCACCTCGCCCACCGACTTCATCTGTGTCGTCAGCACCGGGTCGGTGCCGGGGAACTTCTCGAACTGCCAGCGAGGGATTTTTACCACTACGTAATCGATGGTGGGCTCGAAGCAGGCGGGAGTGACGCGCGTGATGTCGTTGGGAATCTCGTCCAGCCGGTAGCCTACTGCCAGCTTGGCGGCGATCTTGGCGATGGGAAACCCGGTGGCTTTCGACGCCAGCGCCGAGCTGCGCGACACGCGCGGGTTCATCTCCACCACCACCATGCGCCCGTTCTCCGGGTTGATGGCGAACTGCACGTTCGAGCCGCCCGTGTCGACCCCGATTTCGCGCAGCACCGCCAGCGCGCCATCGCGCATCATCTGGTATTCACGGTCTGTGAGCGTCTGTGCCGGCGCCACCGTGATCGAATCGCCGGTGTGCACGCCCATCGGGTCGAAGTTCTCGATCGAGCAGACGATGATGGCGTTGCCCGCCAGATCGCGCATCACCTCCAGCTCGAACTCCTTCCACCCCAACACGGACTCCTCCGCCAGCACTTCGTGGACCGGCGAGAGGTCCAGTCCGCGTTGCAGGATCTCGACCAGGTCCTCGCGGTTGTATGCGATGCCGCCGCCCGTGCCGCCCAGCGTGAAGCTCGGCCGCAGGATCAACGGGTATCCGATCTTCGCCGCGAACTCAAGCCCTTCCTCGACGCTCGTCAGCAGGCGTGACTGCGGCGTTTCAAGGCCGATCTTGCGCATCGCGTCCTTGAACAGCAGCCGGTCCTCTGCCTTCTTGATCGCCTCCAGCTTCGCGCCGATCAGCTCGACGCCGTACTTGTCGAGGATGCCGCGCTCGGCCAGCTCCACGCTGAGGTTCAGCCCCGTTTGCCCGCCGACCGTGGAAAGCAGCGCATCGGGCCTCTCGCGCCGGATCACCTCTTCGGCGTACTCCACCGTAAGCGGCTCGATGTAAGTGCTGTCGGCCAGGTCGGGGTCGGTCATGATGGTGGCCGGGTTCGAGTTCATGAGCACAACCTCGAAGCCGTCGGCGCGCAGCGCCTTGCAGGCCTGCGTGCCGGAGTAGTCGAACTCGCAGGCCTGGCCGATGACGATGGGCCCGGAGCCGATGATCAGGATGCGGTGAATGTCGTTTCTGCGCGGCATTCGGTTAGTGCTGGAACTCCTTCATCAGGGAGGCGAAGTCCTCGAAGAGGTATCGCGAGTCGTGCGGCCCGGCGGCGGCTTCCGGATGGTACTGCACGCAGAACAGCGGCAAGGTGCGGTGGCGCAGCCCCTCGAGGGTCTGGTCGTTCAGGTTGACGTGCGTCAGCTCCACTAGGTTCGCGTTCAGGCTGTCGGGATCGACGCAGAAGCCGTGGTTCTGCACTGTGATTTCCACCTTGCCTGTGCGGCGGTTCAGCACCGGGTGGTTGATGCCATGGTGGCCGAACTTCAGCTTGAAGGTGCGCCCACCGAGCGCGAGCCCCAGCAGTTGATGCCCCAGGCAAATGCCGAACACCGGCACTCGGCCCAGCAACTTGCGGATCTCCAGCACCGGTCCTTCCAGCGGCTCCGGATCGCCCGGGCCATTGGACAGGAACACGCCGTCTGGCTTCATCGCCAGAACGTCTTCGGCGGGCGTCGATGCAGGAACCACGGTGACGCGCGCGCCAATGGACGCCAGGCAGCGCAGAATGTTGCGCTTGATGCCGAAATCATAGGCCACCACGCGGAAGCCGCCCAGAGGCGCCAGACCGGCGTGCTCAGAGGGCGAGCAAGGCGCCAGCCGTTCGGTCCATTCATAGCGGTCCGTGGTGGTCACCCGCGTGGCCAGGTCGAGCCCCGCCATCGGTGGTGCCTGCCGCGCCATTTCCACCAGTTCCTCCGCGGAATGGCCGGCCGTCGACAAGGCGCCTCGCATGGCGCCCTGTGTGCGCAGCCTGCGCACCAGCGCCCGCGCGTCAATGCCGCTGATTACCGGAATGCCGTCGCGGCGCAGAAACTCGTCGGCGCTCATCTCGGCGCGCCAGTTGGAGGGCGTGACATTGAAGTCCCGCACCACCAGCCCTTCAATGTAAGGGCGCGCCGCCTCGCTGTCGCTCAGGTTCGCGCCGTAGTTGCCAATGTGCGGATAGGTCAGCACGACGATCTGTCCGGTGTAGGACGGATCGGTGAAGACCTCCTGATAGCCGGTGATGGCGGTGTTAAACACCACTTCGCCGGTGCGCACCGCCTCTGCACCGAATGCTTCGCCGTGGAAGACGGTCCCGTCCTCCAGAGCGAGGATCGCCACTTTCGACAAACTCTCTCCTTGGGGCCTGGCAGGCTGGCTTGTGGGGGACAAACCCTATTGTTTCATGAGCGCCGCCACGCTTCAACCAGCCAGTCCGCCTGCTAGCATGGGGGATCGTGCGGCCTTTCGAACTGGCCGCGCCCAAGGGAGGGCACATGGGAGAGCTGGCCCGCATTGGCGTCGCCATCGACGAGGATCTGCTGAAGAAGTTCGACGCGCTCAACGCGCGCCGAGGATATACCAATCGCAGCGAGGCCTTCCGGGATCTCATCCGTGATGCGTTGATTGAAGACAGGGCCGCCGCGCCGGATAACGAGGTCGTGGGCACGCTGACGCTCGTCTACGACCATCATGTGCGGCTGCTTCAGGAGCGGCTTACGCACATGCAGCACGACCATTACGGGGAGATCATCTCCACGCTCCACGTTCATCTGGACCACCACCATTGCCTCGAGGTGCTGGTGCTGCGTGGCAAGAGTTCCAGGGTGCGCCAGATCGCTGACAAGCTGATCGCCACCAAGGGAGTCCAGCACGGGCGCCTCACGCTCACCGCGCCAGAGTAGGGGAGGCGCCGCAGGCGGCTGAAACGAAACGGCCGCCCACGCTTGTCGCGGGCGGCCGCCAAAAGAGCGATGAGAAGGCGGATCAGCCCCTCTTCTCTTCCTTCTTCCCCTCGCCCTTCTTCTTTCCCTTCTTATGCTTCTTTTCTTCCTTCTTGGGCTGCTCGGGCTGCGTCTGCGCGAAGCTCGGCGTGACGACCATCGTGAAAGCAGCCATGGTCAGAGCGGCAAACAACTTCTTCATGAACTCTCGACTCCTTTTGGACTTGTATGAGGCGGCGTCAGGCCGCCTCTCGTCCACCAGAATGGGCTCGAACGCCCATTCGCCACTATCGCCTCCCGGGGCTAAAGAGACGCCCCAATTAAAGGGAAGGTGGGCTGAGACACTCCCTTCTTTTCGCGAGCAGGCTTCAGTCGTTGGGAGATAACCCCTTGTGAATCAGTGAATTCAAAGTCGAAGATTCCCGGCCATGCCCTCCGCGAACCGTCGGCCGTGCTCCTGCATGGCTGCAGGCGCACTACTGCAGGCGAAGGGATCGCAAAGCCACTGCAAAGAGTCGGCCGGGTTCGCGACTCCCCGCGCCGCGTCTGCACAGCCGGAAGCCGGCCGCTCCGGAGACCCACCGGCAACCTCCGGGGTGCCTCGGGCCTTTCGAGGTGCCTCGGTTCAGGCTTGATCTCGCAGCAGCCGTTCAGCTGGCCTGGGCTTCCAACTTCCGGACGAGTTGTTCCAGGGCGCGCGTCGAGGCTGCAGCCGGCCGCTTGCGCACGGGCTCAGGCTGGGAACACTTCGACGCAAGGCTGAGCATCGACTGCTGGAAGCGCAGCGTCCGGGCGAGTTCGGAGAGACGGTCCTGTTTCTTCATCCTCTCTTCCTATCGGCCGAGGGGCGCCGGAACATTACGCCAACTGCTCGCCGCCAAGGACTAGCCCCGGCGCGACGGCGGACGCGGCGAATGCCGGTGGCGGCCATGACGCATCCCGCCCCGGTTGTTTCCGGCCCGGCAAGTTGATAAGTTCTCCCCCATGCCTGCCACTGTCCGCCGCCGCGATCTCCTGCTGGCTTTTCTCGCCTTGCCCCGGATCCGCATCACGCGCGTCCGGCTCTACCACTCGCCGATCTCTCGCCCGATGATCAACCAGAGCTTCCACGTCGTCACCGTGGAAACCGACGCCGGCATCACCGGCATCGGCGAGGGCGGCTCGCCCGACCTCATCCGCCAGGCGGCGCAGCTCATCATCGGCGAGGACGCGCGCCAGACCGACGCCCTCTGGCAGCTCATGTGCCGCGGCCTTTTCTATCCGCCCGGCCGGGAAATGCTCCACGCCATCGGCGCCATCGACATGGCGCTCTGGGACATCCGCGCCAAAGCGTTGAACGTCCCCCTGTATCAGATTCTGGGCGGGAAATCGCGCGAATATATTGAGTGTTATTCTACTGCATTTCCGCGAAAAGGGACAATCGCGGAAACCGCCCGCGCCTGCATCGAGTCCGGCTTCCGCGTCTACCGCACCTCCGTGGCAGACCCGGAAAAGGGCCAGCCGTTCGATGCCCGCGCCATCATCCGCAAGACCGTCGAACAGTGCCGCGAGATCCGCGAAGGCGTCGGCGCCGCCGGCGGCTGGGCCATCGACTACCACACCCGGCTCGATTACGCCGATGCCGTCCGCCTCAGCGCGCTGCTTGAGCCTCTCGCACCTGTCTTCGCCGAGGACCTCGTCCGCAGTGAAAACAAGGCCTTTTACCGGCAACTGCGTCAGGCCGTGCGTCTTCCCATCGCCGTCGGCGAACATTTCGGCGACCGCTGGGAGATCAACGAGCTGGTCGAGCAGCGCCTCATCGACTGGTCCCGCGTCTCCATTCCCAACTGCGGCGGCATCACCGAATTCATGAAAATCTGCGCCCTCTGCGAGACCCATTATGTGGGCATGGCTCCGCATTTTACCGGCCCCGCCGGAGAGGCCGCGCTCGTCCATTGCCTCCTTGGCTACTCGGGTCCGGTGCTGATGGAAATGCTCGGGGACGGCCGCCGCGACTTGCCCTACTTCCCCGAACACTATGACTTCCGCAACGGTAAGCTCTGGCCGAACGACCGGCCCGGCCTCGGCGTCACCTTCGATGCATCCCGCCTGAAGATGATTGCCGAGGTCACCGAAGGCGCCAAGCCCATCCCCGTCTTCCGCCGCCCGGACGGCTCGCTGACCAACTGGTGAGCCGTGCGGTCCCGACGGCCGGCGGTTCGCTTCCGCACTCCGCCAGGGCCCAGTCTGCTCTGGCAGACTGCCTGCCGCAGTAGCGATGGAATCTGGCCGCGGAGACGAGACATGAGATTCCTTTCGACGGCGTTGCTTGTCCTGGCTGCCTGCGCCCCGGCGTGGCCGCAGGCGGCGTCCGGACCACTTCGGCCGCACCCCGCGAATCCACGTTGGATGGCCGACGGCTCCGGGCGTGCGGTTCTTCTGGCGGGCGCTCACGTCTGGCAGAGCCTCCAGGACAGCGGCCTGCTGATCCGGGGCGCAACTTCCAAACCGCCGCCGGTGTTCGATTATGAGGCCTATTTGGACCGGTTGCAGCGCTACAATCACAACTTCTTCCGGCTGTGGCGGTGGGAAACCACCAAATGGACCGACGATTACACCGACGGTCTCGTCAAATACTGCCGTCCCCACCCATGGCTTCGCAGCGGCCCCGGACTTCCGGCTGACGGGCTGCCGAAGTTCGATCTGACCCGCTTCGATGAGGAATACTTCTCCCGGCTTCGCAACCGCGTGGCGGCGGCGGGCAGACGGGGGATGTACGTCTCGGTGATGTTGTTCGAAGGCTGGGAGATCCAGTTCACCGATGCCTGGGGCGGCCATCCCTTCCATGCGCTCAACAACATCAATGGCGTCGAGGCGGACCTCGATGGCGACGGGCGGGCGCTCGAATACAACACGCTCGACGATTCGCCCATGGGCCGGCGAGTGCGCGAGCTGCAGGAGGCTTACGTCCGCAAGGTGATCGACACGGTGAATGATCTGGACAACGTGCTGTACGAGATCGCAACGAGGCCCACAAGAACTCCACGGCCTGGCAGTACGCGATGATCCGGTTCGTCAAAGAGTATGAGAGCAGGAAGCCGAAGCACCACCCGGTGGGCATGACGTTCCAGTTCCGGGGCGGCTCGAACCAGACGCTGTACGACAGCCCGGCGGACTGGATCTCACCCAATCCTGGCAGTCCTGGGGAGGACTACCGCCACAACCCTTGCGCCGGCTGCACCGCGAAGGTGGTGGTGAATGACACGGATCACCTGTGGGGCCACACAGGCGGCGACAGCATCTGGGTCTGGAAGAGTTTCACGCGCGGACTGAACGTCCTGTTCATGGAAGAGATGCTGCCTTCCCCTACATGGCAGGACTCGGCGCGGCAGGCCATGGGGCAGATCCTGCGCTACGCCGCGCGGATGAAGCTGGCCGGTATGCGGCCCGAAAACGCGTCGTCGGACGCCGGCTACTGCCTTGCGGCGCGGGGTGTCGAGTACCTGGTGTTTCAGCACGACAAGGGCGAGTTCAAGCTGGATCTGAAAGACGCTCCAGGTGAATATGCCATCGAGTGGCTGAAGATCCATGAGGATGTGGCAGTGCCCGCGGGCACGGTGACGGGCGGCGCGGTGCGCACATTCACCACGCCTTTTCCGGGGCCCGCCGCATTGTACTTGAGGAAAGTCCGCTGAGGCCGCGCACGGCGTTGGCTGCCTCGCGGCGGCGGTGATAGTGTGTGTGCCATGCAATCACGGTCTTGCCTGCTTTTCGCCCTCCTCTTTGCCGCGCAGCCGGCGCTGCGCGCGGATGATCTGGACGATGCGATCCTGAAGCACCGCACCGGGGTGCTCGCTGTGCGCACTGCCCCTGGCGTGGAAGTCACCGTCGAGCAGTTCCGCCACGAGTTCTGGTTCGGCGCCACGCTCCCGACGGGAGTCTTCAGCGGGCGCGCCTCCGCGGAGGATGCTGCAAAGTGGAAAGAGGTCTTCCTGAGCCACTTCAACGCGGGCGTCATCGAAGGCGCCTTCAAGTGGCACGAAATGGAAAGAGTGAGGTGGCCCCCAAGGACTGGACAGTTTTTGCCCGTTCTTTAAGTGGGTCGCGGCGGGTTCGGAGGGCGGCATTTCTACCGCCCTGTCAGTCCGGACCTCGCGAGGCGCTCGGGTCGCATCCCTACGTTGCCCTGTCTTCCTGCGAGGCTCCTTGATTGTACGGCAGCCCGACTGCTTCTCCAATAGCGAAACAGCCAGTCTGGCCGAAAGCGATAAATATCGGGGTTTGGGGCGGAGCCCCAAGTTCAAGCCATCGCCGGTTCCTTGTTGCTCGAAGCGTA
>JBBIIK010000045.1:0-31420 GCA_037446555.1 Acidobacteriota bacterium
CGGAATTGCCCGAAGCCTGGCGGCCGCGGGGCAGCCCGGACCTCCGAGCGGCGCTGTGAATCCGCCTCGATCGGCAGCATCCGGACTCAGATGGTCGGCTGGCTGATCCGGCAGCTTCCGCGCTGCCCTTTTTGTGGGGCGAGACGTTTATGACCCAGTAGTACTAAGGCGACTACAGTCTACCACTGCGGATGGTTCTTAGCACCCCGGTTAACGCTTCTGACTTCACAAACACGGGCGATTGCCGGGTTAACCAGTACAGAGCATTGACACGCCTCCAGCCGGGCCCCACACTGGCGGCAAGCCGCTTCCGGCGGACCAAGAAAGGAGAAACCGATCCATGAGGAGATTCGGTGCGCAAGGGGTCGTCGCCATCCTGGCGCTGGCGGCTGTTGGCATTTCGCCGTTGGCGGGTCAAGTCCGCTCTGCAACGATCGTGGGGACGGTGACGGATTCATCCGGCGCCTTCGTCCCCGATGCGGAGGTCGTCGTTCGCGACGTGAGGCGGAACGTCCCATACGCGGCGCGGACGAACGAGACGGGGTTCTACAGCGTTCCGTATCTTCCGTCCGGGGACTATACGGTCGAGGTCAAGAAGCAGGGCTTCCAGAGTGCAGCCGTGAGCGGAGTTGCCGTGCAGACAGCGGCGGTGGTTCGAGCTGATGTGAGGCTGGAGTTGGGGACAGTGGAGAGCTCGATCACAGTGAGCGCCTCCGCGGCAGCCCTGCAGACGGACACGGCCGCCGTGGAGGGGGTGGTGAACGAGAGGGTGATCCGATCGATTCCGAACATTCAGAACAACCCGCTGTTTTACGTAATGCTGCAACCGCAAGTGCAGACGAACTCGCATTTCAACGATACGACCAGCACTTACTCGTTCGGCATCGGAGTGGAAGGCAGGCGGAGCTTTTCGGCTTTCTCTGTCAACGGTGGCGATACCTTTTCGAACGATATTCAGGTGGACGGCCTGAGCGTGCTGGGCCATGGCTGGAATGAAGCCACAGTCCTTCCGAACCCGGAGGGCATCCAGGAAGTCCGGCTGCAGGCCAACAATTACTCGGCGGAATACGGGCGCGCCCAAAGCGTGGTGCAGGTGATCACGAAGAGCGGCACGAATGATCTCCATGCGTCGGCCCTCTGCCGGCTTCGGAATGACGCGCTGAATGCGAACACGTTCTACCGGACATGCTTGGGGCGGGGAATCCGCTTTCGACTCGCCCGCCGTTCAAGAGCCACCTCCCGGGTCTTTCCGGCGGCGGCCCGCTCATCGTGCCTGGTTTGTATGACGGGAGAGACAGGACCTCCTGGTTTGCCAGCTATGAGCATTTCCGGTTCAGCCGGGCAGTTGACTACACCCGAACGGCGCCTACGGAAGCAGAGCGTGCAGGCGATTTCAGCGCCAGCGTCGTGAACGTCGGAGGCACCCCGGCACCGATCCTGATTGCCGACCCGTTGACGGCGCGGATCGAGAATGGCCGCTACGTCCGCTCGTTTTTCCCGGGATCTGTCATCCCGCCCGGCTGGATCGATGCCGGAGGTGGATTCCTTGCGCAAAGCTACCCGAAGCCCAACATCGCGCCGCTGGATCCCCGCTTTCTTTTCAATAATTACCAGGCGCGGCTGCCGCAGAGCTTCCGCCGCAACAGTTTCAACGGGCGTCTCGACCACCGTCAGGGGAACCACAACGTGTACGCAACCGGCGGCTTCAGCTTCGGCGACATCCACACGGAATCGGCCTGGGGCCCGGACAACCCGTTCTACAGCAGGGGCGAGTTCATCGGGCGGGTGAACAGGGACCGGAACCCTTATTTTTCAATTGGCGACACCTGGATTCTGACCCCCAGCCTTGTTGCAGACTTGCGCGCGGGAGTGAGCCGCGTCAACACAGAAAACAATGCAGGGTTCAGCCCTCAAGGGCTTTATGACCGCATGAAAATTCCGCAAGAAATTCAGCAGATTGTGGTTCCCTTCGGCGGCACACCGCACGTCAATGACGGCATTAATTATTGGAGCGGCCTGTCAGTGGTCAATTATCTCTGGAAAATTGAACACCAGACGAACTGGAACACGAATCTGAGCTTCACCAAGACGAAGGGGAAGTGGACATTCAAATTCGGGGGCGAATATTGCAATTCGCTTGCCAACTTCACCGACAACTCGTATCCCTTTGCCATCCGGACCAATGCTGCGTTTACGCGGGCGACGGTCAACGCCAGCGGAAACGCGGTTGAGCCATTGCCTGGAGACCGGCAGGGCGATGGGGGCGCCTCGCTGCTGATCGGCTATGGAGACATTTACATCCAGCCGGGATTCGCGGTGCAGCCAGGTCTGTCGGCCAAGTATCTCGCGTTCTATTCACAGAACGACTGGCGCGTGACGAGCCGGTTGACCCTGAATCTGGGCCTTCGATGGGACTTTCAGCCGGGGCCGACGGAACGGTTCGACAGACTGGCGCCTGTGGATCTTTCCCAGAAGAACAAATGGGGCGCATACGGGAGATGGGTATTTGCGGGAGCCGGGGGAAGCAGCCGCAATTACTGGGACGTGAACTCCCTTGATTTCCAGCCACGGCTCGGCTTGGCGTACCGGGCCGGACCGGACTTTGTCGTTCGAGCGGGCTACGGGCTGTCGGTCATCCCCTCGAACACCGGGTTCAACGGGGGACCCGGGCATTACAACATGGCTGCCTTCAGCCCGTACACCATCACGGCTCCTTACGGCCCGGAGCCGAACGGGATCCCGGTCGGGGAATATTCTGACTCCCGCGTGAATTCCGTTGTGCCCCCGACCGGTCCCGATGCTGACGATCCGCGGCTGTACGGCAGCGGATACATGACGTTCGTGCGCGACGATTACAAGAGCGGGCGAGTCCAGCAATGGAACTTGGCGCTGGAAAAGCAACTTTTCCAGACTTACGTGGTGTCGGCGACCTACGCAGGCTTGCGAGGGTACCGGCTCCCGTATTCCCGGCTTCCATTCCGGCATGAGCAGATGATGCCGGATGCGACGATCAGTATGTTCCGCCAGGAATGGATCGCACGCAACGGCGCCAGCGATCCGCGGTCGGATCAGGTGGCGAACCCGTTTCAGCCGGCTTCGGGCCCCCTGAATGCGTTCCAGAGCCCATGGAACGGAAGGACGGTGAACCGCTCGCATGTATTCATCCCGTATGATCTGCTGGGCGGCTACGCGCAGGTGGCGCCGATCGGCTGGAACAACTACAACGCACTGGTGCTCGGGCTGGAGCGGCGGTTTTCGGGCGCCTACCTCGTCAACACGCACTACACGTGGGGGAAGGGCCTCGACTTTACTCAAGGGGAGATGCAGATCAACGGAGGTTGGGACGCGGTGGGCCACATTCCGACCGCCCTGGACCGGAGAAATCTTCGCAACAACAAGCGATTCTCAGACCATGACATCCGGCACCGCTGGCTGCTGACATGGGTCTACGAACTGCCTTTCGGCCGCGGGAAGCGTTTCTTGTCCTCGGGCGGCTTGCTGAACTCCATCGCGGGAGGCTGGAAAATCAGCGGCGTGTATTTCGCCCAGACAGGGACGCCCGTTGCGATTGACGGCGGGAACACCAATGCAATCAATGGCAGGCCCAATCGCGTGGCTGGCGAGCCAGCCGAGGCGCCGAAGGAGCTGCAGCGATGGTATGACGGGCGAACTACCGTAACTCTCCCGAACGGGCAGCAGATCACTCGCTGCGCGTTCTGCTTCCTGAAGTACAACCTGGGGGCATTTCGCGGCGCCACGACGACGGCTGCCAATGGCAGCACGGTCGTGGACATCCTTTGGTGGGGAACGGCAGCCACGAACTACGCCGACATTACAGGCCCGGGCCGCAACAACATGAATCTCAGCCTGGAGAAGTCCTTCCAGTTGCGGGAAAGAATACAGGCGTTCCTCTCCGCCGAGGCGACAAACTTCTTCAACAGCGTGCAGTTCCGGCCCAGGCTGAACAGCAGCAGCCTTGGCGGCCTTCAACCGACAGCCGATCGGGCGCGCGGACAGGCAGTGGGCATGCCCACCAACCCCAATTACGGGACCATCAGCGCATCGCAAACCTTCGATCCGCGCCAAATCGAAATGCGGCTGCGACTGGTGTTTTAGTCCTGCTGACCGGTCAGCCACAGAGCTGACCGGTCAGCCACACATACGTCCGGAAGAGGGGCAGCGTGGAGGCTGCCGGAAGAGCCATCTTGCGACGTGACCGCGGAGGGCCTCAAGCGATGCGGGCGAGCACGGCCGCCGGCGAGTTTGGGTTGTCCGGGCGCCGGACTCATGGCGCATGTGATTTTTCGCAAGGCCGGAGGGTGGCATGCATGAGCCCGGTGCGGGCTGCAGCTTCAAGTCCGGCCTGAGCGCGATCCGGCAAAGATGCCGCAGGGCATGACAGGTTTCGCCGCGTGGTCTCTTCCGGCGGCTTTACCGTGGAACAATTCCGGCTTGCATTGTTTTTTGGCAAACGCATGCGGCCCGGTGAACCGCGTATCCGCCTCCAGGCGCGAGGCGGCACGGGCTCCAACTCTGCCGGGGCGGGGACCGGGGTTCTTCGCCCGAGAACTCAAGGAGGACAATCGCCGGGCCGGGAGCAACGGCGGGTTTTCGGGGAAGGCGGCAGCGCGGGAATGTAGAGTGGAAGGGTGGAGATTGATGGGAGAGCGCGCGTCGCGGACACGCAGGCGCTTCCGCCGGGGGTGAGGGGCTGGCTCCGGCTGGCAGGGTTGTTCGCGCGGATCGGGGCGATCGGGTTTGGAGGGGGGATGGCGGTGGTGGCGCTGATGGAGCAGGAGCTGGTGCGGAAGCGGAAGCTGCTCCCGCTGGAGGAGTTTCTGCACGGGGTAGGTTTGGGGCAGGTGCTGGGATCCTTTGCAGTCAACGCTGCCGCTTTTGCAGGCTACCGGCTGGCGGGCGCGGCGGGGGCGATGGCGGCGGCGATTGCCTTTCTTGCGCCTTCGGTGGCTCTGGTGATTGTGCTGTCGGCGCTGTATTTCCGGTATCACGCGGTGCCAGCGCTGGCGGATGCGGTGGGCGGGCTGGCGCCGGTGGTGGTGGCGCTGATTGTAGCGGCGGCGTGGAACATCGGGCGGCGCGTGTTGCGGAGCGCGGCGGCGTGGGCAATCTTCGGCGGAGCGCTGGCGGCTGGGCTGCTGCATTGGAACCCTGCGTGGACGCTGCTGGCGGCGGGTGCGGCGGGGATGGTGTTGCCGTTGCCGGGCGCGGGCAGCGGGAAGGGATCGAAAATCAAGGGCGCCCCATCCGCGGAAGGGATGTGGCTGGCAGCGCCGGCGGGAGTGGCAGCGGGTGCAGGGTTGGCAAAGCTGGCGTCTGTGTTTTTCCAGATCGGGCTGATTTTCTTCGGAGGCGGATTCGTGCTGTTGCCGGTGTTGCACAGCCATCTGGTGGCCCGGCTGGGCTGGCTGACGCAGCGGGAGTTTGTGGACGGAGTGGCGATCAGCCAGTTGACGCCGGGGCCGATTGCGGTGCTGGCGACGTTCGCGGGCTACCACGAAGGCGGCGTGGCGGGGGCGCTGGCGGCGACGGCGGCGCTGTTTGCGCCGGGATTCGTTTTCATGCTGTTTCTGAGTTCGCAGTACGGACGGCAGAAGGACCAGCCGTGGGGGAAGCGGTTCCTGGCGGGGGTGAACCCTGCGGTGGCAGGGATGGTGCTGGCGGCGGCGGTGTCGCTCGGACAAGGGGGTCTTGCCAACTGGGCGCACTGGGTAGCGGCGTGCGCGGCGTTCGGGCTGCTCGTATTCGGGCGCCTGCATCCGGCGCCGCTGCTGGGGGCGGCGGCGCTGGCCGGGTGGCTGCGCTGGCTGCGGTGAGCGGGCGCGGGGCGGCCGCGGCGTGATATGCATGACAGCATGAAGCGGCTGGTTCTGGCGGTCCTCTTGCAGCAAGCGGCGGCGTGGGGCTGGGCGGACCCGCCGGTGGAGTGGACCGATCCGGACACGGGGCACGTGGTGCGGCGGTTGACCGATGAGCCGGGCAGCGCGAGCCTGTATTTCAACCAGAACGGATATCTGCCGGACGGGCGCAGGCTGGTGTATTCGGCGCCGTCAGGGATCTGGACGGTGAACTGGGAGACGCGCGAATCGAAACAGGTGGTCAGCGGGCGAGTGCGGCTGATCGAGGCGGGGCGGAAGGATGCGCGCGTGTATTACATCCAGGAAGGCGCGTTGTGGTGGACGAATGCGGACACGGGCGAGACGAAGCGCGTGGGGGCGTTGCCGCCGCGGGCGTCGATTGCGACGATCAATGCCGACGAAACGCTGGCGGCGGGGACCTACATCGAGGGGGACGCACAGGTCCCGCAGGCGCAGGCGCCGGCGTCAGCGGGGCAGGGGCATTCGCTCGAGCAGCCGCGCAACAAGGGCCAGATGATGGAGCAGCGTTGGGCGGCGCGCCTGCCGATGGCGATCTTCACAATGCGGATCGACACGGGCGAGGTGAAGGCGGTCCACCGCGGGCGGGACTGGTTCAACCACCTGCTGTTCAGCCCCTCCGATCCCGGGCTTTTGCTGTTCTGCCATGAAGGGCCATGGCACAAAGTGGACCGCATCTGGACGATTCGCACCGACGGCACGGGGCTGCGGAAAGTGCATACGCGGACGATGGAGATGGAGATCTTCGGGCACGAGTTCTGGAGCGCGGACGGGCGCACGGTGTGGTACGACCTGCAAACTCCGCGGGGCGAGGTGTTCTGGCTGGCCGGGCTGGATCTGGAGACGGGAATCCGGACGTGGTATCACCTGGAGCGGAACGAGTGGTCGATCCACTTCAACGTGTCGAGAGACGGGAAGCTGTTCTGCGGGGACGGGGGCGATCCGGGGCAGGTGGCGCGCGCGCCGGACGGGCGGTGGATTTACCTGTTCCGCCCCGAGCGGATCGTGAACCGAGGCGTGGAGGACCCGTCGTTCGTGCGTCCGGGCGTGTTGCGGGCGGAGAAGCTGGTGAACATGGCGAAGCATGATTACCGGCTGGAGCCGAACGTGAGTTTCACGCCGGACGGGAAGTGGGTGGTGTTCCGGTCGAACATGCTGGGACCGACTTATGTGTTTGCGGTGCGGGTGGAGCGTGCGGGCGCTGCGTCAGGCGCCGCGCAGGCGCGCAAACAGGCTCCGTAGGGGCAGGTTGCTGCGCAGCGACATCTGGAAGATGAGATTGTGGCGGAACGGGCCGGAGACGGTCTTGACGGCCTGGTGCATGGCGCCCGTTTCCAGCGAGAGTCCGGGCAGGAGCTTCCAGGTGAGGCTGGAATAGATGCGGTTCTGCTCAAAAGCAGATGCAGCGGGAGAGGCGAAGCTGAACAGCACCTCTCCGTAAACAGTGAGCACGGGCGCCACCGTGGGATGGCCGTTGCGGTGAAGGGGCAGATCGAGCCGCAACATGTAGCGGGGGCGGTCTTGCCAGCGCCAACTGGCAGTCTCGACGGCGTGATTCGCGCTGGACAGCCAGCGCTCCTCCATGCGGAAGCGGTGCCGGACCACGGCGCGGCGCCAGGGCATGGAATATTCGATTTGCTGGTGGGAGCGGTGTTCGCGCGTTTCCCCTTCATCCTGTTCGAGGCCGTTGGGGTGGGTGTCGAAGTAGGAGTAGGTGAGAGAGAGCTTCAGCCTGTCCGTCAGATTCCAGTTGGCGCCGGGGCGGACCATCCACTGGCGGGCGGGGCTGCCGATAATGGGGCGGTAGCTGCCGTCGAAGTGGACCTCCCAGCGGCTGGTCACCGGGTGATCGGCATTGTAGGTGAGCCAGAGGATCTTGGGCGAGGCGGGCGACTGCGCGTGAGCCCACGGCGCAAGCAAAGCGAGCAGAAGCGGCGCCAGCCTTCGGGCCGCAGAGCCGCGGAGGCGCGCCCGCATTGAGGGGCGCACGGCATCGCCAGATCTGGATGGGTTCTCCCGGGGACTCACGGCTGCGGGACTTTGGGCCGGTTACATGTACATGCCGCCGTTGACGCGAAGGACCGCGCCGGTGATGTAGCCGGCGTCCTCGCTGGCGAGGAATTTGACGGCGTTGGCGATGTCCTTCGGCTGGCCGAAGCGCTTCAGGGGGATCATGGCCAGCATGCGGTCCTTGACCTCCTGCGGGAGGACGGCGGTCATGTCGGTTTCGATGTAGCCCGGAGCGACGGCGTTGACAGTGATGTTGCGCGGGGCGAGCTCGTGCGCGAGGCACTTGGTGAGGCCAATGAGGCCGGCTTTGGAAGAGACGTAGTTTGCCTGGCCGGGATTGCCCATCTCGCCGACCACGGAGGCGATGTTGATGATGCGGCCCCAGCGCTCCTTCATCATCGGCGGGATGACGGCCTGGGCCATGTAGAAGGCGCCGGTGAGGTTGATCTGGAGCACCCTGTCCCAGTCTTCGGGCTTCATGCGCATGGAGAGAGCGTCGCGGGTGATGCCGGCGTTGTTGACCAGAACGTCGAGGCGCCCCATCTGTTTGAGAACGGCGTCGACGCCTTGCCGGACCGAGTCGCGGTTGGAGACGTCGAGATCGAGCGTCATGGTGTTGCCGCCGCACTGGCGGATGGTCTCGGCCACCTCCTCGTTCTTTTCCACCTCGGGCGAAGCGACGACGACATCAAAATTACTGCGGCAGAGGGTGAGCGCGATTTCCCGGCCGATGCCCCGGCTCGCGCCGGTCACCAGGGCCACGCGGTGAAACATGGGATGAGACTCCTTGAGCTAACAGCGTTTCGTCTCTCATGATAGTAAAAGCCGCTGGACGGAGAGGGTTCTCACGAATGGCCTATACAGATTTGCGAGATTTTGTTCGGGCGCTGGAACAGTCGGGCGAGCTGAAGCGGATCCCGTTCGAGGTGGACCCGAAGCTGGAGATCACGGAGTTCGCTGACCGGGCGGTGAAGCAGGGCGGGCCGGCGCTGCTGTTCGAGAAGCCGCGGGGCTCGTCGATGCCGGTGCTGATCAACGCCTTTGCCAGCATGCGGCGGATGGAGATCGCGCTGGAGGCGAAGTCGGTGGAGGAGCATGCGGCGCGCATCTCCGAGATGCTCGAGATGCGGATGCCGCAGGGGCTGATCAACAAGCTGAAGATGCTGCCGAAGCTGGCCGACATGGCGAACTTCTTTCCGCGGACAGCAGGCAGCGGCCCGTGCAAGGAAGTGGTGCGGCGCGGGGATTTTTCGCTGAAGGAGCTCCCCGTGCTGACGTGCTGGCCGGGGGACGCCGGCCCGTTCATCACGCTGCCGATGGTGTTCACGCGTAACCCCGAGACAGGGAAGCGCAATTGCGGGATGTACCGCATGCAGGTGTACGACGACCGCGC
The DNA here is from genome assembly GCA_037446555.1 of Acidobacteriota bacterium. GTDB lineage: Bacteria > Acidobacteriota > Terriglobia > Bryobacterales > Bryobacteraceae > JANWVO01. Next base: position 9,298 of record JBBIIK010000045.1, read on the forward strand.
GACGGGCATGCACTGGCAGACGCACAAGCAGGGGGCGGAGCACTACCGGCGGCTGCGGCGGCAGGGCGTGGCGCGGATGCCGGTGGCGGTGGCGATCGGCGCGGATCCGGCGACGATGTATTCGGCGATCCTGCCGCTGCCGCCGGATCTGGACGAGATGATGATCGCCGGCTTCCTTCGCAACAAGCCGGTGGAGATGGTGAAGTGCGAGACGGTGGACCTGGAGGTGCCGGCGAACGCGGAGATCGTGCTCGAAGGGTATGTGGAGATCGGCGAGACGCGGCGGGAGGGGCCGTTCGGGGACCACACCGGGTTCTACTCGCTGGATGACGATTATCCGGTGTTTCATGTGGAGTGCATGACGCACCGCCGCGATCCGATCTACGCGACGACGATCGTGGGGCCGCCACCCATGGAGGACTTTTACATGGGGAAGGCGATCGAACGGATCTTCCTGCCGCTGATGCGGCTGCAACTGCCGGAGGTGCGGGACATGTGCATGCCGGCCGAGGGCGTGTTCCACAACCTGATGCTGGTGTCGATCCGGAAGTCCTACCCGGGCCACGCACGGAAGGTGATGCACGCCATCTGGGGGCTGGGGCAGGCGATGTTCACAAAGGTGATAGTAGTGTTCGACGAGGATGTGGACGTTCAGAACGTAAGCGAGGCGGCATGGATCGCGCTGAACAACATCGATCCGGAGCGGGACATCGAGTTCGTGCGCGGGCCGGTGGATTCGCTGGACCATGCGAGCCGCTTGCCGGACTATGGTTCGAAGATGGGGATCGACGCCACGCGGAAGTGGCCGGAGGAGGGCTTTGCGCGGCGCTGGCCGGAGCGCATCGTGATGAGCAACGAGGTGAAGGCGCGGGTCGACGAGCTGTGGAGGCGCGCAGGGCTCGGATAGCGCGGGCCGGTGGAAGGGTGCAGAGATGCTTTGGTAAAATGCGGATAGTTGCGGCGCGTGTAGCTCAGCTGGTAGTAGCGCCAGATTGTGGTTCTGGATGTCGTGGGTTCGAATCCCACCACGCGCCCCACTCCGGGGCGATTGTTCCATTCCATTGAAGCCGGTGGCGAGGCTTGGCTTCGCCGGGTGCAGGGTCCCCTGCCCCGGGGGTGCTGACCTAGCGGCTCCACCTTTGGCGGCAACACTATGAGGGCGCCTTGGCAGAGGGGGGCGGCTGGCGGACGTTCTGGCGCGCAAGAATGCCAAGCGCTGCTTGCTGGGAGAGACAAGAGGCGGCTTCGATTGCAGGCAGGGGCGCGCCTCATCTATAATCGAAGGCAGTTGGATCTTGTGGGCGCGTAGCTCAACTGGCAGAGCAACTGACTCTTAATCAGTAGGTTGGAGGTTCGATTCCTCCCGCGCTCACCACTTCCAGATCAATCACCCGCCAGCGGCTCTGCGCCAAGAACGGGGGGCTCCACGCCAAAAACGGGGGAGGCCGAAGCTCTGCAGACAGTGGAGCTGAAACACGCGCTGGGGCTGGGCACTTCGAAGGCCGCTCGTGGCGCGGGTTTCACCATCACGCCACGCTGTGCATTGCGGCGAAAGGGTCCCTGATAGCGGCGTGGAGCGGTTACTCGTTTGGGGCTCGCAGGCAGCGTGCAATGAGCGGGCGGGGACTTGCCGGAGGACGACCGGCCACGGGGCAGCCGAGTGATCCGAACGCCGGTTTTAGGCCGCACGGGCCGCCGATGTTCAGCAGCAGACTGCGGAGGGGATCAGGGAGCCATCTCGATGCTGCCGTATGTCCCGGTACACAATGGGACGCTCAGGAAACGTCAACGCGGGTCGATCTGAACGATCGCATCCTGCGTTGCGCAAGCGCCGTCCTCGAGCGGCGAGCCGTCAGGCCAGGCATCCGGGGCCGGCGCATGCTGCACCGGCTCCGGGCCCGAAAGCGAGGCCGCCGCGCGGGCGGCGGAGGCCAGAAACTCCGGCCCGGAATTCTCGAGCTGCCGGAAGACCGGCCAGGCAACGGTAGAAACAAATCGTTGCAAAAACGTTCCAAGCGCCTGTTCGGTGACTTCAGCCGCCTCGCGGTCCTGATGGACGCACGCATACGCGAGCTTCATTTCCATCCAGGCCGCGAAATCCAGCAGCGCGGGCAAAGCGTCCGGCTCCGCGCCGGCGGGGGCCCGATAGCCGAAGGCGCTGTAATAGGCCTCGAGTTCGGCCAGCAGGCAGCCCGGCTGGAGGCCGCCTTCCCACGCCACGGCGCGGACGCGCACGGGCCCTGACGGGCCGAACAGCCGCATCCAAAGCTCCGGACTGCCCTCTCGCGCCGCAGTGCGGCCCAACGCGGCCAGCCCGGGGTCCCGCACGCAGGCGGCCAGAAGCTCCATGCGGCGCGGCCAGTCTTCGTCAGGATACGAGAGCGTCTGCGCCAGCAGCCGCCACGCGGCAGCCTCCTCCAGGTGCAACACGAGTTCGGGAGCCGGAACAGCGGCGGAGCTCATGATCCAGCCCTCCTCACAAGCGGGATCCAGCCCGTGCGCATCTTGCGGGCGCCCGCCTCCTGTTGAGATCCCTGCCAGACCGCGAAGGCAACGTGCGTCCGCTGATCCCGCCCGAGCCCCTGTGGAAGCGGGCGCCGGATCACCACCGTCCACCGGCCCTTCTGGAACACGCCCCGGCCAGTGGCGTCCTGACCGGGAGCGGGTGACAAGGTGCCGGGGCCGGTGGCAATCAGAGATTCCACCGGCGATTTCCGCGGCCCCGCACGCCGGTTGCCGGAAGCCATGGCCGGCGAATAGAGCCGCTCCATCTCCTGGCGCGCGGCGGAGCCCGGTTCCAGCGGCTTCGCCTCGAAGGGGTAGTGATCAATGGAGGCGCTCGGGTAAAGATCCCGGATCGTATCCCCGCGCCCATCCGTCCAGGACTGCCAGTCGGCGCGCCAATAGGCGATCTGCACGAACTTCCCCTCCTGGCCCATTTGCGGTTCGGGAAGGTCGCGTTCGATCTTCTCCGGCAGCTGCACCGCGCAGGCGTCCACCATGCGGGCGGGGCCGGGCGTGTCGTCGCGCGCCTCGTCCGCCCATTCCAGACGGAAGGTGATTTCAGCGCCGTTGGTGAGCGCGCGCACGGCGACCTCCGGCGTGGACGCCCTCATCAGGCGGGGTTCCACGAGGTCCTGGGGCAGAAGTTGAGCGCGGTGCTCCGGCACTTGAGACCACTCTTTGGCGCCGGGGCCGTCAGGAAGGCGGGCTATTTCCAGAGCCACGACCTCCGGTGCAGGCTTCGGGCCGCGCGAGCATGCCGCGGCCAACAAGAACAATCCAGTCAGCCAGTATCGCCGCATGTCGTCGATCCTCCTCACGGGCAGTTGATCCGCACCAGTTGCGTTTTCGGGTCGCGCGCGGGGCGCACGACAACGGGCTCGCGCAGCGGCACGCGTACCAGCTCGGCGCCCTTTTCGTCCGTGCCGGTCACGGTTTCGCCCTGCCGCCGGAAGCGGGAAACCAGCATCTCGGTGGAGCCAAACAGGCAGAGCAGCCCCGCGAGGTCGGATTCCCGGGCCGCCTCGCGGTAGGTGCGCACCGCCTGTGCCGCTCCAGGGCCGAACAGCTGGCGGTTGAACGACTCCGGCGCGTGCACGGGCGGGATGTAGTACACGTTCGGCTCCAGGCCGAACTGGGGGAACAAGGGCAGCGCCACCCTCTTGATATGCACGAGGTAATCGACCGGATTGTCCGGCCGGGCGTTTTCCGGCCTGGAAATCCAGCCGGCCAGGCGGATTTTTCCAATACAATTCACGAAGCATTGCGGCTGAATTCCCTGCTCGAGTTTCGGAAAACAGGCAATGCATTTTTCGGACGTGCCTGTGAGAGGGTTGTAGAACACCTTCTTGTAGGGGCAGCCCCGGACGCACTCCTGATAGCCGCGGCAACGGCCCTGATCGACGAGCACGATGCCGTCTTCGGGCCTCTTGTAGATGGAGCCGCGAGGGCAGGAGGCCAGGCATGCCGGGTAGGTGCAGTGGTTGCAGATGCGTGCGAGGTAGAAAAACCAGCGGGCGTGAGGCAGGGAGAGGTATTCGCCGTGGTCCACTTGCCCGGCGCAATCATCCTCGCCGGTGTTGGGATAGGAGTAGTCTTCGTGGCCGGGCCGCCATCCGAGGACGCGCTCCCCGGCGGGCGCGGCCTCGAACAGGGTGCGCCCGGCGTAGCGGCTGCCCTCCCATTCCTGTCCGCCGAGCATCTCCAGCAGCTTCACGTCATAGGCGAGCGGATAGCTGCCGTAGGGCTTGGTCTCCACGTTGTTCCACAGCATGTACTCCTGGCCCTTGCCGGAAGTCCAGGTGGTCTTGCAGGCCAAGGTGCACGTCTGGCAGGCGATGCACTTGTTGATATCGAAGACTGCCGCGAACTGCCGTTTCGGGCGGGACTCCGGATACCAGTAGGACATTTCCCGGCCAATTTGCCAGTTGAATACGCGTGCCATCAGGATTTCCCTCCCTTCTGCCGCACAAAGTCTCCCGCCAGGAAGCGCTTCATTGCATCTGATTCATACCTGGGGCGGATGCCGAGGGCCGCCGGCCGCCACAGCCCCTTGCCTTCCAGTCCGCCCGGTTCGGCCCGCGTGATTTTGACGAACGCCTCGCGGGGGGCGCCCGTCGGACAGTGGATGTCCGGTTCAAAGCCCTGGCGGATGCCCTGGCCGAACATCGTCTTGTGGACGAGCGAATCCGTCATCCAGGTCGGCTTCAACCAGCCGCGCGTGGCCGACTGATGCGAACCGGAGCGGAACATGGCCTGGTAGCCGGAACGCGGGTTTTTGGCCAAGCCGTCCGGGCGAGTCTTCTGCCCCTCCACCGAACCCGGCGTGGCCGTGTACATGTTGAACCACATGCGCGTGACCCCGCGCGGGGTGCCCGGATAATACCGCGCACGGCACAGAAGCCGGGCGAATTCCATGTTCTTCTTGTCCTGTTGCCAGCCGCGGAAGGGGCGGTCTTCTGGGTCGGGATCGATCCAGACATAGTCGCCGTCCTCGACGCCCAGTTCTTTGGCGTCGGCAGGATTGATGTCGACGTAGCCTTCCGTGACGAACGGCATGCGCTTGTCATTCCGGTAGAGATCTCCGAAGGGGCCGAACAGGACGGCGATCATGTCGGTGTCGATCGGCGTCGTGTGCGAGCCGTGGCGGTACTTGGGCGTGTGGAAGATGAACTTGAAGCCTTGGCTGGCCAGCGGGTGGCGTGTCTTCTTCGCTTCCTGCCAGGGGAGCATGACGTTGCGGCCGCAGCGTGTTTCGCAGCTCAGGTCGTCGCGCCGCACGCCGTAGGCTTCCGGCGGGTCGGGGCGCAGCGCCTCGTGTTTGGGCGCGATGATGATGTTCGGCTCGTAGAACGTGGAGTCGACGGGCTCCCGGTGCACGGGGAGGTTCTCGCCGGCGGCGATGAACTCGGGCTCCTCGCGGTAAAACTCGAGGCGCCCGGTCTTCGTGTACCAAGGCATGGAGTCCGCCACCTGGTCATAGCCAACGGCCTTGGGCGTCGTGCGGCTGTTCATCAGGGCGGGCACGCCTTGTTTGGCTTTGGCCTCCAGATCGAGGAAGCGGTAGCCCTTCGTGTTCGTGCTGTGATCCAGGATCCGCTGGAGGCAGACGTCGGTCCGACCTTCGCGCACGAATTTCCAGTAGTCCAGGAAGCGCTTGTCCCCGGTGAGTTCGGCCAGTTTCGCCGCCACGAGCGCGTAGACCTCGATGTCGCCGATGGTCTGAAAGGCCCGCTTCACCGGCGTTCGGGGGAACACGACGAGGAACGGGTTGGTGACCGACCCTGTCATGTCCGGGTGTTTGAGCTCGAACCAGGCGTCGACTCCGAAGACAATGTCGGCCCACTCGCAGGAGGCGCTCCACCACCATTCGTTGACGGCGATCAGCTCGATGCGCGGAAGCACGTTGATGACGGTGTTGAAGTGCCACTTCACGTTGCCAAGGATCGAGTTCGCATTGGCGAACCACATCGACTTGGTGGGCGTGGGGATGTGCGTCTTGCCGGTGAGGAGCCTGTTGCCCACTCGCAGGGGATGGTCCTCGTGGTTGTAATAATGGGCCGACTCGGGCTTCCAGTACTGCCGGACGCGGGCAGGCTTTTCCGGGTCGAGCTCGATGTCAAAGGGGTTCTCGTTGATGTATTGCGGCGCGCCGTTGAACAGGGCGACGCGGTAATTGCCGGCATAGGAGCCGACGTTGCCGCCGATCTTGCCCAGGTTGCCGGTGAGCGCGGCCAGCAGCAGGATGTCGCGGTCCTTGTTGTCGCTGTTGAAGAACTGGTTGGGCCCCATGCCGACGGCGAATAGCGTCGTTCCGGGCTCCTTGGCGATGTGGCGTGCGAGGGCTTCGACCGCGGCCGCCGGGGCCCAGGTGATCTCCTCGGTGGTTTTCGGATCGAAATGCGCCGCGTACTCTCGGACGAGATCGAACACCGGGCGGCAGCGCACCGTCTTGCCATCGGCGAGCTTCACTTCCACGGGGCCCTCGAGCAAAGGATCCTGAACGCCTGAATTGCGGCCGACATCGTCGCGCGTGAGCACTCGTGGCGCCTGCGCCTTGCGATCCCACCAGACGAAGTCTCCCCAGGCGTTGCGCATGGCCGCGTTCACGACGGTGCGGTCCTGCTGAATGGGCGGCGGCTCGCGCTCATCCTTGCCCAAAACGCGGGTGTTTTTCAGCTCGCGCGGCACGCCACCGAACACGTCCTGCGCTCGCAGGTACTGGAGTGTGTCCATACGCACCAGCACCGGCAGGTCGGTCCACTGGTTCACGTAGCGCGCGTCGTAGAGCCTCTCGCGGAGGATCACGTTGGCAAGGCCGAGAGCGAGAGCCGGCGTGGTGCCGGGCCGCACGACAACCACTTCATCGCCCTTGGAGGCAGTGGCGGAGTACTCGCATGCGATGACGACGATCTTGACCCCCTTCAGGCGCGCTTCGGTCAGCCAGTGCGCGTCGGGCATTTTGGTGGTGATCCAGTTCATCCCCCACACGACGGCTGTCTTGCAGTGCTCGACAGAGTTGAGATCGAACTCCACAGTCTGTTGGCCGGTGACCATCGGATGACCCGGGGGCAGGTCGGTGTGCCAGGAGTAGTTGTCGAATCCTTTGGCGCCGAGCGCCTTGTCGGGGCCGACGCCGCGGATTTTGGCGTCGAGCAGGGCCACCGAATTCGCGAGGCGGTACAACCCGAACACGCGCGTGATGCCGAGCAGCGGCATGCCGCCGCGGAATTTGAGCGTGCGGACGCCGGCGCCCTCTGTGGCCTCGATCGTCACCGGATCGTAGTGTTGCGCCTCCAGTCGTTTGCGGCCCTGCTCTCCCGAGTAGGTTTCGGCGATGTTCTTCAGCGCGGCCGCAGCAATCCGGGCCGCCTCATCGTGCGAGATGCGCAACCACTCGTCGCGGCCGCGGTTGAAGTATTTCTTCGGCGGCAGGCCATCCCGCTCGCGCGGAAAACCAGCCTCGTACCACTCCTTGTACCCCTTTCGGATCAGGCAGCCATTCACGCGCCGGTCCCCATAGAAGCGGCGGGTCAGGGCGAGCCCTTTCTGGCAGACGCGCGGGTCCCAGCGGTGGCTTGCGCGGTTGCCGGCCAAGTCCGTGGCTTCGCCATACCGCATCGAGGGGCCGATGCGCACGACCACGCCGTTGCGCACGTAGGCGTTCAGAATGCAGTTGTGCGTATCGTTGGGCGCGCAGGTGAACGTGAATACCGAGTCGTGCTTCCAGAGGTCGCGGTAGGCGCGCTCCCAATCGCGGTTCGGATATGAGGCCAGAGGGTTCTGGACTGCCTCCAGGCCCCAGGACTCGGCGGTGGAGGCGATCAGGCCGCCGAACCCGGCAGCAGCAGCCATGGCGAGAAAATCGCGCCGGTTCTTTTCTTGACTCATGATTTCCCTCCCTGGAGAGAGCGCAAGAATGCCACCACAGCCTCGATGTCAGCCTGCGCCAGCGCGGGCCGGACGGGCGTCGCGGAGGCGAATCCGGCCATCGCCGTGCCGCGGCGGCCGCGGCGGATGGTTTCCACCAGATATGTGTCGGTGGCCGCAGCCATCAACACTCTGTTGTTCAATGCCGGCCCTTCGCCGCCCTTCCCGTCAAGACCGTGGCAGCCGCTGCAATAGCGCTCGAAAAGGGCGCGGCCGCGGGCGGGGTCGGAGGCGACCCACCGCGCCGGCCGCGGATCGGACTCCTGCCTGACGCCAGCGGATTCCCGAAGCCACGCTGCCACGGTGCGGATTTCGTCTTCCCGCAGGCCGTCCGGCTTCACCCAGCCGGGCATGCGCCGGCCGGGTCGGCCCTGTTCGACAGTGCGAAGGATCAGCTCGTCCGGCGCCAGTGCAAGGAAGTCCGGATTCGCCACGCTCGGGAAGGAAACCAGCCCGTGGAGGCGCCTGCCGGCCCCGCCGGGGCCGTGGCAGCCGGAACAAAATGCGCCGAAAATGGTTTCGCCGTCGGAGGCGAACTCGCGGTCGCCGAAGCGCACCGCCCGGACGCGGTCGCGTGGCACGTAGCGCTCCGGCAGTTCGCGTGCGCGCAGCGACAACGTGAAGAAGGTGAGCTGACGGATGCCGTCTTCCGGGAGCGGAACCGGAGGCATCTGGGAGCCGGCCACTACGGAGACCGGCGAGCGGAAATGCTCCGCCATCCAGGCGCTCACGTGGCGCCCTCCGGGAACTCCGCTGAAATTGAGCCGCCCAGGATCCTTCAGTCCGGCGGAACTCAGGTCTGGGCCGTCGTCGCCGCCTACGCCATTCACCTTGTGACAGCCGAGACAGCCCGCGCCGAAAAAGACGCTCTTGGCGGCGACCAGCGCGGAAGCCCCGATGCGCGTGCGCAGGAAGACGTCGAGCCGCCGCTGATCTTGGGGCGAGACGGGCGAAAACGATTTCTCCCACGCACCGCCCGCCGTGGAAGCTTTCTTCACGTGCTTTTCGTGCCACGACGCGTCGTAGCCGCGAATGCCGGCGAAGGAAAGATCCGGTCCCTCCATGCCGCCGCCGTCGGGGCGGATCGTGCCGCCGCGTCCGTCCACCCGGTGGCATGCGTAGCAGTCCAGCCGTTCGAAGGCGAGTTCGGCCTCCCGCATGGCCTTTTCCCCCGGGACGCCCAGGCTGACGTGGCAAGTGCCGCATCCGGCCCAGGACATCTCCCGGGGCAGCATTGGCTCCGGCCAAAACTCGACGCGGCCGTGCGCGTCATCCTTCTCTGTGGCCCGGCCCTGTCCGCCGTGGCACACAGTGCAGCCATACTCGGCCGGATCATGCACAACGGGCTTGTGAGGACGCAGGACGTCGCTGCCGCGCAAGAGCCCTTCCCCAGGCGCCATGCCGACGTGGCAGCTGACGCAACGGTCGGCAATCTTCAGGGATGGATTCACGATTTGCCGCAATTGCACCGGCAAGGGTCCGGTCTCGGACTGCGCCTCGGCCTGGATGCGACGCCATTCGCGGAAGAAGTTCTCCTCGATGGCGGCGGCAGCCAGCAGCGCCAGCGACATGAGGCTGGAGATCAGCAACAGGTATTTGTTCTGCCTCATCTCAGTGCACCGGCCAGTCAGCGGGAGACCAGAAGAATTCCCAATTGGGGCCGCGGAACCAGGTCCCGATCACTGTCAGCACGACAAAGCCGCACAGGAAGCACGTGAACAGCGCCAGCGCGCCTGCGCGCGTCGAGTTGTAGCGCCGCATCGCCCAGATCGAAAACGCCGCGTAGACAGCGGTGAGAACCGTGCCCGGATTGAAGACTGTGATCACAAGCTGGTGGATGTGCGGAAACCATTCCCGCAGCCACCCGAAGCGGATGGCGAAGGCCTCGATCAGGATCGCAGCCGAAAATCCGAAAATGAGGGAGAAACGAACCAGCGGCCAGCCGCCCGGTCCGCCGAACCATCGGCCTGTGCCCCCGGTTTCGCGGTCGAGGTAGGGGATGAGGCCCAAGCCGATCAGCACGATCGTGGGGATCCCGATGCCGCCCATGAACGCGCTGAAGGAGACCATCTCCTGAAGCCCGAGGAAGTACCACGGGGCCTTGGCCGGATTCTCGGGAACATTGGGATTGGCCAGCTCCTTGAGCGGAGCATCCCAGAAGAGCGACAACAGCAGGCAGATGGCCACCGTGACCATGAGCACGCCTAGTTCGGCGTAAAACAGGTGGGGCATGGAGGGCACGGTGTTTTCGGGCCCGCGGCCCACGGCGGAAGTCTTGCCACGGACAATCGCGGCCAAGTGGTATGTCTTCTGCGGCAGCTCGGTGAAGACGGGATAGGTCTCCTCATGCCGTTCGCGGGCGAGAATCTCGTCGGCGTCGGCCGGGCGCGCCAGCCCGCCGTCCTTGCGCACGCGCCAGAAGTGCACGGCCAGCAGAGCGGCCAGAGCGAGCGGGAGCAACATGACGTGTAGCAGGTAGAAGCGGATGAGCGCCTCCGCGCCCACCGTGTCCGAGCCGAGCAACAGAAGGCGCTGGAATCCGCCGGGATCGAAAACATCGGTGATGCCCAACGCGTCGGTGATTTCGCGCGGCGACTGCGCGATGTTGGCGCCGATGGTGATGGCCCAGTAGGCGAGCTGGTCCCACGGCAGCAGGTACCCGGTGAAGGAGAGCGCCAGCGTCACCACCAGAAGCCCCATTCCAACGATCCAGTTGTATTCACGCGGACGGCGGTAAGCGGCTGTGTAGAACACGCGCGCCATATGGAGAATCACGGTGATCACCATGACATTGGCCGCCCAGCGGTGGATGTTCCGCATGAACCGCCCGGTGGGCACGACGAAGTGGATGTCCTTCATCGATTGGTAAGCTGCGTCGGGATAGGGCTTGTAGTAAAACATCAGCAACACGCCAGTCACCAGCGTGATGAGAAAAGCCGCCAGCGAGGCGATTCCAAGGCCGGCGGTCGCGAGCCACCGCAGGCTCCAGCGGTGCGTGCGCACCGAGTGAAGATGGAGGAAGACGTTTCCGAAGACGAACGTGGAACGGGAGCGGTCCGTACGGGGAGGGCCGCTGCGGAAGGCCGATTCGAGCAGCCTCTTCGGAGCTGCGCCAAGGTTGTCCTTGAACTCGCGCAGCGCGTCCTTCTGTTCCGTTGCAGGCACCGTTACGCCACCTTTGTTCCCTGAGGCACGGTCGTGCCTTCGTCGATGGTCACGAGGGAACCGCTGAGGCTGACCTTCAGCCATGGCAGCGGCCTCGGAGCCGGCCCCTTGCGCACCTCGCCGTCCGGCGCGAAGCGACTTCCATGGCAGGGGCACTCGAAGCCCTCTGCCGAAGGTTTCACAATGCAACCCAGATGCGTGCAGACGGTGGAAATTGCGTAGACACCCTCGGCGTCGCGGAACAACGCCACGGAGCGGCCCGGCGGCACGAAAGGCTCGCCGGGAGCCAGCGTCTCCGGCAGCGTGACCCGGAATCTCTTCGACGGCGAAGGAAGCACAGCGGCTTTGGGGAGCCGCATCATGCCCAGGGTCGCGAACAGGAAGGAGGCAGCCATGGTCCACAACGAGCTGAGCCCCAGCCAGTCACGGCGCGGGATGGGCTCGGGATCCAGACGGGAACGTTTCTGGGATGCCTGAGTCGTCATTCGGACCTCCAGAGGGTGCGGAAGGTGATGCGTTCCATGGTGATCGCGTCGACCGGACAGCGCATGGCGCAGGCGGCGCATCGGATGCAACGGTCCTCGTCCTTGAGGATCGCCGAGTACTCCTCCAGATCTGCCTCGCCAAGCGACGCCGAAATGGCCTCGGCCAGTTCGGGAGAGGGTGCCAGTTCCGCCAATGAGACCAGCTTCAGGCACTGCGTGGGACAGACATCGGCGCAACCGCCGCAGAGCACGCAGCGCGCGCCGTCGAAGACCGGCGTCACGCTGCAATCGAGGCAGCGCGACGCCTCGCGCCGCGCTTCCTCCTCGCTGTAGCAATGCTCGACCAGAGCGCGCGGATCGCGCAGCCTCTCTGATGGATGCGCCACCGGGGGATGCACGCGGCGCAGAGATTCATAGCCGCGCTCCCGCCGGTAGTAGTGCTCCACCAGGGGAAGCGAAAGCTGCTCGGCCCGCAACTCGCGGCACGTAATGTAGCGGTAGATGGAGCGTGCCGCCGCCTTGCCCGAGGCAACGGCGTCGATCAACAGCCGCGTTCCGTGAGCCAGGTCGCCGGCCACGAAGACGCCGGGCGCAATCGTCGCCAGAGTGTCGGGATTCACTTTCGGCCAGCCCGGCCGCGCCATCTCCACGTCGGCGCCGCCTTCGGCGAGAAAATCCACTTTCGGCGCCTGCCCGACGGCCAGCATGACGGTATCGCATGGCAGCGTCAGTTGCTGCTCCGGCGTGAAGACCGGCGCGAACCGCCGGGACTCGTCATATACGCGAAGGCACTTCTGGAACCGCACGCCAGTGACTCGCCCGTTGCTGTCGCGCTCGATTTCCACGGGCCCCCAGCCGTTGTAGCGTTCGATGCCCTCTTCGTCCCCTTCAATGATTTCGATCGTGTCTGCGGGCATCTCCTCGAGGCTTTCGAGCGAAACCAGGCGCACAGCCGCCGTGCCAGGCAGCCGGGCAGCCGTACGCGCGGTGTCGTAGGCGGTCTGGCGGAGCACTGTGCGGGCCACGTCATAGGCGACATTGCCGCCGCCGATCACCACGACCTCGCGGCCTACGGGCACGGGCTCGCCGAGCGAGACCGCGCGAAGGAAGTCCACGCCGCCATAGACGCCTGGCCCCCACTCCCCGGGCAGTCCGAGCGAGCGGCTCGACTTGGCGCCCACTGCAAGGATCACGGCGGCATGATCCTTGCGGATCTGTTCGAAGGGGAGGTCACGGCCCACGGTGACCCCGCAGCGGATCTCCACGCCCAGCGCGCGGATCACGTCCACTTCGCGCTGGATGACCTCGCGAGGCAGCCGGTAGGCCGGCACGCCCACGGCCAGCATGCCTGCGGGCACAGGCTCAGTTTCGTAGACGACCGGCCGGAACCCGAGCAGCGCCAGATCATGCGCTGCCGAAAGTCCCGCGGGCCCCGCACCGATAATCGCCACCTTTTGTCCGTTTGCAGGGCGCACGCGCCCCTGCATCGCGGAACGGATCAGCGCCGCCATCTCCTCCGCACCGGCCGCCACGGGCGGCAGGAAATTGCGGACTTCGCCGAGCACGATCTCGGCACCGCGCGCCTCCGGGCCGTACCGTTCGCAGACGAAGCGTTTCAGCGCGCGGATCGCCACCGGCTTGTCGTTCCCGAGGAAGGCTCCGTCGTCGTCCACCCGCGGAACCTTGCCGCGGCGGCAAGCCGCCTCGCAGGGCGCGCCGCACACCCGCCCGCAGATGGAGGCGAATGGATTGGGGCCGCGCGCAATCAGATAGGCGTCGTGATAGCGGCCCTCGGCGATTGCGCGCACGTATCCACGCGCATCGGTGTGAACAGGGCACGCCACCTGGCAGGAGATCAGCCCCTGATGGTAGCCTTCGCCAGGAACGCTCACCTGAAGCGGCGTCACTTTCTCGCCCCTTTGGCCGCCTTTGCGCGGCACCCGCTCCCGCAGCCGCCTGCCGTCACGCCCTTCATCAGGCACGGGATGACGCCGCGGCCAGGCGTGCGCGTCTCTGGCTTCACCAGCAGGCGCTCCAGAGTCCAGCGGCCGAGCAAGCGCTCGATAGCTGTATGAAGTTCCAGCGCCGCTTGATGGAATGCGCAGACGTCGGACTCCGGCCGGCAGGAGCGGCAATAGTCCCCAACGATGGCGCCCTGGCAGGCTTCCACCACTTCGAGAAGCGTGATCTCCCGCGGCCGGCGCAGGAGATGAACGCCGCCGTGCACGCCGCGAGCCACGTCCAGGATGCCGGCCTTGACAAGATGCCTGAGAACCTTGGCCAGGTAGGTGGGCGATTCGCCCAGCTCCGCTGCCAGCCGCCGCGGGCTCCACCAGCCGTCATCAGACTGCTGCGCCAGGAACAGCAGCGCCCGGATCGCGGAGATGGAAGTCTTGCCCAGCATCTCAAATCTCTGACAATGCGGATAATATATATCCGATTACCAGGCGATGTCAAGCCCTCCGCCCTTCCCGCGTCTTTGCACGGCCTGCCGCAGCCCGGCCACGCGCCGCTGGATCCCCGCAAACGCCTGCTCCGGCCCGGACGCGCCGTCCCACAGATCGGATTCCAGCTTCAGTAAAGAGCCCTCTTCATGGAAGTGCCGCGCCGTGTCGCCTTCCGCCGTGGCACGTTTCGGTTTCCACTCCGGTCCGCGCGCCGCACGCACCCTCTCCAGGTGCCGCCGCGCGCCGGCACCGTCGCGCCGCTGCCAGGCAAGCCATGCCAGCCCGAAGTGCGCCGCTTCCGACCGCGGATTGGCCTGCACCACGTGTTCGAGGCGCCGCCGTGCCTCCTCATCGTGCCCAAGTAGCAGATCAATCTCTCCCAGCAGCAGCGGCAGGGCGCCCGTCTCCTCCGGGTTGATCGAGTGCGCCCGCAAGGCGTCGCTGCGGGCCACTGTCAGTTCCGGACGCGTCCGCGCCACCGATGCCAGAAGGAATGCCCTCCGGCTGAACGCCCGCTGGCTCTGCGGATTCAGCCGCGCCAGGATCGAGAGCTCGGTCACTGCGGCCTGCGTTTCGCCCGCCGCCGCCAGCGCGCTAGCCAGGTAGTACCGCGCGTCTTCATGCAGCGGATCCAGCGACAGCGCCTCGCGGAACCTCGCCGCAGCAGCCCGTGGATCTCCCGCCTGCTTCCACAAGCGCATCGCCTCCTGATGCGCATCCCAGAAGCGGAGCTGGCGCTCCTTTCCCGTCAGTTCGCCATTCACGAACCGCGGAATGCCACCGGGCGACAAAGCCCACCAAGCCTGCGACCCGACGGGGCCGAATTCTTCTGTTCGCCCGTCGGGCCACCGGACCGTCAGGCGGTCAGCATAGGCCGCTTCCCCGAGGCCGATATGGACGACCCGCGTGCTCTGCGACAAGTAGGAGGCGCTGGAAATCGTGCGCCGCAGCGGCGTCTTGCCGATCCATGCCGTCACGACAGCGCCATCTGCCCCGCTCCAGCGCCGCCCCTCCGGCCCGTGCAGACGAAGGTGGACGGCCCTGCCCTGACTCGTGTCATTCCTCAACAGCCGGAGCCCGCCGTCCAGGTCCACGACGGCGACATCCAGGTCGCCATCGCCGTCGTAGTCGCTCACTGCCAGTCCTCGGCTCACATGCGGTTTTGCGAACGGCAGCGTGGGATCCGCAAGATGGCGGAATGTCTCGCCCCGGGCATTGTGAAACAGGAACGAGGGCATCGGGACGAGGCGCCATGGTACGCCCTCGGTTTCGAATGTGCTACCCGCAGCCACCACAAGATCCGGCCAGCCGTCGCTGTCAAAGTCGGCGAATTCGGCGCCCCAGCCGATCGACCGCAGCGTCGGCTGGCCGACGCCCCGCATCTCCGCCACGTCGGTGAAGTGCAGTCCGGAGGCACCCTCCTTCAGCAGCTTCTGCTGCGACCGCAGAGACTCGTAGAGCGCGAACTGCTGCGCAATCCAGTGGCTGATGAACAGGTCATCGTCGCCATCGCGGTCGAAGTCGCCCGCTGCCAGCCCCATCGAGCCCCGGTATTCGTCCACCCAGGCCTTCGCGCCCGCATTCTCGAACCTCCCTCCATGATTCAGAAACAGCCGGCTCTCGCTGATGTCGTTGGCGACGTAGAGGTCCTGCCAGCCGTTCTGGTCGAAGTCGTGCCAAAGCGCGCTCAGGCTTCGTCCCGAAGGATCGTCCACGCCCAGCTCCCGCGCCATCTCCGCCAGCGCGCGTCCGCCGATATTCCGGAACAGGAGGTTGCGCTCAGGCTCGTAAGAGGAGGGATTCAGCGTGTATGGAACCGCCTGCCCGAACTGCCGGCTGACCTTGGCCCGGTCGGACTCCTCGAAGCGGTATTTCACGTAGCCGCACACATACAGGTCCGGCCAGCCCTCGCGGTCGAAGTCGCCCCACGAAACGCCAGTCCAGAGACCTTTCGGCGAAGGAAGCAGCCCGGAGACCTCGAAGCGCCCCCGCCGGTTGTGGAGCAGGATCAGCCGGTCGTAGCCGCTGATGGCCGCATCCAGCCAGCCGTCGTTGTCGAAATCCGCCCACGCCGCTCCCATGCCGCGCAACCGCAGGCGCGGGAATCTTTCGTAGCGGCGGAAACGACCTTGCCCCACATTTTCGAATAGAATTGTTTCGGCCAGCCGCTCCTCCGGCGCACCCAGCAGCCCGCCCGCGCTGACAAACAGCAGGTCCTCATCGCCGTCGTTGTCGAAATCCGCCCAGGCCACTCCCCCGCCCATGTCCTCCGGCAACTGCGAGGTGCGCGCGCCTGCAAACGTCCTGGCTTCTGCCAGCCCAGCCTCCGCGGTCACATCTGTGAAGCGGATTTGCCCCGGTCCGGTCTCCACCGTCTGATCCAGCGTCCTGGTGATTCCTTCCACCGCCTGTCCGGGTTCGTAATCCTCCTCCGCCGGGCGCATCAGGATCCAGGCCGCCGCCCCCACGCACAACAACACGGCCAGGCCGAACAGTGCCGCCATCGCCCGCCGCCACCGCCGGCTCGTCCTGGTTGCGGCTTTCGGCGGCGACTGGACCGTCATGCTCATCTCAGTACACCTCGATGAACCGCTCGCTTCGCGCGATCTCCACCACCGGCGCAGTCCGCTTCGACTTCCCGCCTTCGACGTAGTTCAGCAGGAACTGGTCGATCTTGCGATACATCAGCCGCGCCGTTACCTTGATGCGGCCGCGAGCACCGCCTCCCGGCACACGGAAGTCATGCTCGGCCGCAGGGCTTGCTTTCTGCCTCGCCGCGCCGCCGCTGCCGGACGGGCACACCCACGAATAGTCCACGAAATCCGAGTAGCCCGGAAAAAGGCTTCGCCGGTAGCGCACGCCCACCATCTCCCACAGGTTGTGCCGGTCGATCAGGTTGCCGTGCTGATCCGCCGGCTCGGCCTTGAACAGGAACGTGCCAGGCTCGATGATGCGGTCCTCGCCCACACGACCGGACTCGTACAACACTTGGCCTGCCTCATCCTGCACCGTGATGTGCACCCAGGACTGGATCATGTCCAGAGGCCCCGTCGGAAAATCGTGGCCGACCTTGTTGGACGTCAGCGCCACGCGCACGCGCACCGCCTCGCCCCGCCGCACGCGGTCCGGAGATTCCTCGCGGATCTGTACGATCTCGCCGCTGGCCCACTTGTCCTCGATCTCGGGAATGCGCGCCTCCCCGCGCAGCCATTTCTCGGTCAGTTCCTTGTGCTTCTCCCACCCGGGCAGGCGAAGCACCTCCGGCATGAAGTTGTTGGATGCCAGAAAACGGTGGCTGCGGTGCTTTCCGTCGCGGGGGCTGCGGTTGTAGTCGGCATTGTCGCCTGCCGCCGGGTCGCGAGAATCCACCAGCGGCATATGGCACTCGCGGCGTCGCGCTCCTGGTAGTACAGCCGGATCGCCCGGTCGACCAGACAGCGCTGGAAGCTGTCAGCCCCGGCGTTCGGCCCCGGCTGCTGGCCCGCCAACCGGGGCAAAATACCGCCATCCATGCCCTTCTCCTCCCCGTGACGCGTGACGCGTGACAACCCGCTAGAGAGGGGGTTGTTGTCACGCGCACGTCACAGCGCGTCACGTGACATGTCACGCGAGCGGAATCAATGACTTACAGGCAGCCGCGTGACGTGACACCGGGGAAGTGTCACGAACACCTGTCACGCGGGCTGTCACGCGGCCTGTGACGCCGTTCATTGGACCGTCTCCCGGCCGCCGGCGGCGCGTTCCAGCAGGGCGATCCGGCCGTCCGGCAAGCGCAGGAACCTGCCTTTGTTTCGCCTCAGCGCCTGGCGGATGGAATCATCTGAGACGTCGATTTGCTCCATCAACACCGCAACGGTCAAAGGTCCTCGGCGCAGGGCGCGCGCCATGCGCTGCGCCACGGACATCTTCTTCGCGAACTCCGGCACGTCGGCGGCCTCGGTGCGGCGCACGATAGTGCGGTCCGGCTCGAACACTACCTCAAAGCCCAGCGGCTGCCGCAACGGCCCCAGGTTGGCTTTGCGGTTGAACAGCGCCACCTGAACCGTGCTCTCGTCGCCCACCTGCTCGCTGCGCTTGGCGTTCCAAGTCGAGCGCGCGGAATTGTGCCAGAAGGCGCTACCGAACGGCCGCTTGTCGCCCTCCTCGTTCTTGGTCACGTGCGCGATCAGCAGGCTCCCCAGGCCGATGCGCCGCAGCGCCTGGAAGTACCGCATCGCCACCTCCGCGCTCTCCGACGGCCCGTCGCATCCCAGGGCAACAGAGTCCCAGACCAGGTAGGAAGCCTCCAGCTCGTGCGCCTGTCGGCGCAGCCGTTCGGCTTCATCGACCAGGGGCAGCCGGCAACGTGCATACTTGATGCCGCGCGCGGGCGCGCCGGCCAGCCGTTGCAGCCGCTCGCGGTGCTCGAACTCGTCCAGCTCCCAGTCGGCGTACAAAATGGTTTCGCCTCGCTCGACCAGCCGCAGGGCAAGGTGGAGGGCGAGGTAGGACTTGCACGCACCGCCATCTCCAAACAAAATCAGCGGATGTTGTTTGGGCAGGGCCATTCCGTCCACGTAGAAGAACGGCTCCTCCTGGCGGGCTGGAACGTCGGCCAGATCCACCGCAGGCTCGCCGGCGCGTTCGGCCAGAATCACGCGTTGCGCCGGGTCCTCGACGATTCCCTGCCAGTCGATATCTTTGCCTCCGGCGCGGGCGGCGACCAGTTTGGCGCGGTCAATGCGGGCGCGGGCGCTCGACAGGTTCCAGTCGGCGATGCTCACCACGCCGTCCACGCCTCGAGCCCCAGGCAGCCAGCAGCGCACGGTCAGCTCGCCCAGCAGCTCTCCGCTCGAGCGCCGCAGCCGGTCCACCTCCAGCTCGGACATGATCCCCGGCAGGCGCAACACGTAGCGGCCCTCGTCCAGCCGCTCGAACTCGCGGTGTGCCGCAGGATCGTCCGGGCGCGTCTGCGGCTCGTAACGCGCGATCGAGTCGGCGATGCGCGCCACTTCGTCGTCGACCAGCGGGGGGTCGCACAGCCGGCGGTTGAGATAGGCCAGCACGGCCCGCAGGTCGTCTCCGCTTGCGCCGCGGGCGCGCAGCACACCGGCGATACTCGCAAGCTCCTGGTTGCGGCGGCCGCGCGGAATCTTCGCGCCGACGGCCTATGAAGGGCTGACGGGCTTGCGCTGCGCCTTCTCGCGCGCGATCCGCAGCAGCCAGCCGGGCGCATGCACCAGGCGGGCCAGCGCCTCCGCGCCGTCCAAGCCATCCCAGCAGTAGCGCCCCCCGGAGGGATGGACAGACGGCGAGGCGATGATGTAGCCGCCCGTTGTCTTCAGGTCGATTCCCTCGGCAATTTCGCCGCATTTCAGTCCAGACTCATGCCGAAATATGACGTGCCGGCCGCCGCCGCCGGTCAGCGCCTCGGCAGTGTCCGGCCAGCGACCGTGTCGCTCGATCAGCTCCTCGATGGTGCGGTCGCCGCCGTGGCGGGGGTCGATGTCCACCACCAGCCAGCCGCTCGGCTCGCCTGTCGGGATGCCAATGTTGGCTTGCGGCCAGCGCCGCCACCACGCGCGGACCTGCTCGAAGTCGGCGGATGCATCATGAAAGCCGTGGTCGGTCAGCGGCTCTTTGGCGCGCGGCCGGCACGGAAAGACAGGAATGCCACGGGAGGCATACCAGAGCGCCGCCCCCGGCAGGGGCAGGGCGTCCACGTCTGTCACGGCAGCCGTCCCTCCCGCAGCGCGTCCTGCGCGCCGATGATGGCGTCCACGCGCAGGGACCACCGGTGCCACTTTCGCTCTGCGCGCACTCGAGCGCGATGGAGCATCCACCCCAGCACGCGCCGGGGCAGCTGCCGCAATATGGGCGGGGGTAGGCACAACGCGCGCGCAGCGCACTGCCAGATCGCGGCTGTCGCCCGGTCAGGCGAGCCCCGCATGGGACACTTCCGCGGCGTCGGAGGGCGTCAGTTGCGCTGGACCAAGCACGGATGGCGCCCAGTACCTCACCGCGCCGGAGAATCGCCGGTACACCAGACCCCCGCGCCCCGGCCGATCCACCGTGCCGGGCCCTTCCCGCATGTCCGCGGATCGCCAATTGCGCAGGGTTCCTTCATCCACGCGCAATATTTCCGCTGTTTCACGCGTGGTCAGCCACTGAGGGAATGCACGATTCAGCGTCATGCCCCGATCTTGGGGCATAATCAGGGGCTCGAGGGAGGGAACAAAAATCGCGTTTTTTGGGGCTGGAATATCCTCCCCTCCAGCCACTCAGCGGCGCCGGCGTCGCAGCTGGCGCACCATATCGGCATCCACCGCAGCGCCGAACAGCACCTCGGCCGCACGGGCGATGATCGCGTCTCCGACCACGCCGCCCAGCCAGTCGGCCGCGCAAAAGGCTGCCAGCTTGACTGCGAATATGGTGTGTGGCGCGCGCATGCGATAGACGGGATCGCGCAGCTCGCGACGCAAGGAATCCGCCTCGCGCTCGACCTGCTCCGCCACCCGCGAGAATTCCTCGCCGGCCGCGCGCAGCTTCTCGGCGGCCCGCTCCAGATGCGCCAGCTGACGCATCAGCTCCTCCCGGGCGTCTGCGTTGCTCGCCGCCGCCAGAGCCATGAGCACGGCGCGCACAAACTTCTCCCCGTCGTGGTCGCCGATTGCGGACGTGTTCCGCCACTGCAAGGCAAGTGCGCGCATCAGCTTCTCGTCCTGCCCCAGCCGGTCGAGCGCGTCGCATTCGGAGCCCGTGCAGCCGCGCTTCACGCGCTCGACCACCTCGTCCCACCACACCGGCAGCATGCTCACATCATCACCTCGTCACACCAGTGTTTCATCAGACCTGCCCATGACCTCCGCATAGCGCTCCGCCACGATGTTCATCAGCGGCCGCACGGCCTCGGTCAGCAGGCTCGTCGTGATGTAGCGCTGCGAGACGTCCTGCGTCATCGAGTGGCCCAGTGCGATCCGCGCCAGATCGGGCGTCGCCCCGGCCTCGGCCAGCCGCGTGCGCATGGTGTGACGCATCGCATGCGCCGGCGGAAGCCCGGCGTTGCGCACTTGCGTGTGCAGCGGGCGTTCAGGATTCAGCGGCGAGGGGAACACCCAGCCGGCGGCGTTCGGCAGCCAGTCGCGCTCCCTGTATTCGCGCAAGGTCGCCGCCAGCCAGTCCGCTATCGGGATCGAGTACGTCCGGCCGCCCTTCGCGGTCGAGAAACGGATCACATTGCGCGCGAGGTCCACGTCCGCCCAGCGCAAGGCGCAGATGGATCCGGCGCGCGCGCCCGTCAACAGGGCGGTCAGCCACCAGACGCGTTTCACCGGAGCCAGCCGTTGCACTCGCTCCCACCACTGGCGCAGGTCGTCGTCGCTCAACGCCCAGTCGCGCGCGCGGACGCGCGGCGTGGCGCAAGCCGTCGTCGGTGATTCCGCTAGATCGGGGCAGACCTTGCGCTGCCAATTGTGCACCGCCCGGTAAACGCGCAACACCAGGGCCGCCGTGGCGGCCCCATTGCGCTTCGCAATACCGGCGATCCGCGCGCGCATTCCCGCCCGGTCCATCGCGATCACGTCCAGCCGCTTGTCCAGCAGGTCCGGCAGGTACTTCTCCAGCATGTAGCGGTAGTCGGCGGCGGACCGCGGCGAGAGCGCCTTCTCGCGGACGTAGGACTCCAGCGCAGCGCGCAGGGTCGGCACCTCCGCGATACCCGGCGACCTCGGCTTCAGATCCTTCCACCGCAGCGCCGCCTGCCGACGCGCTTCGGCGAAAGACAGCTCGCCCAACACCACCTTGACCAGCCGGCCCGCCACGCGTCGCACCAGCCGATACGTCTTCTTGCGCGCTCCGCAGCGCACCACCAGCCCCAGCACGCCCGTCACTTGCCAGTCGCCGGAGCCGTAGGGCAGGGCGTTCACGGCCGCCTGGGACGGTGCAACGGCCTTCTTCTTCGGCAGCGCCGGCCCCGGCAGTTCAACTGACCTGCCCCCGTTTTTTCTACCAGCGATAACCAGAGAAGTCACTGGCATCTTACCTCGTCATGCTCCCCTCGCGGGCAGCGGGGATGGGGGTGTGGGGCAAGGGGATGGCGTTTGAATCCCCTTGCCC
>JBBIIK010000046.1:0-30888 GCA_037446555.1 Acidobacteriota bacterium
TGATCATCATGGCCAACGTGTGGGGGGCGCTGACGGGCGAATGGAAGGGCGCGGGGGCGCAGGCGATGCGGCTGATGTGGGCGGGGGTGGCGATCCTGGTGGCGGCGATTGCGGTCATTGCGCAGGCGAACTGACGGAAGCCGGCGCCGGTCCGGCTGAAGCAAGATCGGTGTTTTTTGTTTCGGGCAGGAGGAAGACGAGCGCGGCGGCGGCGAGGAAGAAGGCGGAGTTGACGGCGAGCGCGGCGCCGACGCCGTGGCGGTCGGCGAGCGCGCCGACGGCGACGGGAGCGAGGGCGGAGAGGCCGCGGCCGAAGTTGTAGGCGAAGCCCTGTCCTGCCCCACGCACGGCGGTCGGGTAGAGCTCGGCGAGCATCGCGCCGAACAAGGAGAAGAAGCCGGTTCCGAAGAAGCCGACGAGCGGCCCCATCCAGAACAACAATTCAGGCCAGTGGCGCGGGGCCATGCCGTAAAGCGGCACGATCGTTGCCGCCGCCAGAACGTATGCAGCGAAGGCGGGGCGGCGGCCGAAGCGGTCTGCGAGCGCGCCGAAGCAGAGATAGCCGGCGAAGGCGCCCGCCTGCACGGCGAAGACGAATCCGCTGGAGCGCACGATGGTCATGCCGGCGCCGCCTTCGCTCGCGGGCAGAGAGAGGAAGCCGGGCAGCCATGTAAAGAGGCCCCAATAGGCGAACAGGACGCTGGTGGCAAGGGTCGTGGCGAGCACAGTGAAGCGCAGGTGGGGCGGGCGGAAAATAGCGTTCCAGGGGGCGCGCGTGCGCTGTTCGCGCCAGACGAGGGGCTCTTCGACCTTGCGGCGGATGTAGAGCGTGAGCAACGCGGGCATCACGCCCACAAGGAACAGCACGCGCCAGCCGAAGCGCGGCAGGATGAGCGCCGTTACGCCTGCGGCTGCCATGTAGCCGAGCGCCCAGCCGGATTGCATGAAGCTGGCGGCTTTGGCGCGGTGCTGCGCGGGCCACCATTCGGCGACGAGAGTCGCGCCGGCGCTCCATTCGCCGCCGAGCCCGAGTCCGACGAGCGCGCGCCAGAAGACGAGGCCGGCGAGCCCGCGCGAAGTGGCCGTGCCTGCGGAGGCGAGCGAGTAGAGCAGGATGGTGTAGATCAGCATCTGCCTGCGTCCGATACGGTCGCTCAAGAAGCCGGCGGCGACGCCGCCCGCGGCGCTGGCGAGCAGGGTGGCTGACGCAGCGAGGCCCGCCTGGGCGTTGGTCCAGCCGAATTCGGCGCGCAGGGAGGCGAGCGCGAAGACGTAGAGGAGCACGTCCATCGCGTCGAGCAGGAAGCCGAGCTGCGCCGCCCAGAGCGCGCGCCACCGGGGTGTGCTGAAGGTGCCCTCGAAGAAACGCAACGTGGCGCCAGTATAGCGCCGCGTCTATTCGTAATGCAGCGCCTGGATGGGATCAAGGCGGGCGGCGCGGATGGCTGGCGCGAGAGCGGAGACGAGGCCCACCACGAGGAGCACGCTCATGGAGACGAGTACGGGCTTGAGGCCGACGACGAGGCGGATGTCGCCGACGCCGGTGGTGTCCTTGAAAGCGGGACCGAGGAACGGCATGGAGCCGATGACCGCCGTGGCTGCGTAGCCGATCAGCACGCCAAGGGCGCCCCCGGCGAGCACGACGAGAGCCGCCTCGCACAGGAACTGCCGCAGGATGGCGCGGCGGGGCGCTCCCAGAGCTTGCTCGGTGCCGATCTCGCGCGTGCGCTCGAGCACCGAGGCGAGCATGATGTTGGCGAGGCCCACGCCGCCGATGGCGAGGGTGAGCGCCCCGATGAAGCCGAGCAACAGCTTCACGGCGAGCGACATCCCGGTGATGATGTTCATGAACTTGGAAAAGGCGAGGATTTCCACGGCCTTTTCATCGGTGGGAGAGAAGCGGTGGAGTTCCGCGAGTTTGGCGCGGACCATGCGGACGGCCTGCTCGCGCGAGTCGGGCGTCACGGGGCGCCAGACGTAGTACCGGGGATACTGAATGTCGCCGAACAGCGAAAAGGTTTCGTAGGGGATGAAGATGCACTGGTTGTCGCGGCGGTTGTAGTTCGAGATCTGGAGCTTGTTGTCGATGACGCCGATGACGGTGAAGCGGAGCCCGTTGAGGGTGATCTCCTCATTGATGGCGGGTGACTCGCCGAACACCTCCTTGGCGACTTCATGGCCGAGGACTGCGACGCGGTGGCGGCGCATGCGGTCGTCCTCGTTGATCCAGCGTCCGTCGGCGAGCTTGATATTGCGGATGATGCTGTACTCGGGCCAAACGGCGCGGATGGTGGCTTCTTTCTCCTTGCCTCGGTAACGCATCTTGAGGCCGTGCTGCATGATTTCTGGGGAAAGGAGCTCGACGAGGGGAACGGTTTCCTTGATGAGAGGGGCGTGAGCGTATTCGAGGCGGATTTTGCGGCCGGTGCGCATGCCGCCCGCCTGCTGGCTGGTCTGCCCGCCGAAAGTGATGATGAGGTCCTGCCCGACGGCGGTGAATGCCTTGACGAGGGCGCGCTCGAAGCCTTCGCCGAAGCTCATGAGGATGACGAAGCAGGCGACGCCCCAGGCGAGGCTGAGCGTGGTGAAGAGGGTGCGGTGGCGGTAGAAGCGCAGCGCCGCGAGGCTTTCGGAGAAGATGAAGCGCCAGCCCATGGGTCACCTCTCGTAGCGCAGGGCTTCCACAGGCGTGAGGGCGGCAGCGCGGCGGGCTGGGGGCAGCGCGGAGGCCACGGCGACGGTTCCGAGGGCGGCGGCGGCCAGCAAGAGCGTCTTCCACTGGACCGGCAGGCCGGAGAACATCGCCGGCAAGGGCAGCGAATTGACTGCGCTCGAGACGCAAAGCGTGAGCAGCAGCCCGGCGACGCCGCTCAGCACAGCCAGGAATGCGCCTTCGAGGAAGAAATCCAGCAGGATGCGCCTGCGGGTGGCGCCCAGGGCTTTCTTGAGCCCGATTTCGTTGGTGCGCTCGGCAACGGCGATCATCATGGTGTTCATGACGCCGATGCCGCCGAGCGAGAGTGTGATCAAGGCCACGGCGGCAAGGAAGATTTCGGTGGCATTGAAGATGGCGTCGAACATCTGCGCGCTTTCGATGGAATCGAAGATGCGGAGCGCGCCCTTGTCCGTAGGGGAGAAGCCGTGGGCGCGGGCGAGGACGGCGCGCACCTGCTGCTGCGCCTCTTCCCACTCCGAGATGTCGGCGGGGCGGTAGAGGAAGCCGTAAACGCGGCGCTCGGCGTAGACTTCGCGGTCGGCGGGAAGGTCGCGCAACAGCGTGGTGTGAGGGATGAGGATCTTGTCGTTGTCCCAGCCGTCGTAGGAGCTGTTCTGCTCCTTCTCGCTCATGACGCCGATGACTTCGAACGGGTAGTTGTTGATGTAGATGCGTTCGCCTAGCGGGCGCGGGTTGTGCTCGAACAGTTGCTTGCGGACACTCGCGCCCAGAACAGCGACGCGGCAAGTTTCCCGCACGTCGGCGTCCGAGACGGGGCGGCCGGTTTCGACGGGGAGGTTGCGGAGCTTGAGGTATTCAGGGTTCACGCCGACGGTGAGGAAGCGCCCGGCGTTGGTGGAGCTGCGGGCGGGGACATCCCAAGTTTTGTGCTCGGGCGAGATGACGGCGATGGCAGGGCAGTTGGCGCGGATGAGATCGACGTCGGACTCGTGGAGACGGATGCGGCGTCCGGCGCGCTGGCCGCCCGCCTGCTCTTCGGTGACGCCGCCGAAGACGAAGACGATGTTGTCGCCGATCTGCGACATGTTCTTGCGCTGTCCCTGGCGGAAGCCGTCCGAGAGCGAGGACATGAGCACGAGAGAGGCGATGCCCCATGCGATGCCAAAGAGGGTGAGGAAACTGCGGAGCTTGTTGCGGCGGAGGTTCCAGAGCGTCTGCCGGAGCAGATCGACGGCGAACTCTCCGGCGTGCATGCGGCGCCTGGGGGCGGAGATCGCTGTGCGCGCGCTCTTCACGGCGGGGCGGGGTTCGGCGATCGTGCTCACTGCGCCTTCCTGTGATGGAATTACGCATCCCGCGCGGCAAGGTTCCGCAGTTGTTACACGGAGCGCCGCGGGCGGTTTGGCACAATGGGGAGCATGACCGGGGACGGGCAAGGCCGGGGAGAAACAATCTCCACCGGGTTTGTTTTTTCGCCGGAATGCCTGCTGCACGAGCCGCCGGCGGGCCATCCGGAGTCGCCTGCGCGGCTGGCCGCGCTGCGGCGGCGGCTGGCAGAGGAGGGGCTCACGGGGCGGCTGCACCCGGTTGCGCCGCGGGTAGCCAGCGATGACGACTTGCATCAGTGCCACATGCGCGCT
Source organism: Acidobacteriota bacterium (assembly GCA_037446555.1). GTDB lineage: Bacteria > Acidobacteriota > Terriglobia > Bryobacterales > Bryobacteraceae > JANWVO01. The sequence continues at coordinate 4,318 of JBBIIK010000046.1, forward strand.
TACTTGGCTACGGTGCGGAAAGACCTCGCGCGCCAAGCGCCGATGCTGAGCACGGGCGACACGCACCTGAGCCCGCATGCGGACTCGAGCGCGCGGGCGGCGGCGGGCGCGGCGATGGCGGCCGTGGATGCGGTGATGTCCGGCGAGGTGCGGAATGCGTTTGCGGCGGTGCGCCCGCCGGGGCATCATGCGACGTTGTCACGAGGGGTGGGCTTCTGCCTGTACAACAATGTGGCGATTGCCGCACGGCACGCCCGCCGCGCCTGGGGCGTGGACCGGATTCTGATCGCCGATTGGGATGTGCACCACGGCAACGGCACGCAGGATGTTTTTTACGACGACCCGAGCGTGTTTTTCTTCAGCACGCATCAGGCGCCGTGGTATCCGGGCACGGGGTGGCCGGACGAGACGGGCGAAGGACCGGCGCGGGGGACGACGATGAACTGTCCGTTTCCCGCCGGGGCGGGAAGGCGCGAGATTCTGGGGGCGTTCCGCCGCAAGCTGATGCCGGCGATGGAGTGGTTCCGTCCCGCGCTGGTGCTGGTTTCGGCGGGCTTCGACTCCCGGCGGGACGATCCGCTGGGGCTGTTCCGTTTGAGCGATGCGGACTTCCGGGAGCTGACCGAGATTGTGATGGAGATTGCGGACCGCTGGGCGGACGGGCGGATCGCGAGCGTGCTTGAGGGCGGCTATCACCTGGAAGGGATGCCGCGGGCTGCCGCCGCGCACGTGCGGGCGCTGGCAAGGATCGGGTCTGAATAGTCCCCAGCAGGCGCTGGAGGGCGAGGCAGCTGCCGGCGAGACCTGGCGGTCAGGAACAGCTCTTGCCCTTTTTGAACTTGCGGACGCCGCCCGGGGGCGGGGCGATGGGCGCGGGACCGGAGACGGGCGCCGCGACAGCGGCGGGCGCAGCGGTCTGAGGCGCGGCGGTTCCGACGGCGGTGGCAGGCGGCTGCGCCGGAGCATTCTGGGCGGCAACCACCTGTGCGCGTCCCGCCATGCTGTAGCCGACGATGAGCCCGAAGGCGAGGACCACGGCGAAACCGGCAGCCGCGGATTGGGGCGTGAGGCGGAGCTGCCATGTGCGGGGCGTCACCGTGCTTGGATTGCCCCAGACCTCGGTGGCGGCGAAGGCGGCGATGGCGATGAGGACGATGGCCGCGGCGACGATGCCCGGCTGAAGGCCGAGAACTTCGGGCAGCGTTTTGACGCCCATCGCGCCCCATTGATAGAGGGGCTGGAGCGCATCGTAGCCGGCGGCGAAGAGGAACGTGCCGAAGAACATGCCGGCGATGTAGGCGAAGGCGTCAAGCTTGCCGGAAGCGGCGGCGACAGCCGAGGTGCCGGGGCAGTAGCCGCCGATGATGAATCCGGCGCCGAGCAGGAGCCCGCCCACAATGTGTGCTCCGAGGAAAGTGTCCTTTTGAGAGACGGCGTCGGGGATCATCCAGCCGATGCCGGTGAAGTAGAGCAGCCCAAGCATGGCGACGACGATGGCCGTGAACATGACACGGAGCACGGCCCAATCCTTGAAGTAGAAGATGGACGTCAGTTTTTTCGAGCTGCCGAAACCGGCGCGTTCGAGGAAAAATCCGAAGAACAATCCAAGGAAAAAGATAGCGATTAAAGCGGCTTCCTCGCCGATCGCGCCGGCGGGATAGAGCGGTGCGTTCATTGCCATTGCCTCCTGACGAATCTTGCAAGAGCGAAAGCGGCGGCGAAGACCGCCATCATGAAAGCCCAGCTTCCGAGGGAGAGCTGCGCGCCTCCGGAGAGCGCCTGCCCGCTGGTGCAGCCGCGGGCGAGGCGGGCGGCGACGCCGGTGACGGCGCCGCCGAGGAAGGCGAACAGGAGCCTGGAGCGCGCGGAGGCGCGCGGTCCGCGCTCCACCTCAAAGCGAAGCCGTCCGGCTGTGAGAGCGCCGAGGAGCCCGCCGAGAAAGACGCCGGCGAACTGGAAGGTCATCCAGTCCTTGAGCGGGTTCTTGCCTTCGGCGGCGTACTGGCGGAGGTAGTGGTTGGCCTCGGTCCATGCCGGGGCGAACTTCTGGCCGGCAGCGGCGAGGAACTGGGTGAAAGCGCCGGAGGCGCCGAGCCCTGTGCCGAGCACGTAGAAGGCGGCGAGCAGCGTGAGTCCGACGGCGGCGCCGGCAAGGTAAGGGTTCCAGTAGCGGGTTTCGGAGTGGTTCACAACAGGACCTCCCGGAAATGTTTTGCTGAAATCGCAGCGGCCGGCGCAGCCTGCGAAGCGCCGGAAGGGCGCCGGGGAGACGGGGCCGGCAGCGGAATGGATCGGGGGCAGTTCATAGCAGCGCCTCCCACGAGCTGGCCTGCCCGGCGAAGACGAGGATGGCGCGGAGAGCGAGGCTGCCGAAGAGGACGAGGACGGGAGCGACAACCGAGGCAGGAACGGCGCCGCGCTGTTCGAGGCGCTCGAGCCAGACTGGCAGAGCCATGCCGGTGAAGATGACGGCGAGCCAGAAGACGGCGGTGTAGGGCCCTCCGAAGAAGAGCGAGGCGGCGGCGCGCTGCGCGTACCCGCCGGTGGAGAGAGCGAGCAGGAAGAGGGCGAGGGCGGCGGCTTCGGCGGCGATGAGCCGGACATCGAGACGGGCGAGCGTGTGGCGCCACTCGTGGTCTCTTTCGAGGATCAGGAGGAGCGCCGCAGCGGCAGAGAGTCCGCTGAGGAGGAACAGGGGACCGAGGAGAGGAGAGTTCCAGAGCGGACGGGCGCCGAGGGCGCCGAGCAGGATGCCGGTGTAGACGCCGAGGGCGACGCCCAAGCCGACATTGAGAGAGGCGATGGCGCGGCGGAAGGGGAAGGGGGCGCCGGAGACGAGGCGCTTGCCGGCAGGGCCGAATTCGCTCCACGCCGCCCAGGCGAAGAGCGCGGAGGCGGGGTAGACGAGGGCGAGGATCCAGGCGCCCCAGCTCATGGGGGCGGTGATGCGGAAGGCGGTGTAGAAGCGCCAGACGTGCCACTTGTTCTCGAGGTCGAGGAAGAGGGCGAACATGCCGATGGAGAGGACGGCGGGGGCGAGCAGCGGGGCGAGCCATGCGAGCGCGGGGCTGAGGCGTCCGGGCGGGCAGCGGCGGTGCATCCAGCCGGAGAGGACAAGCAGGCCGGCGGCGAGGCCGCCGAGGAAGAGATAGAGTGCGATCTCCCAGCCCCAAACATGGAGGGCGGGAAATGTTTCGGCGTTCCGGCCGGCGATGTCAATGTCAACGGGGGCCATGGCGGTTACTCCAGATAGAAGACGTTGGGCGCGGTTCCCGCCTCGGGCTTGAGGGCGCGGTGGTTGCGGACGCCGAGGGCGCGGGACAGGGCGCTGGACGGGTCGTCGAGGTCGCCGAAGATCATGGCGCGGCTGGGGCAGGTGCTGACGCAGGCGGGCTCGAGCCCCTCGCGGACGCGGTGGAGGCAGAAGGTGCATTTCTCGGCGGCGCCGCGGGAGTTGATGAAGCGGGCATCGTAGGGGCAGGCGGCGAGGCACGCCTTGCAGCCCGTGCAGAGGTCTTCGTCCACGAGGACGACGCCGCCATCGGCGTAGTGGCTGGCGCCAGTGGGGCAGTTCCAGACGCAGGGCGCATCCGAGCACTGGTTGCAGCGCTCGGAGAGGATCTCAAGGTGGACAGATGGGAACTCGCCGCGGGAGCGCTGCGTGATGCGGCAGCGGAAGGCGTCATCGTCGACGCGGTTCTCCACCTTGCAGGCGACGACGCAGGCGGCGCAGCCCATGCAGGTGCGAAGGTCGATGGCCATGCCGTAGCGGGGCATCGGTCAAGCCTCCTTCTCAATGCGCACGAAGTTTGTAAACATGCCCGTGCCGCCCATCAGGGGGTCGACGGCGACCCGTGTTACGAGCGCGGTCGTCGAAGCTCCCCGGCCGGCGGTGAACCGCAGCTTCGGCGCCGTATGGCCGAAGCCATGGACCATGTACACGCAATCCGGGCGGATGCGGTTGGTGACGCGGGCGCGGACGGGGCCCGAACGGGCGCCGTCCTGGTTGACGAGGGTGACGCGTTCGTTGTGGCGCACGCCGAGGGCGGCGGCGGCGCGGTGGTGGATCCACACCTCGTTCTCGCGCACGACGGAGCCGAGGATCCGGTTGTTCGTTGTACGGCCGAACGTGTGCAGGGGGGAGCGCCCGAATATGAGGCGGAAATGGCCCTCGGGAGGCTCCGGTTTCGGATAGTATTTCGGGACGGGATCTACCCCCATTTCAGCGAGCAGTTTCGAGTACAACTCGATTCTTCCGCTGGGGGTGTCGAATTTGTGGTCGGGAGGAAGAGTGGTTTCTTCCGCAGGGTATACGGCGACGCCACGCTTTTTCATGTCGGCGAGGTTGAGGTTGATGCCTCGGAGGCGGGTGTCAAGATACTGTTCGATGTCCTTCCACGGGAACCAGGCTTCGAGCCCGAGGCGGCGAGCGAGTTCGCGGGCGACCCACCAGCCCGGCTTCGAATCGTACATGGGCGGTACGACGGGCTGGCGGAGCGCGATGAAGGGGGTGCGGAAGGCGCCGGAGTAGAGGTCGTCGTACCGCTCCAGATAGGTGCATTCGGGAAGCACGACGTCGGCGTAGCCGGCGATCTCGACGGGCAGGACGTCGATGACGACGAGCAGATCGAGCGCTTGAATGGCTTCGAGTGTCTTCTTCGGCTCCGGCAGCGATTGGAGAAGGTTGGTGCCGTAGACGAGCCAGCCGCGGGCGCGGTAGGGGGCGCCGGCGAGGGTGGCGTCGCAGAGTCCAGAGGCGAGAGTCTCGTCGGCGAGCGGGTAACGGTTGCCGGCGCCGTCGATGGCGCCGCGCTGCGGCTTGGGGAGCGGCCCGGCGGGGTACGGGGGCACGTCGACTCCCGACGGGAGGAAGAAGCCTCCCTTCGCGCCCCAACTGCCGAGGAGGGCGTTCAGGATGGCGATGGCGCGGCTGCGCTGGGAGTCGTCGCCGTACCAAGTTACGTGGCGCCCGGGGTGGACGATGACGGAGGGCTGGGCGGCGGCCATTTCGCGGGCGACGGTGCGGATCGTATCGGCGGGAATCTCCGTGATTTTCTCGGCCCATTCCGGAGTCATCTCGCGGATTTCGTTCTTGAATTCTTCGAATCCGGTGGCGTATTTTTCCACGAACGGGCGGTTGTAGAGGTTTTCGTGGACGAGGACTTGGGCCCAGGCCATGAGGAGGGCGATGTCGGTGCCGGGCTTGATGGGGAGGTACCAGTGGGCCTTGGAGGCCGCGACGGAGAAGCGCGGATCGACGACGGCAATGCGGGCGCCGCGGCGGATGGCCTCGGCGAACTCCTGCACCTGCGTGTTGTGCATGTTCTCGCCGAGGTGGCTGCCGATGAGGACGAGGAAGCGCGTGTTGGCGATGTCGGTGTTCTCGGGCGAGCCGATGCCGGCGCCGAAGGTGAGCTGAAAGCCGACCTCGCGGGGGCCGCGGCACTGGGCGTAGCTGGGCGCGGCGATGTTGGGCGAGCCGAAGGCCTTGAGGAGCTGGCCGAAGAAGGAGCCTCCGTGGCCGTGGGTGAAGAGGGCGATCGATTCGGGGCCGTGCTTGTCGCGGATCTCGCGCATGCGGGCGGCGACGTAGTCAAGCGCCTCTTCCCAGGAGGCTTCGCGGAATCGCTCCTGGCCGCGTGCGCCGGTGCGGATGAGCGGCTTCTTTAGCCGGTCGGGATCATAAAGGAGGCCCGTGCCGCCATTGCCGCGGGGGCAGAGGCGCCCGAGGGAGAGCGGGTGGGCGGGGTGGCCGTCGAGCTTGGTGACGACCCCGTCCTGGACCGTGGCGAGGACCCCGCACTTCCAGAAGCAGAGTTCGCAGAAGGTGGGGATCTGGCGAACCGGCCCGGGCTCGGCGGACACCTGCGGGCGGAAGGCCAGAGCAGCGGCGCCGGCGCCTGCGGCCACGGCGCCCCCTGCGGCGATCTGGAGGAACTTGCGGCGCGGAAGATGGGCCATAATCAGACCTCAAGCTCCGGGATGCAGGCTTCCGCCGGGAGGTGACACGGAGGATTCCGGGAATATCTGTCATATCAGTACGAGCGGGTGCGGAAACCGTGCGGGGGCGTGTTGATTCCAGATACAGGCGTCCGATATAGTGATTCTTGGGCCTCTTCTTGTTACACTTCTACAGTTCTGAAAGCCTGTGGCGGCCGGCCCAAGCCGCCCGGGCGGACATTCCGGAAGATTCGGGAGGATTGAGTTGATGTTACCCACCAAGAGCCTGTCTGGCGCGGCAAGGCAGACCGGCGCGGCGAGCGCCTGGCGGCGCGCAGGCGTGTGGATTCTGCTGATGGCAATGATGGCGATGGCCGGGGCGCTGCCGGCAATGGCGCAACCGGAGCATCATGGCGGCGGCGAGGCGAACCTGGTGCTGCCGGATCTGGACCAGGCGCAGTTTTTCGGGATGGGCGGCCGGAGCCTGCTGATGATCGGGCTGGTGGTGTGCGCGCTGGGACTGTTGTTCGGGCTGAGCATCTACACGCGGCTGAAGAACCTGCCGGTGCACAAGTCGATGCTCGAGGTCAGCGAGCTGATCTATGAGACGTGCAAGACGTACCTGGCGACGCAGGGCAAGTTCCTGCTGATCCTGGAGTGCTTCATCGCCGTCATCATCGTTTTCTACTTCGGCTTTTTGCAGCACATGGAAGCCTACCGGGTGGCGATCATTCTGCTGTTCAGCGTGATCGGCATCGGCGGGAGCTTCGGGGTCGCGGCGTTCGGGATGCGCGTGAACACGTTCGCCAACTCGCGGGCTTCATTTGCGAGCCTGCGGGGCAAGGCGTTCCCCTGCTATGACATTCCGCTGCAGGCGGGGATGAGCATCGGGATGATGCTGATCAGCGTCGAGCTGCTGCTGATGCTGTTCATCCTGCTGTTCATTCCGGGCGACCTGGCGGGGCCATGCTTCATCGGGTTCGCGATCGGCGAATCGCTGGGCGCGGCGGCGCTGCGCGTGGCGGGCGGCATCTTCACGAAGATCGCCGACATCGGCGCGGACCTGATGAAGATCGTGTTCAAGATCAAGGAAGACGACGCGCGGAACCCGGGCGTGATCGCGGACTGCACGGGCGACAACGCGGGCGACTCGGTGGGGCCGTCGGCGGACGGCTTCGAGACATACGGCGTCACGGGCGTGGCGCTGATCAGCTTCATCCTGCTGGGGATCAACGAGCAAGTGGCCGGGCCGTCGTGGCAGGTGATCCAGGTCCAACTGCTGGTGTGGATCTTCATGATGAGAGTGATGATGGTGATCTCGTCGGGGGTGAGCTACTTCATCAACGACGCGGTGGCGAAGGCCAAGTACAGCGAGGCGGAGAAGATGAACTTCGAGGCGCCGCTGACGAGCCTGGTGTGGATCACGTCGCTGCTCTCGATCGGGCTGACCTACGTGGTGAGCTACCTGATGATTCCGGAGCTGAAGGGCGACACGACGCTGTGGTGGAAGCTGGCGACGGTGATCAGCTGCGGAACGCTGGCCGGGGCGCTGATTCCGGAGTTTGTGAAGGTGTTCACTTCGACGGGCTCGCGGCACGTGCGGGAGATTGTGGTGGCGTCGGAGGAAGGGGGCTCGTCGCTGAACATTCTTTCCGGGTTCATCGCGGGCAACTTCTCGGCCTACTGGCTAGGGTTCGCCATCCTGTTGCTGATGTCGATCGCCTACTGGATGTCGACGATGGGGCTGGGCGAGCTGATGATGGCGCCGGCGGTGTTCGCGCTGGGCCTGGTGGCGTTCGGCTTCCTGGGCATGGGGCCGGTGACGATCGCGGTGGACAGCTACGGACCGGTGACGGACAACGCGCAGTCGGTGTACGAGCTTTCGACGATCGAACAGCTGCCGGGGATCGAGGGAGAGATCGAGAAGCAGTTCGGGTTCCGGCCGCAGTTTGAGAAGGCGAAGGACAACCTGGAAGAGAACGACGGCGCGGGCAACACGTTCAAGGCTACGTCGAAGCCGGTGCTGATTGGCACGGCGGTGGTGGGCGCGACGACGATGATCTTCTCGATCATCGTGGCGCTGACCAACGGGCTGGACGCGAGCAGGGTGGGGTACCTCTCGATCCTGCACGCGCCGTTCTTCTTCGGGCTGATCGTCGGCGGGGCGATGATCTACTGGTTCACGGGAGCATCGACTCAGGCGGTCTCCACGGGCGCCTACCGCGCGGTGGAGTTCATCAAGCGGAACATCAAGCTGGAAGGCACGACGAAGGCGAGCGTGTCGGATTCCAAGAAAGTAGTGGAGATCTGCACGCAGTACGCGCAACGCGGCATGTTCAACATCTTTATCGCGGTGTTTTTCGGCACGCTGGCGTTTGCGTTCGTTGAGGAGTTCTTCTTCATCGGCTACCTGATCGCGATCGCGATTTTCGGCCTGTTCCAGGCGATTTTCATGGCCAACGCCGGAGGCGCGTGGGACAACGCGAAGAAGATCGTGGAAACCGAGATGAAGGCCAAGGGCACCGACCTCCACGCAGCGACGGTGGTGGGCGACACGGTTGGCGATCCGTTCAAGGACACGTCCTCGGTGGCGTTGAACCCGACGATCAAGTTCACGACGCTGTTCGGGCTGCTGGCGGTGGAGCTGGCGGTGTCGTTGCGGAACCAGGGGCAGGAGACGCTGACGCACGTGCTGGCGCTCGCCTTCCTGCTGGTGTCTATGACCTTCGCTTACCGCTCGTTCTACAAGATGCGGATCGAGAAGTAGGCGCTTTTCCTTCCAGGCGCAAGAAAGGGCGGCCCTCCGGGGCCGCCCGAATTTTCTGGAATTTCGAGGGGTTTATTCGTCGTTTTTCTTCGCCGGGGCGGCCTTCGCCGCGCTCCCTTTCTGGGCGCCGCCCAGGGCGCCGGCGATTTCGGGGATGCCGGCGATGCCGCCGAGTTTGGCCAGCGAGGCGAGGTCGCCGACGCCGTCGATGTGGACGAGGGTGAGCTCCGTTAGCTCGGCGGCAAGGATGAGCAGGCCGTCGGGCTTACCGTCAGCACCTTTGCGGACGAGGATCTCGGTAAACTCGTCCTTTTCCTTGACAGTGACCATGGGCACCCATGTGCCGCCGGACTTGATTTTCGCGCCCAAAGCGCGGACCTCGTTCAGGTCGTACTGCCCCGGGGAGTCGAACTCGAGGCTGCGGACCTGGATGCCCCTGAGGGTCTTGGCCAGATCGGCGAAATCTTTCCCACCCTGTTTCGGCTGCATGCCGGCGAGGAGGGAGAGCTGTTCGGGGCCAAGGTTGACGACGGCGGACTCTTTGGCCTTATCGGCGAGTTTGTCGAAGTAGCTGAAGTCGATTTGCTGGGCGCCGAGAGGCAAGAGGGCCGCGGCGAGAATGAGAATCCTATTCATTGAGTGACCTCCTGTAAGCGGATCGTTTCCACGCCGATGGACTTCAGGCGCTGGTCTGCGCGCGCCACGGTGCGGGACGTGATTTCGAGGGTCAGGACGAGTTGCTGGCGGACGCGCTCGGCTTCGCGTGCCCGCAGGCGGTTTTCCTGCCAGCGCAGGAAGCCGATGGATCCGCCGGCGACAACGACGACAGCGGCGGCAGCGGCAAGCCAGCGAGGCAAGAGCTGCGGGCGGCGCGGCTCGACGCGGCGAAGGATGCGACCGGCAAGCTCCGGCGGAGGCTCGACGCGACGAAACGCGTCTCGCAACTGCTGATCGAGAGGATCGAACGAATTCATGACCTTGCCTCCCGTAGAGCCTCCGGACGGCGGCTCATCTTCCCTCTGAGGAGCGTGAGCGCCCGGTGCAGGCGGCTTTTCACCGTCTGGACGGGCACGTCGAGGACCCGGGCGATTTCGGCGAACTCCATTTCCTCCTGGTAACGGAGGAGGATCATGAGCCGCGCCGGCGCGGGCAAAGCCGCCACCATCTGGCGCAAGCGGCTGCGCAGGAGCGGATCGTGATCCGCATCGTTGCGCCCCGGTTCGCGCACCTCTTCGAGAGCGGGTCCGCGGCGGTAGCTTCGTTTCCGGATCTCGTCGATGCAGCGGTGGCTTGTGACCCTGGCGAGCCAATGCCGGATGTGCGCGGAACCCTCCATCCGCCGGAGGTTCTGGTGCAGGGCGAGGAAGACGTCCTGTGTGATGTCCTCGGCGGCGGCGGAGTCCCGCAGCGCGTGCAGGGCGAGGCTGTAAACCATCGCCTGGTGCTCGCGGACGATCTCGGCGAAATCTGGCGTCGCGTCCATCTGTCCACTCATACGAACCGGCGGGGGAGGAGTTGCGGAGAAATTTCGCCCCGCCGGCGGTCAGCGGAGTTTGTCGTTCAGCGCCTTAATCGCCTTGGGGTCGAACTTGGGCTTGCGGTCGTAGGTCATCAGGCCGTTGATCTCCTGTTCGACGTCGGTGATCTGGGTGTAGCAGATGCCCATGAACGGGAGCTTGGCGATGGCGTCATAGAGGCCGGCGAGGCGGCGGAGGGCGTCTTCAGGGGTCTTTTCGACGCCGGAGTAGCCCCACGCGGACTCTGGAACAGAGGTTCCTGGGAGGATGTAGGCGATGCCGCCGAACTCGCTCAAGTATAGGGGCGCGCCGTTGTACTGGTATCCCGGGGCGACATAGGGGCGGCCATTGGGAGGCAGCGTAGCGCCGGGCTTGGGCTCGACCTTGGCCCAGCGCTGGAAGAGCGAGTCGTGAGTGGGGGAATAGTCGTGGACGGCGTAGAGGTCGGTGGTGTCGACGTGCTCCCATCCTTCGTTGTCGATCACGGGGCGGGTGGGATCGAGTGACTTGGTGACGTGGTACAGCGTGCGGAGATGCGCCTGCTGGCGGGGATCGCGCATGTCGGGAACGCCCCAGCTCTCATTGAGGGGCGCCCACAGGACGAGGGAGGGAGCGTTGATGTCGCGCTCGACGGCTTCGATCCATTCGCGCAAGAAACGGGCGACGTACTGTTCATCGTAGAGATAGGCGTTGGCCATTTCGCCGCTGACGAGGAAGCCCATTTTGTCGGCCCAATAGAGGAAGCGAGGATCTTCGACCTTCTGGTGCTTGCGCACGCCGTTGAAGCCCATCTCTTTGGCCATGCGGATGTCGTACTGGATGGCCTCATCGGAGGGCGGCGTGAGAAGGCTTTCGGGCCAGTAACCCTGGTCGAGCAGGAGCTTGAGGTAGACGGGGCGGTGGTTGAGCGTAAAGCGTCCGTTTTCGATGGCGACCTCTCGGAAGCCGAAGTAGGAGTGGACGGTGTCGAGCGTTGTGGAGTCCTTCTTCAGTTCGAGAACGACCTCGTACAGGTGAGGACGTTCGGGCGTCCAGAGGCGTGGATTGCGGACGAAGGCAGCGGCGTCGAGGTACTTGGTGTCGGAGAGCGAGCCCGTGCCGGAAGCGATCACGCGGTCTTCGGACCTGATGGTGACGTGGAGGGTGAGTCCGGGCTGCGGGCGGGCGGCGCGGGCGTGGAAGGTGACCGAGCCGTCGAGCCGCGGCAGGATGCGGAAGAATTCGAGCCAGCTCTCGCCGGTGGCTTCCAGCCAGACACTCTGCCAAATTCCCGTGGTGCGGGTGTAGAAGATGCCGCGGGACTTGGGTTCCCAGAACTGCTTGCCGCGGGGGATGGCGCGGTCTTGCGGCGGATCCCAGACGCGGACGACGAGCGTGTTGGCGCCGGGCTTCAGCAGCGGAGTGATGTCGAAGCGGAAGGGAGTGTTGCCGCCTTCGTGCTCGCCGGCGAACTGGCCGTTGACCCACACGTTGGCGCGGTAGTCGACGGCGCCGAAGTGGAGCAGCACACGGCGCCCTTTCCAGGCGGCGGGGATTTCAAACTGCCGGCGGTACCAGACGACCGGGTGAAAGGAGGTATCGGCGATGCCGCTAAGGCGGCTCTCAAAACAGAAAGGCACAGTGATGTTTTTTGCAAAAGGCTGCGGGGACAGGTGCCAGCCGGCGCCGAGGCCTTCGTCCCGGTCATCGAAGGCGAACTGCCAGGGGCCGTTGAGGCTGCGCCACTCCGGCCGCATGAACTGCGGGCGGGGGTGTTCCGGGCGGGGAATCTGCTGCGCGCCAACGGGAAGGAGAAGTGCGGCGAACGGGAGGATCCAGGAAAAACGCATGCCTGTATTGTATCGGCCCGCCTATGGGCGCGCTCCGGCGGTGGAGGGTGGATTAGGCTGGATGGGAGGCAGGCTCCAATCATGATCCGTTTGCGATGGCTGGCAGTGGCGGCGGCGTGGTGCGCGATGGCAGGGGGGGCGGAGCCGGTGCGCGTGCATCCCGCGAATCCGCATTACCTTCTGTGGCAGGGCAAGCCCTTTCTGGTGGTGACTTCAGCGGAGCACTACGGCGCGGTGCTCAACGGCGACTTCGACTGGCGCAAGTACCTGGAGACGCTGCGCCGGGAGGGGATGAACTACACGCGGCTGTTCACGGGCGCGTACCGCGAGACGCCGGGGGACTTTGGAATCGAGCGCAACACGCTGGCGCCGGTGCGGTTCGTGGCGCCGTGGGCACAGATCGACGGGAAGTTTGATCTTGACCAGTGGAACGCGGCGTATTTCGAGCGGCTGAAGGCTTTTGTGGCGGAAGCCGAACGGCTGGGGATTGCTGTGGAGGTGACGCTGTTTTGTTCCACCTATGGGGAGAAGCAGTGGAGCGTGAGCCCGTTCCATCCGTCGAACAATCGCAATGCGTCGTCCGTGACGGACTGGAAGATGCTTCACACCCTGGACAATGGAAACGTATTGCGAATCCAGGAAGCGATGGTGCGAAAAATCGTGCGGGAATTGAATCCGCATTCCAACGTGATTTTCGAGATCCAGAACGAGCCTTGGGCGGACAGGACAGTAACAGGGGAGCCGGTGAACCCGTACGCGCCGAAGCGCTGGCCGAACACGGCGGACTGCGCGGACGAGGCGTCGCTCGCCTGGCAGGAGCGCGTGGCGGAGTGGATCCGTTCGGAGGAATCCGGCTTGCCGAACCGCCATCTGATTGCGTGGAACGCGTGCAATTTCCGGGCGCCGCTGCGCTCCACGTTGAAGGGCGCCGATATCGTGAACTTCCACTATGCGTACCCGGAAGCCGTGTGGTGGAACTATGAGTGGAATATTCCGGTTTCGTATGACGAGACGGGATTCATGGGCTCGAGCGACGAGCCTTACCGAAAGCAGGCATGGCGGTTCCTGCTGGCGGGCGGAGGGCTGTTCAACCACCTGGACTATTCGTTCAGCGTGGGCAAGGAAGACGGGACGGACCGTCAGGGAAAAAGCCCTGGCGGCGGGAGCCCGGCGTTGCGGCGGCAGTTCCGGCTGCTGCGGGAATGGATGGAGAGGTTGCCGTTTCTGGCGATGAAGCCGGCGCGCGAGCTTGTGCGGCATTCGCCCGGAACGGAGGCGGTGGCGCTGGCCAAGGCGGGCGAGGTTTACGCTGTTTACTTGACGGGGAAGGGCGGCGCCTATCTGTTGCTGGACGTGCCGGCCGGAGCATACCGGGCAGAGTGGATGCGCCCGGAGGACGGCGCGGCGCTGGGAGAAGCGCGTGTGGAGCATGCGGGCGGCTTGCTGCGGCTGGCGACGCCGCAGTTCGATCTCGATGCCGCGCTGCGGCTGGAAAGGATCAGCGTCCGCTGATCGCTCCGGCGAGCAGGAAGACCAACGGGGCGTTCCAGTTGATGGCGATCTCGTTGGTGGCGTAGGACTCCTGCTCGTCCAAATACATTTTGGCGGGCGGCAGACCATCCGGGAGTCGTTTCATGGCGGGATCCTGGCGGCGCGCGTTCGGCCCGCCGGCAAGCAGCCCCGGCCAAGGCTCCGGATTGGAGTCGGCGCCGGAGGGACGGTGGTGCGGGTGTCGGACGGCGTTGGCGCCGAGCCGGGTGACAAAGGAGAGGGAGAAAGTGTTTCGACCGAGCAGGTAATGGAGGTTATCGAGAGCGGCGTGGAGGAAGACGGGGTCGGGCTGGAGGCGGTGGGCCACGAGGAACTGCATGCCGTAATTAGCGGCGACAGCGTTGGAGCCCCAGACGTAATCCTTGGGGAGGAGGCTGACGCGGTAGCCATTGCGGGCGGTGCGGGCGGCGAGGCTGCGGGCGGCATCGAGGACGAGCGGCTTGATGGTGTCTGACCCCGGGCCGCCGGAAAGCGCCCATCCCCAAATGGCGAGCGGGGCGGTAGCGGGCCAGGCAGCCGGGCGGTCCGGTGCGATTTGCTGGCGGAACTTCTGCCAGTTCTCCAGGAAATAGGCCTCGTATTTTTGCGCCTTGGTGGTCCGCCACAGTTCTGCCGCCGCCCACAGGCGCTCATCGGAGCAGTCGCGGTCGCCATAGGCGCCGGTGGAGATGCCTTTCGGGTTGGAAAACAGGACGGAGGGGTTTTGTTCCGACCACGTCCAGGCCTTCTCTGCCGCTTCCAGAGCGGTGGACGAGAAAGACCGGTCGAAAGGCGCGTAGACGCGGGCCGCGGCGGCCATGACGGCGGCGAAACCGGCTGTGGCGCATGTGCTCTTGAACGGCGGAGCGCCCGTGCCGATGATGACGCTGGGCATCCGGTCCTCGTGCGGCATGACGAAGCCGGAGAACTTTTCCGTGGTTTGCTTGTGCCAGACGCCGCCATCGGCGTCCTGCATGGAGAGCATCCACTCCAGGTTCCAGCGGATTTCGTCGAGAATGTCCGGCGTCTTGTTGTCAGATTCCGGGAGATTCAGGGAGATATTCTGAATGCTATTGGCGTACAATTCCCAGGCCCACAGCAGGGTTCCGGTGGTGACGGCGGAATTGACGACATAGCGGCCATAGTCTCCGGCGTCATGCCATCCCTTCACAGAAGGGGCCTTCCCTGCCCTGCCCGAGGAGGGGTGCCACGCTCCTTCGAGGTGACACGCCTGGTAACGGTAGCCGGGAAATTCGGGGCCGAGGTCCACGTCTGTGCTGCAACGCTGCCCGTAATAGGAGCGCATGGCGAGATAGAAGGCGCGATGGTAGACGCGCGGGCCGATTTCGAATTCCCAGCTGCGGCCGGCGCCGGGGATCTCGATGTAGTAACGCCCCGGAGAGCGGAGTTGCGAGAAGTCCGCGGCGCGGAGCGTGTCGCCGGAATCGGCGTCGGGGACCGGAGGGGAGAGCCGGCCCCGGAAGGCGATGCGCCCGCTGGAGGCGTCGCGGACGAGGAACTGCTGCGGTTCAACACTGGCGGAAGCGAGGAAGGCGATCTTCGGGGCAGCGGGAAGATAGCCAACCTGGTTCACGCGGATGGCGGGCGTGGGGGAGTCCGCAGCGAAGACGAGGGCGGCGAGGAGCAGACCGGGCCAAGGGAGGCGCATGTCTGAAACGTATCACGCGGCGCGCGGCGGCGGCGATAATGAAAAGCGGACCCTATGCCCTTTTCGACCATTCCGGAGGCGATCGAGGCGTTCCGCCGCGGCGAGATGCTGGTGGTGGTGGACGACGAGGATCGCGAGAACGAAGGCGACCTCACGCTGGCGGCGGAGTTTGCCACGCCGGAAGCGATCAACTTTATGGCCAAGCACGGGCGCGGGCTGATCTGCCTGGCGCTGGCGCCGGAGATCTGCGACCGGCTGAACCTGCCGCTGATGTCGGCGCGCAACACGTCGCAGTTCGGCACGGCGTTTTGCGAGGCGATCGACGCCGCAACGGGAGTAACGACGGGGATCTCGGCAGCGGACCGGGCGAGGACGATTCAGGTAGCGATTGCGCCGGATTCACGGGCATCGGACCTGGCGCGGCCGGGGCATGTGTTCCCGCTACGGGCGCGCGAGGGGGGAGTGCTGGTCCGCTCCGGGCAGACCGAGGCGGCGGTGGACCTGGCGCGGCTCGCCGGGCTGAGGCCGGGGGGCGTGATCTGCGAGATCATGAACGACGACGGGTCGATGGCGCGGGTGCCCGAACTGGAGCGGTTCTGCGCCGAGCACGGGCTGAAGATGATCTCGGTGGCGGATCTGATCCGCTACCGGCTGGAGCACGAACGGATTGTGAGGCGGGCGGCGGAGGGGATCCTGAAGACGGACATCGGGGAGTTCCGGACGATCTCCTATGCTTCTTCGATCGATCCGGAGACGCACCTGGCGGTGGTCTACGGGACGCCGTGGGAGAGGGGGTCAGCGCTGGTTCGAATGCATACGCGGTGCACCTACGGCGATGTGTTCCATTCGGTAGAGTGCGACTGCCACCGGATTTTGCGGACCGCGCTGGAGCGGATCGTCGAAGAGGGAGCGGGCGTGCTGGTTTATCTGCATCAGACGGGTCCCGGCATCCGGCAAATCGATCCTGATCCGGCGGGAGGGTTACCGCGGCTGGTGTCGCATACGCGGGCGTACATGCACTACGCGTCGCCGGAAGGGCAGCGGCTCTTGCAGCACGAGACGGGGATCGGCGCGCAAATCCTGGCGGACCTTGGGCTGCACAAGATCCGCCTGCTGACGAACCACCCGCGCAAAGTCGTGGCGCTCGAGGGGTTCAACATCGAGATTGTGGCCCAACTGCCGTTGTGAAGGAAGCGGGGGGCGGTGTGCTAAGATTCAAAGTGACCACGCACTTCGCGGAGAGGTGGCTGAGTGGTCGAAAGCAGCGGTTTGCTAAACCGTCGTAGGGCCTTAAAGCTCTACCGAGGGTTCGAATCCCTCCCTCTCCGCCAGCGCTTTGACCCCTCTTTACCGCTGCTGCTGGGACATTTCCAGATCCGGAGACAGCCTGTGAGGATCGGTTCCCGGCTTGGCGCTCTGCCGCGAACAAGGCATACGCTGACAAAATTGCCTTGCGGCGCGCACGGCGCGAAGGATTCGCGGTCGTCGCGGAGCGGGCGCCGGACGCTCTATCCAGACAGCGTTGGGACGCAGGGCCCGGTGGATCGCAGATACCACCAATCGAAGACCGGCGCCGTGCCTGGGAGACGGAACGGGTCTGGAGCGAGCTGAATTCGAGTGTCCCAAGATTCGACCGCCTTGTGACCCACGGCGAGTTTCCGCTTGAGGACATCTTTGTCCGGCAGAGAAGAACCTCGGGGATGATCCGCCCGGGGCGGGGATCCCCGGCCCTTCCGCACGAGGATTACCGGGGGCGGCGGACGCGGCGGGAGGCGCGGCTGCTGATGAGGTTGGCGACCTGGCCGAGCAGTTCGGGGACGTCTTCGGCTTCGACGAGCAGGCGCCCCTTCTGGGACCGGCCGGTCCGGGGGGCCTTGGCGCGCCATGAGGTGACCAGAGCAGTCGCGGGCCGGTACTCTTTCATGCGAGCGTGGGCAAGGACCTTCAACCCTGCCTCAGGGGACTCCATGGAGAGGTCCGACAGGACAAGCTCGTACTCGGACTTGTCGAGAAGGCCGACGGCTTCGGCAGCGGAGGCAGCCGAGTCGACGTGATAACCCCCTGCTTCCAGAACAGTTTGGAGGGTGAGGCGGGCCGCCGGGTCGTCGTCGGCTAACAGGACACGGGCCATGCGCTGCGGCGAGCGGCGGCGGGCGGTGTCCGTGGCCTGTGTGCGCCGTGACTGGGTCTGGCTGCGCATGTTCCAACCGGGTGACTTGGGCAGCTGCCGGCATGAACGCTGCAGCAGCCCTCGGGGATAGTGTAACCCCAAGCTGGCAAAATTGAACCCATGAATTTCAGACAGAACCCCGAGGTTTCAGTTTCTTCACAAGGCCACGGGGCAGCGGGCCAGACCGGGCGCTGGGGCGGCGGTAACCCAAGCGGCTCAAGAGGCCGGATCAGGATCCGATTGAAAGACACGGGCGAAGATGGCGCTGACGTGGCGGACCTGGCGCTCCGGGGAGAAGGCGTGCCGGATCTGCTCCGGGTTCAAGAACTTGCGGACTTCCGGGTGGTTTTCGATTACGGCGCGGAAGTCGCCCTCCTCACGCCAGGCTTTCATGGCTTCCGACTGGACGAGGCGGTAGGCGTCCTCGCGGAGCATGCCGGCGGCGGTGAGGTCGAGCAGGAGCTGCCCGGAGAAGACGAGTCCGCGGGTAAGCTCGAGATTGCGGCGCATGCGTTCGGGGAAAACCTGCAGACCAGAAACGAGCCAAACGGTCTTGTCTAGCAAGTAGTCGGTGAGAATGCAGGAATCGGGCAGGATGACGCGCTCGACGCTGGAATGGGAGATGTCGCGCTCGTGCCAGAGGGCGATGTTCTCGAAAGCTGCCTGGAGGTTGGAGCGGACCAAGCGGGCAAGGCCGCAGATCTGCTCGGAGACGACGGGGTTGCGCTTGTGGGGCATGGCGCTGGAGCCCTTTTGCGCGCCTTCGGCGAAGGGTTCTTCGGCCTCGCGGACTTCGGTTCTCTGCAAATGTCGGATTTCGAGGGCGATCTTTTCGCAGAGGGCGGCGGCGAGGGCGAGGGCGCTCAAGAAGGCGGCGTGGCGGTCGCGGGAGACGACCTGGCTGGCGATCGGGGCGGGCTTGAGCCCGAGGCGTTCACAAATGGCGCGTTCTGCTTCGGGGTCGAGGTGAGCCAGATTTCCGACGGCGCCGGAGAGCTTGCCGTAGCGGAGATCCTCGGCAGCGTCCTCGACGCGGCGGCGGGCGCGGCGGGCTTCGTCGTACCAAAGGGCGAGCTTGAGCCCAAAGGTAATGGGCTCGGCGTGGACGCCGTGAGTGCGTCCGATGGCGAGGGAGTCCTTGAATTCGAAGGCGCGGCGGCGGAGGACGTCGAGGAGGCGGCCAAGGCCGACGAGGATCTTCTGCGATGACTGTTGTAGAAGTAGAGCCTGGGCCGTATCAACTACATCGTTAGAAGTTAGGCCATAATGGAGCCACCTGGAGGCCTCGGGAAAACCAGCGGCCTTGACGGCCTCAGCTACGCATGTAGTGAAAGCGATGACGTCGTGGCGGACTTCCCGTTCGATTTCGAGGATGCGTTCGACGGAGAAGGACGCGTGCTGGCGGAGGAGCCTTGCAGCTTCTCCGGGCACTTCGCCGCGTTCGGCAAGGACTTCGGCGGCGGCGAGTTCGACTTCGAGCCATTGTTGGAAGCGGTTCTGGTCGCTCCAAATTCGGCCCATTTCGGGGCGGGTGTAGCGGGAGATCATGATTACAAGGCCTTAGAGGAGAAAGACTTCAGATGGCAAACGTGGTTCAACTACGACCAGGCGAGGATCAAGTCCACGCTGGCGAAGCGCCTGACGGGCAGAGAGTTCGGCGTCCCAAATGGTGTTGTTCTGTTCACTCAAATGTCCGAGGACGAGCATTTGGGTTTCGGAGGAGAGCTCGGAGGCAATGTACTGGCAGGCAGCATCATTCGACAAATGTCCGAGGCGTGAGAGAATTCGTTGCTTGAGGTGCCAAGGATAGGGGCCGACCTTGAGGAGATCGGGGTGGTGGTTGGACTCGAGCAGGAGGAAGTGGGCGCCGCGGAGGTGGTGTTTGACGCTTTCGGGAAGGTAGCCGAGGTCGGTAGCGATGGCTACCTTGATGCCGTGGGCGGTGAAGGTATAACCGACCGGATCGGCGGCATCGTGGGGGAGGGTGAAGGACTGGATGCGGAGGTCGCGGAAGTCGAAGGATGCGCCTGCCTGGAAAGTCTCCATAGGGGGCGGGGCGGAGCCGCCGAATTCGAGCAGCGGAGCAGTGTTATGTGTGGCAAAAACGGGGACGCGGGCGCCGAGCTGGCGGTTGATGACGGAGAGGCCGGCGATGTGATCGGAGTGTTCGTGGGTGATGAAGATGGCGTCGAGGCGGCAAGGATCTTCGCCGATGGCGGCGAGGCGTGCGAAGGTCTCCTTGCGGTTGATTCCGGCGTCGATAAGGATGCGGGTCTTTTCGGTGCAGAGGAAGATCGAGTTGCCGGCGCTCGACGAGGCGAGCACGCACGCTTTGACGATGGCGGGCCTCCCTGAACTCTCTATGGTAAAGCAAGCGGGGCGCGAGGTGGCCCGAAGGCGCGGCGTGCGGCAGAGGTTCGGCGTGACGGCATACGGGATGCCGGAGTCTGACCGGGATGGCGATTGTCAACGACGAGAAGCCAGCAACAGCAAAACACCAAGCCCTGCAGCCGCCGTCACAAGCGAGCTGGGCTCGGGCACCTCGGACGGTTCCTGGTGGGAGGAAACCAGGATGTCGTCGATTTGCACATACCAATCCCAGGCGTCTTCGGACAAGTTGTAATACCGCCAGCGGAACAGGGTCTGGGAGGAAACGTACGGAGTCACGTCGAAGCTGACGAGCCCGCCCGAAGCGTTCCCGAACGGCTCGTGATCTTCCTGCCAGCGCAGGAGCGTAACCCAGGTGGAACCGCCGTTGGCGCTGATGTCGAGGTCGAGGGTGTCGTTCGCGTAGTGCTAATAGTTCGCCCTGTAGGAAAGCACGACGTTGCCATAGCCAGAGAGATCAAGGACCGGCGAGATGATGCGTGTATCGTAAGCCCCGGGCCAAAGATCACTACTGGCGCAGGCCGCGTCGCCAGTGCCGCCCGTGGTATTCGCCGACATGCCACAACCGGCCAGGTCCCAAGACCAGTAGGCACCTGTGCCGGTGGCGGTGCTGGACCAGGGATGGGCCACGGGATCGAAGTCCTCGGAGAACAGGACGCCAGCGTCTGCGAAGGGAGCAGACAGAAGGGCGAGACAGAGGATGGCTGCTGCAAAGGAAATGTGACGTTGCAAGGGAGTTCTCTCTTTCTGCAGGACCGAATCAGATATCAGGGCTTGATTCTATCAAACAAAAAGTATCCCGCAGGCGAGGAGACCGCCCAACTTGCCACTGCGGCGCAAGGCTTCCCGCCGCCGGCGGATGCGCAGGAGGGCGGGGTGATCCTCGAAGCGCAGACGTCCCGGCGGAGAAGCGAGCGGCCAGCAGCCGGACTGCGCCGAGTGACTCGCGTGAGATCGTGATCGAGGAACCCCGGACTCCTTCAACGGGAATCAACGGGCACCCGGGCGGGGTCGCCCGCCGGGCTTTGGGCGTGGGGGAGGCGGCGCAGGAGGGCGTCGCGGAGCCACATGGCGGGGAGCATGCCGGCGAGCATGCCGAGGAGCATGGCGAGGTGCATCCCGAGTTCGGGAGGAGGCATGCGCAGCGCCCACGCGCGCCCGAGCCAGAAATGGGCGGCGATCATGCCGGCGAGCATGCCCGCCATGTCGAGCGTGAGGGCGAGGGCAAGGAGCGTGGGGCTGCGGCGAAGAGGCTGGAGGCATCGGCTCCAGAGAATGGACGGGGGTATGGCGAAGGCAAGCATGAGCCACGTCATCCAGGACTCGAGCAACGCGAGGACGCCTCGTGCGTCGTGGAGGGGGCACAGCGGCGCATTGGGGTCGATCCAGTGATCGACGCGGTCGCCGAGCCACATACCGAAGCCGCCGAAGATGGCCATGACGAGGAGCATGTCGCTGTGGGAGGAGAGCAGGAAGCGGGCGCGCCAGGCAAACACGACGGCAAGGGCGGCTACGAGGGTGGCCAACGCTACAGGAAGCCACGGAAGTCCAAGCGACCAGCGCGCGGCGATGAAGGGGGCGCCTTGAGCCACAGTGAAGACGGCGAGCAGCGCGGGGGCGAACCGGATGAAAGGGAATCGGGGCCGGGGCGTCATCTCAGCGGCTCCTGCCTGGAGATCAACGCCAAGGATACGGCCGTGACCGCGGCAGTTGGGTTGCCAGGTTGGTTTGCTTTGGAGGGATCATCGGGGTTGCGGAGGTGGCCTTGGGCGGCCGTACGCGGGAGGGATGAGACCGGAGGCTTGTGACGCTGTCTTGACCGCTCCCATACGGTCGCGGCCCTTTGCGGGAAGGAGGGGTCCTGGGTCATGGCGCGGGCTGTTCCAGATCCGGGGTCAGGAAGGAGGCGGCTCGCCAAACCACCATCAGGCTGGAGCAGGTCATCACGAGGGCGGCGAAGACGGGATGGAGAAGTCCGGCGGCGGCGATGGAGATGCCGGAGATGTTGTAGGCGGCGGCCCAGAGGAGGTTGGAGCGGGCCAACTGGCGGGCGGCGCGGGCGAGGTGGAACAGTTCTGGAAGCCGCAGGACAGCGTCCGGGCGGAGGACGCCGTGGGCGACATCGAGGGCGATGGGGGCGCCGGACTCGATGGCGAGGGCGGCGTGAGCAGCAGCCATGGCAGCGGCGTCGTTGATGCCATCGCCAACGAAGAGAACGTTGCTCCCCTGGGCCTGGAGGGAGCGTACGAGGTCGAGCTTCTGTAGGGGATCGAGAGAGAACCGGGCGTCGGAGCAGCCGAGGGCGCGAACACGGTCCTCGCTGTCGCCGGAGACAACCATGGCGTGGACGCCTTGCTCGCGCAGCCCCTGCCAGAGCGCGGGGAGGCCGGGGAGCGGAACCTCTTCGAGGGCGGCGAGCGCCGCAAGGCGGTGATCGATGAGAACGGCGAGAAGCCGCGCGCCGGCGGCGGGGCGCGCGGCTTCGAGCAGATGCTGCCAGGAGATGGTGTCTTCGGGTGGGAGGAGACTCTCCGCGAGGCCGAGGTGGAGATCGAAGGATTGCCCAGTAACCGTGTCGCTGACGGCAACGGCTATGCCGAGGCCAGGCAGGAGGCGGAGATCCAGCACTTCGAAGGACGCGTTTCCTGAGCTGGCGGCGTCGCGGAAAGCGGCGGCGATGGGATGCCCGCTGAGCCGTTCGGCGGCCGCGATGGCGGCGAGCAATGCGTCGCGGGACACAGGGCAGGAGGGGGTGGTGAAGAACTCTGCGAGGCGAAGTTGAGCGCCGGTGAGGGTGCCGGTCTTGTCGAAAACGACGAGGCGCGCCCCGGCGAGGCGTTCGAGGGCCTCGCCGTTGCGAAGCCAGGCGCCGCGAAGGGCGAAGCGGGCCATGGCGGCCCAGAGGGCGAGAGGCGTGGCGAAGCCGAGGGCGCAGGGGCAGGCGATGACGAGGACAGCGAGCCCGTTCACCAGCGCGGCATCCGCGCCGGAGCGGATCAGCCAGAAGGCGGCAGTCAGGAGAGAAGCGAGGGCGACCAGCGGGGTGAGCCAGAGGGCGGCGCGGGCGGCAGCGCGTTCGGAAGGGGAAGGGGTGGCGCGGCTGCGGGCGATGGCGGCGGCGATGCGGTCCAGAGAGCGTTCGGCGCCGGGAGTGGAGGCGCGAATCCAGAGGGCAGCGTCGGAGGGGATGGCGCCAGCGGGGACGGAATCGCCGGGAGACTTGGGAACGAGGAAGCTCTCGCCCGTGATGGCGGAGGTGCGGCAGAGAGCAGCGCCCCGTTCGACCATGCCATCGACAGGGACGGGGCTACCGGCAGGGACGGCAACGAGATCGCCGGCGGCAACCAGCCGGACGGGCGTTTCGATCCACTGGCCGCCCGGCGTCTGCGCGAGGCAGGTTTCGGCCGTGATGGCGGACAGCGAGACGGCTTGCATGGCCCGCTGCTCGGCCTCGCCGGTGATCACTTTGCCGAGGCTGTAGATGACGAGCAGGATGGAGCTGACCTCGAAGTAGACGGGGCCCCGGCCGCGCCATAGGGCAAGGAGGCTGGCGGCGAACGCGCCGGAAAGCCCGAGGGTGAAGAGGGGCTCGAGAGAGAGGCGGCGGGAGCGCCAGTTTTCAGCGAGTCCATCGAGGAGCGGTTTGCCGAGGAGGGCGAAGACGGCGAGGGTGAGGGCAAGGAGGATCAGGTGGAGGACGCGGCGTTCAGCGGGCGTGGCTTCCGAGGTGTTAACAGCAAGGCCGACCGTCATGGTGTTCATGGCGAGGAAGGCAGAGATGCCGATGCGCCACCACCACGACGCGGGCGTGGAGCTGAGCCATGCGGTATGGCAGGAGGGAGCGGCGCAGACCGGGGCGGAGGGCTGGGCGGCAGCCGGCGTGTTCATAGGCGCAATGGATCAACCGCCGGGACGGAGGGCCTGGAGTTCGGCCTCGGTGAAAGGCGTGGCGCGGGACGACGTGGCGGCTCGAATCTTTTGAACCACGGCCGGATCGACGGCAGGGGCGCTGTTGCCGAAGGAGGCGCGGATGTAGGTGATGACGGCGGCAATCTGCTCATCCGACAGCTTTGCGCCCCATGCGGGCATTTCGCCGTTGTAAAGGGCGCCTCTGGCGCGGAGCGGGCCGTTCAGGCCGTGCAACAAAATGGCGGCGATTTGTTCCGGCGGACCGTTGACGATCTCCGAGCCGGCCAGGGGCGGATAGGCGCCCTCGATGCCAGTTCCGTCCTGCTGGTGGCAGGTGACGCAGTTGTTGTAGACGCGGCGGCCGAGGGTCAAAGGATCGATGGCCCTGGGGGCGGCGGGCGGGGCGGCGAGCCCGGCCTTTTCGTTGTACTGATCGGGCCGGAAGCCGGCGGAGTTGGTCGCAATGTACCAGCCGGCCCACCCGGCGAGGGAAAGGAAGGCGAGGATGAGCCAGACGGGGGCGGGTTGGAGGCCGTCGGTGGGCTCGGCCATTTCGCGCATGACGGCGCGGTGCAGGGGGATGACGTCGGGCGTCTTGCGTTCTTCGGCTTCGAGGCCCTTGCGGATTTCCTGGCCGCGCGGGGTGTTCGTGTTTTCCGGCATGGCGGGTCAGCGTGCCTCCGGGACTTCATAGTTGTGATCGAGGCTGAGCAGATAGGCGACGAGGCGGCGGGCACGGTCATTGGGTACGATCCATGCCGGGCCGCCCGGGGAGAATGCCTCCGGCAGGCGGACGGCTTCAGCGGGGAGGCCGTCGGCGAAGCGGCGGAGATCGAAGAGGAAGCGGTGGGGCGGCATGATGGAGCCCGGGGAGGTGATGCGCGGATCGTAGAGGTGGAGATAGTGCCATTCCGCGCTGGGCTGGCGGGCGCCGATGTTCATGAGGTCAGGGCCGGTGCGCATGGTCCCCATGAGCGGGGGATCATCGAAGATGTAGTCGCGGGCGACGCTGCGGCGCATGCCCCAGCCGCGTTCGAGGTCGGCGCCGAAGCCTTCGGGGCGGACCTGCTGGGTGTGGCAGTAAATGCAGCCGAGATCCATGTAGACGCGGCGGCCTTCCTCAGCGTCGCCAAAGTAGCCGGCGGGGAGCGTGATGTCGCGGTCCTCGTCCTTGACAGGCTCGGTGGGGCGGAGCTGCTTGTCGGGCAGCAGGACAAGGCCGGTCATGGAGGCGATGAGGGTGGCGAGAACGCCGAGGGCGAGCAGCCAGGCGCGGTTCATTCGGCGGCTCCTTCCGGAAGGGATTCAGCACTGCGTTTCCAGAACAGGAGAGTGGGGCCGGGCAGCCAGGCGCCGCGGCGGCGCAGCATATTCCAGAACAGCCACGCGAAGGAGAGGTGGCCGATGGTCATGAGGACGCCGGCGGCGCTGCGGGACCAGAGCCAGGGGACGGTAAAGCGGACGATGTCGAGGAACGGGATGCGCGGATCGTTCATCATGCGGCCCTGCTCCCAGCCGGCCCAGGTAAGGCCGAGCCAATAGATGGCCATGCCCACGGCGGTGGTCCAGAAGTGGACGCGGATCCAGCCGGCCGAGTGCCATTCGGCGTTCAGCAGGCGCGGGGCGACGTAATAAATGGCGCCGAACATGACCATGGTGAAGAAGGCGTAGACGCCGAGGTGGGCGTGGGCGATTGTGTAGTGCGTGAAGTGGCTGATCTCGTTGACCGACCGCAGCGACTGAAGGGAACCCTGGAAGCTGACGGCCGTGTAGCACATGGCGCCGTAAACGACGAAGCGCAGGGTGGGGCTGTGCCGGAGGTGGTGGAAATGGCCGACCATCGTCAGGTGGTGGTTGACGGCGACGGTGACGACGGGGATGAACATCATCACGCTGCCGACGATTCCGACGGTGATGAGCCAGGCGGGCAGGGGGCCGCCGATCAGATGGTGGGTTCCGGCCCAGTTATAGAAGATGGCAAGCGTCCAGAAACCGAGCAGGGAGAGGTGGTAGCTGTGGACGGGGCGGCCGATGACCTTGGGGATCAGGTAATAGACGGTGGCCAGCCCGATGGGAGTGAACCAGAGGCCGAGTACGTTGTGCGCGAACCACCAGTTGGCGGCAGCCTTCACGGCTCCCCTCGCGGCGGGCGTGTGGAGGAAGATCTGGGCGGAGACGTAGAGCAGGGGGAACCAGAAGATGGCGCCGAACAGGTACCACTGCGAAACATAAGTGTGGCTGGATTCGCGGCTGCGGAACATGCGGATGCTGGCGGCGATGATGACGGCGATGCAGAAGCCGAACAGGATGGCGGTGGAGGGCGGGATCTCGATCCATTCGATGCTGGTGCTGTAGCCGGCGAGGATCGCGACGACGCCAAAGGCGACGGTGAGGTTCCAGATGATGGCGGTGGCGGGGAGGAGCGTGGGAAAGGGGAGGCGGTTCCGGGTGAGGCGGGCCTGGAGCCAGAGCAGGGTGCCCACGCCGGCCATGGAGCCCCAGCCGTAGATCATGGCGGCGAGGTGGGCGGGGCGGACGCGACCGAAGGTGAGCCACTCCCAGCCGGCGAGGAAGCCGGGCGAATGCATCTTGATGGAGGCGGCGAGAGCGAGGGCGCTGCCGACGAGGAGCCAGAAAACGGCGCTGGAGTAATACCAGACGACGGTCTGGCGGCAGGAGCGGTCTATCTGGATTCGCGTGAGGCGTTCGCGCTCATCCTGGGCGGTAGGGAGTGGCTGGGATGCTTCGGTCATGGGCGGCGGGTGCTCCGGGTGTGGCGGGCGGGAAACCGGTCAGTGAGGGCGCCCGGGGGCTCGTCTTCATCGAAGATGCTGAGTGCGGCTTCGCTGATG
>JBBIIK010000047.1:0-30091 GCA_037446555.1 Acidobacteriota bacterium
CCGACGAGTTCCTCATCCGTGTAGCGCGTCTTCGGGCCGCGCCGCGCGGGCAGGCGCGGAGAGGCCTGCCGGCGGCGCTGGTGGTAGAACGTCGACCGCGGCAAGCCCCACGCCTTCAGCACCCGAGAGGCGCCCGTAGACGCGCCCTGTGGAGGCCGACCGGGCGCAGCTCATCGCTTCGACCTCCACCGCAGAAAAGGCTTCTCGTCCTCCATGCGCCGGATGCGCTCCCGCAGCAGCTCGTTCTCCATGGCGAGCTCCGCGATGACAGACTTCATGCGGCGGCCCTGCTCGTCGACCAGGTCTTCCTGCCGGATCTTGAGCCCTTCTTCGCCGCCCGCCAGGAAGGCGTCACGCCACTCCGAAAGGGTGGCGGCCGTGACGCCGTATTTGCGGCTCGTGGACTCCAGATCAGCGCCACGAAGCAGCTCGAGAACCACGCCCATCTTACGCTTGGCCGACCACCGGCCCTTGCCGCTGCGGCCAGTTTCCGGGCCCGCGTCAGTCGCCCTCCGGGCTCCCTCCGCGGCGGGCGGAAACCGGGGATTTCGTGTTGGACATACTCACACCTCTTATCGAAATCGGTGTCCAACGAAATCGTGGGGCGGGGGAGCCGATACAATGAAGGCAGGCGGGCCATCTTTGCCTGGCGGCGCCGCCGCAAACATTCTGCATCCGAATTGTCTTACATCCACGTGGATTCGAAGTTGCACCCTGCCCAGCCCTATACCATCGCCGTGGCCGGTTCCTTCACTGCGGAACCCCTCGTTCCGTTTTTCGCCTTCTGGGAACGCCGGCTTGGCGTCCGCTTCGAGACCGTCTTTGCTCCATACAATCAGATCCTCCAGACGCTGCTCGATCCCGGTTCCGTCTTCGCCGCCAACCGGCACGGCGTGAATGTGATCCTTCTGCGCGCCGCCGATCTCGCCCGCCTGCCCGCGGGCGAGCCAGGCATGGCAGAGACGGCGGCGGCCAATGCAAAGCAAGCCGCGGATACGATCCGCGCCACGCTTCCGCGTTTTCAGGTTCCGCTGATCGTCGTCACCTGCCCTTCCCCGGAAAGCGCGTCTATCGGGGACGCGGAAGAGATCCTGCGCCAGTCCCTTGGACAGCTGCCCGGACTGCACTTCTTTCACCATGCGGACGTCCTCTCTCTTTACCCCGTGGGCCAGATCCACGATCCCCGAGCCGCGGAGATCGCCCAGATCCCGTACACCGAAGAGACGTACGCGGCGCTGGCCACTGTGATCGTACGCCGCGCCCACGCCCTCACGGCAGCTCCGTACAAGGTGGTTGCCGTCGATCTCGACAATACGCTGTGGCGCGGCATCTGCGGTGAGGACGGACCTGCGGGCGTGGTCCTCGATCCGCCCCGCAGGCGGCTCCATGAGTTCTTGCTCGCCCAGCGAGAGGCTGGCATGCTGCTCGTCATAGCTTCCAAGAACAATTTCAGCGATGCCCAGGAAACGTTCAACGCGCACCCGGAGTTCCCGCTCCGCCTGGAGCACTTCGCCACCTGGCGAATCGACTGGAATCCGAAGCCGGTGAACCTGGATTCGCTTGCCGCGGAGCTGAATCTCGGCCTGGACTCGTTCATCTTCCTCGACGACAACCCGAAAGAGTGCGCGGAAGTCGCCTCGTCATGCCCGGGCGTACTCTCCATCCCGCTGCCTCCGGACATCGCCGAGTTGCCGGCCTTCCTCGATCACCTTTGGGTCTTCGATCATCCGGCGGTCACCGACGAGGACCGCCGCCGCTCGGAGTTGATCGCGCAATCGCTTGAGTTTTCGCGGGCCGCGCAATCATCCGCCCCCCTGGAAGAGTTCCTGGCATCGCTGGACTTGCGCGTCGAAGTCCAGCCGCTTGACCCGGAGCGCATCCCGCGCGCCGCCCAGCTCACGCAACGGACCAACCAGTTCAACACAACCACCATCCGCCGCACGGAGGCCGAAATCGCGGCGCTTTCCCGGACTCCGGGCGTGCGCATCTTCACCGGCGAGGTCAGCGACCGTTTCGGCGAATACGGACTCACTGGCCTGGTCGTTGTATTCACGCGCCTGAACGAACTCTACGTGGATTCATTCCTGCTCTCCTGCCGCGTCCTGGGGCGCGGCGTCGAGCACCGGATCCTCGCCAGGCTGGCAGAGCTGGCCCTCGACGAGGGCATCTACACGGTGACAGTTCCCTTCACTTCCACCGCCCGCAATGCGCCCGCGAAAGCCTTTCTCGAGTCCATCCGGTACGGGGAGGCCCACGAGGACAACGGCGGCCTCCTGTTCCGCTTTCCCGCCGTGGAACTCCAGACGCTGCGATGGTCGCCGGCGCCCGCTTCGCCCGCATTGCCGCAGCCTGCCGCGCCGCGTCCGGCCGCTGCGCGCTCCTTCACGGACTACGCCGGGATCGCCTGCTCGCTCAGGACTCCGGCGCAGATCCTGGCCGCAGCCCGCCGCGAGGCCGCCGCCGTCCAGGCCCCGGCGTCCGCTGCCGCTTTTGCGACCGAAACGGAAGAAAAACTCGCCAGAATTTGGGCAGAGCTTCTCCAGAAACCGGTTGAACATTCCGAAGCGAACTTCTTCGATCTCGGAGGCCATTCCCTGCTAGCCGTGCTCCTGCTCATGCGGATCAAGGAGGAATTCGGAGTGGAGCTGGCGGTGGACGAGGTCTACTCGGGATCGCTGACCCTGGGCTCGCTGGCCGCCGTCATCGACGCCTGCCGCCTCGGCGCCGCCGACCCCGAGGAGTACCAGGCGCTGCTGGCCGAAATCGCCAGCCTGTCGGACGAAGAGGTTCGCGCCTTACTGGAGCGCGAACTCGACGGGGAGCGTTAGCCCGTGCGCATTCTGCTCGCCTCCAACGCCTCCTATGATCCGCCCCGCGGCGGCTCCACCCGGTCCAACCTCGCCTGGCTGCGCATCCTCGCAGCCGCCGGGCACGAATGCACAGTGGCAGCCTCCTCCATCACGCCGGAGCGCCGCACTGCCAGTGCCGGCGGCATCACGATCCACTCCATCCCATCGCTTTCCCTGCACGCCGGCGAGCTGGGCGGGCTCATCCGGGAAACGCAACCGGACTGGGTTCTCGTCTCCAGCGAGGACCTCTCCCACACCCTTCTGCGCGAAGCCGCGCGCTCTGCGCCGGGCCGCCTGGTTTACCTCGCCCACACGCCCCAGTTTCTTCCCTTCGGCCCGGAGTCCTGGCATCCGGATCCACCGGCCGCGGATCTGGTTCGCCGCGCCGCGGCGGTGGTCGTGATCGGCAGCCACATGGCGGATTACGTGAAAACGCACTTGGGCCGGGAGGCCGCAGTCATCCACCCCCCGATTTACGGGTCGCTTCCGTGGAAAGACCTCTCGGATTTCAGCAGAAAACGGGTATTGATGATCAACCCTTGTGCGGCAAAAGGCATCAGCATTTTTCTGGAGCTCGCGAGCGCTTTCCCGGAGATTCCCTTCGACGCGCTGCGCGGCTGGGGCACCACCCCGGAGGATGAAGCCGCGCTGGCCGCCCTGTCCAACGCTACGCTTCTTGAAAACGTTCCCGACATCGAGGATGCCCTGGGCAAGTGCTCGGTGCTGATCATGCCTTCGCTTTGGTATGAGGGCTTCGGCCTCATCGTCATGGAGGCGATGCTGCGTGGCATCCCGGTCGTGTCGTCCGACTCCGGCGGGCTGCTCGAGGCCAAGCATGGCACCGGGTACGTTATTCCCGTCCGTCCGGTTGAGGGCTACCGGATGGAGTTCGACGCCGCGCACATGCCGAGACCGGTGCTGCCGCCGCAGGACATCGGGCCTTGGGTCGCCGCCCTCCGGCGCCTGTTGGAGGACGAACGGGAATACCGCGAGGAGAGCGCGCGCTCCCGGCGGGCCGCGGCGGCGTTCGTTTCAGCGATCGACCCTGGCGCCATGCAAAAGCTGCTCGCTTCCCTGCCCCGCGCAGCTGAATCCGCCTCTCCCGCCCAGGCAGGAAAGCCACCGCTCGACGAAGCCCGCCGCGCCCTCCTGCTCCGGGAACTCCAGAAGAGGCGCCGCCAGCCATGAAGGTTCTGCTCGCCCACAACTCGACTTACTTCCCCGCGCTGGGCGGCGGCGACAAGAGCAACCGCCTCCTCATGGAAGCTCTCGCCGCCCGCGGGCACGACGTGCTCGTTGTCACGCGCGTCCCGGAGTTCTCCGAAACGTCTCACGAAGAGTTCAAGCGTGAACTCGCCGCGCGGTCCATCGGCGCGGAAGAAGATCCCGAATCGTTGACCTACGCCTTGAACGGAGTCCGCGTCCGCGTGCTGACGAGACGGCCGCACCTGCGCGGCTTCTTCCAGTCCTGCCTGGAATCCTTCGATCCGAACGTGATCGTTACGTCCACGGACGACCCCGGACAGATCCTCTTTGACATCGCCCTGCGCCACCCGCGCGCTCGCGTCCTCTATCTCGTACGCGCCACCATCGCTGTGCCCTTCGGTCCTGACAGCTCGATGGTCAGCGCCGCCAAGACGGCGAACCTGCGCCATGCGGACCTGATCGTCGGCGTCAGCCATTACGTCGCCGGATACGTGCGTGAGTGGAGCGGCCTGGACGCCATTCACGTTCCTATTTCGCTGCTTGAGCCCGGCTCGGAGTTCCCTCTCCTGGGCCGCTTCGACAACGAGTTCGTCTCGATGGTCAACCCGTGCGCCGTGAAAGGGATCTCGATTTTCCTGGGACTGGCGAGGCGCATGCCCGGCTTGCAGTTCGCTGCCATTCCCACCTGGGGCACGACGCCGGAGGAACTGGAACAGTTGCGGAGAGTGCCGAACATCACTCTCCTGCCGCGGGTGGACAACATCGACGATCTGCTGTGCCGCAGCCGCGTCGTGCTGGTCCCTTCCGTCTGGGCAGAGGCCCGTTCCCGCATCGTTCTGGAGGCCATGAGCCGCGGCATCCCGGTGGTCGCCTCCGACGTCGGCGGTCTGCATGAGGCCAAGCTGGGCGTGCCCTATCTGGTGCGGGTCAACCCGATCGTCCGCTATCAGCCGTCGCTGGACGCCTCCATGGTGCCCGTCGCCGAGGTGCCGCCGCAGGACGTGGATCCCTGGCACCGCATCCTGCGCCGCCTGGTCACCGACCGCGCCCATTGGGAGGAGATTGCCGCCGCCAGCCGCCGGGCCGCTCTCGAATACGCTGCGTCGCTCTCCGTGGAACCCTTCGAGCATGCGCTCCGCGAACTTCTCAGGAAGCCGAAGAAGTCGCCCCCCCGCGCGGAGGCGCCGCCACAGCTCTCGGAGGAGAAACGGCGGCTGCTCGCCCTGCGGCTCTCGCGGCGGGCCGCCGGCAAGCCGCCGGTCACGCACCCCTGGTTTCCCACCATCCACTCCGCCGCGGAAAACAAACTGCGTCTTTTTTGTTTCCCTTGGGCCGGTGGCGGCACGCTGCCCTTCCGCGCCTGGAGCGCGGCTCTGGAACCCGTGGCTTTCCTCGTGCCGGTGCGGCTCCCGGGGAGGGAACCGCGCGCATCGGAGCCTCCCTTCGAGCGGATGGAGCCGCTGGTCGAAGCGCTGTTGAAGCAGATCCACGCGTTCCTCAGAGAGCCCTTCGCGTTCTTCGGCCACTCCTTGGGCGCCGGCATCGCATTCGAGCTGGCGCGGGCGCTGCGCCGCGGCGGTCTCCCGATGCCCGTGTCACTGCACGTCTCCGGCGCACGCGCGCCGCAGTTCCGCCTGAACCATGTGCCGCCGCCCGAGCCCTCGCTGCGGGACTTCATTGAGGAACTCCGCCGCCTGGAAGGCTTCCCGCCGAGTGTCCTTGGGCAGCCCGAATTGCTGAAGCTCGCCCTGCCGGCGCTGCTCGCCGACGCCCGTCTCTACCGCCACTACGTATACACGCCGGAGCCCCCGCTCAACATTCCGGTCTATGCCTACGGAGGCGATGCGGACCCCAATGTCACCTCGGCCCACCTGGAGGCGTGGCGCGAACAGACCACCGCCGCCTTCGAACGCATCGAGTTTCCTGGCGGCCACTTCTACTTCGAGTCCGCCCTGCCCGCGCTCCTCGCCGCCTTGCGGGCGCGCCTCTCTCAGCGCGCGCCCGGGTCACAGGACTGAAGCGGAGCCTTGGCCGGTCATTTCCCTTTCATGGCAAGCGCTTTTGTCACGTCGAGCCTTGCCTTCCAGGGATCGGTCTTCGCAGCGGTCTGCTGCGGGCCGAATTCGAGGATCGTGTCACAGGCAGCGTCGCAGGCGGGCCACGCCGGGCGCCCGCTCCCGTTGGGGTCGCCTTTCTTCACAAAATCGACCCAGTAGGAATGTGCCATTTCCGCCATGGCCTGATCCGCGGGAGTGAGTTTCTCCCCGTATTTCACCTTTACGGTGTCGAATACATAGGGAATTTCCGTGGCATGCGGAGCGCCGGGCCACTCCTTGCGCATCGACTCCGCCACATAGGAGAAGCGGTAGTGAAACGCCGTCTGCCCGGCCGCCGCCATGCGGCGCACCGTGAACCGCGCCGGCTCGACCATCATCCGGTCCATCGCCACCAGGTAGCCGACGGTGCGCACATCGCCCTTCCCGTCCCCGTTGTAGGCAGCCTCGGCGCGTGCCCGCAGGTCTCCGAACGGTTGGAAGACATCGTCCAGCGTTTTTGCGAAGCTGAAGCCGATATCCATATTATTCGCGCCCGCAATGAAGGGAACCTTCGCCTGCCGCCCGCCGAGAAATGCGTCCTCCACGCTTTCCACGACGATCTTGCCGTCCAGCATGGGGCCGCTGTAGGTGGGCGTGTTCATCGTCGCCATGTTGAGCCCGTCCACGATCTTCTCCGCCGGCAGCGCACGCAGCGCCTCCAGCGCCTTTGAGTCCTCGCCCTCGATGCCCATCTTCTTTGCGAATGCAACCCCGACGCTCTCCGCCGAAGAGAGCGCCCCCTGGGACTCGCGCAGCTTTCGCATCGGCCCCAGAAGGTTCCTCCCTCCGCCCGACTGCACAATCGCCTTGTGAAACAGCCCGCGCGCAGCGGGCGACGTCATCAGGGTCAGGACGGACATGCCCCCGGCGGATTCGCCGAAGATTGTCACGCTGTTCGGATCCCCGCCGAACGCGGCGATGTTCCGCTGCACCCACTTCAGGGCCGCGATCTGATCCATGAACGCGTAATTGCCCAGCATCATGTCGGGGCTTTCCTTCGTCAGGGCAGGATGAGCGAAGAAGCCGAACCTGCCGAGGCGGTAGTTGAAGCTGACGAACACAATCCCCTTCTCGGCGAACCGGCCTCCGTCGTACACCTCGGGCGAGCTGCCGCCGTTCACGAATCCGCCGCCGTAGATCCAAACCATTACGGGCAGCCGCCTCCCCCCCGCGGCGGGCTTCCAGACATTTACATAAAGGCAGTCCTCGGCTGGGGTCACGCCCAGCGGCGCGGCATCCCCCGGAAATGGCAGCTGCATGCAATCAGGGCCGTATTTGGCGGCATCGCGAACGCCAGCCCACTTCGCTGGCGGCTGCGGAGGACGCCACCGGTTGGGGCCCACCGGGGGCGCCGCGTATGGAATCCCCTTGAAGGCAACGACGGCGCCCGACTGGACGCCGCGCAGCTTCCCTGTTTCCACAGTCGCATCAATCACAGCCGCCTCCAACACAACGGCAGCCAGTGCAATTCCGGCAAAAACTACGATTCTCATCTTGCATCTCGCTTTTTGACTGATTCGCCTACTGCCGGGTCACCGAGAGCTCGGGTCAGCAGGCGAGAAATCGCTTACAGCATACCTCGAAGGGCGTTCTGCGCGCCGGCAGGCTCGCAAGCGCGCCGTATTCCTTGTGCCCGGGCGACTCCCGCAGCGGCGCAACAGCAGGCCGGCCCCGGAATTTTGCGGAAAAGCGCAAACAACTCAGGAAAGGAGCGCGCTCCAGACCTGTCATCCAGCCACCGAACCAAGCGGTACGAATCCGGTGCGCGGGGCGCCCGCCCGCGCCCCGCGCCCCGCTCAGCCTAACCTGCAGGTTCGATGGTCACGACGCAGTCCATGATGCAACCCGAACCGAGCCAGTTGCCGCGCTGATAGACGTCGTCGATCGATTGCGCGGGGATCAGGTCGTTGTCGGAGAATCCCTTGCCTCCGGTTACGCTCAGCCAGGGCGACTTGTGGCCGAAGCCGTGCGGCACCACGACGACATCCGGACGCACGGTCTCGGTGAGCCTGGCCACGCCCACCACCTCGCCTGCGCGGGAACGCACGCGCACAGGCGCGCCATTCTCGATCCCGTGCCGCCTCGCCGTAGAGGGATGGATCTGCACATAGGCTTCGCCGCCGATTTCATCGAGGATCGGAATATTCTGCGTCGAATTCCGCTTGTGTTCTCCGGGAAGGAATGTGATCAGGTAGTAGGGGTAGTCCGGCGTAGGGAGTTCTTTCTTTTCGCGCCAGGACGGCAGCGGATCGTGATTCTTGGCCGCAAATTCGGGGATGTAGATCTGGCATTGCCCGGTCGAGGTCCCGAACGTCGTCCGGGGCGTGAACGGCTGCTCCTTGGCGAAGAAGCCCTTCTTGCGGAACTCGGCGAAGTTCTCGCCCAGCCCGGCACGCTTCGTTTGCTCGTCGAGGAGTTCGGAGCCGCTGATCCAGGAGCCGTCCGGCTTCTTGAAGTACTCCGGAGCCAGCCGTTTGCCGAGCTCGATGGCGATGTAGCTGGCGCTTCTTGTCTCGAACGGCGCCGGCGTCACCGGCTGCCGCACCACCACGAAGGGGGATTTGGCGTTGAGGGTCCTGGCTATGAGGTCGCTGCCCTCCAGAAACATGGTGCTGGGCAGCACCACGTCGGCGAAATACTTGGCATCCATGGGCAGGATGTCCACCAGCACCATGAACTCCACCGTCTTCAGCGCCTCGGCCAGGCGGCGGTAATCCGGGAAGCTGTTCAGGTGGTAATTGTTCCAGAAAATAAATTTCACGCGGCCCGGATAGACGCGCGTCATTCCATCAGCCAGGGTGGCAAACATTCCGTAGCTTCCGGCCAGCGGGAGTTTTTCGCGTCCGTCCACTCGCTTGGCGGGGGTCTTTGGATAGGCCGGGGGCGGCCAGATGGAGTCGAGCGAGGGGATGGAGATCGTCCGTGGGAAGTAGTGCCCGCCCGGGCGGTCGATGTTGCCCGCCAGCATGTTCAGAATCGCGATGGCGTGGCACATCGGCGCGGCGTTTTCATAATTCGCCGCGAGCGTTTTCTTGTGCAGAGGCGCAACTGCAGGCCTGGTTGTGCCGAACTCCGTCGCCACGCGCCAGATGACAGATGCGGAAACGTCGCTTTCCGCCTCCGCCCATTCAGGGGTGTATTTCTGGAAATGTGTGCGGATCTCGTTCTCGTAATGCGCGAAGTTCGTGTACTTGTCGACGAAGTCCTTGTCGTACAGGTTCTCCTTGAGCAGGACATGGATCATCGCCAGGGCCACCGCCAGGTCGCCGCCCGGGCGCACCGGATGCCACTCGTCGCTGAACCTCGCAGTGGCCGTGTGGAGCGGATTGAAGTTCACGACGCGCGCGCCGCTCTCTTTCGCATGCAGCAGGCGGTTGGCGAGCACCAGCTTGGCGCGCGCCATCATGTCCCAGCCGAACAGCACGATGTACTTCGCGTTCTCGAGATCCCATGCGAAGGTGTGCCTTCCGATTGTGCGCTGGGAGACCACCACGTCCACGCCGTAGCACAGGTCGTTGTGATCCACGCGCTCCATCCCCAGTGCGCTGTATAGCCGGGCGAACCACGCCGGACGTCCGCGGGAAACCGCCAGCAGCGCTTCCTGCCCATATTTGTCCCGGATCTCCCGGAACCGCGCGGCGACCGTGTCCAGCGCCTCGTTCCAGCTCACCCGCACCCATCGCGGGTCCTCTTCGAACCCCTTCTTGGGGTTGGTCCGCATCATGGGGAACTTCAGCCGGTCCGGATCGTTCTTGATCCAAGCCGAAGCAGTACCCTTGGCGCACAGCCTCCCCTCGTTGTGCGGATCCTCCGGCAACCCTTGCAGGAACCGGATGACGCCGTCCTTCACCGTTGCCCGCATGCCGCACGCCGAGTCGCAAAGGCCGCAGCTCGTGACTATCGACTCAGGCGGATAAGGAGCGGTCCTGGCCTCTTCGAAGTAGCCGGCGAAAAGCTCCTCCCACGGCGCAGCGCTCAGCACCGCCACCGTGCCTGTGTTGCGCAGGATGGTTCTTCGGGTGATCATCTCGTCGCCTCCTTACGATCGCCACGGCTCGTTCACAAACCGCACGTGCGGCTGCATCTGCCTCGGATGCGCGAAGCCAAGCATCCTGTCGGCGCCCTTTCCCTGGATGTCCTCCCATTTGCCCCAGCGCAACGCGCCCGTGGGGCATGCCGTCGCACAGGCCGGCTCCAGCCCTTGCTCGATCCGGTCGACGCACATCGTGCACTTGCTCGTCTTCCGCGTGGCCGGATTCAGCTGGGGCGCCCCATACGGACAGAACACATAACACTGCCCGCAGCCTACGCACCGGCTCTGGTCGATCAGTACCGCCCCGTCTTCGTCCCGCCTCCAGATCGCCTTCACCGGGCAAACCTTCTGGCAGAAGGCGTTCTCGCAGTGATTGCAGGCCATCGACACGGCAGTCACCGACACATTCGGGAAGGCGC
The DNA here is from genome assembly GCA_037446555.1 of Acidobacteriota bacterium. Classification (GTDB taxonomy): domain Bacteria; phylum Acidobacteriota; class Terriglobia; order Bryobacterales; family Bryobacteraceae; genus JANWVO01. The sequence goes on from JBBIIK010000047.1 coordinate 10,604, forward strand.
CGGTTTCCTGCTTCAACACCCGCCTCCACCTCACATTGACCCCCGTTTCCACCTGGTTCCACTGTTTGCAAGCTGCTTCGCAGGCGCTGCACTCAATGCAACGCTTCGTCTCGATCAACCAACCGTATGCGATCATGACAACTCTCCATGAATTCCGGAAGCTGCCCTGCGGGCTACTATTCACATCATACGGTCTTTCTATCTTGAATGCAAGGCCTGCGCGCCGCCGTAGAAAAATCCAGCGATAGGCGGACCGGTCAGGCCACGGTTACGGGATCCCGGAACTCGCCCTCGGGCTCCTGCCAATCCTGCTCAGGCTCCGGGAGTTTGCCCGCCGCGTTCGCCCAGGCCCAGAAGACAGCCGTGGAGGCGCTGAGTGCACCCGCAACGAAACCGATCTGCCTCGGGCTGTAGTGCGCAACTGCTACGGCGGCGGCGGCCATCGAGATCATCATCACGCCGTTGGTGATTCCCTCGGCGGCGGTGAAGACGCGCCCGCGCAGCCGGTCCGGCACATGCAGCAGGAGCATCGTGCGGCTCATCACGGAGTTCAACGCCACGCATAGCCGCGAGAGGAAGATCCACGCCGCCGCCTGCCACAACCCTCCCGCCACGCTGAACATCATGTAGAACAGGCCGTGCAGCAGGAAGGTCAACGTGACGGTGTGCTTGTACAGCCGGAAGTTCAGGTGGCCTTCCCACTCCCGCGCCGCCAGTCCGCCCGCCACCAGCCCGAATCCGGCCAAGCCCCACAGGATGCCCGTGCCCGCCGGGCCCCGGGCAAAAACCTTTTCCCCGAAAAGTGTGAACAGGATCTGCGCCGCCCCGCCGCCCGTCGCCCACCCGGCGCCGAGCAGCAGAATCCCAAGGATCAGCGGGCGGCTGCGAATGTAGCGCACGCCGTCGCGAAACTCGGCCCAGCCGGCGTTGTTCCGCGAGCCGGTCCGAACGGCGCCTGCCGGCGCGAAGCCCCCTTCCACCCTGAGCGATCCGATCACCCAGGCGCTCCACAGAAAGCTCGCCGCATTGATCAGAAACGCCCCGCGGTAACCCAGCCAGCTCGTACTGAAGCCGCCGAGCATCGTGCCCGCCGCCACGGTCAGCCAGCCGGTCGTCTGCGTCAGCGCGTTGGCTGTGTGCAGATCTTCGCGCGTGACCAGCCGCGGCAGGATCGCAGCCCGCCCGCTGTTGAAAAACGGCGCGGCGAAGGTCAGCATTGCGCTCAGCGAATAGAGCGCCCATTCTTGCGGATAGACGAGAAGGAGCAGATGCGCCGCAGCCACCACAGCACGCAGCAGGTCGGACAGGATCATCACCCGACGCCGGTCCATCCTGTCCAGGACGACTCCCGCCAGCGGTGCCGCCAGCAGAGCCGGCCCCACGCGCGCCAGCATCACGCCGCCCACCGTGGCGCCGCTGCCAGTCAGGTGCAGCGCCATGGAAAGCACGGCGATCGAGTTGAAGTGATCGCCGACCTCGCTCACCACCTGCCCGAGCCAGCAGTTGCGGTAGTTCCGGTTCTCCCTGAGCAGCCGCGCGAAACCACCCACTCTCCCATTAGACAGGTTTCGCCGCCGGAACCTCAAACACGGCCGGGCGCCGGGCTACGGCTTGGCGAACCGCGAATCCGGAATGTCGGTGTTCGCCTTGACCTCGGTGATGCGTGTGATGATCTCGCCCACGGGCATCTTCTGCTTGATCAGGTGCGGCGCCTTGATCCCGGTGCCTGGCACCTCGCGAAAGTCCTCGAACTCGGTTTCGATCTCCGCCTCGCCCTGATCCGTGATGCGGACCGCCGAAGTCTTCACCATGAGGAACGTCTCGGCATCGAACCATGCAGTGACGGGATTGCCCTTCTCCGGAGTCATTACTACGATCCACGCCTCACGGTCGCTGGCCTTGCCCTTGCCCTTCACCTCGATCTTCGGATAGATCTGCTTGAGCTGAAGCTCCGGGTGCAGCAGCGCGTCGCGCTTCATGTCCTCCAGCATTTGCCCGCTCATGTCGATCGAGCCCATCGGGCTGACGCTGAAACCGCGCTCCCCGTCGAAGCCCTGGTAGATCTCCCCGAATCCGTCGACGCTGATCACCGTCATCCGCTTGTTCGGCGCCTTCGCGTACATCGTGATGGTGCCCGTCGCGCCCATGGCAGGCAATTCGAACGAGCCCGTCATCACAGTGCTGGTCACCTTTTCCAGCGCCTCGCGCCCTCCCACGGCCGCGACGTGCTTCTCGATCAACTCATCGGCGGCGATGGTGTCCTGCGCCGCCAGAAGCGGAACCGACAGGCCAAGCGCCAACAGCCATGCATTCATTTTGATCATTCTGACCCTCCCGGACTAAATGGCATCCCTATCTTACACCGCCGCACTCCCTGCGCCTGATTGGCCCGGGCCGCTGCCCTCCACGCCCGTCGAAGACTGGCCAGAGCCAGTCAGCATCATGCACAGCATCTTCCGCAACCCTTCTTCCAGGCTCACCCTGGGCCTCCAGCCGAAGAGCTCTGCCGCCAGGCTGATGTCCGCCACGACGTCCAGGACTTCTGCCGGACGGCTCTCGGATCTAGAGCGCAGCACTTTCGGCCGGGGCAGTTCCCGGTTGAGGATGTCGACGATTTCCTGGATGCTGTGCGAGCGGCCTGATCCGGCGTTGACAGTCACTGGCAACGGATCCCGAAGGTTCAGCTTCAGAAGCTCCACAAGGTCGTCGACAAACAAGTAATCCCGTCGCGGCCTCGCATCAGCGACCTCGATGACGTCCGAGGCTGGATCTGCCGCCTGCCTCAGCAGCAGCGGGATCAGGTAGCGGCAATCCTGGCCCGGTCCGAAAACGTTGAAGGGCCGGATGATCGTCACACGCATTCCGACGGAGCTGGCGTAGAACCTGGCCGCCTCCTCGGCGAGGATTTTCGAGTGTGCGTAGGGATTCAGCGCTCCCAACGGGTGATCCTCCCGAACCGGGAGCTGCACAGGCTGCCCATACACATAGGAACTCACCAGCGTCATGGGTAACTTGTGCCGCTTGCATTGCTCAAGAACGTTCACAGTGCCCTGGACGTTCACCCTGTAATACTCGCGAGGATCCCGCCAGCTGTCCGGCACGAACGCCCTTCCGGCGAGGTGGATCACATGAGTGCATCCTTCCAGATCCAGCTCTGCGCTTTGTATGTCGCCGAGGCCAGAATGGTGCGTCCGGCATTCAATCCCCTCCGCGCTCAGGGCGGCCACCAGATGCCTGCCGATGAAACCTCGCGCGCCTGTCACAAAAGGAAGGATCATGGCATCAGCTTGTGGCGATGCTGCTCGAATGTCTCGATTGCCAGCGCATAATCGTCCGGCCGCCCAATATCGAGCCAGAGCCCTTCATGCGTTTCCACGCGCACATGGCGTCCGGCCCTGAGCAGGTCCAACATCAGATGGTCGAATCCATAGGCCCGTCCTTCGGGGACATGGTCGATCGCCTGCCGGCTCACGGCATACACGCCCATGCTCACCAGGAAGCTTGTTGTCGGCTTCTCCTCGAATCCGCATAATCTGGATTCGCCATCCACGTGGAGCACTCCGTAATCGATCGTATGAACCCTCCGATGGGCCGCGATTGTGAAATCCGCAGTCTCCCGACAGTGCCTAGTGAAGAACCCGCTGAAATTCAGATCCGTCAGAATATCTCCGTTCAGCAGAAGAAAGTGCTCCGGCAGATCCGGAATCAGCTTCAGAGGCCCAATGGTGGACAGTGGCTGGGTTTCCAGGGAGTAATCAATCTGCAGGCCCCATTTCTCCCCATCCCCGAAAAACGCCCGGATGATCTCGGCCTGATGATTGACTGCAAGCGTGATGTGCTGGAAGCCATGATGGGCGAGCTGGCGGATCAGCACTTCCACCACCGGGAATTCTCCGATGGGCATCAGCGGCTTGGGAAGAACCACGGTGTAGGGCCGGAGCCGGCTGCCCTTTCCGCCCGCCAGTATCACTGCCCGCCTAAACATTGTAGATGCGCTCCTTGTACATGGACAGGTTCGAAGGCTCCAGGAACCACTCCACCGTCCGCCGCAGCCCCTCTTCCAGTCCTACAGCCGGCCGGAAACCAGTCCGGCTGTGAAGTTTCTCATAACTGCACCGCAGCCTCTGGACCTCGCTCCGCGATGGCCGAAGCCTTTTCATGTCCTGGCGCACGGCAAGCCGGCGGCCCATGATTCGTGAAATCAGTTCCGCGAGCTCGCCGACGGAAACCTCGATATTGGATCCAATGTGAAACACCTCGCCCTCTCCGCCTGTCATGCCGGCCAGCGCCACAAACCCGGCGCAGGTGTCCTGCACAAACGTGAAATCCCGCGTCGTGGTCAATTCGCCGAGCAGGATCTCTTCCCGCCCCGCGGCAAGCTGCGTGATGATGGTCGGAATGACAGCCCGGGCCGATTGCCGCGGCCCGTATGTGTTGAATGGCCGGGCAACCACGACGGGAAGATCGAAAGAATAGTAGAAACTTAAAGCCGCCGCATCGGCCGCAATCTTGCTCGCGCTGTAGGGCGACTGCGGGGTCAGCGGATGCGACTCGTCCATGGGCAAATAGCGGGCGCTGCCGTAGACTTCGCTGGTGGAAGTGTGGATGAAGCGCCGAATCTCTGCATCCCGGGCAGCCTGGCACAGGTTTAATGTGCCTTTCAGGTTTGTATCGAAGTAGCTATCCGGCGCCCGGTAGGAATGAGGGATCGGGATCAGGGCGGCAAGATGAAACACAACATCTGCCCCCTTCAGCAAGAGTCGGCAAAAATTCGGATCGCGGATGTCGCCAGTTTCGACCCTCACGTCCGGCAGGCAGTCCAGCCGCTCCAGCCAGCCCCAGAAATTGAAGGAGCTGTACTGTGCCAGGGCCGTCACATCCGCCCCTTCCTGCACAAGCCTCTCCACCAGGTGGGAGCCGATGAACCCGTCAGCCCCGGTGACGACGACACGCGCCCCTTTCATTTTTCCTGACTCGAAAGCCATTCCGGAATTCCTTCTTTCGTGAATTCAGTGTCGCTCTTTTCCTGCATCCATCGGCACGAATACAATCGATCGCACATTCCGCCGGCTTCCAAGCGGTCGCGGCCCGACGCAAAAGGCGTCGACAGATGTCACCCCGCCCCTGCCTCGATCTCACAGCGTACCAGACCAGCGCCGCCGAAGCGCCAGCCTGAACTCACCGTTTCACTCGCGCCCGGCATCTTCCTCAATTCCCGGGACGGGACTGGGTGAGCACTAGCCCGTCGCGCTCTCGAACGCCTCGAAATATCTCTTCAGCATCGCGTCCTCACTGAACTCCCGACGCACTTTTTCCTGTCCCGCCTCGCCCATCATTCGCCGCAGCTCCTCGGAATCCGCAAGCCGTATCGCGAGGGCGGCGAACCCCGTGATGTCACCGGGTTCGCAGAGAAAGCCCGTCCTGCCATCCTCGATTATCTCCGGCACGCTTCCCACCCGGGACGCGATGACCGGCTTCCCCATCGCCTGAGCCTCGAGCACGACCAGCGGCATTCCATCGATGCGGGAGGGCAGGATAACAAGGGAGCAGGCGGCCATCCATTGATGAACATCCTGGACGAACCCGGCAAAATAGAGGCGGCCTGAGAGGCCGCGCCTAGCAACTTCCTTCCGGACGGCTCCGACTTCCGGGCCATCGCCAGTCATCACAAACCGCACATCATCTCTCCGTGCCAGCACATGCGCTGCAATCCGGACAAAATCCAGCGGCGCTTTCTCTGGCGACATGCGGCCGAAAAATCCGACCACGAGCTTCCCTGCGAACTGCGGCGGCCAGCCGGGGGGAATGGTTCCAGGCAGCACCCGCGCCGGACGGATGCTGTGCGGCACCACTGCGACGCGCTCCGGCGGTTCCCGGAACTCTTCCAGCAGCCGTTGCGCGATCCGGCGGCCCGGCACGACCGTGCAGTCGATCAGACGGGAGAACGCACGGTTGGTGTGAAAATGCACCTCGTCGTTGAACAGTTGGTCAATCACGCGGATTTCCGGGAAATGCTTCCTGATTTCCGGCAGCAATCCATAACACAGATCGCTGCCGGCCATGAAGATCATGTCCGGCCTGTACCGCTTCAGCAGGAAATAAAGGAATCCGGACTGCAGATCCTCCCTTTCGGGGAACAGGGCCGGAAGGGCATAGACGTGAGGGGTGAATTTCCGCAACTCGGAGATTCGGTCTGGGATTTCAGCGGCCAGCTGAACCGTGGTCACTACGAGGACTCTCGCGCCGCGGCGCCGCCATTCCGACATCAGCGAGTAGAAGATCCGTTCCGCTCCGCCGATCGTGTAGAAGGGGATGACCAGCATTACCGTGGGCGCAGGGCTCGCCGCGAAGCACTCCCATTTCAGCCTGCCGGCGGAGGAGGCAGGCCTGGGCGGCAATGATTTCACACGAGCCAGATCCTTATGCACTTCGCGAAGCCGCCTCGCCATGCGTTCAAGCCCGCCCGTTCCCTGACGGGAGAGGCTTGCCGGAAGAACACGGTATTTCATCAGGGTGTCCCGAAGCGCTTTTCCGCGAAATCCGGCGGCCACAGCCCGGACCCAGAAGTCCCAGTCCTCGGGCACATGCTCGCTTCCCTTCCCCCAGTCCCGGAAGCCGCCAAGCTGTTCCCACATCTCGCGGCGAAAGAGAGCAACTGTGGAGACGCGATTTCTGTCCAGGATGCCTGGCCACAAGGGGTCTTCCACCTGCCACTGCCCGGACCCGGCGCCGAATTCCTTCAGCGAAGGATACACGAAGTCGTTGTCCCCGAATTCCGCCGCAAAGATCGCAGTCTCCAGATAGGACGGTTCCAGCAAATCGTCGGCGTCCAGGCAACAAATAAAGCGCCCCCGCGCCCGCGAGATGCCGAAATTCCTGTTGTCTCCCGCCAGGCACGGCTTGTCCCGGTACAGGACCCGCACGCCCGGCAATTGGGCGCGTTCCAGCCAGCGTACGCGTTCCACTGTCTCCGGATCCGTGGAGCCGCCCTCCACTACGATGACCTCAAGATCACGCCACGTCTGCCCCAGAACGGACCACACAGCCTCTTCCACGTAGCGTCCAAGGTTGAAGCAGGGGATGATGACGCTGACCGAAGGCGAGGCTTCCGCTGATCCCGTCTGGGCAGCAATCCGGTCAAATGCCTCGCCAGGCGCAGGCATGCGAGCGGGCACTGCAATTCTGCCTTCCGAACGTCCGTAGGCGGCAAAATGCAACAGCGGGTTCCATCCTCCCGCGGCAACGTCCGGATTCCGCTTCCAATAGCTGGAGGTAGAGAATGCCGGGGACGGGTCGGCATTCTCCCAGGCGCCTGCGAGCAGGTAATGAATGGCGGGGACCACGCCCGAAGCTGCCACGTCCGGGCGCGAGGCGCAGTACGACTCGACGTCGAAGTACTTCCTCCATTCGCTTCGCACCTCTCGGCGGAGCCAGGCGCGCAGAAACAGGGCAAGGTTGCGCGCGGCACGCCAGGACCCGCGCCGCTGCAGGACTTGCAGCCCCGCCCACGCCACCGTTCGAAGCAGGGATGGAGGCGTCCAGTGCCGGAAGTCCTCCGGCTGGCCGATCAGGCCATGCCGCGAGGCGCTCATCGCCTGTTTGAGCTTCGCATCCAGCCGCCTCGCCTCCCTGGCCGCCTCGGCCAGCGCTTGGTCTTGCTTCAATATGCATTCGACACTTTCGCCGAGATGCCTGGCCATGATCCGGAACACTTCCCCGCCGTGCGACTCATAAAGCTGCAGATGCCGGGAGCGAATCATCGCCAAGATTCGGGAATAATTCTCCGGTTTCCGCGTCTCCGAATACATGGATCCCGCGCGAATCCGGTAGTCGAACAGAACCTCGGGCAGAAGCTCGCCCTCCCAGCCTTTTTCGAGGATCGAGATCCACAAATCCCAGTCCTGCATGGCAGGAAGCGATTCGCAATACCCGCCTGCGGCAACCCACGCCTCGCGCCTGAAGACGCTCGCCACGACCGCCTCATTGCGAGCAAGCATCCGTGGCAGCCGCGGTTTTGGATAGCAGTAGCGGCCGCCGCCTCCGTCAAACAGTTCGTAATGGCATGTGACGAATCCCGCGCGCGCGTTGGCCTCGAGCGCTGCCACAGCTTCCTCGAGATAGGAGGGACGGAGACGGTCGTCCGCATCCAGGCAACAAACATAAGGGGCGCGCGTCTCTCTGATTCCAAGATTGCGGGCGGCGGGCAGCCCCCGGTTCTCCGTGCGGAGCACGCGCCACCCCTCTGCGGCGAGCGCGTCGAGACGCGCCACAGTGTACGGGTCGGTCGACCCGTCGTCGACAATCACTGTCTCCACTTCCTGCAACGTCTGGGCCTTGACGCTGGCGAGGGCTTCCGACAAATACTCCCCGAGATTGAAGCAAGTCACCACCACCGAAACCCGCGGCCCGCGCGCCGGCGGAGCGGGCAGCGGGCGGAACCAGATGGCCCGGTGCTGCCGGGGCGCCTGCTCTGGAATGCCCGTGTCTTCCAGATGGAAGCCGAGCGCCGGGAAGCGCCGGAACTTCCACGGGCCCGCATCGGGCAGGTCGCCCTCCAGCAGCGCGTGGATCGTATGCAGCGAGACGAGGCGCGTCCATGCAGCCCACATGTCGCTTCCACCCAGCGGCGCCTCCATGGCCGGCCAGCTGGAGTATTCGTACTTCGCCTCGCTCTTCGTGTGCGCATAGGGGAAGCCTCCGTCTTCGCGCTGCATGTTCCAGATGGCCCAGAATGCGCGCGTCAGCGCTTTGCGCACGTCAGCCGTGAGCCGGCCGCTGGCTCTCGCCGCAGTGCAGAGCAGATCGATCGCGTCGAGGTCTTCGCAGGCGCCGCCGCCCGGCGAGGGAGCGAACAGCCCGTCCTCGTTCTGCAACTCCAGGCATGCGTCCACAATCTTCGGCCAGCACCGGACCGGGCGGCGGGCGTAGCGGTAAAACGGCACAAAATGGTAGGCGCCCGCGACGGCATTCAAAAGTGTTGCGCCGTGATCAGTTCCCCACAGCCCGGATCGGGGATCCTGCTTGCCGTCCAGCCAGTCCAGCACATCGTGATACCGCTCAGCCGCCCATGGTTTTTCCTCCCAAAGGAGGGCGAACAAGAGCGCCGCAAGGAGATGCATCACGCGGTTGCTTTCGCGCCACGGATCTGTCCAGTCCAAACTTTCCAGCCAGCCAATCACGCCTTCCGTGTCGCGGAATGAGGCCAGGAAAGACAACGGATGCTCCGGCTTCTCTCCGAGGGCTTCCAGCGCGTGAAGGGCAAAGTAGGTGGTAGTCCAGTCGAGATAGGTCCGGTCATGCAGGCCGCCGCGCAGCGGGACTTGCTCCGCCAGCGGCTCAAGAAACAGTCCTGTTTTGCCGTCCTGCGCTGACAGAATGTTCCTGATCACTGCTTCCCGCTGCGCGATGGCCACGCCCAGACCCTCTGCCAGAAGCACGCCCATCGAGGTCGCAATGACCGTCTCCCTGCCCCCCGGCGTGAACAGAAAACCCGAGCCGCTGTGGATGCTCTGCAGCCATTCAGCCGCCTCTTCGTGCAGGCGTGATCGTGACCATCGAACGCGGGGCGTGGCTTCCGGTCGCGGTTTCAGCTTGCCCGCATAAAGAAAGATGGGCAGATCACCGTCGGCATCGATGCGGGAATCCAGGCAATCGAAGCAGGGATCAAGGAGACTGCGGATCTCCTGCTCCGAGTACTCCACAAAGTGCCATGGATTCCCGGAGTGCCTGTCGCCTTTCCTCAAAGGCGTGGAAAGGACGAGAATCCCGCCGGGACGGAGAACGCGGCGGCACTCGGCCAGGAATTCGCCGGCTGCCCGCGCCGGAACGTGCTCGATCGCCTCCAGGCAGGTGACCACGTCGAACGAGCCGGTGCGGAAAGGCAGGCTCTCCATCTGCGCCGCCGCGGCACGGTGGATGAATCCAAGCCGCCGTCCTTCCTGCAACGCCCCTTCGGAGACGTCAATGCCCGCTATGCTTCGGGGACACCCAAAGTCGATCCATCCCCAGCCTGTTCCGCAGGCGATATCGAGCACGTCCCGTCCGGCGACATAGCCGGCTGCGAAGCGGTGCCGCTCGTGCATCTTGCGCTCGTAAACGGTGCCTTGAAAACCCGGATCGTTCGGGTGTGCTCGTTCAGCCACGGATTTCCTTCATTCTCCTTGCCCTGGGTATCCGTAACTTCCTATTCTCCCCCGGGCGGAACGGCGGCCGCAGTAGAGCGGCGATGAGGGGTAAAGGCTGCAAGCCGTTCTGTCGATGGTGTCAGCGGAGGTGAGCCATGCCGCTGCTGGCCAAAGTGACGCTGGGTGTCGTCCTGGCCGCGTTGCATCTGCCGGGAGGAGCAAGGCAGGCCGCGCTCGGGGGCGAGCCGTGGCAACTCGTCCACCCGCGGGCCAAGTGGATCCTCGGCGTGGACTGGGCGCGCGCCCGGAACTCGGCCGCCGCACAAATCCTGGCGCGGCAGTTCGCAGGCGCACGCAGCAAAGTGGAGACCTCTGGTCTCGGGCTCGGCGCCATGGTCTCGCTGGAGCGCATCGTCGCATCCGGCATCTCGCTGGAAGCTGGCAGCAGTGAGTCCCCGAAGGGTCTCGTGGTGGCTCTCGAAGGCAAGCTGGACCGCACACGCCTCCGGAAGGAGGTGCCGCCGGGCACGGCGGTCGAGAAGTTCCGGGGAGCGGATCTCTATGTCCCTCCGAAAGCCCGTGAGGGAGAGCCGCTTGTGGCTGTGGTCCGGGACAATCTGATGCTGATTGGGGATCGCGAGTCTCTGGGGCTGATTCTCGCAGGCAAGGGAGGAGCCGCCGACCCGGACCTGTTGGGACGCGCGGTGCGGCTGGCGGGCGAGGCCGATCTCTGGTTGGTGGCGTCGGGCCTGGAAAATTCTCCTGCCGGACCGGCTCAACCAGATCCGCTGCGAGAGTTGCGGAGCATGGAACTGGCCATCTCGCTCCGCGACGGGCTGCGCGTCCAGGCGTCGATGGAAGCCGCCACAGCGGAGGCCGCGCAAAACCTGGCCGGCCTGCTGCAACTGGCCGGCGCCATCGGCGGCGGCCACGCTGCGTCGGCCTGGTTGCGCCAGATGCAAGCCGAATTCAAGGGCAACTCCCTGCAAATCTCCCTCTCGATTCCGGCCAGCGAACTGGAGCGGGGCATCGTGGCGGGCAAAGCAGCCATGCAACAGGCAGGACAACGGGCGCTGCAATCCTGGATCGCCGGCGACGCAAGCGACCCCAAGGCTGCTCTGGAGGCCGCCGTCCGGGCCAAGGCATCCCCAAGCGATGGCGTTGTCCACCTCCCCGCGCCAGCTCTTGCGCCAAAGGTCCGGACAATTCGCATCACGGGCGCTGACAGCGGACCAATGGAAATCCAGTACATTCCGCCACGCTGATCCGGGTCGCCACGCCGCTTCTCGTGCAGCAACGCGGCCGCCTGCGGCAGCCATGCCGGTATTCGCCCGCGTGGCCTGGCCGCAATCCCCCTTACCCTGGGAAACGCGCCGGGAAGAGACCGCGTATAATGGATAAGGAGGTCTGATTCATGCGCAAACTGCTACGGCTGTTTGTTCCCGCATTCTTCACCGCAATCGTGCTCCTGCCCGCCTTCGGCGCCGGCGACGCGGAGAAAGGCAAAGAACTCTACATGAAGCGCTGCAAGACGTGCCACGCCGAGGACGGCGCGGGCACGCCCGCCATGCAGAAGAAGTTCGGCGAGAAGCTCTTGCCCTTGGGCGGCAAGGAAGTCCAGGCGATGAAGGACGCCGAGATCGCAAAGAAGTTCAACGATGCTGTAAACCACAAGGCTCTGGTCAAGGCTCTTCAGCCTGGCGATCTCGACAACGTCATCGCGTTCATCCGCACTCTGAAGAAGTAGCGCTGCCTGTAACCCCTTTGCCCGCCCGGATCTTGTCCGGGCGGGCTTCTCTGTCTTGGCACGCTTTGCAGGCCCCTGTCAGCGGGCCGGAACGGCCCCGAATGAGTCCGCCGGTCGCCAGCACGGCCCGTTCCGGCTGACCACCGCCGTGCCCGTGTCAAACTGGAAAGGCACAATATGAGAGCTCCTGTATCCGGACTGCGCCTCCTCTGCGTCGGCGGAGCACGGCCGAACTTCATGAAGCTGGCGCCCCTGCTCCATGCGCTGCGCTCGGACGATGCTTTCCATCCGCTTCTCGTGCATACCGGGCAACATTACGACCATCAGATGTCCGGCGCTTTCTTCCGCGATCTCGGCCTGCCGGATCCGGACTTCTATCTCGGCGTCGGTTCCGGCTCCCACGCGCAGCAGACCGCCGAAATCCTGAGGTCCTTTGAGCCAGTGGTTCAGGACGCAAAACCGGATGTCGTCGTCGTCGTTGGGGACGTGAATTCCACCATCGGCTGCGCGCTGGTGGCGGCAAAACTCTGCGTCCCTGTGGTTCATGTGGAAGCCGGTTTGAGGAGCTTCGACCGCAGCATGCCGGAGGAGATCAACCGTATCCTCACCGACGCCATATCGGACCTGCTCTTTGTGAGCGAACCGAGCGGCGTCGAGAACCTAAGGCGCGAAGGCGCCGATCCCGCAAGAATTCACCTGGTCGGCAACCTGATGATCGACTCGCTCCGCCGGCATCTGGAACAGTCACGCGAGCTTCACGTGGCGGAGCGCCTGGATCTGACTCCGCGTTCCTACGGTGTAGTCACTTTGCACCGTCCCGCCAACGTGGACGACAGCGGCGCGCTGGCTGGAATCATAGAAGCGCTTGTACAAATTGGTGACGATCTCCCACTTGTGTTTCCCGTCCATCCCCGCACACGTTCGCGGCTCCAGACACTCGAAACCCAGCCGGGCCGCATCCGGCTGCTGGAACCGCTTTCCTATCTGGAGTTCCTCAGCCTCATGTCCAGCGCCGCCGCCGTCTTTACGGACTCGGGAGGCATCCAGGAGGAGACCACCGTGCTCGGCATACCCTGCTTCACGTTGCGGGACAACACGGAAAGGCCCATCACGCTCGCACAGGGCACGAACGTATTGGCTGGCACCACCCGGGATTCGATCCTTGACGCATGGCGGCGCCACGGGCTCCAGCGCCCTGCCGCGCGCGTTCCTGACTTGTGGGACGGGCAGGCGGCGCCGCGGTGCGTGAGCGCGCTGCGCAACCGCTTCTTGATCGAGTAACGCCCGAACTCACCCCCTCTGCGAAGTCGCGAGTTCCGGACGATTCTACCGCCGTGATTATCTTCCCGCAGAACTGATTTGCACCAGCGGCGGGCGCGTCTGCAGGTCGAGCGAGCGGCGGGGGTCCGGCAGCCTCTGCGGGGCGCGCCAGAAGTCGAAGTACGAAACGTAGTGCACGCAGCTCACCGTGCAATGCGGCGCACAGTCCTTTTCGGTGGCGTATTCACGGCGGAAATCCTCAAGCGTGTACTCCGCCAGCGGTTTCGCCGGATAACCGCGCTGCTGAGAGCAGTAATGTACCAACCCGTCCTCACAGACGTAGAGGTACCGCGCCCCGGCGCGGCAGCGCCACTGGTTCGGCAGGCCGCGGGCGATGTTTTCCTGGAAGAAGCTGAGCTGGGAGTAGTTCCGCTTTTCCAGCGCTTTCACCTGCAGGTAGATCTCGCGCTCCCGTTCGCTCAGGGGCTTCAACTGCCCGGTGTGGTCGTGGATGATGCCGATGGTCGAGCTGAACCCGAGTTCGAGAGCGCGCTTGGCAATCACCAGAGCGTCTTCCGGATAACGGACTCCGCCACCCACCACCGAATTGATATTGACGTGGAAGAGGGCGTGTTTGGCCAGCAGTTGCAGCTTCTTGTCCAGGACCTTCAGGCTTTTCTTGGACACTTCGTCGGGCTTGACGTTGTCGATGGAGATCTGCATATGGTCGAGCCCGGCGCGGTTCAGCCGCTCGATCCGTTCGCTGGTCAGCAGATAGCCGTTGGTGATCAGCCCTGCGATGGCGCCGTTGCGGCGGATGCGCGTGATGATCTGGTCCAGATCCGGATGCAGCAGCGGCTCGCCCCCGCTGATCGTGATGATCGACGTACCCAGCCGCCCAAGCCGGTCGATCCGCCCGAACATCTCCACCGTGTCCACCGGGCGCGAGACGTCGTCATATTCGTTGCAATAGGCGCAAGAGAGGTTGCAGCGGCGAATCGGAACGATGTGCGCCATCACCGGGTGCTCCACATGGAACGCACCCCAGGCGATCATTTTCAGTTCGCGCAGACGTCTTTTCAGAGCTGCCCAGTCGCGGCGGGCACGGAAGCCGTGATCCGTCATGAACTACCTGACATTATCTCTGACGTCGCCAGCGGCAGGGAAGATGCAACGCCGAACGGCGAATCTCAAAGGCCGAAAGGCGAAAAGAAGGCGTTGAACGGATCACTCCTGCTTCTTGGCCGGGGGCTTGGGAGGCTCGGCAGACGGCTCGTCCACGCCCTCGTAGGTAATCACCGTCTCCGCCTTGAACTGCTTGTAGTCACGGTAGGTGATCACAAGCTTGATGGGAATCGACCCGGATTCGAAGTTCAGCACGTCGTTCGACACGGTGTAGGTGGGAAACCAGTACTTGCCATCGATCTGCTCGCGCCACGTCTCGAACTTCGGGAACCGCTGCCCGGCCACTCGCTTGCCCGTCCCCACACCGCGCCCATAGGTCTTCACGATCTGGAGATCCCGGTCGTCCACCCACACGATGCCCGAGAAGTACCGCTGCCCCTCCACCATGGTCTTCGGCTTCACCGCGAAAACGTAGCAGTCGATCTCGTCGATCCGTTCCCGCCCCAGGTAGCGCACCCGGTAGTTTGGCAGCTCCTTCACCGTGAACACGAACGGCTGCACGTTGCGCATGTCCTGCTCGTCTTCGGGCGTGAAGATGATGTTGCGCAGCGTGTTCATGGGCGCATAGGTGATGCGCTCGATCCGTTTGCCGCTCTTGTCGAACAGGATGTCGGCCTCCATCTCCAGCTTGCCGACCGGACGGCGGTCCGGACCGAGCTCGTCAAAGCGGTACCGCTGGCGGTAGGTGTAATTCTCGCGGGCGCGCGCGAACTCGGTTTCCTTCTCCGCCACCTTCCGGATGATCCGCTCGATCTCCTCCGGCCCGGGATCCGGCGCGCTTTGGGCCACAGCGCACACTGCCGCAGCCAGCGCAAGAAAAAGCAGCCGCTTCATCAGAGAACCCTCTTTATTGTAGATGCCTGCCGCCGGAGGCGCGTTGCGCGTCAACCCAGCACCTGCTTCGCGATCGTCAGCAACTGCATGTTCGTGGTGCCTTCGTAGATCCTTCCGATCTTGGCATCACGGTACAGCTTCTCCACCGGATAGTCCCGCGTGAAACCGGCGCCGCCGAAGATCTCGACCGCCCGGGAGGCAACCGTCTCCGCGATCTCCGACGCCCGGTGCTTCGCCATCGCCGCCTCTTTCACAAACTCCAGCCCCGCCTCCCGCCGCCGCGCCGCGTTGTACACCAGAAGCCGTGCCGACTCCACATCCGTGGCCATGCGCGCCAGCTCCATCCGCACCGCCTGGAACTCCGCTATCGGACGTCCGAACTGCTTTCTCTGCTTCGCATACTCGCAGGCATGGCCCAGCGCCGCCGCCGCCAGCCCGGTCATCTGCGCGGCGATCCCGATCCGCCCCACGTTCAGCGTCTCGATGGCGATGCGATAGCCCTGTCCCGGCTCGCTCAGCACGTCCGCGGCGGGCACGCGCACGTCGTCCAGCACCAGCTCGCACGTCGACGACGCCCGGATCCCGAGCTTCTCTTCCTTGCGCCCCACCTGAAGCCCCGCGGCGCCGCGCTCCACGACGAAGCACGTGATGCCGCGGTAGCCCGCATCGGGATTCGCGTTGGCAAACACCAGGAACAGGCCTGCTTCGGCGGCGTTCGTGATCCACAGCTTGCGCCCCGTCACGCGGTAGCCGTCGCCATCCCGCACTGCCCGTGCCGAGAGCGCAAAGGCGTCCGAGCCCGCCCCGGCCTCGCTCAGCGCGAAGGCGCCCAGCGTGCCCCCGGCCAGCATGGGCAGCCAGCGCCGCTTCTGCTCCTCCCTTCCCCATCGCTGGATGCCGCAGTTGATCAGCGTGTTCTGGACATCGACGATCACCGCCACGGCCGGGTCGACGCGGGCGATCTCCTCGATCGCCAGCAGCGCCTGCGTGAACGTGCCCCCCTGCCCCCCGTACTCCTCGGAGATCTCGATGCCCATCAGCCCCATCTCGAACAGCGACGCAAGCAGCCCCGGATCGAGCGCGCCCGCTTCGTCCATTTCGCGCACTCGCGGCGCAATCTCCTTGCGCGCAAACTCCGCCACGGCGGCGCGGAACATCCGCTCCTCCTCGCCCCACTCCAGCAACGGCGCGGCTGCGATCGTCGGCTCGGGGTGCGTCATGCCATCATTAAACCATGCGGTCTTCGCTTCTCCCCGATTGGGCCGCCCTGGCGGCGGCGCAGAAGATCGAACTCCCGGAGGCGTCCTTGCAGCGCCTGGAGTCGTTGTCGCGCACCATGCTGGGACTGCGCGGAATGCTCGACTGGGGCGAAGAGCCCGCGCAGATCTTCCAGGTGGATCTGCCGCAACCGGAGCCACGTTCATGACGCTGGTCGAGGCAGCGGCGGCGCTGCGGCGGCGCGAGATCAGCTCCGTCGAGCTGACCCTGGATTGCCTGGCGCGCATCGAGAAGTGGAACCCTGCGCTCAACGCGTTCATCACGGTCACCTCCGCTCTGGCGTTGGAACAGGCGCGGAAGGCCGATGCGGAGCTGGCCGGCGGCATGGACCGCGGCCCGCTGCACGGCATCCCCGTCGCCCACAAGGATCTCTTCTGCACGCGCGGCATTCGGACCACGGGCGGCTCGAAGACTTTCGCCGAGTACGCGCCCGAATTCGACGCCGCCGTCGTTGAACGCCTCCACAACGCCGGCGCCGTTTTGGTGGGCAAGACCAACCTGCACGAACACGCCTACGGCATCACGTCGGACAATCCGCACTATGGCGCCGTGCGCAACCCCTGGGACCCGGAGCGCAGCCCCGGCGGCTCTTCCGGCGGCAGCGCCGTGGCGGTAGCCACGGGCATGGCGCTGGCTGCCACCGGCACCGACACGGGCGGCAGCATCCGCGTGCCTGCCTCCTGGTGCGGGATCGCCGGCCTCAAGCCTACCTTCGGCCGCGTCTCCAAGCACGGCGTCCTGCCGCTCGGTTACACGCTCGACCATCCCGGGCCCATGGCCCAGACGGTGCGCGATGTTGCCCTGCTGTTTCAGGCCATGGCCGGACACGATCCCCGGGATCCCAGCTCCGTCGACCGTCCCGTGCCGCGCTGCCTGCCGGAGGAAAGGGAAATCTCCCTGCGCGGCGTGCGCATCGGACTGCCCCGCAACTTCTACTTCGACCGCATCGACAAGGAAGTCGACGCAGCCGTTTACTTCCTGGGCTACACGGCCGAGGACCTCGGCGCCGAGCTGATGCGGGTGCAGGTACCCGACGGCGAACAGCTCAACACGCTGGCGCACCTGACGCTGCTGGCAGAGGCGGCGTCAGTTCACGAACCCTACCTGCGGAAGCGCCGCAAGACCTACGGCGACGACGTCCGCGCGCTGCTCGACATGGGCAGGGTCGTTCCGGCGGTCGACTACCTTCAGGCGCAGCGGCTGCGCAAGCGGATTCTCGGCGTGTACCTGGATATCCTGAAGCGCGTCGATGCTCTCCTGCTGCCTGCCACGCCCATGACCGCGCCGCGCATCGGCCAGAAGCAGGTGGAGATCGGCGGCGAAGCCGAGGATACGCGCATCGCCGCCACCAGGCTCCTGCGCGGATTCAACCTGCTCGGGCTGCCGGTTCTCGCCCTGCCCGCCGGCTTCTCCTCTGCCGGGCTGCCCATCGGCTGCCAGATCGTCGGGCGCCCGTGGGATGAGCCACTCCTGCTCCGGATCGGGGCGGCGCTGGAAGATCGCACCGGGTTGCCGCGCCGCCCGCCGCGCTTCGCCTGAGCGGGCGCATTGTCGAGCCGTGGGTCGCTGCGTTTGGCGAGATCCGCCGCGCTTCGCCTGAGCGGGCGCATTGTCGAGCCGTGGGTCGCTGCGTTTGGCGAGATCCGCCGCGCTTCGCCTGAGCGGGCGCATTACTGCACCTGGCCCCGGCGAACCCGCATCTATTCAATCATGAAGTGGCTTGCCCTCGGCAGCCTGATCCTTGCCATGACATCCCAAGCATCCGCCGCACAGTTCCCGGATCCGCCCGTCGACGAGAAGCCCTCGCCAGGACTGCGCAAGGCTGTCCTCGCCGGAGGCTGCTTCTGGTGCACGGAAGCCGTGTTCGAGCTTGTGGAGGGCGTCAAGAACGTCGTCTCCGGCTATTCCGGCGGCACGGCGGAGACGGCCAATTACAAACGCGTATCCATGGGCGACACCGGCCATGCAGAGGCCATCGAGATCACCTACGATCCTGCCGCCGTCACCTACGGCCAGCTCCTCCGGGTCTTCTTCGAGGTCGCGCACGATCCCACGCAGCTCAACCGCCAGGGCCCGGACGTCGGACCGCAGTACCGCTCGGCCATCTTCTACCTGAACGAGGAACAGAAGCGCATCGCGGAGAGCTACATCCGCACTTTGAATGAGGCGAAGGTTTTCCGATCGAAGATCGTCACCGAGGTTGTGCCCTTCCGGTCGTTCCACTCGGCGGAGGACTACCACCAGGACTACGCGGCGAACAACCCGGGCAACCCGTACATCTACTTCAACGCGGTTCCCAAGGTGGAAAAACTCAAGAAGGCTTGTCCCCGGCTGGTCAAGGGCAGGCAGAAATGAAGCTCCCATTCCTCGGGCCGAAGCGCATGAAAATTGCGGAATTCGATGACTCCGGGCGCTTTCTCGGATATTCGGAGGTCGAGCCCGTGCGACGGAACGAAGAAGATTGGCGCCGGCAACTGGCCCCGGATGTCTGCTTCGTCACCCGCAACAAGGGCACCGAGCCGCCTTTTACTGGCGCCCTCTGGGACTGCCACGAAGACGGAATCTACCGCTGCGTCTGCTGCGGCACGGCGCTGTTTGATTCGAAAGCGAAGTTCGAATCCGGCACCGGCTGGCCGAGCTTTTTCGCCCCTCTGGATGCCGTGAACCTGCGCCTTGAAAAGGACTACTCCTACGGCATGGTGCGCGTGGAGGTGCTCTGCGCGCGCTGCGAGGCGCATTTGGGCCACGTCTTCCCCGACGGTCCTCCTCCGACCGGCATGCGCTACTGCATGAACTCGGCGGCGCTCCGGTTCGTGCCGAGAAGCGCCCCGGCGTAAAGCTGTCGGTAGCATGTCAAGATGTCCGGTCTAACTAGCAAGTGAATTGTCCGCTGTTGCCTGGCGGGGTCGAGTTCCGCCAAGCTGCAGCCACCTGGACGGAGGATAGAGCTCTGCGGGGACGCAACTGGAGCGCCGTTCCAGGGCCGGGATTGAGGGAGCAGGTCAACAGCCTGCTCCTGGTCCTCAATCCTGGCCCAAAGCGTGAAATCCCGGAGGTCTG
>JBBIIK010000048.1:0-29120 GCA_037446555.1 Acidobacteriota bacterium
GCCGCCCTTTCTGCGGCCGTCCGGAGCTCTTGCCGGCGCATCCCCCGCCCTCGGCCCGTGCACCGGCAAGCTCCTGCGGCGAGACGATCAGGCAAGGAAGCCTGGAAATCCAGCGCATGCAGGGCGTCGGCGAGGGGCGGGCGGGCTTCGATTGGCTCATCACTACAGCCGGAGCTTCCACAATCCGCAGCTATCACGAGGCTTATGGCGGGCCGCCTTTGCCTCGCTCGGACCACCACGGAATCGAGTCTCACGTCCTCGGCAAGGCTTCTGTGATCCTCTACCGCCATCAGGGCAAGTGGCTCGGCCTTCAGGGCGCGGATTGAGGCGCGCTTGCGCCGCCGCCCTTTCTGCGGCCGTCCGGAGCTCTTGCCGGCGCATCCCCCGCCCTCGGCCCGTGCACCGGCAAGCTCCTGCGGCGAGACGATCAGGCAAGGAATTGAGGGAATCCAGCAACCGGCCTGAAATCCGGCAGCCTTATGATGGGGTCGAAGATTTTCAGCACCGGAGGAGTGCGGCGCCCCGAAGCCCGCACTGCAGACGCAGCGGCAGTAGATCCGCAAGGCTCAGGAGAAGAAAGTCGTGGACCGAAGCGTGCTTCCGCTTCTCGTTGCTTCCTGGATGTTCTCTTCGCCGAGCGCTGGCGCTCCCCTCCAGACAACGATTGCTGCCGCCGCGGCGGAGGACAGGCAGGAGCTCAAGCGACTCTCCCGCGAAAAGAGGCTCTGGATGGCGAAACGCGCCGCGGGGAAGCTCTTCCAGGAGGAAG
Source organism: Acidobacteriota bacterium (assembly GCA_037446555.1). GTDB lineage: Bacteria > Acidobacteriota > Terriglobia > Bryobacterales > Bryobacteraceae > JANWVO01. Next base: position 770 of record JBBIIK010000048.1, read on the forward strand.
CCGTCTTCGTTCATGTTTTCCCAAAGCTCCTGGGACCGTGACGGGCTGCCTGGAAAGGGAGAAGGCAAAATGCCGGATCGAATGGCGTGGACACAGGGAGCCGCCCTGGCGTTGCTCCTTGCGGTCCACGGGAACCAGTCAACAGGCGGCGATCGGAGTCCCGCAATGGAGGGCACGACCGTGCCCCGTCTGCGCCCGGAAAGCACAGTCGGCGACATCCTCCGCCATCCTTCGTTTTCGGGCTTCGCCGGCCTGATCTTGCCATGGCACGGCCGGTCTTACGACGAGAGCCTGCCTCTCAGGCAGATCGGAACCCTGTTGCCATTCCACACTCACGTCCACGCAGCGACCGTCGTCTCGGCGTTGAACAGCCTGATCGAGGACGCGGCGAAGGGTCAGACCGTGTTCTACCGCTTCTACGACAGCAGCGAGACGACGGCCGATCCGTCCAGGGCCAACACAGGTCTGTTTTTCTATCGAGGAAAGCGCGGAGCGCCCTTCGCCGTCATCAGCCCGGGAGGCGGATTTCAATACGTGGGCTCCGTACACGAGGGCTTTCCGTTCGCGCAGGAGATCCGCGCCCGCGGGTACAACGCGTTCGTCCTGAAATACAGGACCGGGCTCGGAGAAAGCGCGGCGGCCCGGGATCTGGCGGCAGCGCTGTCCTGGATCTTCCGGCATGCCGGGGAGCTCGGCGTTGACACGCGCGGGTATCTGCTATGGGGCTGCTCGGCGGGCGCGAGAATGGCGGCGTCGATCGGCTCGCACGGCGCCGGGAAGTTTGGGGGTGACAACCTGCCCAAGCCGGCCGCGGCCGTCCTGGCCTATACGGCGCACGCGGATCACTCCCGGGACGAACCGCCAACGATGGTGGTCGTCGGGGCGGAGGACAGGATCTCACCGCCCGCATCCATGGAGAAGCGCGTGGAGGCCTTGCGCGCGCTGGGTACGCCGGTGGAATATCGCAAGTACCCGGGCCTCGGCCACGGATTCGGGCCCGGCAAAGGAACAGTCGCCGCGGGGTGGGCCTCGGAAGCCATCCGGTTCTGGGAGAAGCACAGAGGCCGCCCCGGTGATGGGAGGAGATGATGAAGCCAGCTGCTATTGTCTGTCTTTTTGTTGCGCTGATTCAGGCCGCAGACGGCCAACCTGCGCAAGAGCGGGGAGAGATCCGGGTTTTCCGGGCTGGCGAGCAGGCCGGCGCGGCTGCTCCGGCGCAGCGCTTCACCGGTACGGCGCACATCGATTCGGCCTTTCAGGCCCCAGCACCGGTGCGCACGACCTTCGCACGCGTGGTTTTTCAGCCGGGCGCCAGAACAGCCTGGCACGCTCACGCACTGGGACAGACGCTCGTGGTGACCGCCGGCCGCGGGCTGGTCCAGGCGTGGGGCGCCGCGGCAGTCGAGATCCGCGCAGGCGACATCGTGTGGATTCCGCCCGGCGTCAAGCATTGGCATGGCGCGGCACGGGACAGCGCCATGACGCATGCGGCTCTTCAGGAGCGGATCGAAGACGGCGGCGTCGAGTGGATGGAGCCGGTCAGCGACTCTCAATATGAACAAGCGCACCAACGTGAGTCGGCTGCTCCGGCACCCGCTGCCCGGCAGCGCCCTTCGCAGGCGGCGATCGGCGACTTCGCCCCGAAGCTCGCCGATTTGACCGACAACGTGCTCTACGCCGATGTCTGGGCGCGCCCGCAGTTGTCCAGGCGCGACCGGAGCCTCGCCACCGTAGCCGCACTCATCGCCATGAACCGCCCCGATCAGCTCCGTTCGCACCTTCGCATCGCCGTGCAGAACGGCTTGACGAGAGAAGAACTGATCGAAGCGATCACCCACCTGGCTTTCTACGCAGGCTGGCCCTCGGCGGTCACAGCCATCGGCGTGGCGCGCGAGGTTCTAGGGCAGTAGCGGCTCCCCGCGAGGCAGCCAGGGAAGTGCCCGTGCGAAAAGGCGCATCGCGAGGGAGCGGCAGCATGAGCTTGCCTCGGGCGCCGGAGTGCGGGCTCTTCGCGCTGCCCGGCGGACTGCCGGGCCGCCGCTTCACTTGATCTTGTAAACCGTGTCGGAGATCTTTTCGCGGTGCTGGTCATGGCACGAGCGGCAGCCCGCGCCGATGGCGCGCCCGGCGCCGGCCTCGCCTGCGGCCAGCTTTGCCGCCGCAGCCTGAATGTCGCGGGTCGCCTTCACGGCGATCTCCGAATTCCGCTTCGCCCAGAAGGCCTCCACCTCCTTGTAAATCGCCTGAAGGCGTTGGGCGCTGGCCGCCACGTCCTGGCCGTTGCGGATCTTGTCCTGCAACTGCCCGCTTTCTTTCATCCACTGCACATGCTGCGGCGGCGGATCTTCCAGAGCAGGCAGGACCGCGGGCGCCGCAAGAGCGAGCGCGAACAATGCACAAGCAGTCTTCATGCGGATCAGTGTACCTCAGTCCGGGCGGCGCCAAGGGCGGCGCGGCGCGGATTTTTGCAAAGAATTGCTAAGAATTTCACAGAAAAGCCACGGGCAGGCAGACTTAATTTTCAGAATATACGATGTATTTATCCGCGAAATGCGGCACGTTGCGGCGCCGCGGACACAAAAAAGGCGCCCTCTCACACTGTGGGAGAGGGCGCCCTGATAGCTTCAATCTGCGGTCAGAAGTAGAACTTCAGACCGAACTGGATGTTGCGCGGCGACTGCACCTGCGCGGTGACCGCGCCGAACGTGGCTGGCGAGCCGATGCTGGCCCCCGGAGGCGCCCAGCTCACATGGTTCAGCACGTTGAAGAACTCCGTGCGGAAGTCGAAGTACTTCGACTCGGTGACGTAGAACTTCTTGCCGACGCTGAAGTCCATCGAGAAGAAGCTCGGCGCCTGTTCGGTGCCGATGCTGGCGGTGCCGAACAGCCCGTCGCCCGGGTTGCCGTAGGGGCACTTGCCGTCGTCGACGCCCGTCGGGCAGAAGAACGCCGTCCGGGAAGCCGTGTCGGTCGGCAGACCGAAGAAGTTGTCGATGTTGACGAGCGACTCATTCTTGACAAGCTTCCGGAAGTAGTTCGCGCGCACGTTGCCGCGCACCGCCTGGCTGGTGCGGTCCAGCGCACGGACGGTGATCGGGAAGCCGCTGTGGGCCAGCACCATCGAGTTGATGTTCCAGCCGCCCAGCAGCAGGTCCGCCGCTTTCGGCATGTCCGAGCCGAATTTCTTGCCCTTGCCGAAAGGCAGCTCGTACAGGCCGCCGATGCTGAGGTTGTGGCGCGCGTCGAAGAACGCCCGGCCGCGGTTGGACCGGCGGTCGTAAGCGTTCTGCCAGTAGGCGCCCTCGCCCTGCGTGAACGCGCTGCCGTAGTAACCGAGGTTATCGGTGAGCGTCTTGCCGAACGTATAGCTGGCCAGCAATTCCAGGCCCGCGGTGTAGCGGCGTCGCGCCGAGAGCTGGAGCGAATGGTAGTCCATCGTGGCCGAGGACTCCGTCCGCGCGATGTTGCCCAGGTTCGGCAGCTTGTTGATCAGCGGGCGGCGAAGGTTCAGGTTCGGCCAGGTGGAGACAGGGCCGGTGCCGGGCAGCGGCTGGTTGGCTTCCACAGGCGCTACCAGGTGCGTGCCCTTCTGCCCGACGTAGCCCGCCGAAAGCGACGTGGCTGGGTCCAGCTGGTACTCCAGCGTGAAATTGATCTGCGAAGTGGTCTGCGGCCGCAGGTCGAGGTCCCACGCGCGCCCTTGCAGCTGCGGCGTGACCGTGCCCGCCGGACGTGGCATGTCGAGCCGCAAGTCCGCCGTCACCACGTCGGCAAACCCGGTCTGGATCGAGCCCGGGTTGTTGACGTCGTACGAGAAGTTGGTCTCGATGAAGAACGGCGGGTTCAGCGGCAGGCGGAGATTCGCTCCCGTGCCTTCCATGAAGCTCATGTAGGCCCAACCGGCGCGCATCACCAGCTTGTTGTTCAGAATGCCGGGCGTCCAGGCGAAACCGATGCGCGGCATCCACTGGTTCTTGTACGGGCGGTACAGCGCGCGGCTGTTGCCGTTCTTGCCCGCGTACATCAATTCGCCAGTGTATGTGTTGACGTTCACCTGGCGGTCGGCCACTTCGTAGATCGGCTGCATGTACTCATACCGCAGGCCGGCGTTCAGCGTGAAATTCGGCGCCAGCTTCCAGTCGTCCTGGATAAAGAACGCCGAGCGCCAGAAGCGGTGGCCCCACGTGCCCGTCGCCGAGCCGCGGCCCTTGGAGAACAGCTGGTCGAGCAGGAAGTCCGCATAGTCCAGGCCCGTGTAGGTCCCGTTGTAGCTGAACAGGCCCAGCACGCCGTTGTTGCCAGAGTAGAAGCGGTTCTGCTGGTAGCGCATGAACTGGACGCCCATCTTCAGCAACTGCCGGCCCTTCTGCCAGGTCAGGTTGTCGTAGTAGGTGTACTTGTTGTCGGCGGTGTTGGAGAAGATCCCGCTCGCGCCGACCGAGGTCAGCCCCGAGCCGAGGCTCACCGAACTCAGGCCCGCCACCGGCTGGTCGCCCGGAATGCCGAACGTCTGGTTTCCGTTCAAACCAAGCTTGCCGGACCAGTCGATGGTCTGGTCTTTGATGATGATCCGCGAAAAGCCCACACGCGCTTCGTTGACAATGGTCGGCGAGAACGTGCGCACCCAGTTGATGACGCCCGAACGCGTGGGCCCAAGCTGGCCGCTCGTCATGTTGACGGGCAGCGCGGTGCGGCTGCCGACGCTTTCGTACTCGCCCCAACTGAAGCGCCCGGAGAGGTTGTCCTTGTCGCTCAGACGGTAGTCGAGTTTGGCGTCCCCCTGATGGTTCTTCAGCTTGCTGGCCGACGCCGAAGCAAAGTTGCCGCTGACGCCGAGCGCGCCCGCGCCTGCCTGGTTCGGCAGAGGATACAGATCCGGGCTCGAGAACAGCTTCTTCGCCACCGGATTCACGATCCGCGTCTGCGGGATCTGCTTGCCCGGGAACGGCGCGCCGCCCGCCTGCGGATCGCGGATCACGTTCGGAAACTGGCTCAGGTCGCCGTTCCGCCACGCCGCGGGAGCGACGCTGGCTGACGCCGGACCGCTGGTCCGCTGCTCGGTGCCCTCGTAGTTCACAAAGAAAAACGCCTTGTCGCGCTGGATAGGACCGCCAAGCGTGCCGCCGAAGATGTTCCGCTTGAAGCCGGTCCGCCTCGCGGTGTTGATGTTGCGGTTGCGGAAGAAGCCGTTGGCGTCCAGCTTCTCGTTGCGCAGAAACTCAAAGACGTTGCCCCGGAACTGGTTGGTGCCGCTCTTCATGGTGAGCATCACCGTCGCGCCGCCCGCGTTTCCATAGTCGGCGCCCATGTTGCCGGTCAGCACCTTCACTTCCTCCAGAGCATCGACATTCGGCGAATAGCCGACGCGGTTGTCGATCGAGTCGTTCACGTCAATGCCGTCCAGCATGAAGTTGTTCGTCTGTTCGCGGTTGCCGTTCACATACGGACGCGCTCCGAAGCGGTTGTTGGTCGACTCCGGGTTCGGCGAAACCGCGCCGGGAATCAGCAGCGTCATCGCCACGAAGTTGCGCCCTTTGAGAGGCAGAGCCGTCAGCTTCTGCGACGACAGCGTGTCGCCCGTCTGCGTCGACTCGGTCTGCAGGATCGGCGCGATGTCGCGGACTTCCACCGTCTGAGTCGTGTCGCCGACCTCCAGCTTCACGTCCACGCGCGCCACTTGGTTCACTTCCAGCTTGAAGGGACCCAGCGTGCTGCGCTTGAAACCCTGGGCGGCAACGCTCAGCGTGTAATCCCCGACAGGCAGGAACAGCAGGTTGTATACGCCCGCTTCGTTGGTCTGCGTGTCGTAGTTGAGGTTGGTCGCCATGTTGGTCGCAGTCACCTTCACGTTCGGAACGATCGCGCCCGACGGGTCGGTGACCGTGCCCGTAATGGCGCCAGTGATGGTTTGCCCGCTGGCGGACATGGCCAGTAGGCTGACAATGAGAAAAAGGGTGGTAGCGAGTCGTTTGGTTGACATTTTGTAATCTACCCCTGCCTCAGCAAGGTTAACACTTCTCCCTCCTGACATCAAGGCTTGTTAATAATTCGTTACAAAGACCGAAAATGACTGATATGCCAGTGTTTTAGCCCGTGATGGCATCTCTTTCCGGCGCGCCCCGCCCACCCTCGGGAGAGCCAGCGGCGCCCTACCGCGGAAGGCTTTCCGCCACGGTCAGAATCTGATCGGCGCGCACATTCTCCAGCACTTGCCGCGCGCCCGAGGGCCACCGGATTTCCACGCGCCGCGCCACGGCGTCCCGCCCCAGCCCGAAGTGCACCCGTGCGTCCGAGCTCGCCGCATACCCCGTAGAGGTCGTGGCGTGGTTGAAAAGCGCCAGCCCTCCCGCCGTCTCGACCCGCACCGCTGCGCCCAGCCCCATGCGGTTCGACTTGCGCCCTTCAAGCCGCAGCGTCAGCCAGTGGTTGCCGTTGCGCGTCACGTTGTGAAACAGCTTCGCGTCGCCGTTGAGCACCGTCACCACGGCGTCCACCCTCCCGTCGTTGTCCAGATCACCGAAGGCCGCCCCGCGGTGCGCGGCCGGCTTCTGGAAATCCGCACCCGCCCGTAGCGAGACGTCCTCGAACCGGACCGGCGTCCGCCCGAGGTTGCGAAACACCGAGTTAGGCTCCGGGTAGGGGCGCGCCGTGATCTGCTCCACGTTGTCCAGCACGTTGGCGCGGGCGGCGAACAGATCCTTCCATCCGTCGTTGTCCAGATCCGCGATGAAGTTCGACCAGCCCGACATCGGACGCGTCAGCCGTGCCAGCCCGGAGGTCCGCGTCGCCTCCATGAACCCGCCCTGCATAGCCGTGAAGAGCGGGAACGTTTCATACTCCAGCGCCGTGTGCCAAATGTCCGGCCGCCCGTCGTTGTCCACGTCGCGGAAGTCGGCGCCCATGCCCGACAGCACGCGCGAGTCCTCGGTCATGGCCACGCCAAGGGCAAGCGCCGACTCTTCGAACCGCTTGCCCCCGATGTTGCGGAAGAAATAGTTGGGCATCGTGTCGTTGGCGACGAAGACGTCCGTGTAGCCGTCGCCGTCGAAGTCGGCGAAAGCCACCCCCATGCCCTTGCCGAAGTGCCGCCCGATGCCCGTTTGCGCCGAAACATCGGTGAACGTGCCGTCCCCGTTGTTGCGGTACAGCGTGTTGGGCAGCGGATCGTACATCCGCGGATGGCAGTAGGCGCGCAGCTGCGGCGACGGACCACACACAGGGTCCTTGTTCGCCTCCCACACGCAGTAATTGGAAAGAAATAGATCGAGCCACCCGTCGTTGTCGTAGTCGAACCACCCTGCCGCCACGGTCCACATCTTGCGCCCGTTGTGGACGCCGCCCGCCACTCCGGCTTTGCGCGTGACATCGGTGAACGTGCCATCGCCGTTGTTGCGGAACAGCAGGTTGCCGCTCACGTTCGCCACATACAGGTCCGGGCGCCCGTCGCTGTCATAGTCGCCCACGGCCGCGCCCATTCCATAGCCCGCGCCCGCCACGCCCGCCTTCTCGGTCACGTCGGTGAACGTCAGACCCCCGTTGTTGCGGAACAGCCGGTTGAAGTACTTCGGCGACTCCTTCTCGAGCGACGGGATCGCCGCGCCGTTCACCAGGTAGACGTCCAGCCAGCCGTCGCCGTCGTAGTCGAGCAGCGCCACCCCCGCCACCATCGTCTCCGGCTGGTTCTTGTTCGGCGTCGGACAGGAATCGGCGCGGAACACCAGCCCGGCGCGGGCGGCGATCTCCTCAAACACGATTGGGCCTTCCGCTGGCTGGGCCAGCCACAGCGCCGCTGCTGCGAACGGCCAGAATCGCATGGTGGGAGAACTCTGACAGTGTACATGGGCTTCCGGACTCACTGCCAACCTTTCTGGTTCCCGCCGCAGGACGGCGGCGCTGGCATCGGCGGGCGGGCACAGGCATATTGGTAGGCATGGGCACGGTCTTGACGGGGATTCTCGCCGCCGCTCTCCTGCTGCAGTCTCCCGCGGCGAAATCTCCCCCCGCCCGCCCTGCTCCCCGCCCCGCCGCACAGCGCGTCGAGCAACTCATGAAGGACGGCGAAGCCGCCCGCTTCGCCGAGCTCATCGACGAGGCCATCCGCATATACAGTGAGGTCGTCAAACTCGCTCCGCGCCGCGCCGAGGCGTGGTGGTATCTCGGCCTCGCCCACTACGACAAGGACCAGTACGCGGAAGCTGAGCGCTCCTTCGCCCGCCTCGTCGTGCTCGATCCCAACCACGGCGCCGCGCTCGCCATGCTGGGCCTCACCGAGTATCAGAACGGGAAATACGACGCCTCTTTGAAACATCTGCTGGCGGCCAAGACCGCGCGCGAGCCTCTTCCCGCGGGCTCCGAAATGGACACCGTCGCCCGCTTCCATCTCATCGCGCTGCTGAACCGCGCCGGCCAGCACGACCTCGCCAGCGTCCTGTTGCAGGAGTTCGCCAAAGAGAAGCAGGAGACCCCGATGCTCGTCGAGGCCACGGGCATCAACCTGCTGCGGCTCGCGCATCTGCCCGGCAAGGTGCCGCGGGAAGACCGCGAGGCCGTGGAAATCGCCGGCCGCGCCGTCCTTCTCGCCTGGAAAGGGAAGCACGACGAGGCACGCAAGTTGGGCGAGACGTTGGTGGCGCGGTTCCCGAACCGCGCCAACGCGCACTACACGCTCGGCTACGTCCACCTGATGGCGGCCGGCGACGAGGCCATGGCCGCGGAAATGGAGCAGGAGATCCGCGTCACCCCGGACCACGTCCCGGCGCGGCTTCAGCTCGCCAACTACTGGCTGAAGCAGGGCGAGGCTGAAAAGGGCATCCCGTATGCGAAACGGGCCCTCGAGCTGGCCCCGGACCTCTTCATGACGCACCAGATGCTGGGCCGGCTGCTGCTCGATCTCGGCCAGGTGAAGGAATCGATCCGCGCCCTTGAAAAGGCCGTACAGCTCGCGCCCGAATGCCTCCTCTGCCACTCCGTGCTGGCCAACGCCTACGCCCGCGACGGCCGCCCTGCCGAAGCCGAAAAACAGTTGAAGATTCGCGCTGAAATCGCGAAGCAGAGCGAGGCGCTGCGCACCGGCGCGGGAGCGGCGAAATGAGACTCCTGCCTGCGCTGCTGCTCGCCGCCTGCGCTGGGGCGCCCGCGCAGGAGCCGCCGCAGTTCCGCGCCTCCGCCGAAGAGGTCTTGGTGGACTTCGTCGTGCGCGACCGCCGCGGACGCCAGATCGCCGATCTGCGGCCCGAAGAGATCGAAATCTTCGAAGACGGCATGCCGCAACAGATCAAGGTGCTGCGCCGCGTTCAGGGGCTGGAGGCGCAGGAGTGGATCCCCGGCGAGGAGGCGATGACCCGGCGCCTCGATCCGTCCCGCGCCGTGAAGCTCGTTGTTCTGGCGTTCGATCAGCTCGGCGCCACAAGCCGCGCCCTCGGCCGCCGCGCCGTCGAGGATCTCGTCCGCCAGGGCGTCCCGCCCAATACTTATTACGCGGTCGCCCAGCTCTCGCCTTCCTTCCGCATTGTCCAGCCCTTCACCAACGAGCCTTACCTGATCAAGTGGGCCGCCGAGCGTCTTGCCGCAGGCCGCGCCGCCCGCAGCGAGGGCGCGCCCCCCATCGCCCGGCCGACGCCCGAAGCCGCGGCCAACGATCCCGCCGCCTCGGCCATGGCGTCCGCCGTGGCGGAAATGGAAAGCCGCGCCGCCGGACTGGAGCGCGAATACGCCTCCGCCGCCACGATGAACGGGCTGCTCTCCATGGTCCTCGGACTGCGCCGCCTGGAGGGCCGCAAGACCGCCGTGCTTTTCAGTGAAGGCCTGCCGGCCGGGGGCGGCGCCATGCGCGCCCTCATTGCTCAGGCCAACCGCAACAACGTCGCCTTCTATACCATCGACGCCCGCGGCCTGCGCGCCGGAGGCTTCCTCTCCGGCGGCGAACCAGGCGCCGCGCCCGCCCCGGCGGAAGCGCGCGCGCCCGGACTCGAGGAACTCGCATCCGAAACCGGCGGCCTCGCCGTCTCGAACACCAATGATCTGCGCGCCCCGCTTCGCCAGATTGCCGAGGACTCCGGCGCTTACTACCTGGCCAGCTATTCGCCGCAGAACACGCATTGGGACGGCCGCTTCCGCAAACTCGAGCTCCATGTGAAACGGCCCGGCGTGCAGGTGCAGGCGCGAAGCGGCTATTTCGCCCTGCCGCCCGGCATGCAGGCGCTGCTGTTCCCTCACGAGGTGCCGCTGCTGCGCGCTCTCAGCGCGAATCCGCTGCCAAAGCAGATCGGGTTCCGCGCGGGCATGCTTCGCTTCGGGCCCGCCGGAGACGGCATGGTGCAGTGCGTCTTCCAGATCGAGATCCCCATCCGCGATCTCAGCGTGCGGAGGAACGACGCCGCGGGGACCTATGAAATCCATGCCTCCTTTCTCGTCTTCGTCAAGGACGCCACAGGCCGCGCCGTGCGCAAGGCCACCCGCGACGTGCCTTTCTCCGGCCCGCTCGACAAGCTGGAGGCGTTCCAGGCTGGAGACTTCCTCTACAACGACCACTTCCCTCTGCCGCCCGGCCGCTACGTAATGGAAAGCGCCGTGGCGGACCGCCTTGGAGAACGGGTCGGCGCCAAACGCGTCGCCTTCGTCGTGCCTGCGCCGCAACCCGGCCGGCCCTCGCTCAGCAGCATCGTGCTCGTCCGGCGCGTGGACACAAACCCGGCGGAAGAGATCCGCTACGGCGAAGGCGACGACCGCGGCCCGGATCCCCTCCGCTTCCGCGGCGGCAAGCTCACCCCCACGCTCGACAACATGGTCCGCGACCGCGCGGGGTTCTACTTCTCACTGTTCGCCCCCGGTTTGCCGCAGCCTTCGGCTGCCGTGGAGATCCTGAAGGACGGTGCGGCCGTCTCCCACTGGCAGGCGGAACTCGAGCCGGAAAACGGCGGGCGTTTTTCCTGCTTCGCCGTCGCGCCGCTCGCCGAAGCGCCGCCCGGCGACTATGAGATCCGCGTCGTCGCCTCGGCAGGAACCGCCGCTGTCGAGGAGAGAGCCGGCTTCACACTGGTCCGCTGAACGCGGCCGCTTCCACCCACCCTACGCTGGCTGGATCAGCAGGCGCCGCACGGCGTCCTTCAGCGCCGCCGGCGTAAATGGCTTCTCGAGCACCGCCTCGCCGCGCTCCAGCCGCGCCTCATCCTCGCCGCCCTCGCCGGAGGACAGGAACAGCACGCGCACGGCAGGAAACTGCTCGCGCAGCTCGCGCACCAGCCGGAACCCCGAGGGCGCATGGATGTGCATCTCGGTCAGCACCAAGTCCGGCGGCCGCGCGCCTGCCTCGCCCGCACGCAGCATTTTGTGCAACCGGTCTGGCCGGTGGTCGAACTCCACCTCGTAGCCGGCCTGCCGCAGCGCGAGTCCGATCATCTCGCTCAACTGCGGATCGGGATCCACCACCAGGACGCGTCCCCGCTCCGTTCGCGGCTCCTCCGCCGGGCCGTCCTGATGCGGCGGCAGCGCCCCTTGCGCCGCGGGCAGCAGAATCCGGAACGTCGTCCCCTGCCCCACCTCGCTCTCCACCGTGATCAGCCCCCCGCTCTGCCGCACCACTCCGTAAACGGAAGCGAGCCCCAACCCTGTGCCCCGCCCGGCAGGCTTCGTGGTGAAGAACGGCTCGAACACGCGACGCCGCGTGGCCTCGTCCATGCCGCAGCCGTTGTCGGCGATCCGCAACTCGACATAGCGCCCCGGCGTGATCGCTTCCTTGGCGACGCCGGAAAACTCCCGCATGAAGAGCGTCGACGTGCCGATCTCCAGCCGCCCGCCCTGCGGCATCGCATCCCGCGCGTTCGCCGCCAGATTGATCAGCACCTGCTCGATTTGCAGCGCGTCGGCATGAACCAGGCACAACGAATCGCCCAGACGCAGCTCCAGCGCGACGCGGTCCCCCAGCAGCGCCTTCAGCAGCCCTTCGCTCTCGCGAACCAGTTCGTTCAGGTCGAACAGCCGCGGCGACAGGATCTGCTTGCGGCTGAACGCCAGCAATTGGCGAGTCAGCTCCGACGCCCGCTCGCCCGCGCGCTGAATCTCGCGCACGTACATGCGGCGCGCGTCCTGCTCCGGAAGAGCGCCCGCCAGAAGCTGCGCGTAGCCGTTGATCACGGTGAGCAGGTTGTTGAAGTCATGCGCCACGCCTCCTGCCAGCGTGCCCACGCTCTCCATGCGCTGCATCTGGCGCAGCATCTCCTCCATCTGCTTCTGCTCGGTGACGTCCTGCACCATGCCCGCCACCAGCGGCTCGCCGTTCAGGCCCGTCGTCCATTCGCCCACGCTCCGGATGTATCTCTCCGGACGTCCCGGCGCCTGGAACCGGAACTCCAGCACGCGGCTCTGCCTCCGCAAGTCGCTGGCGCGCACGATGCCGTCCACGCGCTCACGGTCCGCCGGGTGAACAAAGCTGAGAAAGGACTCGTAACTCGGCTGGATCGAGTGGGGCTCCACCCCAAACAGGCGGGCGGTTTCATCGGACCAGACCAGCTTCCCCGTCGCCGGATTCCGGCTCCACAATCCGATGTGCGCGATCCGCTGCGCCCGCTCCAGCATCTCCCGGCTCGCCTTCAGATCTTGCTCCGCTTTCCGCCGCATCCAGATGTTGACTACGAGCACGAGGATCGTCAGCATCTGTAGCATCACCAGCACAACGCCCTCCAGCAGCAGCCGGCGGTCCGCCCCTGATAGCGCCCGCCATCCCCCCTCCGCGCCTACGATCTCGGCATCCCGCGGCAGGCTCGACCGCGGCACGCCAAACCGCGCCGCCACAGTGTCGTCAATCACCAGGCGGATATTGCCGTGCTGGCGCAGCGGAATCTCGTTGGTCGGCACCCCGTGCAGCACCTCCGCCACCAGCCTTCCGGCAAGTTCGCCGTGGGCAAAGCCCGCGCTCGTGTTGCCCGCCAGAAACCCCTGTCCCAGCAGGCTTACATTAGGACTCACCACCGGCGCCGTGCTCGCCTGCGCCACCTCCGCGGCGGCCCATTTTGGACTCAAGAAACGCCCATCCCGGTCGCGTGTGAACCGCGTCCAGACCACCAGCGTGTCCCGGCCCAGCGCGCCCAGCTCCCCCAGGATCTGCTCCACGCTCAGCCGCGACCCGTCCAGAATGCGGAAGCCGAGATGCGGCCGCGCCGCCCGAATCTCTCCGTAATACCGCCGGTTCTCCTCCCCTGTCTCCGAGTTGTCCGTGATCACAACCACCTGCCTCACCCCGGGCAGGAACTTCAAAACCTCATCCAGAAAATCCGGCGCCGCCGAAATCTCCTTCACCCCCGTGAAGCGCGTCCGCGGCATCCGGTCGATCAGCGCCTGCGATCCCACCCCGCAGAACACCACAGACGTGTTCTTCAGCGGCGCCGGCGAATGCTCCAGCAGATACTCCGCCGCCGCGTCATCACAGGCCATGATCACGTCGAACCGCCGCCCGCTGTGCCGCAGCGCCAGCGTCCTGTCCATCCAGTCCCACGCCTGCTCCTTCGGCAGACGGCGCGAATCCAGATACTCCGTCCACAGGCCCAGATCCAGCGGATGTTGCTCCAGCGCCACCCGCAGCCCCTGCGTCACCTCCACGCTCCAGTTGTAGGTCGAGTCGTAGGAATGCAGGATCAGAATGTTGCCGCGGGCTACTCTTTCCGCCGGCTGCGCCAGTGCGGCGCATGCGGCCAGAGACAGCAACCCGAGGCACAACCATGCCGCCGCGCGGGCTTTACCAGTGGCGTCCTCGGCGAAAGACACGCTCCTATATCATATGGGCTCTGCGCAACTCACGGTACGTCGCGTCCCCAAAGACGCGGGCCGCTTCTACCACTCCAGGCTGGCCTCGAATTCGGCATCCACGGGCTTCCTCCCCGGAAAGCCATCGTCCGCGCCGTGCCACCAGAGGATGTCCTCCTCGCCCCTCCTCCAGCACAGCATCACTTCCCGGCCCCGGCTCAGCGCCGGAAAGTCCACAATGCCCGTCTCCACGTCTCTCACAATCACGCCCATTCCCCCCAGTTTCCGTAGCGCTTCGCGGAAGTGCTGTTCCGCCTCTTTGACCCTCTCGATTGCACTCCTCACCCCGGCTGCATCCACGTCCACGCCACCCAGAAGACGGACCCGTGCCTCCAGTTCCGCCAGCGGCTCCTTGAAGGACTCCACCTGTGCCTTGAGACTCATCAGAGATTCTATTTGGAACCGCACCACCGATAGCAATTCCCGCGCCGTTTTCAGCGTAAAATAGCGCCGCATCCCTGCCTCTCTGTTTGTTCTTGTTCAGGATGACACGTGCGCCTCGGTGGATGCGAGCGCGCCCACGCCTCCTCGGGTGCCCCCGGAACGTCCCGTCCGCCGTCCGAAACGTCCCGCTAGCATCCTTTCCGGTGCCGCTCGCAGGATCGCATGGGCGGCCCGGCCCTCCGCCCGCGAAAATGAAGGTGGATGAGTTTTTTGAGAACGCTCTCGCAATCTCTGCCGCTCCTCGCGCTGCTCGCCGCCGCAGCCGCCGCGCAGGCGCCCGCCACGGCCAGCATTGAAGGGAAGGTCCTCTTCGCCGGCAGCGGCGAGCCCCTCCGCGGCGCCACCGTCCTGCTCACGCCCGGCGGCCGGATTGTCGAGAGCGACGCCGAAGGACGCTTCCGCTTCTCCGGCGTCGCGCCCGGCGAGTACTCGCTGCTGGCCCACGTGCACGCGCTTGTTGACGAGCGCCAGACCGTGCGCGTTGGAGCAGGAGAAACGGCGCAACTCGAGTTCCGCCTCACCGTCAGCCCCCTGCGCGAGACCCTCACCGTCACCGCCTCCGGCCGCGAGGAATCCACCGCCGAAGCCTTCCTCAGCGTCGTCTCGCTCGACGGCTACCAGTTGACTGCGCGAAGCTCTTCCACTTCGCTCGGCGACCTGCTCGGCGACGAGGCGGGAGTGGCGAAGCGCAGCTACGGCCCGGGCTCCTCCCGGCCCGTCATTCGCGGCTTCGACGGCGACCGCGTCCTCATCCTCCAGGACGGCATGCGCACCGGCACCATCTCGTCGCAGTCCGGCGATCACGGGGAGCCAGTCGATTCCAGCAACCTCGAGCGCGTGGAAGTCGTCAAGGGCCCCGCCACTCTCCTCTACGGATCCAACGCCATCGGCGGTGTGGTCAATGTGTTGACCGATCATCATGTCATCAACCAGCACCCGCACCAGGGCCTCCATGCGGCCTTCACCGGCGTTGGCGGAACCGCGAATGCGCAGGGCGGCGGCAGCGGATCATTCGAATACGGCCACAAGAACTGGCTCTTTTACGGCTCCGGCGGCGGCATGAGAACCGGCGACTACAACACGCCCGCAGGCCGCGTCGAAAACTCTTTCACCGAGATGACCAGCGCCAAGGCCGGCCTCGGCCGCTATGGCGAGCGCCTGAGCTGGAACGCCACCGTGCATCGCATCGAAACCGCCTACGGCGTGCCCGGCGGCCATGGACACGGGGAAGAAGGCGAGCATTCAGAAGGGTGGAAAAGCGCCCCGCGTGCCGCCGGCGAGGACGAGGACGGCCACGATCACGAATCGCCCGTGCTCAACATGATCCGCTCCAGCCTCCGCTTCAACGGCGCCGTCAAGAACCTCGGTCCCGCGTTCGAGCAGCTCCAATTCGATTTCGGCTATTCGGACTACTCCCACCGCGAAATCGAAGGCGCCGTCGTCGGAACGGAATTCTTCAACAAGCAGTTCACCTATTCCGGCACGTTCGACCAGCGCCGCCGCGGCCCCTGGTCCGGCCGCTTCGGCCTCTGGGGCCTCCAGCGCTCCTACAAGACCGCCGGCGAAGAAGCGCTCGCCCCGCCCGTCGACCACTCCGCCTTCGCCCTGTTCGGGCTGGAAGAATTCAGCTGGGAGCGCGCGCGGCTCCAGTTCGGCGGCCGCTGGGAACGCAACCGCTATTCGCCCGACGGGCTGCGCCAGCGGACATTCTCCGGGCTCTCGGCCTCTGCCGGCCTCATGCTCCCGCTATGGACCAACGGATCACTGGTCAGCAACTACATCCACTCCTACCGCGCGCCCGCTCTGGAGGAGCTTTACAATTATGGACCCCACCCCGGCAACCTGCTGTTCGAAATCGGCAACCCTGACCTGAAACGCGAGCGCGGCGACGGCGTCGAGATGTCCCTGCGCCACCAGGGGCGCAACCTCCGCGCCGAGGCCAACCTGTTCCGGTATCACATGCACGACTTCGTCTTCTTCCTGCCCACCGGCGAAGTCGACGGTGGATTGCCCGTCGCCCTGTTCTCCCAGTCCGACACCCGCTTCGCCGGCACTGAGGCACGCGTGCAGGCGCGTGTGAAGGGCCCGCTGTGGGCGCTCGCCGGCTTCGATTACGTCGACGCCAACCTGACCGCTGCCGGACGCCAGAACTTGCCGCGTATCCCTCCGGCGCGCGGCCGCTTCGGCCTCGACTGGTTCTGGAAGGGCCTCAGCCTGCGGCCCGAGTTGATCCTCGCCAACCGCCAGTGGCAGGTCGCCCCGAACGAAGAGCCCACCGCCGGCTATGCCGTGGTCCATTTGAACGCTTCCTACACCCTCACCCGCGGCCACGTTCTGCACACTTTCAACGTGAACAGCTTCAACCTCGGCAACCGCCTCTACAGAAACCACCTCAGCTTCATCAAGGACGTCGCCCCCGAACTCGGCCGCGGCATCCGCTTCGCCTACTCCATCCGCTTCTTCTGACACCGGCGCGCCCGCGCCCCGCAAACTCGCCGCCCCCCGTTCGCCACAGGCCTCAGCCTGGCGGTTCCGCCTTCTCCACTGGCATATCAGGCCTATACTGAAGAGAGCATGAGCCTGTACTTCGCCGCCGGATCGCCCGCATCGGACTTCACCCGCGAGGAGCTGAAGTCGGCCGTTTTCAAAACACTCGACGCCCTTGGCCCGCGGCGCCGCGTGCTCGCCCTGCCCCCCGATATCACCCGCGTCCATTCCCGCGCCGGCGAGATTACCCGCCTCGTTTACGACTATTACGGCGACCGCCTGCACGCCGTGCTGCCCGCCATCGGCACGCACGTCCCGATGACGCCCTCCGAAATCGAACACATGTTCCCGGGCGTGCCGCAATCGCTCTTCCGCGTCCACGACTGGCGCAACGGCATCGTCACGCTCGGCGAGGTGCCCGCCGGATACGTCAGGGAGCAGTCCGGAGGGCTCGTTGACTTCCCGTGGCCCGCGCAGGTCGACAAGCTCCTCGTCGAGGGCGGCTTCGATCTGATCCTTTCCATCGGCCAGGTGGTGCCCCACGAAGTCATCGGCATGGCCAACTACACCAAGAACGTCTTCGTCGGCACCGGCGGGCGCGAGGGCATCAACAAGAGCCACTTCCTCGGCGCAGTCTACGGCATGGAAAAACTCATGGGGCGCGCCGACAACCCGGTGCGCCGCGTCATGAACCACGCCGCGGAGAAGTTCGCCCGCCACCTGCCCATCGTCTACATGCACACCGTCGTGAGCAAGAACGAGGCGGGCAAGCTGGCGATCCGCGGCTTCTATGCGGGCGACGACGACCACTGCTTCCTTCAGGCTGCCGAACTCAGCTTGAAGGTCAACTTCGTCATGATGGACCGCCAAATTCGCAAGGCTGTTGTCTTCCTCGATCCCGGCGAGTTCCGCAGCACTTGGCTGGGCAACAAGGCCATCTACCGCACGCGCATGGCGCTTGCCGACCATGCCGAGCTGATCGTGCTCGCCCCAGGCGTCAAGGAGTTCGGCGAAGATCCGGGGATCGATCAATTGATCCGCAAATACGGCTACGTCGGCACACCGCGCGTGCTGGAAGCGGTCAAGAAGAACGCCGACCTTGCCAACAACCTCAGCGCCGCCGCCCACCTCATCCACGGCTCCTCCGAGGGCCGCTTCCAGATCACCTACTGCCCCGGCCACCTCACGCGCGAGGAAATCGACGCCGTCAACTTCCGCTACGCCGATCTCGAAATCATGATGAAGCGCTACAACCCGAGCAGGCTCAAGGACGGCTGGAACGTGGTCGGAGGCGAGGAGATCTTCTACATCTCCAACCCCGCCCTCGGCCTTTGGGCCTGGCGCGGCCGGTTTGAGCAGTAGCCCGCTTTCCGGCCGCTGCCGCCCTGCCCGGCGGGCCCCACTTCTCGCCGCCCTGCCCGGCGGGCCTAGCTTGTTGCCGGCCTGTCCCCGCCGCCGCTCTGCGAACGGCGGTTCAGGCGGGCGCTTGCGAGCGCAAAGACGGCCGAAAGGGCAAACCACGGCTGCCAGTGCGCCAGCGGGCCGTCGTGAATGAAGAAATTGCCCGTGAATCCAAGATCCTGCCCCAGCCGCCACGCCGATACCGCAAAAAAAATGGCGGCCAGCGGGGAAAGGATCGCCGCCAGCCCCGCTTCCACCTCCTGTTGCGTCAGCGGAGGAGGCGGTCCGGCAGGCGCATATCTCACGCGCACGCGGCGCCCCCTTCGATGCGAGCGTTGCCAGCGCAATCTCACCACCATAGTGCCTCTGCGAGCCCAGTTGTTATACAGTGGATTGGGTCTGCACCCATCTCTTCGATTATCGGCTCGAAAGGAACGATTCTTTATGAGCAAGCTGAAAGTTGCTGTCATCGGCGCGGGCTTCATGGGCAAGACCCACGTGGAGAACCTCCGCCGGCTCGGTTTCGTCGAAGTGGCTGCGGTGGCGGGAATCTCCCAGGAGGAGGCGGACCACTTCGCCAAGGCGCACAACGTCCCCAGGGCCACCGGCAATTATAAGGAGCTGCTGGCCGATCCGGAGATCGCAGGCGTCCACGTCTGCACGCCCAACGCGCTCCACGCCCCGGTGGCGAAGGCCGCCCTCCACGCCGGCAAGCACGTGCTGTGCGAAAAGCCGCTGGCTCTCTCGGCCAAAGAAGCCAAAGAGATGCTCGACCTGGCCGAGAAGAAAAAGCTCCATCACGCCACCAATCACAACCTCCGCTATTATCCGGCCGTCCAGCAGGCGCGGGCGATGATCGCCCGCGGAGACCTCGGCGAGATTCTCGTCGTGCAGGGAACCTATTCCCAGGACTGGCTCCTCTACGACACGGACTTCAACTGGCGCATCCTCAGAAAGCACAACGGGCCGCTGCGCGTCATGGGCGACATCGGCTCCCACTGGATGGACATGATCCAGCACGTCACCCGGCTTTCGATCACGGCCCTGTGCGCGGATCTGAAGATCATCCACAAAACGCGCAAGCAGCCCAAGGTCGCCATCGAGACCTTCGCCGGCAAGACGCTGAAGCCATCCGACTATGACGAGGTGAGGATCGACACCGAGGACTTCGGCATGGCGCTGCTCCACCTCGGCGACACCTGCCGCGGCGCGTTCACGGTGAGCCAGGTTTCCGCGGGCTGCAAGAACCGCTTCGAGTGGATGGTGTGCGGCACCAAGGGCAGCGTGGCGTGGAACCAGGAGCGGCCCGACGAGCTGTGGATCGGGCGCCGGAACGAACCGAACCAGATCATCATCAAGGACGGCAGCCTCTTCTACCCCGAGGCCGCCGCGTATTCCGACTATCCCGGCGGCCACAGTGAGGGCTACGACGACAGCCACAAGCAGTTGTTCAAGCGCTTCTGGTCGCGCGTGCTCGATCCGTCGCTGCCGGTCCAATATCCGACCTTCGCCGACGGGCTGCGCGGGATGCAACTGCTTGAAGCCGTCATGGAATCGAACAAGAAGCGCGGGTGGGTCAAATGCGGGCCCGCCCGCTCCGGACGCAAATAGGCGATCCGTTTCCACCGGATATCGGGCTGCCGGCTCCTTGCGGAGCCGGCAGCCCGTTTTCTTTTTCCCCCGTGCTTCCACGCTGATTGCGGATCGGGCGTCAACTCTCCCGGAGGTGAAAATGCACCAGGTTGCCGTGCCGGTGCTTCTGTTTTCCGCCCTCGCCGGACTGCCGCTTGCCGCACAGCCCGCCGAGCCCGCCCCGGCAGCGTACCGTGTAGAAGTCTTCCTGCGCGAAGCCGGCACCACACAGCGGCGCTACTTTGTCGTCGCCGGCGCCCAGGGAAACTCCGAATTCCGGCTCAGCCATCCCATCTTTTACGAAACCGGCCCGGCAGGCGATCCACTCCGGCGTCAGCACCAGTTTACCGAGCGCAGTTTGTCTCTGAACCGCGCGGTGCGAAGCCTGAGTGAACCGGGCAAGGTGCGGCTCACGTTGCTTCTGAACGTCGAGAACCTCGACAGGGACGCCAGCCCGCCCGGGCTGGAAGCTCCCCCGCCCCGCAGACCCGCCACCAACTTCAGGGTCGACGCGCCCCTGACTCTGGGAACGCGAACGGGCGTGGCTTCGATCGACGATCCCGTGCTGCCCCGCCGGTACGATGTCGATGTGACGGTGACGCGAATGCAGTAAATCTGGAGCGGCCGTAAACCTCCCCGGGCGGAATTCGTCTTCAGAACAAAAAGCCCCTCTGCGCGCCCCGTCCGCGGCAGGCGCGGAGAGCAGCCGAAATGCGGTCGACATTATTGCGAATCACTGGAGTAATATTTTATGCGTTATAATCGCTTTTTACGGACTTTTATCAAGTGTTTTTTGCCAGCATTTTCTGCGGCATTGGTTTTTTTCGCGTCCGCAGGGCCGGAATGGGCAGCCCAGGCGGGCCAGTGGAGGGACCGGGCAACGCGCAGCCGCACGCCATCCGGCAAGCGCGCGAAGGACGCGCCGCAAGCGCCCAGGCCCGTGACATTCGCCTACGGGCCGCACCCCTTGCAGCGGATCGACGTGTGGAAGGCGCGGGGCGTGCAGGGCGCTGCCCCGCTCGTGATGTTCGTCCACGGCGGCGGGTGGAAGCGGGGCGATAAGAAAGCCGCCGCCAGCCAGTATGCGCCCGTGCATTTTTCGCAACAAGGCTACGTTTATGCGTCAATCAATTACCGGCTCGTCCCGGAATTCAATCTGGAAGACCAGGCAGCCGACGTGGCGCTTGCCCTGAAGGCGCTCCTCCCCCGTGCCGCCGAATTCGGCATCGACCGGAGACGGGCGGTCCTGATGGGGCACAGCGCCGGGGCGCATCTGGTGGCGCTGGTGGGAACCGACGAGCGCTACCTGCGCGCCGCCGGGCTCGGCTTCGCCGATGTGAGCGGCGTGATCCCGAACGACGGCGCGGCATACGACGTGACGCGCCAGATCGCCGGGGGCAGCCGCATCATGCGGGACACCTATCTACAGGCCTTCGGAACCGATCCGGCGCGGCAGCGCGCCCTGTCGCCGGTTTTCCACGCAGCCGCGCCCAACGCGCCCGCGTTCCTGCTCCTGCACGTTCAGCGGCCGGACGGCGTGGCGCAGGCCAAAGAACTCGAAGCCGCCTTGCGAAAAGCCGGAACCGCCGTCGAGCGGCGGGAGTTCCCCGGCGCCGGGCTGAATGGCCATGCCGAAATCAACCGCCAGCTCGGAAACCCTGAATATCCGGCCACTGCGGTAGTGGACGAGTGGCTGCGCCGCGTCTTCGGGCGGCAGTAGAGCCTCTAACGCGGCGCGAGCGCCGGGGCGGCGTGCCCGTCGCCGCGGGGATCGGCGGCGGCGAAGCGCGCGCCCGTCTTCGGATCAATGCCCGCCACCGCGCCGCGGCCCATGTTCATCGAGTAGTCGAGGCGAAGCTCCACAAGGTGGCCCATCGACCGCAGCGCCTCCACCGCAGCCGCGGGCACGCGCCCTTCCAGTTGCACGTCGCAGCCCTGCGGTCCAGCCTTGGTGAAGCGCGCCGCCTCGAGCGCCGCCTGCGGGTTCATTCCGTAGTCGGCGAGATTCGAGACGAACTGCGCGTGGGCCAGTGGCTGGTTGGCGCCGCCCATGATGCCGAAGGCCATCGCCACGCCGTCTTTTTCCAGAAATCCGGGAATAATCGTGTGAAAGCTGCGCTTTCTGGGCTTCAATTCATTCGGATGTCCAGGTGTCAGCACGAAATCGCTGCCACGGTTTTGCAGCAAAAAGCCGGTATTTTCCGGGCTGATTCCGGAGCCCCAGGCGGCGCGGATGCTCTGGATCCAGCTCACAATGTTGCCCTCGGCGTCGGCCGCGGCCAGGTAGGTGGTGTCCGACTCGCGCGGCTGCCCGTGCCTCGCGTCGCAGCGGGCGCGGCGTGGATCGATCTCCGCTGCCCTCTGCCGCGCATAGTCCTTCGACAGCAGCCCGCCGAGCGGCACGCGCGCATGGCGCGGATCGGCATTGAAAGCCAGCAGGTCGGCGTAGGCGAGCTTCATCGACTCGATCTTCCAGTGCAGCGCCTCCGCTGACAGCGGGCCCGCGGCCGGCGCAGGGAACTGCTCCATGATGTTCAGCATCAGCAGCGCGGCCAGCCCCTGCCCGTTGGGCGGGAGCTCCCAGACGCGCCACCCGCGGTAGGTGGTTGAGATGGGCTCCACCCACTCGGGCTGAAACTCCGCGAGGTCCTTCGCCTCGATGCGCCCGCCGTGCTTCCGGCTGGCTTCGACGATCGCCTGCGCGATGGCGCCAAGGTAGAACGCCGCGGGGCCATCCTGCGCGATCAGGCGCAGCGTCCGCGCCAGAGCAGGGTTGCGGTGAATCCTGCCCGCCGCCGGCGCCGGAAGAAAGACGCGCGCGGCTTCCGCGGACTCCTTCAGGCGCGGCGAGTCCCACAGCGAAGCGATCACCTCATGCACCGGGTGGCCTTGCTCTGCCAGAGCAATGGCGTCCTCGAACAGGCTGCTCCACGGCAGCTTGCCGAGGCGCTGATGGGCGGCGTGCCAGCCGGCCACGGCGCCGGGAATCGTGACCGAATGGATCCCGGAAGCTGGCATGGCCTGATGGCCCTGTGCCCGGAGCCATTCGGCGGAAAGCCCGCGCGGGGCCCATCCGGAGGCGTTGAGCCCTTCGAGCTTGCCGGTGCGCCCGCTGCGGTGGATCAGAAACAGGTCGCCGCCGGGTCCGCACATCATGGGTTCGACGACGCTGAGGACGGCGTTGGCGGCGATGGCGGCGTCCACGGCCGAGCCGCCGCGTTCGAGCACGCGCACGCCGGCTTGCGTGGCGAGCGCGTGGCTGGTGGAGATGACGCCGTAGCGGCTGAAGACGATCGAACGGGACTGGTTGCGGTCCTGGGAGAAAGCCATGGCAGCGAGGGAAAGCAGCAGGGTCGCGCGCCTCACGGCTTCTATTGCATCACGGGCCGGCGGCCCCGGGAAGCCCCGCGCCGTGGTAGTCTCGCTTCGAGCGGGTGCGCCGGCGCGAGGACCACACGATGCAGGAAGAGGATCTGAGAGAAGTCCGGGAGCGGATGGACGCCATCGCGCGGGCTCTGGCCCGGCTGGGCGGGCGCGTGGAACATCTGGAGTCGCGCCTCGCCGCAGCGCCCCCGCCGCCACCCTCTCCTCCGTGCCCCGGCGCGCCCGGAACGCAAGACGAACCGGCGCCGGCCATGCAGGAGCCGGCACTTGCCGCCGCCGCTCCTCCGCCTCCCTGGCCGCAGGCGCCCCGGCCGCCCGTGGCAGCGGCGCCGGTGGCCGCAAGCGGCCCGCAGAGCGCAGTAGAGAACGCCGAGAGCTGGTTCGGGCTGACGTGGCTGAACCGCCTCGGCGTCGTGACGCTGGTGCTCGGCGTTGCGTTTCTGTTCAAGTACGCGCTGGACAACGAGTGGATAGGGCCGGGCGGGCGCGTCGCTCTGGGGCTGCTGGCCGGCCTCGCGGCAATGGTTACCGGTGAGGTGCTGTCGCGCAAGGGGCAGCGGATCTTCGCCATGGGGATCACTGCCCTGGGCATCAGCCTGTGCTATGTCGCATGGTACGCCGCCCACGGGTTCTATGCTCTCCTGACGCCGCCGATGGCATTCTTCGCGATGGCGGCCACCATGGCAACGGGCGCCTGGCTGGCGCTGCGCTACAACGCGGCGGCAATCGCCCTGCTTGCGTGGACTGGCGGATACGCTACGCCGCTGGTGCTCTCCACCGGGCGCGACGCCCCGTGGATGCTGTTTCCGTATCTGCTCCTGTTGACCGCCGGCGCCGTATGGGCGGGGCGCAGGCGCGCCTGGAGCGCCGTGGAGTGGCTGGCGCTGCTGGGCGGCGCCTTGGTCTTTTCCCTGTGGTTTGCGAATCATTTCGAGACGGCCAAGCGCGCGCCCGCGGTCTTCTTCGCTCTTTGCGCCTGGGCGCTGTTCCTTTTCGCAGCCTCTGTTCCCGCGCGGCAAGCCGCGCAGCTGCTGGCAGGGGCAGGACTGGCCTGCATCTTCCGGCCCGACCCGGGGCCGTTTTTCGCGGCGATCCTGCCCGTCACGGCGGCCGGTCCGGCGCGCGGCGCCCCGGGCGCCGCGGCGGCGGGATTCTGGATCGCGTTCTGGATTTACGCCGGCCAGCAAAATCCCGGGGTGTTATTCTGGCAGAATTTCACCGGAATTACCGGCGCATTTCTGATCCTGCACGCGTGGATTGTGCGGCGGATTCTTGCAGGCCGGGATGCGTTCCGGGCGGCGGATGCGTTCCGGGCGGCGGATGCGGCCGTGCTGTCATGCAACGGCGCTGTGTTCTACACTGCCGGCTACGCCTGGCTGCGGCCGGAGCATGACGCATGGACGGGGTTGTTCACGCTCGCCATGGCGGCCGCGTTCGCCGGCACGGCGTGGATCCTCCCCGCCGCGCCCGCGGCGCCGGTGGCAGGCGTGCTGGCCGCGGGGTTTTTCACGCTGGCCTTTCCCGTGCAGCTCGGCGGATGGCGGGTGAGCGCGGGCTGGGTGCTGGAAGCCGTGGCGCTCGCGCTGCTCGCGAACAAGACCGGGCGCCGCTTGTGGGATGGCGTGGCAGCCGTAGTTCTGGCTCTGGGTTTGATCCACGTCGCGCTGGCAGATGCGCACCTGGAGACGGAGAGGCTCTTCCTCCACCCGAGGTTCTTCGCCATGGCGTGGGCGGCGCTGGCCTGCTGGGTGTGCGCATCACTGCTGAGGCCCCGGTTGCTCGCGGCGGCAAGTTACACCGCGGGCCACGCGGTGCTGCTGGCTGCGTTGCTGCTGGATGCACGGGATCAGATCGCCCGCACCGCCGTTCCGGAAGATGTTCGCAGCGCCTCCATCGTGGGCCTTTCTCTTGTCGTGGCGGCTTACGGGGTGGCGCTGGTGGCGCTGGGCGTGGCCCGACAGGCGCGGCTGGACCGTCTGCTGGGTCTCGGGGCGTTGTCGTTCGTCATGCTGAAACTCTACGCCTACGACGTCTGGCAACTGGGACGGCTCTTCCGCAGCGCGGCGTTGGTGGGTCTCGGGCTGCTGCTGGTGGCAGCCTCCTACGCCTACTCCCGCCACCGCGAGCGCATGGCGAACTTGCTGAAGTGAGGCTCTGCCCGGAGAGAAGGCACTTCCCTGGAGCGGCGGGGACGGTGGCGCCCGGTGGGAGAAGAACACGCGCCTCGAGCGCGCCGGCCCCGATGGCGCGGGCGCCGAATGAGGCAGACGCCCCGCCGGTGTAGCATAGCGGCATGCCTGGCTTTCTCTGCGTAGACCGCGGCGAGGCCCTGCTGCTGTTCCTGCGGTCGGTGCCCTTCGACCAGCCCACGCTGAACCTCTTCGAAACGCTGGTCTATCAGGCCCTGGAAGACTGAGGCCGCTCGCGCATTCCACTCAAGACAAAAGGATGGAGCAACCCACGCAACCTGCCATCGATGCCCTCGCGCCTGATGGTTGGGAGTGGAAGGTGCGCGGGGTTCCCGGTTTTCTGATCTCGTCAGGCAAGAATCGGAAGTCCTTCCGGCCCGTGCGGCGTGTGCACGGACGGCTCGTGAAGCGCACGCTGGAATCCAGAAGTCCCGCCGAGGCCAAACCGGAGGTCATCCGGGGCTGTCGGTCCCTGATTCCCAAGCCGGTTGAGGCGCAGCCGATGCCGGCTCTCCCGGAAGGCTCGGAGTCCTGCCTCTCGTTCCAACATTTGGCGGGTCGAACCCGGCGCGAGTATGAAGCCGTGATGCAGCGCTCCCTCGGTGACTGGGTGAGCTGGCGTCTGGATGCGACGGCCACGGACCGGGCGGGATTTCGCAAGCGGATTCTCGAGACTGGCAAAAAGCACGGTGAGGCGAGCGCAGCGCTGCTGCCGCGCACCTGCCGGGACATCCACAACCGGCACCGGAAGGTGCTGACAGACTTGCCCGGGAGTCCTTCTGTGACTTGCGGAGGTCCTCGTGTGCCGCCCCGTGACGGGGCGCTCAGCGATGAGGAACTCGTGTATTGGTGGTCAGTTGTGCAGGGCTTGAGTCCCTTCAAACGCGTCTGGTGGCTGACGGCGCTGCTCAACGGTTGCCCGGACTCCTGGCGCGCGGGAAGCACGCCGAAGGGAAAGCCGCAGCGGAGTCCGAAGTTTCTGGATCATGCCGGCGAGCACCGGGATATTGGATCGCCATCCAGGGCGCACGTCGTGCCCGCACTTCCAGTGCTCCAGGGTTTCCGCAGTGCCGCGCCGGGCCCATCACTCGAGCTCCGGAGGCCAGGTCATGCCGTGGAAGCAGGCGAAGATCCCTCCCGGACAACGAGGACGCGCCCCGGCTGAACGTTGTCGATCCGGTCTACCATTCCGCTGGGCCACCGGATGTCAATCGAGCAAACACTCGACCGTCCAAGTCCGAAGTGAACCCTCAGATCGTTCTGCGACAGATAACTGCCGCCGCTGCGGACTTCATCGGCCTGAGTTCTGCCATCCGGGGTGATGCACAAAACGCGGGCGCCGATGCCAGACCGGTTCGACTTGACTCCGATGGTCTTGACCTTCACCCAGTTGTTGCCATTGCTGACATCGCACCGAAGCAACTGCGGGTAATCGTTGACGCAATTCACCACCACGTCGATGTCTCCGTCATTGTCGAAATCTCCGAAGGCGCTTCCCCTGGCCGGCACCAGCTCCGCGATCCCCGGGCCTGCCTGCTCGGAGACATCCTCGAACTTTCCATTGCCGAGGTTTCTGTAGACGACCTTGCGCTGCCGGTATCCGTATTCCATCAACGTGTCGGTCACCTCCGGGTAGACGTGGCCGGTGCACAGCAGGATGTCGGGACGTCCATCGTTGTCGAAATCGGCGAACCCGGCGCCCCGACCAAGAAACCGCGTGTTGCGGTCGCTGCCCGCCTGGAACGTCATGTCCTCGAACATCCGGTCTCCCAGATTGCGGTAGAGGCTGGACGTGTCGCCCGCGAAGTTCTTCTTGACGATGTCCATACGTCCATCGCCGTCAAAGTCCGCCACGCCCACGCCCATTCCTGCCTGGGACTTGCCGTCCGGGCTGTAGGCGACGCCGGCTTCAATGCCCATTTCGCGGAATGTCCCGTCGTGGTTGTTGAAGTAGAGCGCGGCCGGAGACGAGTCGTTGGCAACATAGATGTCCGGCCAGCCATCGTTGTCGAAGTCCGCGACCACCACGCCAAGCCCGTAGGTTCCGGGAGTGTCGAGAATTCCCGCCTCCTTCGACACGTCCACAAAAGTGCCGTCGCCCCGGTTTCTGTTGAGAATGTTCTTCCCTCCGGGAAGCCCCGGAGGCCCGCAGGCGACCTTCAGGCCCTTGTAAACGCACTTGCCGGTCTCCGGCGTCGGGATGGTTTCGAAATCAAAGTCAATATAGTTCGCCACAAACAGGTCGAGGTGGCCGTCGCGGTCGTAATCGAGAAACGCGCAACCGGTATTCTAGCGCTTGGCCGGCCCTTGCTGCGGCATCAGCCCGCTGGACGCGGCCACGTCCGTCAAGGTGCCGTCGCCATTGTTGCGCCACAGCACCAGTCCGCCCCAATACGAGACCAGCAGATCCTCGTAGCCGTCGTTGTTGTAATCGCCGGCGCAGACGCCCTGCCCCCACCCCGTCCTAGCGACGCCGGCCTTCAGGGTGACGTCTGTGAACGTCCCGTCCCGGTTGTTCTTGTAAAGCCGGCTGACGGGCTCCTGGCCTGGCGCGAGCCCGCCATCCAGCCGGGTCCCGTTCACATAGAAAATGTCCAGCCACCCGTCGTTGTCGAAATCGATGAACGCAACGCCGCAGCCCGTGGTTTCCAGCAGAAATCTGTTCCCCGCCTCGTCTCCGAAAATGGTTTTCGTCCGGAGGCCGGATTCCTGTGCGACGTTGACAAAGCGAAAATCGAGTCCGGCAGCCGTGAGCAGTTGCCTGGCAGAAAAAACAGCGGCTGTACCGCCCTCGAATTCTTGGACAGTTTTTTGAATTATCGTCATGCGGCAGGTTCGAGGGCAAGCAAGGCTTGGTGAGCCTGCCGCGGGGTCTGAAAGTGAAGCCTTTCGATCAGCCAGTGCTCGTTGTAGCGCTGGCGGAATTCCTGAAGAGCCGCAGCCAGCTCTTCCACGGTCTCGAAGTGGCGCACCCGGAGCAGCTGCTCTTTGAGAGTTCGGAAGAAGCGTTCGATGCA
>JBBIIK010000049.1:0-26992 GCA_037446555.1 Acidobacteriota bacterium
CCTGCGCCCCCCGCGTCAACACCATCACCCGGTATCCCGCCCGCGCCAGACGCGTCAGCTTCCGCTCCAGGAACGTCTCCGCCGGCCAGCGGATGTCCATCACCAGCAGCCTCACCCTACAGCCCCGCCTTTTCCAGCCACACCGCAAACGTCAACAGCATCGACACCGTGTACCCGTTCGCCCCGTCCGGCATCCGCCGGAACGTCTCCAGCAACTCCCGGATCTTCCCCGGCGCCACGAACTCATGCAGCCTCGCGCCCTTCTTCAGCAGAACCCCCTCCAGCCGCTCCCACTGCCCCGGCGCGAAGAACTGCACCTCCCAGTTCCGCTGAATCGGCCGCTCCCCTCCCAACAGCCGCCGCGCCTTCCGCCACGCCCGCACCGGCTTCATCCACAACGGCGACCACCGGTACGTATACAGGCTCGCCTCGTACGGCTGCCACGGAATGCGCGCAAACCGCGGTGCATGCTGCTTCAGATACTCGATTTGCAGCCGCCGCCCCCGCACCATCTCGGTCGGAACCGTGCAGAAGAACTTCACCATGCGCGGATCCAGAAACGGGATTCTCGGAAACGCCGCCAGTTGATACGCCCGCAGGCTCGCCAGCGTCCACCGGAACGCCCACTGCTCCGTCTTCAACACCTTCACCCGGAAGTCAGGGGCCTCGATCTCCGGCAACCGCCGCAACTCCGCGCGCATCATCTCCCGGATCGCCTCCTCCGGATCGCCCTTCATTTGCGGCCGCACAATCTCCTCCAGCAGCCACTGCCGCCCCTTTTTCAGCATTTTTCGCAGGCTGTGCCCGAGCACCTCCTCCTCCGTCCCCTCGCGCTTCGGGAACCCCATGTCGTCGCAGAAGACGTCCCCCCAGTGCGCCGCCAGAACGAAGTCCGCCTCCTCCCGCAGCCAGTCCGCCACATCCGCCTGCCGGGCCTGCGTCAGGTCCTGAAAACATTCCGTCGCCTCCGCCACCTCGTCCATCCGGTCGAACAGGTACGGCCGGATCACATGCCCCCGGAACCGCAGCCCCGCCGCCTCGGCCACCTGCCCTGCGATCCGGATCTCGATCGAGTCCTCCGTATACCCGTACCCGTAGCTGAACGGCGCTGCGCCTTCCGGCAGGCACGCCGCGACTGTCCGGGAGTCGAGCCCGCCGCTCAGCGGCAGCGCCACTCGCCCGTCCCGCGCCTGATCTTCCAAAACGGCCCGCAGTGTCGCCCCGAATTCCGCGATCGTCTCCGGCTCGCTCCGTCCCCGTGCCGGCTCGTGCCTCCACTCCCAATAACGCTCCTGCCGCACCAGCCGCCCGCTCGCGTCCAACTCGTACACCGACGCCGGCCGCAGGATCTTGACGTCCGTGAAATGCGTCCGGTCGCCCGGGAAAAACCCCAGCCCGAAAAACCCCGCCAGCCCCTCCCAGTCGAGCCTCCCCCGGCTCCCCCGGTACAGCTCCAACGCACTGGTCCCCAGCGCCCCATCTTCGCGCCAGTACAGGTGCAGGCTCCCCGCAAGGTTCGTCCACACGCGCCGCGCGCCGCCCGGATTCTCCCGGACCACGGCGCAGTGCCCGCAGAACCTGGGCGCATCCGCTCGGCCATGGGCGAGGTCGCGGGCAAATCCCGTCAGGGCATCCTCCCACGTTTTCGCAGTCCCCGGTTGGTTTGCTTCACCCACTAGCCACCAGCGCTCCGCTCCGTCCTCGCCGCTCTGAACCAGTCCTTCGGTGAGAGTCGAACCATTCGCGCAGCCAATCGACAGTCGGGCCATCCGCCTCACGCCAGCTCTTCCTCCTGCCCGCTGTGCCTTTGCAGCACTCTGAGATAGAACTCCTCGTGCTGCTTCACCTCGCGCTCGATCGTGTATCCCTCCAGGATCCGCCGCCTCGCGCCCTCCTCCAACCTCGCCCGCAAGCCCCTGTCCGCAAGCACCCTTCGCACCGCCTCCCGCAGAGCCTCCGCGTTCAGCGGCTCCACCAGCACCCCGCTCCGCCCGTCTTCAATCACGTCTTCCGTGCCGGCGATCCGGGTGCCGATGCATGCTTTCCCGCACGCCATCGCCTCCAGCAGCGCCACGGGGCACCCCTCCTGCCTTCCTGGGTGAACGAACACATCCGCCTCCGCATGAAGCGCCGCGATGTCGTCCACCTTCCCCAGCAGCCGGAGCCGCTCCCCCAACCCCGCCTCCGCAGCCACTGCCCGGAGCCGCTCCACACACGCCGCATCCTCCAGCCCGCCGGCAATCCACACATGCAGCCCCGGCACTCCCGCCGCAGCCCGCACCAGCAGCTCATGCCCCTTCACCGGAAGCACGTGGCCCACAGCCACCGCCACCGGCTCATCTGCCGCTATCCCGAACCGTTCTCTCAGCCGCAGCCGTCTCGCTACGCCCGGCGCAAACTTCTCCGTATCGACGCCCCTGGGAATCAGCGTAATCTTCTTCTGCCACAGGCCTCCGAAGAACTCTTCCAGCATTCGCGTATTCTGAGCCGCAATACCGCCCGCCAGCAAACTCCGCACCTTCCACGCCCGCCCCCGCCAGTTCATGTTCTTCTTCGTGTAGACCCACGCCCTCGCGCCCGCAGCCTTCGCGATCAGAGCCTCCGTGTAGTCGTCCCCGTAGTGAAACGAATGCCACAGGTCGAATTGGAAAGAACGGAACGGCGCCGCCGCCCGCCACACCCGCACCGGCAGCGTGACATACGGCTTTGCCGGGACTTGAAACGCCGCCTCAAGAAAAGGGATCCCCATCTCCTCCACCATCCGGTCCAGCTTTCCTCCCTTGCGGCTGACGCACACTGCGGGTGCGAATACATTTCGGTCCAGTCTCCGGACGATCTCCAGCATCGCCCCGCCCGAACCCGCCGTGATGAAGTTCGGAATCGTGTACAGGATCCGGATCACGCTCACGCCCGTGCGCCAGCCTGCGTCCTCGCCTTCACGTGGCGGCCCTTCCACCACTCCAGTGCCAGCAGCGAATAAATCGCCCAGTGATGCGATCTCCGCCCGCTCACGTGCTCCTCCCAGATCCCGCGCACAACGTCCCGGCCTGCCAGATCGCACGCCAAGCTCCCGCTTCCGAGCAGCTCCTCTTGCACCCGCGCCCGCAGCGCCCCTCGCAGCCATAGGCTCAGCGGCACCCCGAATCCTCGCTTCGGCTTTGGAATGTTCTCCTCCCCCACCCGCTTCGCCAGCAGCCGCCGCAACGCCCGCTTTCTCTCCCCCCGCCGCAGCTCCTCCCCGCCATCGTACGCCAGGCTCGCTTCTATCACTTCCCTGTCCAGCACCGGCACCCGCACCTCCAGGCTATAGTGCATCGAGGCCATGTCCACCTTCCGCAGTACCCGCTGCAACTGCCCGGAATACTCCACCGTCCGGCTGAAATCCGCCAGCCGCTTCTCGGTCACCTCGCCTTGGAATCGGTACAGCGTGAAGTCCTCGGGCAACCTGCGCAGCTCTGCCGGCAGCCTTCGCCAGTGCGAGGCGGGGAAGTGGCTGTGAAGGGAGAAATAGCAGTCCCCCGGAGTCCTGTGCATGATCACGCTGCTCCTCTCCGGCAAAACGCCCAGCCGCCCCCCCTTGTACAGGAACCAGCGCCAGAAGTACGGATACCGGAACAGGAGCCCGCCTTTCGCCAGCGAAAACGGCCGCTCATATCCGAAAAACAGCTCGTCTCCTCCGTCCCCGCTCAATGCCACCGTCACCTCCCGGCGCGCGAGCCGGCTCACCAGCATCGTCGGCAGCATCGAGTAGTCCGCGAACGGCTCCGTCTGTGCCTCCGCCACCTTGTCCAGCATCCCTAGAGCCTCCGCCTCTCGCAGATTCTCGAGCCGGTGCGTCACTTGCAACAACGCCGCATACCGCTTCGCGTCCTCGCTCTCATCCAGCGGCCACTCCGGCGCGCCGATCGTAAATGCCTTCAGCCCCGTGCCGCTCTGCTCACTTGCCACTGCCGTCACCAGGGGCGAATCCACTCCTCCGGAAAGAAACACTCCCACGGGGACATCCGCCACGCGCTGCCGCCGCACCGCCGCATCGAGCGCCGCCTCCAGCCGTTCGTCCAGCTCCTCCACCGGTCTTCCCGCAGGCGCCGGCGCCTCCGGCAGGCTCCACCAACGCCACAGCCGCGGCGTTTTCCCCGCTCCCACCCGCAGCGCAAACCCCGCCGGCAATTGATGAATCCCCCGGTACAGCGTGTAAGGCGCCGGGAAATAGTTCAGCCGGAGATAAAGCCCCAGCGCGTCGCCCCGCACGGGCGGCTCCCCGCCTGCCTCTTCCATCACCAGGCAGTTCAATTGGCTTGCAAAAGTCACCCGCCCGGCCCCCGGCCCCTCGCGGTAAAACAGCGGCTTGATCCCCGCGTGGTCTCTCGCCAGCAGCAGTGCCCGCTCAGGGATCGAATACCACGCCAGCGCAAACATCCCGTTGAACCGCTCGAGCGCAGCCTCCCCCCAGTGCTCCAGCGCCTCCAGCACCACCTCAGTGTCTGACCTCGACCGGAACCGCACCCCCACCCCCTCCAGCTCCGCCCGCAATTCGGCGAAATTGTACAGTTCCCCGTTGAACACGATCACCGACCGCCCGCTGCTACTCACCATCGGCTGATGCCCCGCAGGCGTGAGGTCGAGTATGGCCAGCCTCCGGAACCCTAGCGCGCAACTCTCCCCGTCCGTCCAGTAGCCCTCGTCATCCGGCCCCCGCCGCACCAGCAGCCCCGTCATCGCCCGCACTCCCGCCAGCATGGGCGCTACAGCCCCGCGGACAGGATCGAACATCCCGCTAAAACCGCACATCAGTTCTGCTCTTCCGCTTCAACTGTTCCCAAAACCGGCTGCCAGCTGGCAAGCGCCCCCAACGACCCAACTATCCTCAATTCGATACAGCTTGCTCACCCCACCACCCCATACTCCATTGCCTCCACCATCACCTCAACCACTGCACGCGGCTTCTCCGGTCTGCTCCCGCCTCTCGGTCTCACGCCCTTTTGCTGCAAAGATCCTTGTATAACTTCACCCACTCAGCAGCCTCTCGTTCCACACTGAATCTCTGCTCAACCCATCTGCGCCCAGCTTCACCCATGGACTTCCTCTTCCCGGGCGACTCCCATAACTCCTGGATCGCGTCAGCAAGCCCCTCGACATCGCCGAACGGCAGCAGCCGCCCTGTTTCCCCGTCGACCACTGCCTCGTGGATCCCCCCAACCCGCGTGGCAACCACTGGCAGCCCCATTGCCTGCGCTTCCAGAATCGCAACTCCGAGGGCCTCAGTCACCGAGGGATGAAAATAGATCGTCGACGACAGCAGAGCCTCCTTGAGCTCCTCGCGCCGAACAGCGCCTCTAAGACGCACAAGTTCCGAGATTTCCAACCTGTCTATCCAATGCTCTAGGCAGGCTCTTTCATCTCCGTCGCCATAAACATGATATTCCACTGGCACGCCCCGCAGTTTTAATTCTCTTACGACTAGCAAGGCGAGCGGGTATGCTTTTTCCCAGGTAAGCCTTCCCACTGTGCACAACCGAAAGACCCTCTCCGCCTCTCTAAAGCCCAGACCACTAAAATAATCCGTATCTACGCTGCACCGGATTACAACGCACTTTTCCGCGGGCGCTCCATGAGAGATTGCATGATCGCAGATTGCCTGGCTGACAAAGTGAAGGATGTCTGCCTTGTCGTAGATACTCTGAAGCATCTGCCGCCATTCCTCGTCAATCAACGGCCGCACATAGGTATCAAAGCCACGAAACGACACAACGCTTCTCGCTCCACTAGCAGCTGATGCCGGATACACAATGTTGAATAGCTGGGCATTTTGCACATGAATCACATCATAGCCGCCCCGAACGAGAGGTCGCGCATCGACCATCCGCCGCAATCTCCGTTGCAAAGCCGCCCCCTCAGCTTCCTGCAGCAATTTGAAATTCTTTCGCGGGGCAAGTATCATCGCTCCAACAGCGCTCAAGATCCCCTTCCACCCGCTCGGCCCCTGCAGCACACGGCAGCCATCGTCATCACTGGCATCAATCGGAATTCGCGAGAACATATCCACCAACGCTCCCCAACCACGAAGCTTCTTGACAACGTCTGCAAGATAACCCTGTGTGCTCTGACGCCACACCGCGTAAACACACGCAACCCTTGGCTTCCTCGATCGCCCGGTTTGGCTCCCCGGCGCTGTCTTATCATGTACCGCAGCCATGATCTTGCTCATTTGCCTTGTTCAAATTGGAACTGTCCGGTCGTGGGCCTTCCGTTTTTTTGACTTACAAGTCACTTTACATGCTGCTATAAAGCGTATGATACCAGCGAGGCGTCGTCCTCACTCTTGGGAATTGACACGGACCTGACGTGCTTTTGCCGGTGCTGACTGACTCTCGAAAGCTGCCTTGCCAACGGTGCAACAAGCGCGAGCCAAGTTCACTGTCATCGCCGCCGCTTCCCTAAGGAATTTGAGGCTCCGAAGATGCCAAGCAGCCCTCCACATACAAAATGTTGACCAAATCCTTGCCCCGGCAACCGAGTTTCTCCGAGCCTCAAGCCTCCACCCATTCCCGAGGAACAACCGTCTTGCTCGCGAATACTGTTGATACAATCTCGCATGCTTTCGGACGATGTAACTTCTGATCCGCCCTTCATAGAAACTAGCACGCACATCCAAAGATTCCTCATCCTCTGTCCCGCCGTTCGGCCTGTAAAGGTAGAGCCCTTGGGCAAGAGTGTGAATCCTCAGGCCTGCTGCCACCGCACGGATCCACCACTCCGTGTCTTCCCGCCCCAGCCGTATCGTCTCGCTCTCATCGTACAGTCCCGCCTTCTTCATGCCCTCCTTCGAGATCAAGAACCCGCCTGGGTTGTATCGTTGCGTCTCCAACACTTCCGCCAGGTTGGCAATCCGCGTGCGATCGAACATACGCCCAGACTTCCTGTTGACATACTGGGGGTGGACAACATCAGCTCCACTTTCCTCGGCATGATGAATGAGCACTTCCAGGCATGTTTCGGCAAGTGCATCATCCTCATCCACCCAGATCAACCATTCCGCTCTCGCCTCCCGGATCCCGGTATTTCTCGCCGCCCCCAGTCCCCGGTTTACGTCATGCCTCACGAGCCGGAACCGCGGATCCCCCATTGCCTCGGCCGCCGCCCGGATCTCATCCCCCCGCGGCGAGCCGTCGTCCACCACGATGCACTCCCAGTCCGTAAACGTCTGCGCCTGAATCGACCGCAAACACTCTGGCAGATATTGCGGCTTGTTGTAGCTCGGCACGATCACAGAAATCATTGGCGGCACAGGTTCGTTTGCCTCCACTTCACTGGCTCGAACAGCATTCCGCAATGTGGGGGCAGACTGCACGCCTCAGTAGGGGTCCAAATCACCTCAAACGCAAGAGCCCGTTCGATGATTTCGTGGTCCGAATGCAGGTCCCCCAGGAAAAGCGAGACGTAGTACCTTCCTGGCGCAAGACTCAGTCGCTTCAGAAACGCTTCGAATCGCACATCCCCCGCCTGCGCACGTTCAACGAGTCCATACTGCCGGGTGTTCGCCCCCAGCACGATTTCCCCTAGTCCGTTCTCGATCGTGAAACCGAAGTTCAGAGTCCGCCCTTCCGCTTCCTCTGGAATGTCGCAATCGACTCGCAAAGTCCACTCCCCAACCGGAGCAAAACTTCCCGTCTCCACGCCGTTGTCACTCAGCGAAGCCCGGCGCATCCACCTCCAGAGCGGCGGCTTCGTGCTCCGCCTCGGCGCGTCCGCCAGATCGCGGCTCGACTCTCCGCCAGTTCCGCCAATGTAAGCCTCAATCACTCCCCGTGTCTGCCCGTCTTGCACCACCCGCCCTTCCGCCAGCAATACCGCTCTCTCGCACAGATTCGCGACGGCCGGAAGATTGTGGCTCACGAACAAGATTGTCTTCCCTGCAAAAGTTCGATCCTGCATTCGCCCCATACACTTCTGCTGGAACTTCGCATCCCCTACGCTCAGCACCTCGTCCACCAGCAATACGTCCGTCTCCAGATGCGCCGCCACGCTGAACGCCAGCCGCACGTACATCCCGCTGGAGTAATGCTTCACCGGCGTGTCAATGAACTTCTCGATCTCCGCGAACGCAACGATCTCGTCGAATTTCTTGTCCACCTCCGCCCGCTTCATCCCCAGGATCGCCCCGTTCAGATACACGTTCTCCCGCCCCGTAAGTTCCGGATGGAACCCCGTTCCCACTTCCAGCAGGCTCCCCACCCGCCCCCGGATCTCCACCCGCCCCTCCGTCGGCTCCGTGATCCGGCTCAAGATCTTCAGCAACGTGCTCTTGCCCGCCCCGTTTCGCCCGATGATGCCCACAACCTCGCCCGCCCGGAACTCCAGCGAAACATCCCGCAAAGCCCAGACGGTGTCCTTCCCGCTACGTCGCGGCGCCGCGGAATTGCTTCCCAACGATTTGAGCCGCCGCATCCACTCTGCTGCTCCCGCCGAGATCATGTCGCGCAACGTCCGGTAACCGGGCGTGAGCGCCCCAATCGCGTAGGATTTCCCCAATCCAACCACCCTGATCGCCGGATCCCTCATGCCCCGTTCCCCCTCCTCTGCCCTCCGCCGCGCGGCCGGGCCAACAAACACTGGGTCGCCTGCGCGCCATTGGAAATGAAATGTGCCTCAATCGTGAAGTAATCGCTCATGAACGCACGGAACTCAGCCATCGTCCACTCCCGCACATGCGCAGGGTTCGCTGGTGGCCCCCAAAAATCCCCCCTCAGGAACAGGCTTCGGTCCGGCGTAGAAATCACAATCCACGGCGCACCAAAACTCTCCAGCCAACGTACTAGCGGCACCGGATCAGGCAGATGCTCGATGACATCCGCGCAAATCACTAGGTCTGCCTCGAACGCCGGAGGAACCGAAAAATCACTCACTCGCCACTCCCGGTCGGGATAGGTCTTGCGCAAGTACTCCACTGTGGGCCCAAGGTCGTATCCGACCGTCTCCAACCGCTGGAAATACCGCATCAGCTTGTACCCGGATCCGCAACCGACGTCCGCAATGCGCCGTAGCCCCTCCCGGTCGGCGATCTCCCTCGCAAATTGGTAGACCTCTTTCTGGTATTCTTCCTTTAAGCCCGTATCGTCAAAAAACTCATTTTGCAGACGGGCGCGGTATCCCCCCTGAATGAAGTAGTTTTCCGCCGGCCCCACCGCCCCGGGCTCGAACATCGGTGGAATCCTGGGCAAAAGCGGCTTCCATCTCGGCTCCAAATGATCCACGCTTTGCCCTCGGAGAACCTTTCTCGCCCACCGCCTCGCTTTTTTCAGACCACGCTGAATCATCTCAGTTCTCTTTTCCGACCCCAATACCTCTCATACGCTGACAGGAATAAATTATCGGGCCGCCTGCTTCCTCCACTCACATCCCGTAAGTCTCCCTCCCCCCGTCACACCCCTTTCCCCGAAATTTCTCCCTCCCCCGCAACCACTTCTCGCGCTCTCCCCACAACCCGCACCACGCTCCACGCCACCCTTCCCCCAGCATGACGCGCCCGTTCTCCATCCCGGCTTTCCCCGCAACCCCGGAGGCCCTTCTCGCCTCTCTTCTCTCCGTCTTCGCCCGTGTATGCCCCCCATATACCCCTACCAAGGGGGCTCCATCCCGCAATTTCCCCGCAACTGAAAGAAAACAGGACACTAAACCACGAAAGTTCGTTTCAAAACGAACTGAAACGAACTCCCCCGCTACCCTCAAGCCATCCCTCCTGAAATCAATCACTTGCCGCAAAATTCGCACCCCTCCCCCGCCTCGGTTCCTTTCCCCCCAGAACCCAGTCCGTTCCCCCTCACACCACGTCTGCAAACGTCTTCTCCGTCCGCCGGAAAAAGTACGCCCCGCTCACCAGCAGCGCCACCGCCGCCGCCACGCTCGCCCACAGCATCGGCCCCGGCGGCGTCTTCACCCCCAACAGCGCCCAACGGAACCCCTCCACCACCCCCGCCATCGGGTTCAGCCCGTACAGCGTCTTCCACGGCTCCGGCAGCAGCGAACTCGGATACACGATCGGCGTTGCGTACATCCAGAACTGCACCAGGAACGGCACCGTGTACTTCACGTCCCGGTATTGCACGTTCAGCGCGCTCAGCCACAGCCCCACCCCCAGCGCCGTCACCAGCGCCAGCAGCAGGAACCCCGGCAGCCACACCACGTTGCCCGTCGGCGCCACCCCGAAATACCCCATCATCAGCAGCAGCACCCCGAAGGCGATCAGAAAATTCACCACGCCCCCGCATACCGCCGCCACCGGAATCGCCAGCCGCGGAAAGTAAACCTTCTTGATCAGGTTCGCGCTCCCCACCAGGCTGTCCGACGAGCTCGAAAGCCCCTGCGCAAAATAGTTCCACGGCAGCAGCGCCGCGTACGAAAACAGCGGGTACGGAATCCCGTCCGACGGCATCTTCGCCAGCTTCCCGAACACCACCGTGAACACCAGCATGCTGAACAAGGGTTGGATCACCGCCCACGCCGCGCCCAGCGCCGTCTGCTTGTAGCGCACCTTCACGTCGCGCCACACCAGGAAATACACCAGCTCCCGGTACTCCCACAGCTCCTTCAGCTTCAGCCCCACCCACCCGCGCGACGGCTCGATCACCAGCACCGGCGCTTCCGCGCCCTGCCGCGCCTCTTCCGTCGCCACATTCGCCTCGCGCGCCGCCATTCAGCTCTCCATCGGCCGGTAATAGTCGTAGTATTTCTTGTAGTATTTCCTTCCCGCGCCCGGCGGCACCCACTGGTTCAGCACCGTCCCCAGAATCCGCGTGCCGTCTTCCTTCAACCGCCGCACCACCTGCAGCGCGTCCGCCTGCCGCGTCTCCCCCGCGCGCAGCACCAGGATCACTCCGTCGCTCCGCTGCCCCGTCACCCGCGCATCGCTCACCAGCAGCACCGGCGGCGTGTCCACGAACACATAATCGAACTCCGCCCGGAACCGCTCCAGCAGAGCCCCGAACCGGTCTGTGTGCACCAGCGCCCCCACGTTCTTCACCGGCGGCCCGCTCGGCAGCACGTACAGGTTCCGGATCTCCGTCTCCCGGTAGAACGCCTCCCGAGGATACGCGCTCACCTCCGTCTCGTCCTCCAGCAAGTCCGCCAGCCCCCACGTGTTCTCCAGCCCGAACAGCACATGCTGCTTCGGCTTCCTCAGGTCCGCGTCCACCAGCAGCACCCGCCGCCCCATCTCGGCCAGCGCCATCGCCAGGTTCGCCACCACCGTGCTCTTCCCGTCCTGCGGATTCGGACTCGTCACCGTCACCAGCCGGCACTTCTCCCCCTCCGCCGTGAACATCAGCGACGTCAAAACCGCGCGGAAGCTCTCCTGCAGCAGCGTCGGCTTGTCCCCATGCCGGATCACCTCCACTTCCACAGGTCCGTGCCCGTTGCCGCTCTCCAGCAGCTTGTCCGCCTTCAGCTCCCCTCCGCCCAGCTTCAGCCACCCCTTCCTCGGCGCGAACAGGTCCCCGCTCGGAATCACCCCCAGCTCCGGCAGTTGCAGCACCGCCACCGGCTCGCCCGGCTTCTGGAACTTCATCTCTCCGTGGAACAGCAGCACCGCCAGCACCGCCCCGAACAGCAGCCCTGTTACCACGCCCAGCCCCCCGCCCAGATACACGTTCTTCAGCAACGCCCTCCCGCTCGGCGACGCCGGGTCGATCACCCGGATGTTCTGCGTCGGCACCGCCGTCGCCACCCCCGCCTGATTCACCTGCTGCAGCAGCGTGTTGTAGATCTGCCGGTTCGACTCCACCTCCCGCTTCAGCAGGTTGTACTCCAGCATCCGGTCCGCCAGCCCGCGCACCTGCCCCGTTTGCGCCGCAAACGAACCCACCAGCAACTGCTCCCGCCGCTTCGCGGCCTCCAGGTCCGTCCGCAGCCGCTCCAGCACCTCCTCCCGCTCCTTCTCGACCGCCTTCCGCACCTCCTCCATCTGCGCCTTCACCCTCTGCACCCGCGGGTGCCTCTCCGTGAACGTCGTCGTCAGCTCCGCCAGTTGCTTCTCCAGCTCGATCATCTGCCCCCGCAACTGCAACAGCGCCGAACTCGCCAGCCCCTCCGGCAGGCTCTCCGGCCCGCTCTTCAGCGCCGTCTCATACCGCGATTGCCTCACAATCCGGTCCGTCTGGATCTGCGCCAGCTCGCGCTGCAACGCCAGCATCTTCGCATCCGCCAGCGTCAGCCCCTGCTGCGACCCCTCCGTCGGCGTCGCCTCCAGCCCCGTGCGCGTCACGAAGTCCTTCAGCCGCGTCTCCGCCTCCTCCAGCTTCTGCTTCTGCTCCCGCATCTGGCTCTCCAGCCACTGGTTCGTCGTCTTCGAACTCCGCGCCCGCGTCTCCAGCGCCTGCTCCTGATACTCCGACACCAGCACGTTCACATACTCGCTCGCCACCTCCGGAAGCGTCGATTGGCACGTCACCCGCACCACGCGCGTCCCCTCCACCGCCTGCGCCCGCGCCGAACCCACCGCCGTCTGGATCGCCTCCCGAATCGCCTCCACCGGGGTCGACGGCCCGAACCCCACCGCGCGCCTCACCGCGTTGAACACCCGCGCCACGCCGCTCCCCGACGGCGGCAGCGTCGGAATCGTCTCCCGTTCCAGCCGCTCCGCCGCCCGCTGCCGCAACGTCGAGCTGTTCAGAATCTCCACCTGCGTCAGAATGTTGGCCTGCGTCGCCGAATAGATCCCCCCGCTTGCCTGCGGATCCACCTGCGCCAGCCCCATGAAGTTTTCGTTGATCCCCTGAATCTCCACGCTCGCCTCCGCCGGATACGTCAGCGGCTTCGGCAGCACCACCGCCAGCCCGATCACCAGCCCCGCCCCTGCCAGCCCCGCGAGCAGCCACTTCCGCTGCCTCAGCGCCTGCACATAGTCCTGGAACGACCGCGCGTGCAGCGCATCGGCAAACGTCCCGAACATCCCGTC
The DNA here is from genome assembly GCA_037446555.1 of Acidobacteriota bacterium. Lineage (GTDB taxonomy): Bacteria > Acidobacteriota > Terriglobia > Bryobacterales > Bryobacteraceae > JANWVO01. The sequence goes on from JBBIIK010000049.1 coordinate 12,953, forward strand.
CCCGTAGGCGCCGTATCCGTACCCCGCGCCATAGCCCGGACCGTAGCCCGGCGCAGGCGGCGCCCCGCTTCCGTCGCTCCGCGCCGGCGTCAGCGCGTTCTTTTCTTCCTGCGGTCCCATTCCGTTCACCCCCTCCACTACCGCCGCACCCACACCCAGATCAGGCTCGTGATCAGCGCCGGCACCGCGATCAGTCCCACCTGCGCCGCCGTCCTTCCCGCGCCGCTCTTGCGCGGAATATACAAAACATCATTCGGCATCAGCGGAAAATCGTTCGCTTTTCCCTGGAAAATCTCCCGCAAATTCACCGGAATTTCCGCCCTCTGGCTCGTGTCCCCTACCACGCGCAGCACCCGCGCCTTCTCCAGGTCCGCCAGCGGCCCCGCCCCCGCCATCGCCAGAATCTGCGCCGCCGTCAGATGCTCCCGGTCCTCCAGCGGAAATGCCCCGCTCCGCGCCACCTCCCCCGTCACATACACCGGCTCAAGCTTCGTCGCCACCAGCACGTCCTGCGGCTTCATCACAATGTTGACCGCCGGATCCGCCAGCTCCCCCGTCACCGTCAGCGCCACCTCCCCGTACGTCGTCTTCCCGTCGGTCGATTCCGTCACGTTCTTCAAATCCAGCCGCCCCTGCTCCGCCCGCCGGATCACCCGCACCCGCCGCATCGCCGTCGGCAACAGCCCGCCCGTCCGCATCAGCACTTCCCCGAGCGTCTCCGGCTTCGTCCCCAGAGGATACACTCCAGGCTGCTTGAACGCCCCAAGCAGATACACCGGGTTCGCCACCTCTTGCGGACGCGCCGTCTCGATCACGCTCACCACCACCTGCGGCTCCCGCACGAACAGCTTCAAACGGTCCGCCAGCGCCGCCTCCAGCTGCTCCACCGTCAATCCCGCCGCCCGGATCCGCCCCACCACCGGCAGCGTCAGAAACCCTTCCCCGTCGATCCGGAACGGCTTCTCGCTGATCTCTTCCACATTCTGCGCCCGGATCACGATCTGGTCCCCCGCGCTCAGCAAATACACTGGCCGCGGCCCCTCCGCCTGCGCCTGCCCCGCCGCCTGCGCCTGCCCCGCCGGCGCCGGCGCCTGCTGCGCCGCCACAAGCCCGGCCGCCAACGCCAGCACAATCCAGCTCGAAATTCTCCGCATTTTTCCTGCCTTCAAGGTACGGTTTCCGCCGCTACATCCGAATATTCTCTTACATTCCTCCGCCTGCTTTCAGCGCCCTTCCCCCGTCCAGCTTCTCCTCCAGCTTCTGCATCAGCACCGTCAGCTTCTCGATCCGCTCCCGCAATTCCTCCACGCCCCCGTTCCCTCCCTCGCGCCGCTCCTTCAGGAACGTCCTCACCAGGTCCGACAGGCTCCTCGCTCCCGTCTGCTCGCACATCGCATTCAGCCAGGCGTACTCTTCCTCCGACACCCGGAAGTACACCAGCTTCGTCCGCGCTCGCATCACCGTCATGCCTTCCCTCCTCGTACGGCTTCTCCTGCCGGCCACCCGCGCTCCCTCAGCCTCTCCCTCCACACCGGCCCGACTTCATACTCGGCCGCCAGCTCCTTCAGCAGCGCCACCGCCTGCTCCTCGTCCCGCCTCGCCACCGCCGCCTTCGCTCTCTCCACCCACTCTGTCACCGCGAAGTGCCGGGCCGCTTCCCCGCGGTACACCTTGATCTTTTCGTGCGTCGTCGGCGCGATCTTCTCCCCTTCGCTGATCACTTCCTCGTACAATTTCTCGCCCGGCCGCAGACCCGTATACCGGATCTCGATGTCCTGGTTCGGCTCCAGCCCTGCCAGCCGGATCATGTTCGCCGCCAGGTCCGCGATCTTCACCAGCTCGCCCATGTCCAGCACGAACACCTCCCCGCCCTCGCCCATCGGCGACGCCTGCAGCACCAGTTGCACCGCCTCCTCGGTCAACATGAAATACCGCCGCACCTCCGGATGCGTCACTGTCACCGGCCCTCCCTCGGCGATCTGCTTCTGGAAGATCGGCACCACGCTCCCGCTCGAGCCCAGCACGTTGCCGAACCGCACCGACATGAACCGCGTCCGCCCGCCGTCCAGCCCCTGGAAGCTCGACACCACCAGCTCCGCCGCCCGCTTCGACGCCCCCATCACGTTCACCGGGTTCACCGCCTTGTCCGACGAGATCATCACGAACGCCCGCGCCCCCGCCTCATACGCCGTCCGAGCCAGATTCCACGTCCCCAGCACATTCGTCTCCACCGCCGCCACCGGATGCAGCTCCATCAACGGAACATGCTTGTAGGCCGCCGCATGATAGACCACCTCCACCCCGTGCCGCCCGAACAGCTCCCGCACGTCCGCCTCATTGCGCACGTCCGCCACCGCCACCGCCACCCGCACCGCCGGGTGCCGCTTCCGCACCTCCCGGTCGATCTCGAACAGCCCGCTCTCGCTCTGGTCCGCAAGCACCAGCAAGTCCGGTTCGAACAGCGCGATCTGATGGCTCAGCACGCTGCCGATCGAACCCGCCGCGCCGGTCACCAGCACCACGCGCCCCTTCAGGCTCGCGCTGATCTGCGCCTTGTCCAGCCGCACCGGCTCCCGCCCCAGCAGGTCTTCGAGCGATACTTCTCGCAACTGCCCGCTCAGCCGCTGCCCCTCCAGCAACTGCCCCAGCCCCGGCAGGATCCGGCACGGCAGACCCGCCGACCGGCAGTTCGCCATCGCCTCCCGCACCTGCCGCCCCGTCGCCGACGGCATCGATATCGCCACCTCTTCCACCACCACCCCGTGCCGCTTCAGCCGCTCCACCACCCGGATCATGTCCCGCCCCGTGCCCAGCACCCGGTGCCCGCTCACCACCTCGCCCCGCAGCACCGGATTGTCATCGATGAACCCCACGACCCGTCGCCCCAGCTCCGGGTTCATCCGCATCTCCCGCGCCAGCGCGATGCCCGCCGCCCCCGCGCCGTAGATCAGCACGTTCTTGCGCCCCGCCCCCCGCGGCTCCTGCATCGCCAGCTCCTTGGCGATCCGCGCCATCATCCGCAGCCCGGCGGTCAACAAACTGCAAATCACAAAATCGATGAGGTAGATGCTGCGCGGCACCAGGCTGCCCTGCGTAGCCAGCAGCAGCGCCGTGAAAACCGACGACGCCACGAAGTTCGCCCCCCCCAGCCGCAGCAGATCCCGCGTGTCCGCCCAGCGCCACCACCCATGGTGCAGCCCGAACGCGAAAAACACCCCCATCTTCACCGCCACCGCCGTCGCCGCCACCAGGGGAATCAGCTGCCGCTCCGCCCGCGGCACCGAAAGGTCGAACCGCAACAGGTACGCCGCCACGACGCTCACCGCCGACGCCCCTGCCAGCATCAGGGTAATGGCCCAGCGCCGGTGCCGCTCAACCCACATCCGCATGGCCCTAGCGTCCTCCCTCTCCAGCGTCCACTCCCAATAGTTCCAGCCACTGCGGCAACACTGCATCCCAACCGTGGCGTTCCGCCCTGCGCCTCCCCATGGCGCTCAGCCGCGCACTCAGCCCCTCTTCCTCGAGCAGCCGCAAGACCGCTTCAGCCATTCCATCGGCGTCCCCCGGCTTTACCAGCAGACCCTCCACGCCGTCTTCCACCAGGTACGGAACTCCCCCCACGCCCGTGCTCACGACGCACAGCCCGCACGCCATCGCCTCCACCACGCTCACCGGCGCGTTGTCCACGTTCGTCGTGTTCAGAAACACATCCGCTTCCGTCAGCGCCGCACCCACCTGCTCCTTCGGGATCGCGCTCCGGAACTCCGCCGCCCCATCCACGCCCAGCCGCCGCGCCGCCTCCCGGCATTGTGCAAGACTGCCGTCCTTGTCCGCGCCGTACATCACCAGCCGCGCCTCCGGATGCCGTGCCCGCACCCGCGCCAGCACCCCCACTGCCATCTCCGGGTTGTAGATTTCGTGGTACGACCGCAGCCACGCCATCCGCGGCGCCACCTTCGTGCGCAACCGGAACGGGTAGCGCTCCAGCTCGATCGCATTCGGGATTACCTCGATCCCCGCGCGCCAGCGCGCCAGCGCGTCTCGCAGGTAGCCGCTCGGCGCCACCACCGCATCGGCCATCGCGAGCAGCCGCGCCACGCGCGCTTCATGCCGTTCGGCGAAGTCCGGCAACTGTCCGCCATGCAGCGCCAGAACGAGCCTCCGCCCGCGCGCCTTCGCCGCCCGTGCCGCCGCTTCGGCCCAGAGGAAAGCCTGGCCGCTGTAAACATCCACGACCGCCGCCTCATAGGCCCCAAGGGTTCCCAGAGCCGCGCCGACCATGTCCGCCAGCCGCGCCGGCTTCCACATCCGCTTTGACGCCCGCAGCACCGGCACGCCGGCGCTTTCCAGCCGCTCGGCGAGGTCCTCGCTGTAAGTGCGCCGCCCGTCGTGACCGGAGAGGAAATTCCCAACAAACAAAATCGGCCTGGAATGTTTTATTCCGCCCAGCGTCACAGCGCGAACCGCTCCTGCTGCTCCGGCGCAAGAAAGGGCAGCACCGTCAGAAACGCCATCCCGATGGCGAGCCCCGGCGCCGAGGTCCGCATCGCGTTCACCACCATGTACGCCATCGGCCACACCAGCAGCGCCAGCAGCAGCCCTCCGTAGGGCCGCATCTCGCGCGACCGCACGATCGCCAGCGCCCGCCTTCCCAGCAGCCAGAACAATGCCAGATACGCCGCCACGCCGAGCAAGCCGTGCTCGGACAGCGCCCGCGTGTACTCGGTGTGCGCCGTCACTCCGCTTGGATGGAAAAACTTCGAGACGCCCACGCCCACGCCGAACACCGGAAACTCCTGGAAGATCTCCCAATCCGCGGCTGCCAGCTGTCCGCGCCCGGACATCTCCTTTTCCGCGAACCGCTCAGCCAGCTTGCCGCCGGTGTAGGCATTGACAACCGGAAACGCGACGGCGAGCACCACCGCTACGCCAGCCAGCCCGAGCAGGATCTGCCGCTTGTAGCGGTGCCCGGAGAGGACCAGCGGACCGGTCACGAGCAGCGCCGCCGCCATCGAGAGCACACCGCCGCGGGAGAAGGTCATGGCGCTCTGCACCGTGAACAGGGATGCCAGCCCGGCGAACAACACGCGCCACTTCCACCCGGTGCGCGCCAGCAGCGCCGCCATCAGCACCAGCAGCGCCGCCATCGACAGAGAGGAGGAAACCTGGTTCGGCCCGAATCCGCCGCTCGACTGGAAATTGGACTCTGTGCCGAACCGCACCTGCTGCATGTAGGAAGAGCGTACCGTCACCGCCGCCACTCCGACCATCGGCGCAGCGAATGCGATGGCAGCCCGCCACAGCTCGGCCGCCGTCAGGCGCAGGTTCGAGCAATACAGGATGGCCAAGGCCAGCGCAATGGGTCCCGAGAGGTGGAACATCGCCTGCTTGCGGAAGGTGTCGAGCGGAAAATAGACGAACGGAAACACCGCCGCCGGCAGCAGCAGCGCCAGATACAGCACGGCGTGGCCGGGCAGCCGCACCCGCTTCAGCCGCACCAGCCCGATGAAGCACAGCAGAGATACCAGGTACTTCGCTGTTTCGTGAAAAGTATAAGACTTCGACATGCGCCACAGCACTTCGCTGCCGCTTACATAGCAGGCGCACATCAAAACCACAGCCGGGTTTCTCGTATAGAGGGACACCGCCAGCACGGCGAGAATCGTGGCGAAGGTGTGCAGCGTGGCCAGAGGAGACAACTGCCGCATGGCAAGCCCCAGCGCTGCGTGTACGGCGAAGATCAGGGCCAGCCGGGCGAGCGCCGGCATTTCGCCAGCCGCCTGCATCACCGCCGTTCGGCCGGACCACGCAATCCGGCGCGGCACTGCCATCTCGGGTTTCATCGTCAGAATTGGCTGACTGCCCGGCCCTTCCTGCTGCGCGGAAGGTGGGTCTGGTTCGAGGGCATGCTACCGCCCTGAAAGTCCCATTTTCGGGGTCTTTTCCGCCGCGTCAGACGCGGAGACGCGTAGGAGTATGATGGCATCGCGTCTGACAATTGTCAAGATTTCCTAGTACATTTCCTTATCATTTCTCCGAGATTCATTAATTTGAGTGAAACGGGTAGGAAGGTCAGCGGTTGCCAGCTTCCACGTTCGTGGCGCGCCATCCACTGTCGCCGAGCACGAGTTGGGCAGTGCCGGTGTGCGGGCTTGAATCGACGCCCAATTTCTGGCCAGCCTGATTCGGACGCCACTGCCACTCGAAGACTGCGCCCGCGACGCCGCGGCCGGCGGGACGAAGTTCGGTGACCCGAACCAAGGTGCGAACGGCGACAGGGAGGACGATGCTTTCGCCGCCTGAGAGACGCGGAATTCTATGCTGCCAGCTTTCTGCCTCCCGGCGCACGGTTTCCTCGAGGATCAACCGGCAGACCGGGCCGGAGGATGTGGCGATTTCAGAGGTTTGCGTGAGGCCCAGTCCCAGCCAGCGGTTCCACTCGGGACGCGCGTCCCTCGCATCGAGGCAGCGTCCGGGGTAGCTGCTTTGCATGGTCTCAATCCGGGCTGCGTGGAAGGCTTCGCTGGCCAGCAGGGCGCGAGAGGCTTCCTCCGGAGTGGGGGGAGGTACGCTACAGCTGCCGCAAGCCATCGCGACAGCCATGGCCGCAGCGGCACGGAGCCGGCGCATACGGGCGGCAGGAGGCGATGCGACGCGGGCCGCACTTCTTGACGGGGGTTCCGGCGCGGCCGGCATGGACGCCATCTTAGCGGCGCGGGGGCGCGGCCTGCAAGAGAGGGCGGGAGGTCTGGGACAAAGACCAGAGACGCCAAGCCCCGGCCTGGGAGTCAGGCCGGGGCGAGGACGCGGCTTGCCTGAGGAAAGCGGATTCCGGACGGGTCAGGCGACCTCGGAGGCTTTGTAGCGGGACATGATCTGATGCATCTGGTCCTTCACATGAAGCTTCAGCTTCTTCAGGCGGTGCTCCTCGAGCTCGTCCTCCGGGGTGAGATGAGGCTTCGACTCGATCGCCTCGATCATGCGCTTGTACTCGGCATGTTTTTCGGCGAGCGCGCGAAACTCCTCATTGTGCTGCATAAGATACTCTTTCAGCGCTTCCTGGGTGAACTTCTCCATGTGAAACGTTCTCCTTGGGTTGGGAAGGTCCGCGCCTTGCCTTTGTCTCGAGGGGGTCTGTGATGGCGCGGCGCAGGGACCGTTGCATCAGTGCTACCCGGCGGCGGCTGCGACAACCGCCGTCACCCTGACACTAACACTTTTGAAACCTTCAGACAATCCCATCAAGACAGGATGCGCGGGGGAAGAGGGGCGCGCCGGCGGGAGGCGCGGCAAGGCTGGATGTCGAGGTGCACGGAGGGGTGGAACCGGGCGGGCGCGTGTTGTAAGAGAGGGAGTAGAGGGAGGTTCCTGTATGCCCCACTACGTGTACGTCTGCAAGGACTGCAAGAAGGAATTCGAAAAAGTGATGCATATGGATGAACTCGGCAAGAAGAAGGTGGAATGCCCGCATTGCGGGAGCACAAAAGTGGAACTGGCCGTGACGACCTTTTCGGCCGTGACGTCCAAGAAGAGCTGAGCGAGGGCGCGGCGCGGCCGGGCAGAGCCTGGCCGCGCCCGCCGGGAGAGAGTCCGAGACGGCGCCCGGGGCGGGGGCGCTACCAGCGGGGGAGGATGCGGCGCCAGGCGGGGTCGACGTGTTTGCGCATTTCGGCGGCGTCGTCGCGGCAGCGGTATGGGATCTTTTGATACCGCTCCTCGAGGCGGGCGACCTGGTCCCAGTCGATCTCGGCGCCGAGGCCGGGACGGTCCGGCACGCGCACGGCGCCGTTTTCAAACTTGACGCGGCCCGTGGCGAGGATTTCGTCGGAAGAGTGCTGCCAGGGGTAGTGGGTGTCGCAGGCGAACGTCATCGCGGGCGCGGCGCAGCAGGCATGGGTCATGATGAGCAGGCTCAGGCCGAGGTGGTTGTTGGAGTGCATCGAGAGGCCGAGGCCGAGCCAGTGGCAGAGATCGCCGAGACGCTGAACGGCGCGGATGCCGCCCCAGTAGTGGGGATCGGAAAGAACGATCTGGACAGCGCCGGCGCGCCAGGCAGGGACGACATCCTCGAAGCCGGTGACGGCGACGTTGGAGGCCAGCAGCGTCTCGACGCCTTCTGCGAGCAGGCGGCGGCGGACCTCGGCCATGGCGTCAAGGCCGGCGACGGGATCTTCGAGATAGCCGCCGCCAGAGAGTTCCTCACGCAATGCCAAGCCGATGCGGACCGCCGTATCCACGCTCCAGGCGCAGTTTGGATCGATACGAAGTGGGAAGGCGGGGCCGAATTCCGCGCGGAGCTGGCGGATGGTTTCGACCTCGATTTCCGGATCGAGCACGCCGCCTTTCAGTTTGATTTCACGGAAGCCGTAGCGGGCACTCATCTGGCGGCACTGCCGGACGATGGATTCCGGGGTGAGGCATTCGCCGTACTCATCGTCGCGCGCATCGGCACCTTCGCCGCCACCGCCGGCGTGCTTGTAGAAGAGATAAGCGGAGAAGGGGGCGGCGTCGCGAGCGCGGCCGCCGAGCAGGTCGCAGACGGGCTTGCCGACGGCCTTTCCGATGATGTCGAGGCAGGCGGCTTCGACAGCGGCGAAGGCGCGGCGTTCGGCGTCGGCGGGATTTTCGCCGGGGACGAGCCAGGTTTGGGAGCGGTCGCCCGGGGAGGCGGAGCCCGCCCATCGGGTCCACAATGCGTGGAGAGCAAAGGGGTCCATGCCCAGGACGTGCTGGCGCACGGCCTGCAATGCGGCGAGCGAACCTTCGCCGCCGTGGGCTTCGGCGACGCCGGAGATGCCGCCGGTAGTTTCCAGGCGGATGACGGTGCGGAGGGCGTATGGGGCATGGAGTCCGTAGGAGCTGCGGAGGGGCGGATCGGCGACGGCGAGCGGGTGGATGGAAAAAGCCTTAATGACCACGGAGGCAAGATATCACGAAGCGCACGGAGGAAAAGGGTGAAGAGAGGCGCACGAGAGCCGGAAAATCCTGCGGAGGAGGCGCCAGGAGCGCCGCTGCAGCTCGCCGGGCGAGGAGAGACACGAAGGGCTTAGCTGGCGGGAATGGGGTTCGTGAAAGAGGATGGCGAGCGCAGGACTACTTGCGCATGCCGGGGTTGGGGCTCTTCAGGCGGAGCTGGCGGAGCTTGCGCGAGTTGCGCTTGGGCTTTCGGATAATGAAGGTGCCGTTGCCCACATATTCGGCCTGATAGAGCTTGTCCTGGTTCTTCTCTGCCAAGTGAACCTCCAAAAAACTCAGTGTAGCAAAGGACGCGGGGCGGGCGGGCGTGCGCTATGGTGGAAGAACCGGCGGGGGCGGTGAAGCGCCGCTGCCACAGGGAGAAAGAAAAGGCATGGGCAGAAGGTGGAAGACAGGCGCGGCGCTGGCAGCGGCGGTATGCTTGCTGGTTGCGACGGCGGCGGCGCAGACGCCCGCGGCGTCGAAGATCGGCGAACTCGCCGGAGAAGTGGCGCGAATCACGGGGCTGAAGGTTCGCAAGCCGGTGCGGGTGGAGACGCTGACGCGGGCGGAGTGGAAGCGGTATGTGGAAGAGGAGATCGAGCGGCAGGTGAAGCCGGAGGAGATCCGGGCGGATCAACTGGTGCTGCAGCTGCTGGGGCTGGCGCCGCGGGATTTCGACCTGAAACAGGCGACGATCGACCTGCTGGCGGAGCAGGCGGCGGCAGTGTACGACCACCGGCGGAAGCGGATGCTGCTGCTGGAAGGCGGGCATGGGGGCGGCGCCGATGACGCGGTTCTAGTGCATGAGCTGGCGCATGCGGTGGCGGATCAGCATTACAGCATGGAGAAGTTCCTGGACAAGGGCGCGAAGACAGGGGAGCAGCAGGCGGCGAGGCTGGCGGTGGTGGAAGGGCAGGCGATGTGGGTGATGCTGGAGTGGCAGTTTGGCAGATCGGGGATCGGCAGCGTGAGCGGCAACCGGGAGGCGCTGGAGCGGATGCTGCCGGTGCTGGGGACGATGGCGGCGTCGAGCTATCCGGTGTTTGCGAAGTCGCCGCTGTACTTGCAGGAGACGCTGCTGTTTCCGTATACAGCGGGCGTGTTGTTCCAGCATACGGCGATCGAGAAGCTTGGCAAGAGAGCGTTCCGCGCGGTGCTGGAGAAGCCGCCTGCGACGACCCACGAAATTCTGCATCCGGAGGCGTGGCTGGAGGGGAGGCGGTTCAAGGCGCCGCCGGCGCCGGTGCCGGAGAAGGAAGGAGAATACCGGCGTCTTTCGGCGGGCATTCTGGGGGAATTCGATCTGCGGGTGCTGCTGAAGCAGTATTGCGGCGAGGAGGACGCGCAGAGACTGGCGCCGCAGTGGCGGGGAGGGAGCTATGAACTGCTGGAGCACAAGGGGACGGGGAAGCCGGCGTTGCGGTGGTCGGCGGCGTTCGAGGAGGAGGCTGCGGCGCAGGACTTTGCGGAGAGATACAGGCGCGTGCTGGAGGGGAAGTCGACCGGCCTGAAGTGGAGGAATGTTGGAAAGGGGCGGCTGGAGGGGCTCAATTCGGATGGAGCATTCCGCGTGGAAGTGCGCGGGAGGGCCGTAGGGGCGCTGGAAGGGCTGCAACCGGAGGAAGGGGCGGCACGTCCTGCGATATAGTAAAGATTCCTTCCCATGCTGGACCGCCGAGCGTTCTTGACACTGGCCGGATCTGCACCCTTGCTGGGACAGATCAGACCGCCGAAGCCTGCACCCGAGCTAACGATCATCCTGAATAGCGGAGAGCGGCTGCTGCTGAGCCGGTTCCGCGGCAAGGTAGTGGTGCTGGAGTTTCTCCTGACGACTTGCCCGCACTGCCAAAGCTGCTCTGCCATCATGCAGAAGCTCTACACCGAGCTTGGGGACAAGTTCCAGCCGCTCGGCACGGCTATCAACCCGAGCACGATGACAGAGGCGCGGCTGGTGGTACCCGCCTATATCAACAACCTTGGGTTGAAGTTCCCGGTGGGTTATACGCCGCGGGAGGAAGCCTACACGTGGCTGGAGGCGCAGCCGGCTGCGGGTCCGGTGTATTTTCCGCAACTGGTGTTCATCGATAAGCGGGGCATCATCCGGCATTATTTTCCCGGCGGGCATGAGTTCTTCCGCAATGAGGAAGTGAACATGCGGCGGCTGATTCTGGAGCTGGCGGCGGAGAACAGCATGCGGGCACCGTTGAAGGGCGGGAGCAAGAAGTCGTGAAGAGAGCCGGGGCGGCGCTGCTGCTGGCAGCGTGGCTGGCGGGAGCGGCGGCAGCGCAAATGCCGAGGCCGGCGGCGGAGATCGAATTCGCGCCGGTGACGGGCGGAGCGGGCAAGCGGCGGTTGTCGGATTACCGCGGCAAGGTGGTGGCGATCGAGTTTCTGCTCACGACCTGCCCGGGGTGCAAGCTTTCGGGGCGGATCCTTGCGAAGCTTCAGAGGGAGTATGCGGCGCGCGGGTTTGAGGTGATCGGGCTGGCGGTGGATCCGGGGGCGGCGCAGCGGATTCCGGTGTTCGCCGCGGAGACAGGCGCGATGTTTCCGATCGCCGTTTACAGCGACGCGGCGGCGCGGGAGTGGCTACAAGTCCCCCTGATGCTGCGGATGTCGTATCCGCAACTGGCTTTCGTGGACCGCAAGGGGGTGCTGCGGGAGCATTTCCGCGGGGAAGACCCGCGGATGAGCCCGGCTTCCGAGGAAGCCAATGTCCGAAAGGTGGTGGAGGCGCTGCTGGCGGAGGGGGAAGCGGCAAAGAAGAAGCCGCGAAATTCCGGGAAATAAGGGAGGGATTTGTTGTGATGACAGGGCACCGGGCAGCCGCCTTCGGGCGGCTGATTCTGTTTGCGGCGTGGATGGCAGGGGGCGCGGCTTTGGCAGGAGCGCAGGCGCCGAACACGCTGACGCAGCAGGAGCGGCGGGAGGGGTGGAAGCTTCTGTTCGACGGCAGGACGATGAAGGGCTGGGCGCCGGCGGCGGAGGGCGCCTGGACGGTGGAAGACGGATGCCTGAAAGCCGTGCCGCGCCCTGTATTGCGGGAGGACCTGCTGACGCTGGAGGAGTTCGGCGATTTCGAGTTTTCCTTCGCATGGAAGGTGGCGCCGGGCGCGAACAGCGGGGTGAAGTACCTGATCCAGGATGTGGTGCTGGTGGACGACAAGCAACTGCCGGAGGGGATGCGGCTGAACTTCGAGCAACAGGTGGGATGGTTTCTGGAGCACCGCAGCGCGAAGCGGGAGCTGGTGCGGGCGGGCGCGGGAGCGCAGGTGTATCCGGTGGCCTTCGAGTATCAGGTGATCGACGACAGGAAGCACGTGGATGCTCTGATGAACGCATCGAGCCGGGCGGGAGCGTTGTACCGGATGGCGGCGCCGTCGCAGGCGGCGGCGAAGCCGGCGGGGGAGTTCAACGAGGGGCGGATCGTGCTGCGGGGGCTGCACGTGGAGCACTGGCTGAACGGCGTGAAGGTGGTGGACATCCGGCTGGACGATGCACAGGTGAGGGAGAGCGTGGAACGGAGGTGGAAGGAAGGGCATCCGGTGCGGCGGCTGCTGACGGAGATTCCGAAGCGGCGGACGCCGCTGGCGCTGCAGCATCACAACGATGAGGCGTGGTTCAGGAACCTGAAGATCCGGGAGCTGCGCTGAGGCGGGAGAGAACGAACGAGAGCAGAAGCTCCGCCTGATCGATTACGAGGCCGACGGGGACGGGGACGATGGCGGGGGAGGAGCGGAGCGAGGGCGGGAGGTTGAGATGGTCCTTTTCGGTCGTTAGCAGGAGCTGGAAACGGTCGAGCAGCGGGCGGAGATCGGCTTCGGTGTAATGGTGGTGATCGGGGAAGACGCCGAAGGAGGCGGGGCGGAAGCCAAGGGAGGCGAGGGTGCGGCGGAAGGACTCGGGCTGGCCGATGCCGCAGAAGGCGGCGACGGGGGCATCCGCGGAAATGTCCGGCTTTTCGGCGCAATATCTGGCGAAAAAGACGGGGCATCCGGCGTTATATTTTCTGATTTCCTGGACAATTCCCGAGTACTTTCCGCTCTTTTCCGCACGGGTGACGACGACGGCGCCAGCGCGGGCGAGGGCGGAGAAGGGTTCGCGGAGGCGCCCCGCGGGGAAGACGCCGCCGCGGAAAGGATCGATGGCGTCGATGAGGACGATATCGAGAGAGCGGGGGATTTTCCAGTGCTGGAAGCCGTCGTCGAGGAGGAAGACGTCCGGCTGGAATTCGCGCCGCCGGGCCAGAAGGCGGCTGGCGGCGATGCGGTCTGCGCCGATGGCGACGGCGGCGCAGCCGTCGCGGAGGAGGAGCTGGGGCTCGTCGCCGGTGAGTTCGACGGGGAGGGATTCGCCGGGGAGGGCGGCGACGGGCTGACGGGAGGCGCGGCGGTAGCCGCGGGAGAGGACGGCGGCGCGGAAGCCGCGGGAGGCGAGCTCGCAGGCGAGCCACCGGACGAGGGGAGTCTTTCCGGCGCCGCCCATGGCGAGGTTGCCGATGCTGATGACTGGGCGATCGAGCCGCTGCGGGCGGACGAAGGCGCGGTGGAGAGCCATGCCGGCGAGCCACAGGCGGGAGAGGGGGTGGAGCGAGGGAGGGCGGGGGAGCCCGAGGTCGTGGAGGGCTGAGGCGGCTTCGGCGGCGCGGGCGGCGGCGCCGCGGCGGGCGGAAGCGAGACGGGCGGCGCGGGCGCCGGTTTCCGAGCGGAAGGCGGAATCGAGGAAGAGGCGTTCGAGGACCGCGGGCAATTCCTGCGGGGAAGAGAGGGAAATGAGAGCCTGATTTTCGCGAAATTCGGCGGCGATTTCGGCGAAGTTTTCCATGTGGGGCCCGGCGAGGACGGGGACGCCGAAGGCGGCGGGCTCAAGAATGTTGTGCCCGCCACGGCGGGGGAAGGTGCCGCCCATGAAGACGGCCGTGGCGGCGCGGAAGAGCGAGGCGAGTTCGCCGATGGAGTCGAGCAGGAGGACGCCGGGCAGGGGCAGAGAGTTCGAGGCGGGCAGTTGGGAGCGGCGGAGGAAGGGGATGCCGCGGGCGGCGAGCTTTTCGGCGGCGGAGGAGAAGGTTTCCGGGCGGCGGGG
>JBBIIK010000050.1:0-26712 GCA_037446555.1 Acidobacteriota bacterium
GCGAGGGCCCGATGAGGGCCCACCGCGGGGCCTGGGAAGGCTGCGGAAAGCCGATTCAAAAGCCCGAGAAAACGACAGAGAGCATTTCGGGCAAATTCACAGCGCGTATTTCAGCGACCTGTTATGCGCAGAGACGCCAGCCGACGCTCGGGGCGGCGGCAGAGTCATTGTCCTGAAACGATCCTAGCCACGCAGACGGAACCGTCACGCGTCAGCGCAACCTCGCACAACGGCGCTCCTTCCGATTGCCGGACGCAGAACTTGCCGCCGCACGGAGGCGGCGCCTCAGTTGGTTCCCACGATCTCCGCGGCCGCCGTCTTCCTCCACACCAGCGCTACCGCCTGTTCATAGAACCCGGCCCAGCGCGGCGGCGCGCTGCGCACCTCGCTCAAACGCTGCCTCGCCTCCAGCCACAGCCCGCGGCGGATGTACTGCGAGGCCAGCGCAAGCCGCGCCTCTTCCTGGGAAGGGTCTTTTTCGAGCACGCGCTCCAGCACGGGCGTCATCTCTCCTCCTGGCAGGTCCTGCTCCAGCACGGCCAGCCGCAGCAGCGTCCGCGTGTCAGCAACATCCAGAGCCATGGCTTTGCGCCAGGACTCGCGCGCTTCAGCCAGACGGCCGCGGCGGTATTCCAGGTCTCCCACCAGAGGCAGCGCCTCCGGCCAGACGAGACCCGCGCGGCGCAGGCGCGCCTCGGCTGCTTCCAACCTGCCCAGTTGCAGGGAAAGCCTGCCTAGAACCGTCCACACGAGCCCCGCGGGCGCGGGCGCAACCTCCAGGCCCGGGGCGCGCGCCTCGAGCTTCCACCGCCGCCCCACCGGCCGCGGGCGCTTCAGAAAGCGGCGGAGCAAGGCATTGGCCACGGCCTCCTGATCCGGCCCCAGCGCGGACCATTCCGCCAGCGCCGATTCCTCCAGCTTCCCGCCCGAACTATGGATCAGCGCGTCGGCCAGCGCCCAGCTCTGGGCATAGAACAGCCGGGCCTGCTCCCAGTCGTTGTAAAGCGCGGCGCCCGGCCGCGCGGCCATCAAGGAGCCCCAGGGCAAACGCGCGCCGCTGCGCAACAGGCGGACGCGCCGTTCGACCTCGCGCTTCGGCAGCGGCGAGAGCGCATCGGCGAGCCCTTCCTCGAGCCACAGCGGCAGGCGGCATCCCGACGACCGCAACAGGTGATGGACGAATTCGTGCCGGAGGGCGGGCATCGCATCGTTGTCGAGCCGGCCCATCACGATCGCCGACCATTCCGGACCGCCAGTAAACCACGCCGGCGAATGCGCGTTGACCCGGAATTCGGCGAATTCCTCCTCGCCCGAAAAGGCCACGATCTTCAACCGTGCCGTGCTTCGCAAGAGCCACGGCGCGGCCTCCGACAGCGCGGCCCGCAACGCCTCGATCTCCCCCATCGCTTCCCGCGCTTCGTCCGCTCCGGCGGTCGTGATCAACTCCGCATGACCACGCGCCGCGCGCAGCCAGACGCGTTCGCCCGCTGCCGCGGAACCTGCCAATAGCGCGCCCAGCAAGAGCCCGGGAATCGCCGTGTTCCTCATCCAATCTCCCATCGGCAGAAACCGCCCGGGAGTTGAGAGCCGGCGCCGGGGATTGCGCAGGAGCGCCCGGATCGGTCAAGCTGAAACCGGTGCCCGGCGGCTGGCCATCCACGCAGCGTCCCTCCACGGCGGAACCACTGCTCTTCCCTGCCCCGCCCTCGCAGTGGCGCCTGCCGGAGTCCGTCCTCGGCCCGTTATGGGGCGCCCAGCCGGAGCCGCCGCCAGCGCGGCGCTTCACCAGCGCCTTCAACGGCCCTGTTTACGCCATGCGGCGGCTCCACACGGCGCCGCTCCTCTGTCTCTCCTGCCGCCCGGCGTTCCATTTCGATTCCCTGGAGACGTGCGAGCGGCTCGAACTCGAGGGGCGTTACCGGCGCGCGAGCCCGCCGCCGCGGCGCACGGCAGACGGTTCAGGCCGCACGGCGGCCATCGGCATTTCCACCGTGGTGGCGTGGCGCGACGCCGGATGGCGGGCTCTTGTGGCGCCGTTGGCCGCGCGCTCGATGCCGCACCGCGCGGGGCTCCTGCACGTGGTCCCGTCCGGCATGCTGGCGCCGCCTTACTCGATCACCGCCAACGCACGCCGGGAGCTGGAAGAAGAGCTGGGCCTGGGGCTCGATCCGCGCCGGCTGCTGCTGGTTGGCGTCGCCGTCCATGCCCTGAACCAGCGGCCGGAAATCTGCACCGTTTACGTGTCTCCGCACAGGCCCGGCGGGCGCCTGAATGAGGAGTTCGCACAGCGCCTGCTGGAGATCCCGCTGACCCCGGGGCTTCTGACCGCGCACCCCGGCGCGTTCTTCCCTCCCGGCGCCGCAGCGCTGGCTCTGGCGGCGCGCCTGCTCCACCACCCGGCTTGCCCGGTGATCTGAACTCAAGCGCAGCCTCTTGCGTTTCCGCCCCCGCGTGAGACGATGAAGATTCAGGGTTCCTGCACGCCATGCTCCGCCATCCCAGCCTCAGGCCGCTGTCGCGCCAGCACCATCACGCGCTCGCGCTGTGCGTTCTGATCCGCCGGGGACTCGGCGGCGCGCGGCCGGACGTGGAAGGGCTCGCGCGCCGCGCCGTGCGGGACTTCGACGGCGAGATCCGCGGCCACTTCGATGCCGAGGAAAGGATCCTCTTTCCGGAAGCGCGGCAGGTGCCTGATCTCGAGCCTCTCGTCGAGCGGCTCCTCGGCGAACACCGGCAGCTGCACAGGCTCGTGGCCGAGCTGGCGGCGCAGCCCTCGGCGGCGAGGCTGGATGAGTTCGCCAGCCTTCTGCAGGCGCACGTCCGGCTGGAGGAGAATGAACTGTTCGAACTGATGCAGCACCGGCTGGACTCCGGCGCGCTGGCCCGGCTGGGTGAGGCGTTGGAAGGCTTGCCGGGAGCAGCATGTAGTACCGAAGAAACCGGATGAACCAAATGTCTGCTCTTCTTCAATCCTCTATTCCTGAACTGCTGTTGCTCGCCAGAGGCAAGGTTCGCGACGTTTATGCCGTGGGCGGGGACAGCCTCCTGATGGTCACCACGGACCGCATTTCCGCCTTTGACTGCGTGCTGCCGAACCCCATCCCGGACAAGGGCAGGATTCTTACGCAGCTCTCGCTGTTCTGGTTCGATTTCCTGCGCGATGTCACGCCGAACCATCTGATCACCGCCGGCGTGGACGAATACCCGGAGCCGCTGCACGCCTACCGCAGCCAGCTGGAAGGACGCTCGATGCTCGTGCGCCGGCTGCGCATGATCGAGGTGGAATGCGTCGCCCGCGGCTACCTCGCCGGATCGGGCTGGAAAGAATACACCGCGCAGGGCACGGTGTGCGGCATCCCGCTGCCGCCGGGGCTGCGCGAATGCGACAGGCTGCCCGAGCCCCTGTTCACGCCCGCCTACAAAGCGCAGACGGGCCACGACGAAAACATCCCGTACTCGAGGGTGGAGGCGATCGCCGGCAAGGAGACGGCCTCGCGATTGCGGGAGCTGACGCTGACCATCTACTCGAAGGCGGCCGCCTACGCCAAGAGCCGCGGCATTCTGCTGGCCGACACGAAGTTCGAGTTCGGCCTGCTCGGCGGCGAGTTGGTTCTCGCCGACGAGGTACTCACCCCGGACTCCTCGCGCTTTTGGCCGGCCGTCGACTACGAGCCGGGCAAGCCGCAACCGTCTTTCGACAAGCAGTACGTGCGCGACTATCTGGAATCGCTGGCCTGGGACAAGAAGCCGCCCGCTCCGGAGTTGCCGCCCGACGTGGTGGAAAAGACCGCCGAGAAGTACCACGAGGCTTACCGCCGCCTCACCGGCAAGCCGCTATGAACTGGCTCGACATCCTGTTCCTGATCATTCTGCTCGGCTCTGTCATCGAGGGAATCGGCATCGGCTTCTCCCGCACCATCATCGGGCTGATTTCGGCCATCGCCGGCCTGATGCTGGCGGCCTGGTTTTACGGCGCCGTGGCGGCGTATTTCAAGCCCTGGCTGGCCTCCGCCGCGGTGGCTAACATCGCGGCGTTCCTGCTGATCTTCATCGCCGTGCAGGCGGCAGGCGCGCTGCTCGGCCTCGTGTGCGCCAAGATCTTCAAGTGGACCGGGCTCGGATGGCTCGACCAGGTTCTCGGGGCCGCCGGAGGGGCCCTGAAGGCGGGCTTCGCCGCTGCCGTACTGGTGCTGGTGTTTTCGGCATTCCACTTCAAGCCGCTGGAAGAGGCGATCGCCGGCTCCCGCGCCGCTCCGCACCTGCTGGCCGCGGCCCAGGTGATGGTCTACATGTGCCCGCGCTCGCTGCGCGACGACTTCGCCGAAACCTACGACCGGATCCGCGAACTTTGGCGCAAGCGCGCGCCGGCCTCCAGCCTGCCCGGCGCCAGCGTTTGAAGCCGCCGCCGCTGATCCTCCATCTCTTTCGCATCCGAAATACATGACGTGTCATCTAATGTCGTGTAAACTGAAAACATGGCAGAACGGTCCAGCCGGCTCCAGCGCGAGATCCGCCAGACGCGCCCCTTCCAGAGCGTCTTTCAGGAGGCGTTTCTGGGAGTGATGAAGACGGCGGACTGCTTCCGCCGCGCCGTGGCCGGGGTGCTCCACCCCTTCGGCATCACTCCGCAGCAGTACAACGTGCTGCGAATCCTGCGCGGCGCGGAGCCGGACGGGCTTCCGACCCTCGCCATCGCCGAACGGCTGATCGAGGAGACTCCCGGCATGACGCGCCTGATCGACCGGCTCGAGGCCAAGGGGCTCATCCGCCGCACACGTTGTCGCGAAGACCGCCGGCAGGTGTTGTGCCGGGCGACTCCGGCAGCGCTGGAGTTGCTCGGGCGGATCGACCCGCTGATCAGCGGCCCCGAGCGCCGGCTGGCCGCTGTCTGGAAACAGGCCGAGGCGCGCTCGCTCGTCGGCCTGCTCGACAGAGCGCGCGAGGCCCTGGCAGGACCGGATCTGCCGCAAGAAACGACACGTCAGAGGAGCAGAAAACGATGAACAGGAACACGATTGTCTCGCTGGCTCTCGCGCTCTGCGCGGCGCCCGCCCTCGTGGCGCAATCCTATACGATCGACGGTTCGCACTCGAAGGCGCACTTCACCGTCCGCCACATGATGGTGAGCAACGTGCGCGGGGAATTTTCGAAGATGACCGGGAAGGTCGACTACGACGAGAAGAACCCGGAGGCGATCCGGATCGAGGCCACCATCGACGTCAACTCCATCAACACCGGCGAGCCGAAGCGGGACGCCCACCTGAAGAGCCCGGACTTCTTCGACGTAGCCAAGTTTGCTTCCATCACCTTCCGCTCGAAGAGCGCCCGGAAGACCGCAAACGGACTGGCAGTGACAGGGAACCTCACGATCCACGGCGTGACGAAGGAAGTGGTGTTGCAGGTGGAAGGGCCCACGCCCGAGGTTCGCGATCCCTGGGGCAACCTGCGGCGCGGCGCCACGGCCACGACGAAGATCAACCGCAAGGATTACGGGCTCACCTGGAACGCGGCGCTCGAAACCGGCGGCGTGGTGGTGGGCGAGGAAGTTTCGATCACGATCGACGTGGAAGCCATCCGCCAGGCGCAGAAGTAGCCGGGAGAGGCAGGCAACTCTGGGCGCCCGTACCGGGAGTCTTGTTGGCACGATAGAATCAGACGGGCGCCCGGCGTCTGCAATCCTGCCCGCTCATGCGAGCCCCCGCCGCCATCTTCTGCGTCCTCGCCAGCTTGGCCCTGCTGCCGGGCTGCCGGCGCGATTCCGCCAAACGGCAGGGCCCGTTGCTCTTCGAGACGCGCCGATTCGAGCGCATCTTGCCTGGCTGCGGCGATCTGTCCAGGCGGGAGGAGCCTTGCGTCTCCTTCCATGTGTCATGGCCGGAGGCTGTGGGCGGCTCTTCCGCGGAGGCGCGGGCGCGCATCAACGCCGCCGTGCTGGCCTCGTTGCAGCCCCTTGAGGCGCCACGCGGCTTCGAGGCCGAGGCCGAACAGTGGATCGGCGATTACCGGCGCTTCCACGGGGAGTTCCCCAATTCCGGCGTGACCTATTTCGCGCGGCGAACGGCCTCCGTGCTGTTTCAGACGGACACGCTGGTGACGATCGAAACCCGCACCGACGAATTCCGCGGGGGCGCAGGGCCGGAATCGCAGCGCGCGTTCCTCAACCTCGCCCCCGCCACCGGGCTGGCCGTGGACCTGGAATCCCTGCTCGAGCCGGGCGGCAAGAAGGATCTGGCGCGCCTGGCGGAATGGCGGTTCCGGCAGCAACGGCACATCCCTGCCGACAGCCGCTTGTCGGAAGCGGGCTTCACCTTCGAAGACGGTGCCTTCACAATGCCGCGCCACTGGGGATTTTCCCCGGCGGGACTCGTGTTGCACTACAATGCCGGCGACGTAGGACCGCGGGAGCTGGGCCCCACGACGCTGGTCGCGCCATGGAACGAGCTGCGCGGCATCGTCCGCGCGAAAGCAGGCATCCTGCCGAAGTGATGCGGGCCGTCCTCAGGCCGGAATGACGCGCGGGATGCGCTCCGCCACGGGGGGAAGCGGCGGGAAGTCCGCGGCCGGCTTGTCCTGATACCAATAGGCGCAACTGTAATAGTTGTCGGCCCGGTCGTTGCCGTGGCCGTGCTCCATAGTGTGCTTCAGGTAGCGGGTGAAAGTCACCGGATTGTCGCCGTGGAAGCGGTAGCAGCAATAGCGCCCGCCGGTGCGCTCGGGGCTCTGGATCAGCGGCGCGCCGCACTGGTGGTAGGCGAACGGCCGCGCGTTGTCGCGCCCGCCGAAATTCCAGCTCCCCAGGAAGTAGTCTTCGCTGCCGGTGCCGATGATGAGCGGCTTCGACTCGTCGTCGATGAAGATCATGTCGTCGCCCTCGCCCATCCAGTACTCGCTGTTCTGGATCACGCCAAGCGTCACGCCCATCAGGTGCCCGCGTCCGCGCGTCTCGACATAGACGTGATTGAAGCGTCCATCGGGGTTGGGCGGCGTCTTGCCATCGGTGCCGCGCACCGCCTTGTGGGGCGTCACCTGCCGGTATTGCGCGTGGAAGTAGAGCGCGTCTGCGGGCAGCGCGGGCACGCTCATGAAGTCGATGTTCGAGTAGAAGCTGTTGACGTCGCGCGAGCCCTCGTTGGACACCGTCATCCGGGCGCTGCGGAAGTAGGGCATGACGAAGTAGCAGTTCAGCGAGCGGCCCGGAGAACAGGACAAGTACTGGCTCTCGTACAGCACGTAGTCGCCAAGGTTGAGGCCGAAGAAGTCACCGACGGGCGCCTCAATGCTGGGTTTGGCCGCCCCGTCCCACCATGCGCGCTACACCAGCTCCTTCAGGTGATGGACGCTCTGCGCGGCGATGGTAAACCAGATGTGCGTGATGGCGCCCGGCCCCTGCTGGCGGAAGATCTCGATCTCCTGGCCGGGCGCGATGGGCCAACGGTCGGAGTTGCCGCCCGTCGGATCATGGCTGCTTTGTTTCAGCGAACGGTAGTTCTGGGCGCGGCACCAGGCAGGCAGAATGCCGGCGGCTGCCGCCTGCTCCGCCGCCTGCGCGCCCTGCGCGGCGCGCGGCGCCGCGCCCAAGCCGAGCGCCGCCAGCGCGCCCCGGAAGAATCCGCGTCGTTCCACTCCAGGCATCAATGCACCTCCTTGCGATTTCGCGGGAATCGCAGGAATCATACCGCAGGCGGGCGCGGCGCGAAAAAGCATGGCTTCCGGCGGCTCACCGGTGTATGGTGGATGCAGGGGCGAACCATGAAATTCCTGGCGATGGCTGCCTGCGCGGGCCTGCTGGCCTGGGCCGCGGAGAAGACCGAGTGGCGGGGGCAGGCCTCCGACGCAAAGGCGTCCGTCGAAGCGCGCCTTTACCTTGACAAGGAAGAGGTGAAGACGCTCGCCGGACACGATCCCGGCCCGAGCATCGTGATCGTGCAGGTCACGATCACGCCCGCCCCCGGCACGACGCTGCGGCTGGACCGCGAGGACTTCCTGCTGCGTTCGGACCGCGACGGGCAGCGTTCGCGGCCGCTCGATCCGGCGCAGATCGCCGGCTCGGCGGTGCTCGTGATCAGTTCCCGCGGCGGCACACAGGGCACGGGCATGGCGGAAGAGCGCCGCGTGCCGTGGGGCGGGGTGCCGGGCATTCCGGGCGGCTCGCCGACAGGCGGCCCTCCGCGCGGGCTGCCGATGCCGGGACAGTCGCCCAACGTAGGATCGGCCACTGCCGACACGAGCGAAGCCGTGGCCAGCGTCGAGGAGAGGGAGAAGAAGTCCAACCCGCTGCTCGACGCGCTGACGGAGAAGATTCTCGCCGACGGAGAGATCACGAAGCCGGCGCACGGCCTGCTGTATTTCCTCATCGAAGGCAAGCTGCGCGCCAAAGACCTGGAACTTGTCTACCGCAAGGCCCCTCCCCGGCTGCACGTCCGCTTCACCGATCCCTCGAAGAAAAAGAAGTAGCCGCACCGTATGCACCTGTCCGACATCGACACCCCCGCTATCCTCATCGACGCCGGCATTTTGGAGCGCAACCTGGAGCGCGCCGCGGATTACGCGCGCCGGCACGGCCTGCGCTTGCGGCCCCACATCAAGACTCACAAGATTCCCGCGCTGGCGCGCCGGCAGCTGGACCTGGGCGCCTGCGGCATCACCTGCGCCAAGACGACCGAGGCGCTGGCGATGCTCGACTGCGAGCCGCCCGATGTGCTGATCGCCTATCCTGTGATCGGCGCGCAGAAGGTGGAGCGCCTCGTCGAACTGGCGCGGCGAACGAATGTCACCGTGTCACTGGACAGCATGGACGCCGCGCGCCCCATCGCCGAGGCTGCCCGTGCAGCGGGAGTCGAAATCGGAGTGCTGGCGGAAATGGACGTGGGACTGCGCCGCGTGGGCGTGCCGCCCGGCGAGCCGGTGCTCGGGCTCGTGCTGGAACTGTTGCGCCTGGAGGGGCTTCGCTGGCGCGGGCTTGCCTTCTATCCCGGCCACATCAAGACGCTGGATGAAGCGGGCCGCGCGCAACTGGGCTCGCTACGGGAGGCGCTGTGGTCGACGGTGAGCCTGCTCAAAGAGCGCGGTCTCGAGCCCGAGATCGTCAGCGGCGGCTCCACTCCCCTGCTCTGGGAGTCGCACACGATGCCGGAGATGAACGAAATCCGCCCGGGCACCTACATCTTCAACGACCGCAATACGGTGCTGTCGGGCGCCTGCTCGCCCGCCGACTGCGCGGCCACAATTCTCGTCGCTGTGGTCAGCGCCACGCAGGACCGCATGATCATCGACGGAGGATCCAAGACATTCTCCTCGGACCGGCTGGCGGCCCCCGGCGAGGCCACCTTCGGCGAGGTCCTCGGCCACCCGCGGCTGCGCTTCCACAAGATGAACGAGGAGCACGGGTTCATCGACCTGAATGGCGAGCCGCAATGCTTCCGCCCGGGCGACCGGCTGCGGATCGTGCCCAACCACATCTGCGTGGCCATGAACCTGCACGAGCGTGTCTACGCGGTCCGCGGCGAAGAGGTAGTGGGGGAGTGGCGCGTCGCGGCGCGCGGCAAGCTCCAATGAACGCTGCGGCGTGGCAGCGGCGCGGAGTCAGAAGTCCACGCCGCGCGGCGCCTCTTCCGTCTCCGGTTCGAGGTGCGCGATCTCGCGCCTCCGGTGGAGCGCGAAATACATCGCCAGCAGGGTCACAGCCGCCAGGCCGGCGGCGATCATGAGATACAGAAGCCGCAATACGCCGCGGGTGGGTGCGAACGCCTCACGGGTGTTCTGCGCCACCAGAACGCGCCAGTTGAGATTTGGAAAGGACTCTTCCAGCCCCGGGCTCCCGTAGCCGATGATCACCGGCTCGCCGCCCGGCAGCGGCGCGATCACAAAGCCCGGCCAGCGCGACGGCCCGGTGGCCATGGATTCCTGCGCGGCGTGGAATTCGACTGACTTCACGTTCATCGAGAGGTTGACATTCGGTGCGTGGATCACCGTGCCGTCGCCCTTCACCAGCATCATGCGGGACGTCAGCCCCAGATCCAGCCGGTGCAGCAGCGGGAAGATGCTGGACACCTCGATCAGCGCGTCCAGCGCTCCAATGAAAGTGTTGGTCTCTTCGTCCATGACCGGAACGCCAAGACCCACGTAGTAGGACTTGGTGACGTCGTCATAGAGCACGTCGGTGATGTGCACGGCGCCGCGCCCCTGCGCGTGGATCGCCTGCCAGAAGTCCTCGTCGGCCTGGTAGTAGTCCAGCGTCTTGTGCGTTGCCGCCACCACGGTGCCCTGCTTGTCGGTGAGTGTCAGGCGCAGGAAGCGGCGGTCGCGGTCGCGCCACTTCACCATCAGCCGCGCCGCGGCGTTGGACAGCACGGGACGCGCATGGACCTCGCCCCGCGGCGTGTTCCATTCGCGCTCGATCTGGCTGATGCGGTCCGAAATCGCCTGCTCTGATCTTCCTTCGTATGCGGCGTTGGCCCGCTTCACGGTGTCCAGGATCAGCGGGTCCGCCGCCAGAGTGCCGGCGGCGAGGATCCGTTCATGGAAAAACATCGCCACTTCGCTTGCAGTAAATTCGGCGATGGTGCGGAAATACTCGCCCCAGTGCCGGTCCAGAGCCTGCCCGGCCCGGCTCACCACGATCAGCCCGATCGCGCAAATCGGAATGACCGTGAGCATCAGTCCGGTCAACAGGCGCCGCAGCGGGATTCTCAGCTCATACCGGTCGCCAGGCATGACGTGCCTCCTCAGGCTTCGTCTGCGCGGGCGCCGCCCGTGCCAGGCCCGGCGGCCTGCTGCCGGCCTGCGAGCGCCCGCCGGTTGTCCAGGCCGAAGGCCGGCCGGCGGCAAGATTCTCGCGCCCCCAGTCTAGGACAATTGCCCCCGCGTGACTAGGGGGTGGTAAACGTTTCCGCCCGGAAATAGCGATTCGCGCCGGACAGGTAATTCTTACCGCCTCGGTGCGGGGTGGCTGCATGTAAGGGATTGATCTTAAACGATCCAATAGTCTGGCATGGTGCTTGCTGGTTCTTTGGCGGGTAACGCCATGACAGAAGAGAACAACAACCTGACCCCCGCGGGTGAAAAAGCGTCGTCCAAGACGCCTTGGCTTGGCATTTTGCTCGGCGCCGGCCTTGTCGCTGCGCTCGCCGGGCTACTTTATCTGCACAACCTTCACGTCAATCTCCGCATGGAGACGGCGGCGCTGAAGCAGGAGATCGCCGGTTTGCGGCAGTCGATGAGCACGTCTGACGTCAACGCCGCGCAAACGGTTGCCGCCCTGCGCTCGGAGCTCGAGAACGTCCGCAAGGAAACTGCGACCACCGGTGAGGAAGCGCGGCGCGTGGCCCGGCGGCAGGCTGAGGCGGCGGCAGCGCGGGTCCAGAAGACGCTGGCCGAGCAGCAGGCTGCGGAGAAGCAGCAGATCGTGCAGCAGATTGACGAAATCAAGTCGCGCGCCGAGCAGGCCACGGCCCGGCTCACGGACATCACCAGCGAAGTGGGCACCGTAAAGAACGAGGTCGCCGCCAGCCGCAGCGAGATCGACAAGACCATCGCCGAACTGCGGCGCGTCACCGGCGACCTGGGCGTGCTGAGCGGGCTGATCGCCACCAACAGCAAAGAACTGGCGGCGCTGAAGCAGCTCGGCGACCGCGACTACTACGAGTTCAATCTGGCCAAGAAGTCGGGGCCGCAGCGGATCGGCGACGTCGTCGTGCAGCTGAAGAAGGCTGACATGAAGCGGAACCGCTTCACGGTGGAGATCGTGGCCGACGACAAGAAGGTGGAGAAGAAGGACCGCACGGTGAACGAGCCGGTGCAGTTCTACGTGCCCAGCAAGGCGCGCATCCCCTATGAGCTGGTGGTCAACGAAGTGAAGAAGGACGTTGTGGTTGGCTATCTGGCCGCGCCGAAGGTGAAGACCTCAGCCCAGCGGCTCTGAACGGGTTCCGGCGCCGGGAAATTCGGAGGAAAGGAGGCGAGGCCATGAGGAAGCGGGTGCAGTTGGCGATTCTGATTGCGGCGTGGACGGTGATGCCTGTTGTGGCGGCCTCGCCTGCGGGGCGTAGGCCCGGGCCACCGCCGGACCCTCTGGGGGCTGGCCGGGGCGCAAGCTCCGCTATCGCCGTGGACGTGAATCATGGGAATGCGCGGCGGCCGGGCCCGCCGCCCGATCCGCCGGGGGGGGATTGCCGGTGAGCGCGCGCAGAGTTTGCCAGGCAATGTCACTCTGTCTGGCGTGGGCAGCCGCGAGCCTGGCGGAGTCCTCGCCGGCTCGCGGCTGCGGGTTGCCGCAGGCGCCGCCAGTAAGCGGCGCCGCGGCCCGGCTCAATCCGCTCTGGCTGGAGGGTGTGGAAAGCAGCTCAAGAGCAACGAAATTTCAGTTTCATCCGGTGCGAATCCGAGGCCGCGCCGGGTGTGGAGCACCGGGAACCTCCTCCTCCCGGTTTCTTCCCGCTGCGGAGCCCTCCCCGTCCGCATTTCACCGTGTCCCGGTCCGCGGAGAGCTGACCGAACTCCGCCATTCCGGGGCGCGAAGCGGGCGGGGAGGCGCCGTGCGCGGAAGCTCCGTCAATGGCCGGCGTACGTTGCACGCGCAGCGCCAGCGCCGGGAAGCATTCTCTCTCTCCGTTTCTTCTTCCCTCTGCCGGCGATGACCGCCGGGCGTGGCGGGCCGGTTTTTCCGGCCCGCCTTTCTTTTATTCCCGCCCAAGCCAGCGTTCAGTGAGCCCGCCAAAGGAGTCGATGCGGCGGTCGCGGAAGAACGGCCAGTTGCGCCGGACGTCCTCGATCCGCCGACGGTCGCATTCCACCACGAGCACCTCTTCGTCGCCGCGCGACGCCTCGGCTACCACCACGCCGAACGGATCGGCGACGAAGCTCCCGCCCCAGAACTCAAGGCCGCTTTCCGGCGTGCCCTCGTAGCCGGTGCGGTTGACCGCCGCCACATAGACGCCGTTGGCGATGGCGTGGCCGCGCTGGATCGTGCGCCAAGCGTCCGCCTGCGCGGCCCCTTGCTGCTCCTTCTCGCGCGGATGCCATCCGATGGCGGTGGGGTAAAAGAGGATCTCGGCCCCTTGCATCGCCGTCAGGCGCGCCGCCTCCGGATACCACTGGTCCCAGCAGACCAGCACGCCGATGCGCGCAAACGGCGTGTCGAAGGCGCGGTAGCCGAGGTCGCCCGGCGTGAAGTAGAACTTTTCGAAGTAGAGCGGGTCCTCCGGGATGTGCATCTTGCGGTAGATGCCCGCGACAGCGCCGTCCGGGTTCAGCACCGCGGCCGTGTTGTGGTAAAGCCCGGCGGCGCGGCGCTCGAACAGGCTGGCCACAATCGACACTTTGAGTTCGCGCGCCAGCCGCCCCAGCCGCTCCGTCGAGGGTCCCGGCACGGGTTCGGCCAGATCGAAGAGATCCGCGCGCTCCTCGCGGCAGAAGTATTCGCTGCGGAACAGCTCCTGGAGGCAAATGATCTGCGCGCCGCCCAGAGCCGCCTCGGCGATGCGCTGTTCGGCACGGTGGAAGTTCTCTTCCGGACTGGCCGAAGCGCGCATCTGCACCAGTCCCACGCGGAAGGTCGAGGATCCCTGCGTCGCAGCCATACTACGATTGTTCCATATGGTGTCTGGATTCGCCCTTTCCCGCCGCTGGCTGATTGCCGTTCTTGCCCTGCCGCTGCTGGCTGCGCCGCCCTCGCCGAAGGAGCACTTCGGCTTCGACCCGGGCGACGATTACAAGCTGGCCGGCTATGAAGAGATCGTCTCCTACTTCCGCAAGCTCGCCGCCTCGAGCGACCGCATCCGGCTGGTCCAGTTCGGCACGAGCAGCGAAGGACGCCCGATGTACGGCGCCTTCCTGAGCGACGCCGCCAACCTGCGGCAGCTGGACCGCTGGCGCGACATCAACCGCCGCCTTGCGCTCGGGCTGGCGGCGCCGGACGAAGCCCGCCGCCTCGCCGCCGAAGGCAAGGCCATCGTCTGGATCGACTCCGGCCTGCACGCCACCGAGGTTGCGCCCGTGCAGCACGCCCCGCACCTGGCCTGGCGTATGGTTACGGGCGAGGACGAGGAGACGCGCCGCATCCGCGCCAATGTCATCCTGATCCAGGTTCCCGTCATCAATCCCGACGGCCTGGAAATGACGGCCTCCTGGTACGCGAAAAACGTGGGAACCACATATGAAATTGCGCCGCTGCCAGGGCTGTACCAGAAATACTCCGGCCATGACAATAACCGAGACTATTTCATGTACAATCTGGCCGAAACGCGCCATGTCGGAAAGATGCTTTTCCAGGAATGGTTCCCGCATATCGTCTACAACCAGCACCAGGTGGCACCTTTTCCGGCCCGCATTTTCATCCCGCCTTACGCGGAGCCGCTGAATCCCAACATTCCCGCGGCCGTCATGGAGGGGATCAACCGCATTGGAAGCGTCATGAAAGAGCGCTTCCTGCGAGAAGACAAGCCGGGAGTGGTTTCCTACCTGAGCTTCGATGCCTGGTGGAACGGCGGCCTGCGGTCGGTTCCGGCGTTTCACAACATGCACGGAATTTTGACGGAAACGGCGCTGTATTATTACGCCACTCCCAAAGAATACAAGCTCGCCGATCTGCCAGAACGCTTCCAGAGCGGCATCCCGGCGCGCGAGCCGACGGTCTTCTATCCGAAGCCCTGGATGGGCGGCCGGTGGGCTCTGCGCGACGCCGTGGACTATATGCTGACCGCCGACTTCGCCATCCTGTCGGAGGCGGCGGCGAACTCCCCGCACTATCTTCTGAAGGCCTGGGAGATGGCGCGCGCCAACATCGAACAGGGGCACAAGGGCAGCCCGTTCGCCTGGATTGTACCCGCAACCCAGCACGACGCCTGGAGCGCCGCACAAATGCTGGAGCGCCTGCAGGTGGCTGGCGTGCAGATCCATCGCGCCACGGCGGGCTTCGAGGCGGGCGGCAAGAGCCACCCCGCAGGCACATGGATCCTTTACGCCGGCCAGCCTTTCCGCGGCTACCTGGCGGACCTGATGGAGCCGCAGAAGTTCCCCGAACTCCGCAGCTCTCCGACCGGCCCGGTGCGGCGCCCCTATGATCTGGCGGGCTGGACCTTGCCTTATCAGATGGGCGTGGAGACGGTCCGGATCGATGCGCCGTTCCAGGCGCAGGCGGAGCTGGTTCCGAAGGTGGAGATCCCCTCTCCTGCCCTCGATTTGCGGCAGAACTCCGCGTTTCTGGCCATCGCCGCGGCTCTTCGCGAGGGGCGCAGCGTGTTCGTCTCCGGGGACGGTGCGCTGACGACGGAGCGGCCCGCCTCCGGCTGGCGTCTCAAGGCGCCTCGCACCGGGCTCTACCAGCCGTGGACCGCAAACATGGATGCCGGCTGGACCCAGTGGCTGCTGGATCAGTTCCACGTTCCCTACGAGGCGCTCCGCAATGGCGACATCCGGGCTGGCGGCTTGCGCGAGCGTTTCGACGTTATTCTGCTGGCGCAGCAGTCGATGCAGTCCATCCTGCACGGTTCGGCGGAGATCACGACTTTGCGAGCCGGCGAAACCGCGCGGCAGCGGCCCGAGTATACCGGCGGCATCGGGCTGGAAGGGGCGCGGCAACTGGAAGAATTCGTCCGCAAGGGCGGCACGCTGATCGCGTTCGATTCGGCGACAGAGCTGCCGCTGGCGCTCTTTCCGCTGGACGTGCGCCCCGGCCTGCGTCCCGGAGCGCAGCAGGAGGCGGGCGGATGGTCGTGTCCCGGCTCCATCCTCCGCATGACTGCGGACACTACGCACCGCTTTGCCTTCGGAATGCCTGCGGAGCACTACGCGACGTCCACGGGCGGGCAGTCTTTCGAGATTACCCCAACGGCAGCCGCGCGGAAGCCGCAGGTGTTTGTGCGCTACGCTGCGAAGAACCTGCTGGCCAGCGGATGGATCTCCGGCGAGCGCGTGATGGCTGGCAGGGCGGCTGCTGTGGAAGCACCGCTCGGCGAGGGACAAGTGGTGCTCTTCGGCTTCCGCCCACAGTTCCGCGGACAGACGTTTGGCACGTTCCGCCTGATCCTGAATGCGATTTATCACAGCGCTGCCGAGCCGCTTTCGCCGGCCAGCGCCCTGTAATGCGCTTCAGGCAGGGCTGCCCGGCAGCCCTGCCTGAAGCGACAATCAATCCGCCTTGCCGATGGAGGCGATCACCAGCGAGCCGTCCTTCAGCTCCCCGCTGACTTTCGCCTTCAACCCATAGAGCGCTTCGGGCACCTTTTCCGGGTTGGCGATTTTCACCACCTTCCCGTCCACCACCAGGACAGGCTTGGCGCCCCCCTTGATGCATCCCTTCACGCAACTCACATCCGCGTCCGAGCCGGACTGATGCTTCGCGCCGCACTTGTCTTCGCTGATGTAGCCCGTCCAGTCGCCTGCTAGAACCGGCAACGACAGCAGGGCGGCCAGGATTCCCAGTCTGATCATGCAAGCCTCCTCGGATTCCCGGTTGGAATCTGACCTGTAGTGTACTGAATCGGGGGGCCGGGCGGAAGCCCCGCTCCGGCCGCGGAAGGAAAGGCGGCGGCCGGCTTGCGCCGGCACGCCGCCTTTGGCGAATGCGCTGTGCGTTTCCGGATCAGGCTTTGGCTGCGGCGGGCTTGCGCTGATCGATGGGCACAAACTGCCGCTCGCCGTGCCCGGTGTAGATCTGACGGGGACGGGCGATCTTCTGCTCGGGATCGCGCATCAACTCGTCCCACTGCGCCAGCCAGCCCACCACGCGCGGGATGGCAAAAAGCACGGTGAAGAGGCTCGGCTTGAAGCCCATTGCCTCGTAGATGATGCCCGAGTAGAAGTCCACATTCGGATAGAGCTTGCGCTTGACGAAGTAGTCGTCCTCGAGCGCGGTACGCTCAAGCTCGCGGGCGATCTCAATCTTCGGGTTGTAGCCGGTGACGGCGAACACTTCGTCAGCAGTGCGCTTGATGATCTTGGCGCGCGGGTCGTAGTTCTTGTACACGCGGTGGCCGAAGCCCATCAGCCGCACTTCGCCTTTCTTCACGCGTTCGATATAGGCGGGCACCTTGTCCTTGGACCCGATCACGTCCAGCATGTGCAGCACTTCCTCGTTGGCTCCGCCGTGCAGGGGACCGCTGAGCGCGGCAGCCGCCGCGGCGACGGAGACGTAGGGATCGGCCATTGCGGAGCCCACCGTGCGCATCGTGCTGGTGGAGCAGTTCTGCTCGTGGTCGGCATGCAGGATGAACAGGATGTCCAGCGCACGCGCCAGCACCGGGTGGGCAATGTACTTCGGTTCCATCAGCCGCCACAGCATGTTCATGAAGTTCTCGGTGTAGCCGAGTTCGGGATCCGGGTAGACGTAGGGAAGCCCGAAGCTGTGCCGGTAGCAGTAGGCCGTAATCGTCGGCATCTTGGCGATCAGCCGGACGATGTGCCTGCGGCGGGTGGCCTCGTCGCGCACGTTCTTCGCGTCCGGATACACGGTCGACAGCGCCGCCACGGTCGAGATCAGCATTCCCATGGGGTGCGCGTCGTAACGGAAGCCCTCCAGGAACTTTTTCGTCGTCTCGTGGATGAGCATGTGCCTGCGCACCTGCGCCACCCATCTGTCCAGTTCCTGCGCCGTGGGCAGCTCGCCGTTCAGCAGCAGCCAGGCGACCTCGAGGAACGAGCAGTTCTCGGCCAGCAGCTCGATCGGATAACCCCGGTAGCGCAGGATGCCCTTGTCGCCATCGATGAAGGTGATCGAACTGCGGCAGGACGCTGTATTCAGATAAGCGGGATCATAGCTCATCAGTCCGAAATCGTCGTCGGAAACCCTGATCTGCCGCAGATCGGTCGCGTGAATCGTCCCGTCCGTAACCGGCAGTTCGTACTGCCGTCCGGTCCGGGAATCAGTAACAAGAAGACGGTCTTGTGCCATTCGCACCCCCGAAGAGAATTCGTGGCGGGAGAAAACGCCGACACTCCATGCCTATCAAATGATGCGGCCCCGGTCAAATGGTGACATTCGGGTCTGGAAATAGCGTCCCCGGGCTGAGGCGCCATTGCGGATCCAGGCGCGTCTTCACAGCGCGCATGCTGGCGGTCTCCTCCGGGCTGTACATCAGCTCGAGCAGGGCCCGCTTGCGCTTGCCGAGGCCATGCTCCGCGCTCACCGTACCGCCCAGCCGCACCGCCTCGCGTGCCGCCTCCAGCATCCAGGAGCGCCCGCGCGCGGCCTCGTCGCCGGTTTCCGGAAGGATGTTGACATGGACGTGCGCGTCCCCGATGTGGCCGTAAACCGTAAAACGCCCGGCGAAGCCGCGCTGCAGCTCGCGGCGGTAGAACGCCATCATCTCGGCGTTGCGCTCCGGGGGCACCGCGAAGTCGGAACTGATCTTCTGGAAGCCGCGGCTGCGCACGCGCGCGTTCACCGCCTCCGGCAGCGCGTGGCGGAATTGCCGGAACCGCTCCCGGTCTGCGGTGCTCTCGCCGAACCACGACTCCTCCATCGCGCCCGCATCTTCGATCCGCTCCACCCATGCATCCACGGCATCCCCTGCGAGCCCGTCCAACTGCTGCTCCACCATCAGGCACGCCCTCGCCCCGCCGGGCACGGGCGCCGCAGCATCTTCCCGCAGCACTTCCAGCGACGCCGCATCCATGAACTCCAGCATCCGCAACTGCGCGATGCCGCGCCAGCAATCCACCGCTTCCAGCGCCGCCTCTTCCGACGGGAAGAACACGACTCCCGCCAGCAGCGATTCCGGCTGCGGCAGCAACCCCACCTCCGCCTCCGCCACCACCGCCAAGGTGCCTTCGCTGCCGCACAACAAATCCACCCACGTGGCTCCTTCCGGCAGGAAGTATCCGGCCGTGTTCTTCGTCGTCGGCGGCTGCCGCACAGGCTCGTAGGGGAAATCGAGCGGCTCTCCCCGGCGGAACGTGCGCACGGATCCATCCACGAACACCGCCGTCAGCGACAACAGGTGCCTCCGCGTGGATCCATACCGGAAGCTGCGCGCTCCGCTGGCATTGGTGGCGATGGTGCCTCCCAGCGACGCCGTCCACTCGGTAGGGTCGGGCGCATAGAACTGCCCCGTGCGCGCCGCCTCCGCCTGAAGGTCTTTCAGCAGAACGCCGGCCCCTACCGTCGCACGCCCGCGCGCTACCGCGAGCCGCCGAAGCCGTTCCGTCGAAACCAGCCAACCGCCTTCAGGACAGCGCCCGCCGGTGATCCCCGTCCCCGCGCCCGAAGGCGTCACCGCCACGCCCAGCTCCGCCGCGCGCCGCAGCGCCGCCGCCAGTTCTTCGACGTTCGAAGGCGCGACGATGCAATCCGCCCAGCCCTGGTAGCCAGAGGCGTCCTCAACCCCGACCACCGGCTCAGACCTCCAGGATCACCGGCAGCACCAGCGGGCGCCGCTGCGTCTGCTTGTTCAGGAACCGCTTCAGATCCGCGCGGATCTTCTCCTGGATCACGCCCCAGTCGGAGCGCTCTTCGCTGGAGGAGGTTTCAATGGTCTTCACCACCACGTCGCGCGCCGCTGAAAGCAGGTCGGCCCGGTCTTCGGGCGATACGAATCCGCGCGTGACGATTTCCGGCAGTCCCTCCACGCGGCCGGTGTGCTTGTCGATGGCGATGATGGGGATCAGGAACCCGTCCTCGCTCAGATGGCGGCGGTCCCGGATCACCATGTCCTCCACGACTTCGTCGATCGAGCCCGAGTCGATGCAGACGCGCCCCACGGGGACGCTCTCGCCCCGCCGCGCGCCGTCTTCGTCAATCACCAGCGTCTGGCCTGATTCCAGCACGTAGGTATCCTCCAGACCGTAATCGGCCAGGTGCGAAGCCAGCGCCGCATGCTTCGACATCTGCCAGTACTCTCCGTGCAGCGGAACGAAGTAGCGCGGGCGCACGAGGTTCAGCAGCAGCTTCAGCTCCTCCTGGGAGGCATGGCCGGAGACGTGTACGGGCGGGTTCCTCTGTCCGGCGACTACCTCGGCGCCGCGCCGCGCGACGTGGTTCATCATGCGGCCGATGGCTTTCTCGTTGCCCGGGATGATGCGGGCGCTGTGCACCACCATGTCTCCGCGCTCCAGCCGCAGGTGCTTGTGGTTGTCCACCGCCACGCGGCTCATCGCCGACATCGGCTCGCCCTGCGTGCCGCTGACGATGGCCACCACGCGGTGCGGCGGCGCGCTCATGACATCCTGCGGCCGCAGCAGCAGGTTGTCGGGGATCCGCAGCAGCCCGAGGCTATGCGCGATCTCGGTGTAGGAGAGCATGCTGCGCCCGATAAAGGCCACCTTGCGCCCGCTCTGCTGCGCGATGTCGAGGATCTGCTGGATGCGGTGGACCGAACTGGCGAAGCAGGCCACCACCACGCGCCTCTGCGCGCGGTTGAAGATCTCCTCAAACCGCGGCAGCACCGCGCGCTCCGACGGCGTGTAGCCGGGGCGGTCCACATTGGTCGAATCTGACAGCAGCAGCAGCACGCCCCGCCTGCCGTATTCGGCCAGCGTGTGAAGATCGAACAGCTCGTTGTCGGTGGGCGTGGGGTCGATCTTGAAATCTCCCGTGTGGATCACCACGCCCAGAGGCGTACGGATGGCCAGAGCCAGCGACTGCACGATGGAGTGCGTGACGTGAATAAACTCCACCTCGAACGGTCCCAGCGTCACGCGGTCGCCCGGTTTCACCCGGTTCAGCCGCGCCTGATCCGCCATCTTGTGCTCTTCCAGACGGCGCTCCACCAGCGCCAGCGTGAACTCGGTGCCGTAAACCGGCACGTTGATCTCAGACAAAAGTAACGGCACCGCGCCGATATGGTCCTCATGCCCGTGCGTCAGAAGGAGCCCGCGGACCATCTCGCGGTGCTGTTCGAGGTAGGTGAAGTCCGGAGTGACGATGTCGACTCCCAGCAGCTCGGCGTCGGGGAACATCATGCCCGCGTCGATGACGATGATGTCGTCGCCGTAGCGCAGGGCCAGGCAGTTCATGCCGAACTCGCCCAGCCCGCCCAAGGGGATCACTTGCAGCAGCTTCTCAGCCATCGGTGGGGGGATTCTCCTGAAGATACAAGGCTAACATGCAAAGGGCCCGTCCCAAGGGACGGGCCCGTTCTGATGTTCAATGGGAGAAACAGATTCGACGGCCTCGCGACCGAAAAACCTGTATGTGATTCGAGAGTAGACGCTTGAAAACGGCTTGTCAAGTGAAAATGCCCGCACCCTGAAATTGCTTGTATTATATTGATTTATAAAGATGTTATTCCGCTTGACAAACGCAATTCCAGGTTGTACCGGCTGGCGGCGCGCCCGCTCCGGAAGGCGCTGTTTCCGCTCTAACTGAGAGAAATCGGTAGGCTTATGCGCCCTGGCACGGCTTTTCCGGCAGAAAACGCAGCTCTCTTTGCTTTTTATTCGCCGCACCGACAGCCTAGACAATCCCTATAGGGTTTGAGGATTGCCCGGATCTGTCACTTGTGGGGCCTCAGTCCAGCCGGATCACCGTGTACGGGTCGTCGTTGCCGTAAAGCCGGATGCGCCGCCTTCGCGCGAGCGCGGCGAAGAGGGCAAATACGCTGCCTCCGCCGATGCAGATCAGCAGCAGCACGCCGGTCAGCTTGAAAATCCCGATCAGCAAGCCGAACACGTCGGGGATGGGGGGCGGTCCGGTGGCCTCGTTGCGGATCACCTCTGCTTTCCACTCCAGCGCGTCCAGCACGGCCTTGGCCTGCGCCTCCGGGACACCGGGCGGGAAGACGGCCAGCAGCACATAGGAACGCTTGACCAGCCAGCCAGGCTGGCGGCGGAACTCGCGCTCCTTGAGTCTGGCCAGCTGCGGCGTGTGGTAGTAGAAGATCGCGTAGTCGGCCACAGCGGAGCCGAGTTCGAGCTTTCCTGCCTGCGCCTCCGCGCCATCTTCGAATCCCGCGACTGCCGGCGGCACCCATGGGAGGAACTTCCCCAGCGAATGCACTCCCAGCAGGTAGCGCTCACTGTTGCGGACCAGCCCTTTCTCCGGCAAGTAGCCGGGCAAGTGAGGCAGCCCGCCGCCAGAGCGCATCCCCGGCGTCTTAGCGAAAAGCTCTTCCAACTCCTTTGGCAGCGGACGCCAGCCTTCGAACAGGAACACGTAGTTGAGCCGGGCGAGCATCAATCCGCCGGGCGTGACGCAGCTGGTGAGCGAATCGCGCACAGGAGTGCATTTGTCCGGGCGGTTGGCCTGATACCAGGCAAGCGCGCCGGTGGCATCCTGGAGCCGCCATGCAGTGGCGTCGAACCGCCCTACTGGCCCGTCATAGATAGCGCGCTCGGCCTCCTCGCCGCCATACTCGGCCCACAAAGCCGGGTCCGAGACCGGCGCCGAGGAGGATCTCACACGCCGGGAGCCATGCCACGTCTCGGGCCAGATGCCGGCTTGCGCAGCGCATGCGGCCGCCGCGAGAAGAGTCAGGCGCCGCAGCATTTCTTGTACTTCTTGCCGCTGCCGCAGGGGCAGGGATCGTTGCGCCCCACCTTGGCGCCCTTGATCACTTGCGACTTGGGCGCGCTGGAAGCCTCGCCGCCGGCGAACTGGAGCATCTCCATTTCGCGCTCTTTCTTTCGCTGGAGGTTGCGGGTCAGGTCGACGAAGGACGACTGCGCGGCCTTTCTGTCGGCGCTGTGGCCGTCCCTGCCACCGCCGCCTTCCGGGGCGGACTCAGGGCCCCACGAGGGGCTGTCCTCGCCGAATTCCGGCTGCGTCCTGGCATAGGCCGGTTGCAGGAAGAAGAGGAACCGCACCGTCTCGTCTTCGATCCGGTCCATCATCTCCTGGAACAGCCGGAAGCCTTCCTTCTTGTACTCGATCAGCGGGTCCTTCTGCCCGTAGGCCCGCATGCCGATGCCCTCTTTCAGATGGTCCATCGACAGCAGGTGGTCCTTCCACTGCTGGTCGATCACGCTAAGCCAGACCATGCGCTCGGTCTCGCGCATCACCTCCGGCCCGACCATGGCTTCCTTTTCGTCGTAGCGCTTGCGCAGCCGCTCGAGGATGTACTCCTCCATCTCGAGCCGCGACAGCGGCTGCACTTCCTCGGGGAGGATCTTCACCCCGAACTGCGAGTTGATGTCGGTCTGGAGTCCGGCGAGATCCCACTTGTACGGATCCACTCCATCCGGGCAGCGCAGGTCGATGATGGAGGCCAGGATGCCGTCGACGATTTCGAAGAGCCGCTCCTTCATGTCGCGGCCTTCCAGAAGCTGGCGGCGCAGGCCGTAGACGGCCTTGCGCTGCTTGTCCATCACGTCGTCGTATTCCTTGACGTGCTTGCGGATGGAGAAGTTCTGCGCCTCAACGGCTTTCTGCGCCGCCTCGATGCGCTTGGTGATGAGCCGGCTCTCGATGGGCACGTCCTCTTCCATGCCGAGCCGCAGCATCAGGTTCTGGATGCGGTCGCCGCCGAAGATCCGCAGCAGGTCGTCCTGGAGCGAGAGGTAGAAGCGCGATTCACCGGGATCGCCCTGGCGGCCGGCGCGCCCGCGGAGCTGGTTGTCGATCCGGCGGGACTCGTGCCGCTCGGTGCCGATGATGCAGAGGCCGCCGGCGGCGACCACCTTTTCATGTTCGGCGTCGCACTGGGCCTTGAATCGGGCGTGGAGGTCTTTCCAGTCCTCGATGCGCACGCGGTAGTGCAGGTCGCCGCG
The DNA here is from genome assembly GCA_037446555.1 of Acidobacteriota bacterium. GTDB lineage: Bacteria > Acidobacteriota > Terriglobia > Bryobacterales > Bryobacteraceae > JANWVO01. Next base: position 23,641 of record JBBIIK010000050.1, read on the forward strand.
GATGAAATAGTAGAAGTGCGTATCGGCGATCGTGCTGGAAAGCTCGGCGGGAATTGTTTCCGCCGCCCGGGTTTTGAGCGCCTCTTCCTGCGCCAGGAATTCCGGGTTGCCGCCCAGCAGGATGTCGGTGCCGCGGCCGGCCATGTTGGTGGACACGGTGACTGCGCCCAGGCGGCCCGCCTGCGCCACGATGTAGGCCTCGCGCTCGTGGTTCTTGGCGTTGAGCACCTCGTGCCGGACGCCCATTTTCTTCAGAATTCCGCTTAATTTTTCGCTTTTTTCGACGGAAATGGTGCCCACCAGGACCGGCTGGCCCGTCTTGTGCCGCTCGGCGATGTCCTTGGCGGCGTTGCGCCATTTTTCGGCTTCAGTCCGGTAGACGATGTCGTTCAGGTCCCGCCGGATCATCGGCTTGTTGGTCGGGATGACGACGACGTCGAGGTTGTAGATCTTGTTGAACTCCGCCGCCTCGGTGTCCGCCGTGCCCGTCATGCCGGCCAGCTTCTTGTACAGCCGGAAGTAGTTCTGGAAGGTGACCGTGGCGAGCGTCTGGTTTTCGCGCTCGATCTTGACGCCTTCCTTCGCTTCGATCGCCTGATGCAGCCCGTCCGACCACCGCCGCCCCGGCATCAGGCGCCCGGTGAACTCGTCGACGATGATCACCTCGCCGTCCTTCACGATGTAGTCGCGGTCGCGCTGGTACAGCACGTGCGCCCGCAGCCCCTGCTGCACGTGGTGGTTCAGCTCGATGTATTCGGGGTCGTAGAGGTTCGGCACGCCGAGCAGGCGCTCGACTTTCGCCACGCCCTCCTCGGTGAGCGCCACGGTCCGGTTGCGTTCGTCCACCGTGTAGTCGCCGGTGGTGTACTTCTGCCCGGGCTCGCGCCCCTCGATCACTTCGCCCCGCACGAGCCGAGGAATGATGGCGTTGACCCGGTAATACTTGTCGGTGGACTCCTCCGACGGGCCGCTGATGATGAGCGGCGTGCGCGCCTCGTCGATCAGGATCGAGTCCACCTCGTCGACGATGGCGAAGTTGTGCTCCCGCTGGACGCAGTCCTCCAGCCGGAACTTCATGTTGTCGCGCAGGTAGTCGAAGCCGTACTCGTTGTTGGTGCCGTAGGTGATGTCGCAGTGGTAGGCTGCCCGCCGCTCCTCGTCGTCCAGCCCGTGGACGATCAGCCCCACGCTCATGCCGAGGAAGCGGTAGATGCGCCCCATCCACTCCGAGTCGCGCCGCGCCAGGTAATCGTTCACTGTCACCACGTGCACGCCGTCGCCGGTGAGCGCGTTCAGGTAGACGGGCAGCGTCGCCACCAGCGTCTTGCCCTCGCCCGTCTTCATCTCGGCGATCTTGCCCTGATGCAGCACGATGCCGCCGATCAGCTGCACGTCGAAGTGGCGCATGTTCAGCACGCGCCGCGACGCCTCCCGCACCACGGCGAAGGCGTCCATCAGCAAGTCGTCCAGCGGTTCGCCGTTCGCCAGCCGCTGCTTGAACTCGGCAGTCTTCGCCGCCAGCTCCACGTCGCTCAGCTTCTGAAGCGAGGGCTCCCGGCTGTTGATGGCTTCCACCCAGGGGCGGAGCTTTTTTACTTCTCGCTCGTGCTTGGTGCCGAAAATCTTCGCCAGAAGAGTATCGATCATGGATGCGGGGCTTTCACTTCATTCTACCGCAGGGGTTTCCCAGCCCCGCCGTGTCGTGCGCCTTGCGGGCGAACGCCGCCGCCGTCCGGAATGCCTCAGCCCTGCTTCTGGCGGAAGCGGCGGATCTCGCCGCGAAATTGCCCGAGCGTCTCCTCCAGCGGATGCTCGCCCCAGTAAACGTGCTGATAGCCCACCGCCACGCTGTGCAGGAACATCACGGCCAGCCGCAGGCGCCCGTCTTCGCGGCGGAACACCCAGCGGTATTCGCCCCCGCTCAGCAGCCACACGCACTCGCCCGAGCCCGAGATTTCGAGATCGTCCAGCGCGGCGGAGAGATCGCTCAGCGCAGCCTCCGGCTCGGCTGCCCAGAGGGTGTGCTCTTCCTGATCGTCGCCGATCCGGCTCTCCAGCCGCCCGAAATCATCCAGCCCGAGAGAGAAGCGCATATGGCCATCTTATCGAGTTCCGCATGCGCTTCTCCGGTTCCTGTTCGTCGCGGAGGGAAACGGCTGCGCCGCGCCGGATTGCGTTGGGGCGGCCGGCCTTGTAGACTCGCCGGGAACATCGAAATGGCCAAGCTCCCCTTCCCCTGGAACAAAGTGGCCTGGAAAAAGGTCCGCGACATATTCGAGCAATTCCTGGGAGAGCCGGTTCCGATCACTGGCGGGAAAGGCTCTTTTCGGTATGTGTGCTCTCCTGGAGACATTTTCGGCTCCTACCACTACCCGGTCGGGTGGGGCGTTTCCCGCCTGATCGTGGAGGGACTGCCGGGGTTTTTGCCACCGGCTCGTGCTGGGAAAGGAAGAAGACCTCCCGGAAAAGGATTGGGAGCGTCTCGGATGGCTGATTGATCTTGATGAAGTCAACTTCGAGAAAGTGGACAAAGAGCAATACCTGCTCTCGCGGCTGGAAGGCAACCGCTTCAGAAAATCCGGCGGCATGTGGTTGTTTGGCGGATGGAACCCAAGCAGCCATTGCAGCGGCTCGTGGAGTGTCTCGGTCGAGCTCGGGCGCCGCCGGGGCTGCTTTTTCACCACGGACGGTGACGCAACCGGGAACTTCAATGACAGTGCGTTTATCGTTGCCGTTTTCGAACCCTTGAAGCCGTTTGCCGTGTTCCGAGAGGCCTGCATACATCTCTATTGCCAAAATTATGAAGGTCTGGTGCTGCCGCCGGCGCTGGGCGAGCGCGCCTATGGAGTGCAGCCGTTGTGGATGGAATGCCTGGAGGAACTCTTCCGACGCGGAGAACTGGACGTGCTCTCAGTCGTTCCGGGCGAGGTGGACAGAGTATGGTGTGTACCGCCCCCGATTTCTTGGACAGTTTTTTGAATTATCGTCATGCGGCAGGTTCGAGGGCAAGCAAGGCTTGGTGAGCCTGCCGCGGGGTCTGAAAGTGAAGCCTTTCGATCAGCCAGTGCTCGT